>CAVGQN010000008.1:0-67922 GCA_963631395.1 bacterium
ATGTTGTCTATGTGCTTGAAATTTAAGTATTTGAATAAATATTAACTAAGTATTGAACACATAGCACCGTAAATAAAATTCCCGACCGCTGCTCACGCAGAAGTCGGGATTTGTTGTAAGACTCAGTAACCGTAAAAAAATCTTACAACACCATCAAAACAAGTGTCTTAATACCAGCTGGCCGGCCCGCTGGTGCAGCGCCTCCCCTACTCCACAAACTCGGCAGCAGGCGACTGAAGGGTGCTGCGCAAGTAGTCGCGGACGGAGTGCAGGGCGTCTGGAGCCGTGGGCACGGAGGGAGCGCCGTACCACAGGATGCCCTTGACCACGTAAGGCGACAGGGGCTTCAGCAGGATTCTGCTCCACTTGCCGCTCCCGGAGGTCCAGCTCTTCAGCTTCGAGCCGAGGGCCGTGGCAGAGATGATGCCCAGAGGCTTCCCCGTGGCTTTGCCGACAACGGTCCAGGTAGGCCAGTCGCCCTTCTTGGGCGGCGTCAGGGTGCGGAGCTGATATTTCCCGGCAACAAGCTCCTCGCTGTGGGCCGTATCGGCCGAGAGACCCAGCCGTGCAAGGTTGGCCGTATCGGCCGAGAGGCCCGTGGCCAGCCACACGTCGCCGAACACGACGTCGGCGAGCCTCAGCGTGTCGGGCTCCCCTTCGCACACGGCAGAAAGGGTGTAGGACCGCGACGAAGCCCTGTGCCGGCGCAGCGGCACTTGCCACAGGCCATGCCCATCGGCCGTGGCGGTGTACGACTCCCGGCCCAAACGGACGGTGACGACCCGGCCGGGCTTGGCCTCTCCCCACAGCAGCGCCCCCTCGCCGCTTTGCAGCACGGCATGGTCCGTAAACCCGTTGCCGAACCGGAACGGATGGGGGAAATGGACCTCGGACCGGCCGAAATCCCTGGACGTGGCTACGGCGATGCCTCGCCGCGAATCGCGGTCGACGGCACAGAAGAAGTGGTAGACAACGCCCTGCCACTTCAGGATAAAGGTCTTGTGCGAGAAGAGGTCGTCGTAGGCCTCGGTGGGATAAATCAGGTCGTCACCCTGCCAGTCTACCCAATGGACGAGGTCGTGGCTGCACGAGAACGTGTTGTAGGCCTTGTAGGGGCGGCTGGGGTCGAAGGCGCGGAAGTAGAACATCGCATAGAGCGGCGGCTCGGTGGCCGAACCCGGGCGGAACCGCACTATCTGTGCATCGCCCGTGATGGTTCCCTTGGTCTCGTGACTGAAGACGGGGTTGCCGGCAAAGCGCGTCCAATGCAGCAGGTCGTCGCTCAGCGCCAGGCCGATACGCTCGGCGCCCAACCCCGACTCGGGATGCCGGCCATAGGCATTGTAGTAGAGCACATACTCGTGGCCGAGCGTGCGCTCGGGGTCGCGGTAGACGAGGGGCTTGTAGTGCGTGCCCGTCTCCCACCACTGGGCCGTGCTGTCGGACGGAGAAAGAACGGGGCGGTCGAGCATCTGCCACTCGAGGCTGTCCCTGCGGCCCGCGAGCAGCTTACGCTCGAACGCATCGGCGTCGGTCCAGGCCATGCCGATGGAGAGTGGCTGGGCCTCGTAGCCCTTGTTCTCGCCTCCGAAACAACTCATCCAGTAGCGACCGTCCTGACGCCCCAGGGTGTGGTCACTGTCGTCCCAGTCCCAGCTGAGAAGGGCGGGGAACCCGGCCCGCTGCTGCCGGTCCCATCCCGCTGCCCGGAACGGCAAGAGACAACCCACCTCCTGCCAGTGCAGCAGGTCGTCGGACACGGAGAGCCACGTCTCGTAGCCCCGGCCATCGAAGATGACATAGGTCATGTACCAGCGTCCGGCCATACGGAAGACGGTGGGGCAGTCGGTCATGTGCTGCCCATCCTTGGGCACTACGACCAGGCCGTACTTGTAGGGCGTCTGTGCGGCCTCGTAGACTGCGGCCATCTCCCGCTGCGTTTGGGCAACGGCAGAGGCGGACAGGGCCAAGCCTGTGCAGAGGAGCAGGAATCGCGTAGCGTGCATAAGCAATCAGGACCCCGGCATCAGGCCGCAGCCGACTTGCGGCAACGGAAGATGAAGCGGTACAGGTCGGGAACAATCATGACGAGAGACGTGGCCAAAATGAGCAGCACCCAATCGGTCAAGCCGAGCGGCTCGACTTCGAACATCTCGTAGGCCACCTGCTGGATGAAAATCTGACCCAGAAGGATAAGGACGAGAATCAGGGCAAAGCCGCTGCTGAACGATGCGGACAGCGGGCGGTGACGGCGGAACACGTCGATGAGGTCGAGGAGGAGGCAACGTCCGGTGTTGTAGTAGCGCACATTGAACAGGTTCCAAAACTGAATCAGGACGAACGTCGTGAAGAACATGCCCTCATGATAGCCGTCGATGCCGTAACTGCTGTTCTTCATGTCGAGCCAAAGGACCATCAGGATGGCGAAGAACGCCACGCCCCAGCCGGCTATGTAGAGCGCCATCGGGCGGTCGATGATGTGGGCCTGCGGCGAGCGCGGGCGGTCGTTCATGACCAGCGGATTGGCCGGCAACGAGGAGAGGGCCATGGCCGCAAAGGTGTCCATGATGAGGTTGACCCACAGCATCTGGGTGACGTTGAGCGGCGTCTCGAGACCCGTAAAGGCACCGAGCAGGACGATGAGGCAGGCACTCACGTTGATGGTCATCTGGAAGATGACGAAGCGGCGGATGTTCTGGTACAGGGAACGGCCCCAGAGGATGGCCCGGTTGATGGAGGCAAACGAGTTGTTGATGATGGTGATGTCGGAAGCCTCCTTGGCGCGCGCCGTGCCGTCGCCCATGGACAGGCCCACCTGGGCTTTGGCCAAGGCCGGAGCGTCGTTGGTGCCGTCGCCGGTCACGGCAACGACCTCGCCGTTGCGCTGCAGCAGGATGACGAGCCGCGCCTTGTCGTCGGGCCGGGCACGGGCGATGATCTTGATGCGGTTGTCCTTGAGCAGGGCCTGGGCCTCGTCGTCGGACAAAGCTGCAAAATCGGGACCCGTAATGGTCTTGTCGGTCTCGCCCGGCTGGAGTAAGCCAATCTGCCGGCCAATCTCGTTGGCCGTGCCGGTGGTGTCGCCCGTCACGATGATGACCTTGACGTGGGCCTTGTTCATGCAGGTGTCAATCGCCTCGCGCACATCGTCGCGGATGGGGTCGGCAATGCCGACGATGCCGACAAAGGTGCCGTTGACGGCAAAGCCCAGGGTGCGGTAGGCCTTGTTCTGGTATTCGAGCAACCGGGCCTGGACCATCTCGGCCGTGAGGCCTTCGGCCATCCTGTCGGCCATGCGGAGCACGATTTCGGGCGCGCCCTTCATGTAGGTGGCCGTCGCGGTCTCGGTGAGCATGTATTTGGTCTCGGTGCTGAAGGGCTGCTGCCTGACAACGGCGTTCTTCTTGCGGAGCTGCCGGTAGTCGAACTGCCGGCTGTTGAGCCACTGCAGCAAGGCGCCTTCGGTGGGGTTGCCGATGGCCTGCGTGCCGTTCAGTTCGGCCGTGCTGTTGACGGCGATGCTTTCGGCCACTTCTTCGGGCGTAATGTCGGTGCCAAAGAGGCTCTCGACCACGGTCATGCAGTTCTGGGTCAGGGTGCCCGTCTTGTCGGTACAGATGACCGTGGCGGCGCCCATCGTCTCGCAGGCATGGAGTTTGCGCACCAGGTTGTTCTCCTTGAGCATCTTGCGCATGCTGAGCGCCAGACTCAACGTGATGCTCATGGGGAGACCTTCGGGCACGGTGACGACAATCAGCGTGATGGCCAGCATGATGGAGCTCAGGACGACGTGGACAATCATGACGGGGTCGCCGGTTTCGGCCTCGGTGGCGTTGAGGAAGAAGTAGGCAAGACGGCCCAGGACAATCAGGCCGCCGATGACGAAGCTGGCGTAGGAGATGCTCTTGCCCAACGCATCGAGCTGCTTGTTGAGCGGGGTCTTCACCTCCTTGCCCTCCTGTATGCGGGCCGCTCCCTTGCCCTCTTCGGTGTCCATGCCGATGGCCGTCACCTCATAGCGCGCACTGCCCTCGATGACCGTAGAGCCGCGCAGCAGAAAATCCTCGGGATAGGTCGACTCCTTGTGGGCCTCGGCGTCCGACTCGCCTTCGCGGAGGAGGGCCTTGTTGCTCCAGGGTTCGCCGGTGAAGTTCGACTCGTCGACCCTCAGCCGATTGCAGCTGACCAGATGTCCGTCGGCCGGAACCTCGTCGCCGGCTTCCAAACTTACCACATCGCCGACGCACACATCCTTCTTCGCGATGCGGAACATCTGGGCCTCGGGCTCTTCGCCCTCAGCAGCCGCCTTGACTTGACGCAAGACTTTGGCCGGCTCATCGTCCTTGACCTGGTTGAGAATGCGGAACTCGCCTTCGGCCTTGACCTCGAAGATGAAGCCGACGCCCGTGGCCAGCAACAAGGCCGCCAGAACGCCTATCGGTTCGAGCAGAAGCCGATAAGACCCGCCCTGCACGAACACCTCGTACAAGGAGACCGACACGGAAAAGACGAAGACGACCAGAAGGACGATGATGAGCGGGTCCTTGAACTTCTCGAGATAACCCTTCAACAGTGACGGACGCTCTGGAGGCGGAATCATGTTCTTTCCCTGCCCCTGACGGACTTGTTCGGAATCTTGGACAAGCATTGCAGTGAGTTTTAGTGTGTAAATTTGACGCGAAGATAACTTTTTGCCCCGACAATTGCAAAAAAACATTTCGGAAATCACAAAATATAACACAAAATAATGTGATTTGAGTTTTTTTGACTACATTTGCGCCATTACATCGCAAAATTATGAAAGGAATAACAAACGGCAACCGGGCCTTGTTATGGTGCATCTTAATGCTGACTTGTCTGCCAATACAAGCCGGGGCACAATCCGCAAACCAGGGAAAGAAGAAAAGCGACACCCGTTTGGATGCGCAACAATACATGGAAATTTTGGGCACAACGATACGCACACTGCAGACGTACTACGTGGACAGTGTGGACTGGGCGCATGTGCTAACCACGGGCATCGACGCCATGCTCGAAGAACTCGACCCCTACACGGAATTCTATGCCGAAGAAGACCAGCAGGACTTCAAGACGATGACGACGGGCGAATATGCCGGCGTCGGCGCCCTCATCATGCAGCTGGGCGACACCGTGTGCATCAGCGAGCCCTACGAAAAGATGCCCGCCGCCGAAGCCGGTTTGTGGGCGGGTGACCAGATTCTGGCCATCGACGGCGAAAACATGGTGGGCAAGGGCAGCAGCTATGTGAGCGAGCACCTGCGCGGACAACCGAACACGTCGTTCACCCTAACCTACCTGCGCCCCGGGGAAAAGGAAGCCCGGCAGACCAGCATCACCCGCAAGAAAGTGGTCCTGGACGCCGTGCCCTACTACGGCTGGCTCAACGACAGCATCGGATACATCATGCTGGAAAAGTTTACGGACAAGGCGGCCCTGGACGTTCAGAGCGCCCTCGTCGAACTCCGTAAGGGCAACCTGCGCGGACTGGTGTTCGACCTCCGCAGCAATCCGGGCGGCCTGGTCGACGAAGCCGTGAAGATAGTGGGCATGTTCGTGCCCAAGGGAAGCACCGTGGTGGAGACCAAGATGAAGGGAGGCGAAAACGCCAGTACCTACAGGACCAACACGCCGCCCATCGAACCGGACCTGAAGACCGTCATGCTCATCGACAGGAATTCGGCCTCGGCAAGCGAAATCCTGAGCGGCGCCCTGCAGGACCTGGACCGCGCCGTCGTGATGGGCGAGCGCAGCTACGGCAAGGGACTGGTGCAGACGAGCCGGCCCCTGCCCTACAACACCATCCTGAAATACACCTCCGCCAAGTACTATATCCCCAGCGGACGCTGCATCCAGGCCATCGACTACCAGGCCAAGCGCATCGCGCGGTGGGAAGCCGGCCAGGACACACCGGACCTGGGGCGCATTCCCGACTCGCTGACGCATGTGTTCCACACAGCCGCCGGACGTGAGGTGCGCGACGGAGGCGGCATCAAGCCGGACATAGAACGGAAGCCGCAGACCATCAGCAACCTGAACTACTATCTGCAGCGCGAGAACCGCTTCTTCCATTACGCCAACAAGCTGCACTTCGAGCACGACACGCTGCCGGAAGTGACCGACTCGGTGTACGGGGACTTCTGCAAGTATGTGGTCGCCACCCGGAAGGACACCATCCTCGGCCTGATGAACATCGCGCTGGAGCATGACCTGGACAGCCTCAAGGCCGAAATAACGGACCAGCTGGAGCAGGAACTGGAGCTGCGCTACCACTACCGCCGGGGCATGACCCGGAAGTCGCTGGAGGGCGACAGCCTCACGAAGGAAGCCGCCATCCTGCTGGGCGACGACCGGAAGTTCATGGAGATTCTCTCCGCTCCCGTCGTCAAAGCCGACAACGGCAAGGCCACATCGAAGACGAAACTGGCCATCAGGAAAAAGACCAACAAGAACAAGAAAACAACTTCAAAACAACAAAAGTAATGAATAAAATCATCTCTATCGTTGCCCTGTCCGTACTGGCCTCAGGTGCAGCATCGGCTCAATCAGAGCAACCGGAAGAGCAGAAGAAAGACTCTACCGAAGGTTTCCTGTTCACAACCGTCGACTCGGTTGCCATCACCCCCGTCAAGAACCAGAAGAATGCCGGCACCTGCTGGAGCTATTCGGGCATGAGTTTCCTCGAGAGCGAAGCGCTGAAGAAAACCGGAAAGGTCTATGACTTCTCCGAGATGTTCGTGGTGGAAAACACCTACCTGGACCGCGCCGAGAAGTCGGTCCGCATGCACGGCGACGCTTCGTTCAGCCAGGGCGGCTCGTTCGTCGACGTCACCTACTGCCTGCGCAACTACGGACTGCTGCCCGACGCAGAGATGCCCGCCGGCGCCATGTACGGCGATAGCCTCAGCAACCACACCGAACTCAGCGCCATGACCGACCCGCTGGTCAAGGCCGCTGCCAGCGCCGACAAGCTGCAGTTCTCGCCCGACGGAGAACCCCTCTGGAAAAAGGCCGTACGCGCCGTGCACGAAATCTATCTGGGCACCATCCCCGAGAAGTTCAACTACGAGGGCAAGGAATACACTCCCAAGACCTTCGCCGAAAGCACGAAGCTGAATGCCGACGACTATGTCAGCCTGACCAGCTTCACACACCATCCCTACTCGACGGGCGACAACCTCGGCAAGGGCTTCATCATCGAAGTGCAGGACAACTGGCGCTGGGGCGAGAGCCTGAACCTCGAACTCGATGACTTCATGCAGATCATCGACGACGCCATCGCCAACGGCTACACCGTGCTCTGGGGCGGTGACGTGAGCGAAATGGGCTTCACGCGCGACGGACTCGCCGTCTATCCCGACATGGACGCTCCCGACTCTCCGGGCGCCGACCAGGCCCGCTGGCTGAAACTCGACCGCAGGGCCAAGGGCGAGGAACTGACCAAGAAACCCCTCCCGCAGAAGAAAGTGACCGTCGAGGAGCGCCAGCGCGGATACGACAACTTCGAGACCGGCGACGACCACGGCATGCACCTCTTCGGCACCGCCGTCGACCAGAAGGGCAACAAGTACTACCTGGTCAAGAACTCGTGGGGAAAGACGGGCAAGTATGACGGCATCTGGTACATGACGCCCGAATACGTGCGCGCCAAGACCCTCAACTATGTGGTCAACAAGGCCGCCATCTCGAAGGACCTGAAGAAGAAATACGGCATCAAATAACCCCGATGCCCGTATTTCATCCTGATGACGCCCTTAGTTCATCTTGATATAAATTGAGGCATTTACCTGCCAAACAAAAAGCATCCTGCAAGTGCATAATTTCGATTCGACTATCACTCTGCTGAGTGACATCAGCAAAAGCGAGCTTCATCGCTACGGCATTGAGGGAGTCCCCTTCCCGTCCGTTCCCGAACTGCGCAAGATTGTAGAACTCTGCAACGCTGTGCTCTTTCCGGGCTATTACGGCAAGGCCGCAGTCGATGGAGCCATAGGCTATCACATCGGCGTGGGCGTGGAGCAGCTCTACGACATGCTGAACAAACAGATCCTGTCGGGCCTCGCCTTCTCGCACGGAGGCGAGGACCTGGGCAGTCTGCGCGAGAAGGCCCGCCAGTGCGCCATCTCGTTCATTGACGGCCTGCCCGAACTGCGCGAAGTGCTGGGCACCGACGTGATCGCCATGTTCCGCAACGACCCGGCTGCGCACAACCCCGGCGAGGTCATCCTCTGCTATCCGGGCATGCGGGCCATCACCAACTACCGCATCGGCCACGCCCTCGAGACAATGTCCGTCCCGCTCATCCCGCGCATGATAACCGAAATCGCTCATAGCGAAACCGGCATCGACATCCACCCGGGAGCCAAAATCGGACATTCGTTCGCCATCGACCACGGCACGGGTGTCGTCATCGGCGCTACGGCCATTCTGGGCAACCACGTCACGCTCTACCAGGGCGTCACCCTGGGCGCCAAGAATTTCCCGCAGGAAGAAGACGGCTCGCTCGTGAAGGGCATTGCCCGACACCCCATCCTGGGCGACAATGTGGTGGTCTATGCCAACGCCACCATCCTGGGACGCATCACCATCGGCAACAATACGACGATAGGCGGCAACCTCTGGATTACCCACGACGTGCCCGCCAACGTCAAGTTGTTCTACAAGCAGCAGGACAAGACCCAAAGCATTTGATTACTCCGTTTTACTCACACACGTTTATTTCCCCAATTATTTCCCCAAATGGAAAACTTTAAGATTGTTGCCAAGACCCTGGCCGGACTCGAAGAAATTCTGGCCAAAGAGATTGAAACCCTGGGCGGCTCGAACATCGTCATCGGAACGCGCATGGTCAGCTTCGAGGGCGACAAGGAGATGCTCTACAAAGCCAACCTGTGGCTTCGCACCGCCTTGCGCATACTGAAGCCCGTCGAGAACTTCCAGGCCGGCGACCCCGACGAACTCTACGCCAACATCAAGACCATCGACTGGACGAAGTACATTGCCGAAGGGCAGACTATCGCCATCGACAATACTATCTACTCGGACAACTTCCGCAATTCGCGCTACGCCATCTACCGCGCCAAGGACGCCATCTGCGACTGGTTCGTGGAGCACGGCATGAAGCGCCCGAAGGTGGCCGTCACCAGCGCCGACGTGCTGCTCAACCTGCACATCGCCGACACCGCCGAGAGCAGCCAGAGCGAAGTGACCATCTCGCTCGACTCGAGCGGCGAACCGCTCTACAAACGCGGATACAAGGAGCAGCAGACCGACGCTCCCATCAGCGAGGTGCTGGCCGCCGGAATCCTCCTGAAGGCCGGCTGGAACGGCGAGAGGGACCTCTTTGACCCGATGTGCGGCTCGGGAACTTTCCTCGTCGAAGCTGCCCTGATAGCCACCAACACGCCCGCCGGCATCTACCGCAAGGGATTCGGCTTCCAGCGCTGGACGACCGGTGACCTCGCCTTCGACGAAGACCTCTGGCAGAACCTCTACGACGACGACAGCCAGGAACGCGAATTCAAGTTCCACATCTTCGGTGCCGATATCAGCAAGGTGGCCATCGACGCCACGCGCCAGAATGTCAAGGCAGCCGGCCTGTCGAAGTACATCAGCCTGGAAGTGCGCGACTTTGAGGAGACTACGGTGGCCCCCGTCAGCGAATACGCAAGCCAGCTGAAGGCCGAGGGCGCAGAGGTTCCCTCGCTGATGATTGTCACCAATCCGCCTTACGGCAAACGCCTGTTCACCGATGTCCCGACGTTCTACCACATGATGGGTTCCGTGCTGAAGAAGCACTTCCAGGGCGTCGAGGCCTGGATTATTTCGAGCGAAAACAAGATCGTGGTCAAGGACCCGAAAACCGGCCTCAAGACGGACGCCGAGCCTTTCGACTTTATCGGACTGAAGGCTTCGCTGAAAATCGAACTCAACAACGGAGGCATCGACTGCCAGCTCCGGAAGTACGAGCTCTTCAACGGCAAGTTCGACGCTTTCCGTGCAGAGGGCAATAGCCTGGACAAGAAAACGGCCGACGAGAAGGAAGACCGCAAATTCGAACGTCAGCACCGGGGCTCTGACCGCAAGGAAGGAGGTCGCAAGCCCTTCGACCGGGACCGGAAACCTTTTGACCGCGACCGCAAGTCCTTTGACAAAGACCACAAGCCGTTTGACCGAGACCGCAAACCTTTTGACCGGGACCATAAGCCTTTCAGGACGAAAGACTCGGCCACGGAGCGCAAATATACGGTGCGTCAGGACGGCACGGTCGTAGCCAACGACGCGGAGGAGAAATCGGGCGAAAAGGAGACCTTCTCCCGCAACGATAAAGCCACAAGCAGAGAACGCAAGCCTTTTGACCGCGAACGCAAACCTGTTGACAAGGACCGTAAACCCTTCGACAAGGACCGCAAGCCTTTTGATAAAGAAGGAAAACCCTACCGCAAGCGCGAAGAAGGCGCTCCGGCCCCACGCCGACGCCGGGAGTACGACCCCAACAGGCCGATGTTCGGTCCGGACTTCGACATAAGCAAAGTGATGTTGGATTACAGCAAACCGGCAGAGGCCCCGAAATCAGGCGACGACAAGCCTCAGGGTTCCGAGCCCACTGAAGGAAAACAATAAAATGCTCAAACGTCCCCTCATCATGTGTGCCATAGCCAGCACCCTACTTGCCTCTGCCCAGGAGAAGCTGCCCACAATGGCCCAGCTCACTCCCGGCAACGCAGAGTGGCTATACGCAAAGTCCCTGCTCAACACCCGCTGGAATGAGCAGGGCAAGTTCGAGTACACGCTGCCGGAAAACGCCGACAAGGCCGTTCCCGCCGCCCAAAAAGGCAACACTTCGGCCGACAACCTCTGGAAGACGGAGGCCGACGGCGACCGGCTGTATGTCGTCACGACCGACTCCGCCAACCTGCAACGGCTGGAAGTGAGCGACCCGACCCTGGCCTACAGCCAGGAGGCCGGACAGAGCGACGTGGTGTATGGCCGCGCCGTGCACCGCAACGAGTTCGGCATTGAGGGCGGCCTCTTCTGGAGTCCGACCGGACACAAGCTGGCTTTCTACCGCATGGACCAAAGCATGGTGCAAAGTTACCCGCTCGTGCAGACCGACGCGCGAGAGGCTACAGTGAGATGGCGCAAATACCCTATGGCCGGTATGACGAGCCATCAAGTCACGCTCGGCATCTACGATCCGGACGACCGAAGCACGGTCTATCTGAAAACGAACGAAAAGCCTGCTCTGAATGGAACGAACGAAAAGCCTGCTTCTGACGGAACGAACGGGGAGGCAGAGGCGCTTCGGGCTTCGCTGAATGACCCGGAGCACTATCTGACTTGCATCAGCTGGCGACCGGACGGAAAGCAGATTTTCGTGGCCGAACTGAACCGTAAGCAGGACTACATGGAACTGAACGTCTACGACGCCGGGACCGGAGACTTCGTGCGGACTCTCTTCAGCGAAAAAGCGGACAAATATGTGGAGCCGGAACACCCGCTCTACTTCCTGCCGGGCTCGAACGACCGGTTCGTGTGGCAAGACGAACGCGACGGATTCGACCACCTGTACCTGTACGACCTGGCTTCGTCCAACACGGACAAGGTGACCAGTGACGCCTATCTCCACTACTGCGGACTCCCTAGCCGGCAGCTAACAAGCGGCCCGTGGCTCGTAACGTCGCTCCTGGGCGCTGACCCGAAGGGCAAAGCCCTCTTCTTCACCGCCACGAAGGAAGACCCCCGCGAGAACCACCTCTACTCGGTGCAGCTGAAGACGCTGAAGATGTCGAAGCTGACCGCCGAACCGGGCCGGCACTTTGTCAAGATTTCACCCGACGGCAAGCAGTTCTACGACTCGTACTCGAACCCGACCGTGCCGCGTATCTGCGAACTGGTCGACATCTCGTCGCGCTTCACACGCGGAAAGGCACAAACGCTCTATCAGGCCGCCAACCCGTTCAAGGGCTATGCGCGCCCCGAAGTCGAAACGGGAACGCTGAAGTCGGCCGACGGCGAAACGGACCTGTACTACCGGCTCGTCAAGCCCGTCGGTTTTGACCCTTCGAAGAAGTATCCGGCCATCGTCTATCTCTACAACGGCCCGCACGCACAACTGGTGACCGAAAACTTCGAACACGGTCTGCCGGGTTGGGATGCCTACATGGCCGGCCAGGGGTTTGTGGTCTTCTCGATTGACGGACGGGGCTCGGAAAACCGCGGACTGGCCTTCGAACAGGCCATTTGGCACAATCTCGGCAAGGCGGAAGCAGCCGACCAACTGAAGGGAACGGACTACCTGAAGAGCCTGCCGTACGTCGACGCCAACCGTATCGGCATCTACGGCTGGAGCTATGGCGGCTTTATGGCCACATACATGAAACTGAACTGGCCGGAGACGTTCAAGGTCGGCGTGTGCGGCGGTCCCGTGCTGGACTGGAGCCGCTACGAAGTCATGTACGGCGAGCGCTATATGGGCACGCCACAAGACAACCCGGACGGTTATGCGGCCAACTGCATGATCAACCAGGCTGGGAAGCTGAAGGGCAAACTCCTCATCATCCACGATGACCAGGACGATACGGTAGTGCCCCAGATGTCCATGCAGTTCCTCAAGGCTTCGGTCCAGGCCGGCACTTATCCGGACTTCATCATGTACCCCAATCATGAGCACAACGTCCGGGGTAAAGACCGCATACACCTGCAAAACCGCATTGCGCAATATTTCATCGACAACCTATAAAGACCGGGAAGGCTGCCAGCGAAAGCCGGCGGCCTTCCGCTTTATTATTGCCTTCCTCTCCCTTCCTTATTACTTCTAGTTCCTCCTGGCCCCTTCCTCCTCCCTATTATTACGTTCCTCCCTATTTTAGCTTACCAGTCCTCCCCCTCCTTCCCCTTGATATTACCTTTCCCTTTATATTCAGCCCCCTAATATAACCCTCCTTCCTTTTAATTTTATCAGACCCAATCCGTAATACGTCCAAGTGACTTCGAGCGTAAAAACCAAAAAAAGGCAGAGGTTTTGTCACAAAAGCACACGGCTCTTCGTCTATAATACAGAAACAAAAGAAAAAAACAATGTCCGACAGTACAAAATTCAGCCAACAGGTCATGCCTTACCACCACAAGATGTTTGCCGTGGCCTATCGCTTCCTACAGAGGGAATACGAGGCTGAAGACGCCGTACAGGACGTCCTGGTCAAACTATGGCAGATGCGGGAGAAACTTCCGCCAGACGAAACGCTCGAAGCCTACATCCTGACGATGACCCGCAATCTCTGCATTGACCGCATCAGAAGCCGCCACGAAGTCTGCGATGACGAGGACGGACAGTGGGAAGAAGAATGTATAGACGAGGATTTGCTGGAAAACAAAGACCGCCTGCGACTTGTCCTCTCTTTTATCCGACAACTGCCCGGCGACCAACAAAAGGTGCTCCGACTGAAAGTCTTTGAGGACCTCCCAAACGAGCAAATCGGAGCACTTCTGAATCTAAAGCAGGACAATGTCAGACAGCTACTCTCGAGAGCCCGCAAGCGGCTCCGGGAACTGGCCAAAAAACAAGGAGTAATATAGACTATGAAAACAACGTATAAGAACAACAGAATGCCCAACGGAACACTCCACGGAAAGCCCGGCGAACCATCCCGCCACGGCCAGGCAAGCACAAGCCTAAAGGCTATAGACAAGTCCGGCGCCGACCCCCTGGAGCAGCTGCTGCAGGATGCCCGCACGGAATATGACGACCTGTGGATGGAAGAGGCCGAAAGCCGGATGCCGGAAGGTCTGCAAGCCCGAATGCAAGCCACCATCGACCGCCTGGCCAGCGAATCGTCGGAGAAGAACGCCAAACCTGCGGCCAACGACTCCAACAAGGGCGCTTCCGCCCGGATAGAGATTCCGCCACGGATAGGCAGTCGCCGGATTTGGCTTCGCATAGCCGCATGCGCCCTGATCGTCGTCGCTTTGGGCATCGTCTACCAACGGCAAGACAATGACACCCCTCAATATGCTTTTGTCGACACTTGCAAGACCGTAGAAGAAGCCGAATTGCAAATGGAAAGGGCTCTCAGCCTCATAAACAGGAAAAGCAACGAAGGACTGGCCATGGCGGCCGAAAACATGCAGCCGCTGCAAGAATCCGAAAAGGATTTGTCAAGATTTATTTCGTTCGAATAACAACCTGGTTTTTTCGTCCGAATACAGATTTACAATTCGTCCGACACCAGTCTTATTTCGTCCGAATAACAACATACAAAACGAATATTAACACACAAAAATATGAAACGAAAACTTTATATACTGCTGACAGCCTGCGTGCTGAACCTCTGCTGTCTGACGACCCCCGCTTTCGCACAAAACAAAATGTTCGAGAAGTACAGCGACATGGAGAATGTGGAATACATCTGCATCACCAGGTCCATGATCAAACTGATGGGACAAAAAAAGAACGTCAACATCAACGGAGTGAAGGTGAATGGCTTCTCCGATGCCATCAAGGTGATTCTGATCATCAACTCGGACGACGAAACTGCCCGCAAGCAAATGAAAGCCGATTTCGAGAAACTGAAAGCCGACTCGCACTACGAACTGCTCATGGTGGCCAAGGATAATACGAGCCGCGTCACAACGCTCTACAACAGCGAAGACGAAATCAAGGAACTCGTCATGTATATCAGCGAAGAGGACGAGCAGACGTTCGTCATTATGACGGGCAAGATGACCGAAGACATGATAAACAAACTGCTCGCTTCCGATGAAAACGACCGGTAAAATTCACTTCTGAATAAAACATTCGGAAAGTCACATTTGAATAAAAACCCGACAAATCACATCTGATGAATATAATCATCCGGTAAAATCAAACCCGGTAAAAAATAACACAACAGCTATGAAAAAGAAACTCTTACATACCGCCCTCTTTGCCTGCCTGTTCTGCGGGACGGCCCTGGCAGCACAAGAATCCGATTCTACGGTCTCGGTAATTGCTTCCACCGAAACGGAAGACGGGACCTCTGAAGTCCGCGTCTATAACAACGTCGTTTCACGAACCATAAACATCGGCACAAGCGGAGAGAAAGACACCCATTGGAACTTGAACCTCTTCGGATTTTCGACTTCATCGTCGAAGGCTTCGAAATCGTCTGACAAGAAAAACAGCTCGGAATATCGGGAACGCCAAGGCATGTCGGTCTCCGTGGCCGACCGCATCTATCTGGGCTGGACGGGCCTGGCTTCGTCCGACTTCGACATCAATCCGGCGAGCAGCTGGGAATGGGGATTCGGCCTGCTGAACGTGCAGGACTGGAACCGGCAAAAGACGTTCGGCGTCGACATCTCGCTGATGCTCTCTAGAAGCAGTTACCGCATGAAGGGCGACGATGCGCTGCACATGGTAGACGGCCATGTGGTGGTCGATGACGAACTGAAGACACGGAGCGAAAATCCCATCGACTACAAACGCCAGCGTCTGATCTACTGGACGTGGCGCGTGCCGGTGCTGATGCAATTCCGGCCTGCATCGAAATCTGTGCGATTCACGTTAGGTGCTGATATGGAAATGCGCCACCACATCCGCTCGCGGGCCAAAGTGGGAAGCGAAAGGAAATACTACTTGTCACGACGGGACCTGGACATCAATCCGTTTGGCTATAACGTCATTGCCGGTATCGGAAACGACAACTTCACCGTTTTCGGCAGAATACCTCTTTCTGACCTCTTCGACGACAATGCAAACGGCATCCAGGCCAGACCCTTCACAGTAGGCATCAATTTCTACCTCTGACCGGTTCCAACATCGTCTCCGGACGATTGTAACTCCGCAACAACAGCTTGTCGTGCTCCGGGTCCGCCTGGGGCACGGCAAATGCTTTACGGGCCTTGCCTTGCGCATCGAAATAGGAGATATAGACGCGGCTGTAGTTGCCGTCGTCCCTGCGCGACGCCATAATGATCCAACGGCCGTTGCTCGACCAGCTCGGATAGCTTTCGGCACGCGGGCTGTTAACCACCGGGAGCGTGTCGACTTGCGCCGTTGCGAGATCGAGGAGACGGATGTCGGCATCCTTGTGCCAGATGTGGAAACACCCGTACCGGCCGGAAGCGAAGAGCAGATACCGACCATCGGGACTGACTCGCGGCAACGTGGCGCTTTGACCTAAGGCCGCCTCATCGAGCACCAGGCGCCGGGGACTGAAGGTCAAGCTGTCCGGATTGAAATCCCGCACATAGATGTCATAGTGGAAATCCCTGTACCGGTTGGCCGTCTCCCGGTCCATGGTAAGCGCCGTGTCCTGTCGCTCAAACCGCGCCGAACAATAGTACAGTTGCCGGCCGTCTGGCGTCCAGGTCGGGAAGGTCTCGAAATCTTCCGGTTCTGACGGAATCCTTGTCATCTTGTCGCCTTCGACATCATACAGGACCAATTCGCTTCGGCTGTCTTGTACCTCGACTTTTTCCGTGTCCTGCGTGTGGAAGAACTGCCCCGTCACATTGGTCGAAAAGGCAATAAGCGGGAGCGTAGGATGCCAGGCGGGATAGACCGGATTGGAAATCATCCCTTCGCGGCGCATGCTCTGCATAAGCTTCCACTCGTTGCGGTACACGAGCATGGTGCCGCCTCCCTTGCCGCGCACGTGGAAAAGCATGTTCTCCGTACGGTAGTTCTGATAGGAATGGCAGTTCACGCACTGGCTCTGGTTCTTTCCGTTCGAACAGATGACCCGCTCTTCGAACGAGGTCAAGTTGCGCTGCATGATGTCTATCTTCCCCCAAGAGACATAGAGCGGTTCAATCAGTCGGTAAGAGAGCCAGGGGTCTATCGTGTCGGGCGCAATCTGAATGCTGAAAGCCGGATGCCGTCTCCAGCCCACCTGCTCCGTATGGGTGTAAAGCCGGACCTTTAGCTCCTGTCCTCTTGCCGAGGCCAGAATCTCTCGCCACTCTGTTTCGTCAATGACGACTTTCCGGCCTTTGCCATACGTACGGATTCCTCCGGGATAATCGAACTCGGCCACACATTCCACAACGGAAGTGTCGCAAACCATGAAGTTAAGCGGGGCAATGTTGGCCGGCACCGTCACCCCGGCGTAATCGGGATACAAACAAGGCAAGACGTCTGTGTCGACATACTGCGAGGGAACATCGGGATGGCTGACACTACAAGCCACGCAAAGCATGACGGCACAAAGGTACAGGGGAAGGCGTTTCATGATGTAGCGATAGGAAATAAAGGATAGGAAATAAAGGATACGGAATAAGCAATACGGAATAAAGGTCAATAGGTATACAAATCCCGACAGAAGAAATAGAACCAATAGAAGGTCTTGCCGAATTCCTTGCGCATGGCTTCGGCCAAAGACTCCTCGCTATAGCCTTGCTGCAAGAGCATCTGCGAACGTTGCTGAAAGCGCATATAGGTCTGCGAGATGCCCGGGTCAAAGGGGAACCGCTGGGCAGGAGCCGTCTGCGGTTCGAGGGTCTGATACAGGAAAACGGCCTCCTGGATGACTCTCGGCATCGGCTCGCCCTGATGCAGCTGGGCATATAATCCGAACTGGGGCCAAAACAGGGGAATGGACTGCAGTTGCATGGTATATATCAAACTCAGTTCGCTGAGCAGCGGGTTGCGGTGGTTCGTCCAGGCACTGTAGTTGCCCACCAGCCACGACTCCATCTGGTTGTTGTCGGTATCGAGCAAGTCCACACAATCCCGGCTCAAAAGAAGGGGCACACGATAGAGCGGGTCCTGCCTCATGGCATCCGGATTGGCCAGGTACTTCCGTTGCGCTTCGGCCCACTCGCGGTGGAAACTTGTCATGGAGAGCAGGTCGAGGTACTTCCCGGCCAAGTCATACTCGCCCTTCACAAGGGCACACATGGCCATCAGGCGGAGCCGTTTGACGGAAATATGGTTGGTGACCATGTTCTCCATATTCCACCGATAGGAGAACTCTATGCTGCCGTTCAGGTAATAGAGCGTCGGCGCGAACGTACAAACCATCGAGACGTTGGCGGAATCGTTGGCTGCCGGCATCCTCGTCATACAAGGATAATCGAGACAGGCCTCGGCCAAACGACCTTCGTTGAGCAAGGCCATGTTCTTGAACATCCACATCGCCCGGGTGGGCTTCTCTCGGGTCTGACGCATCTCTCTCAGGATGTCCGGCCAACGGCCTTCCATAGCGGCCCTCTCCATGCGCATCTCGGCCGTGAAGCCCGGGTCGTCGAGCGAAGCGTGGAACGGAACGCGCAGGCTTTCGGGCACTTGCACCTCTTCCATCCAGGAATGACCGGCAAACAACACGACCAGCAGGCAAAGGGTCTGCCAGGCGATGCGTATCCACCGGTTCAAACGGAAGGCGCAAAAAGCACATAGGGAGGCGAGAAGGACAAACAGCGTGGGCGTGAACCACCAGTCGGGAATGTCGTTGGTGTAGACCCAATAGCCCAGGGATGTTTCGGCCCACAACAAGAGCATGGACGGCAGAAGGGCCACCCAGCACAAGTACCATTTGAGGCGGCAACCCCAATAGATCAGGAAATAAATCAGCAGCCAAAGCAGGATGAGCATCGAAGCCCCCAAGGCTGGATAGTAGAAAAACTGCGTCAGATAACGCCCCGCCCAAGACAACACGCCGCCGGATTGCTCCACGCACTGATGGAAAAACAAGCTTCCGGACATCCAGAGGCTCTGCTCCTGCGCTTCGTAAAGCAAGTCGGCATTCTTCACCACCAGCCTAAACCAGGCCAGGCACACAAATGCCAGGCCACACAACACAGGCAATCCTACCCGACCGAACTTTGTCAAACGTTCCGTATTCATGACTCTCTCTGTTGTTCCGTATTTAAGACTATCTCTGTTGTCCCCTAATTATGATTCCCTCAAATGTCCCATATTTAAGGCTCTCTCTGTTGTCCCTATTTATGACTCCCTTAATTCTGGGTAAGCGATACGCGCATGATAGATAGACTCCAGGCCCTGGACAAACGACTCTTTCGCTATCTGTATCTCCTGCAGGGTGATGCGGGCATTGTTCAGTCGGCCCTCGCTCACAAGTCCGTCGACTATCGAGTCAACCAGGTTCCTGAACGATTGTTCGCTATATTCTTTCAGGCTCTTGGAGGCGGCCTCTATGCAGTCTCCCATCATCAGCAAAGCCTCCTCCTTCGTCTCCGGGTCCTGGCCGGGATAAGTAAAGAGGTCTTCGTCTATCTCCTCGCCCGGATGCGCATTGCACCAGGTGACATAGAAGTACTTGATATGTCCCTTTCCGTGATGCGTGGCAATAAAGCGAATGATGTCTTTCGGCAAATTTGCCTTTTCGGCCATTTTAATGCCGTCTGTGACGTGTTTCTTGATAATCTCGACCGATTCCTCAATGGAGAGCTTATCGTGCGGATTTGCGCCCATTTGGTTCTCCGTAAAGTAAAGCGGGTTCTTCAGCTTGCCGATATCGTGGTACAAAGCGCCCGTACGGACGAGTTGCGACTTGGCACCGATGGCCTCGGCGGCGGCGGCCGTCAGATTGGCCACCTGAAGGGAATGCTGGAATGTGCCGGGAGCCTCCTTCGACATCCGCAATAACAATCCTTGTCCCAGATTGCAAAGCTCCACCAGCGTAACACCCGACATGAAGCCGAAAATACGCTCGAGCGCGTAGATAATCAGATAGGACATCATCAGCAGGATGGCATTCAGCAGCATCATGCCAATGGTGAGCAGGGGCACGGACTCAAGCGTTCCCTCGTTGGCCAAAGTGTAGGAACAATAGACCAGCGGATAGGTGATGGCTGCGATGAGGCACACGCGCAAGAGCTGTCCGCGGTTGTTCATGCCGTCGTTCAGGCAGAAGATAATCATAATGCCGACCACACTCTGCACGACAAGATACTCAAAGTGCGAGGGTGCGATAAACGAACAGAGCAAAGCCATGACCATATGGCACCAATAGGCCGTCCTCGAGCCGTGGAAGGTGGACAAGACGATTGTCGTGACGCCTATCGGCACCAAATAGACGGCCCCAACAGCCAAGTGGGAAGCCAAAGAGGTCAAGACAACCATCAGCGTGACCATGCCGACGGTGACCAGCGTATAGGACTGCTGGTCATGATGCCACTTGCGGAACAGGTACAGGAATCCGAGTTGGCTGCCCAGGATAATGGCTATCAGCAGTATTTGACCGATGCGCATCAAGGTTCCGCTCTTCGAGTCGGCCAGGTTCTCCAACTGTGCCCGTTTGTACGAATCAAGTTCGTCCTTGAGCTTCGAATCCACTATCTGACCCTGGTCGATAATCCTGGTCTCGGCCACGATGACCCGATAAGAGGTCGAAATTCCCTTCCGGAGTTCGTTGTATTCGCGCGACATCGCCAGGGTGTCACGCGTCAAGGTCGCGCCCACATAGTCCTGCAAATCATCCATCTGCCGATAAGCGTGGGCATAGACATCTGTCATCAAGGTGTCGAAAACCTGCTTCTCGCTGCACAGACTATCGATGTCCTGCTCGATGAGCAGATGCGAACCGGAGGCAATGCGAACCTGTACGAATCCCTCTTCTTGCACCTTGTTCTTCTCCGGGTTGGAAAGAATGCCCCGTTCGTAGTATCCGGTCAGAATGCCCCGCAGATGCCGATAAGCCTCTGCCCCCAACACCGCTTGCTCGCCTTCCAAACGCTGCAGGTTGTCGGACACCTTGGCGGAATCCTGCACATAGATGGGAGTAACCAACCGGTGGAGGCTATCCTCCATCTGCTGTATGACGGAATCGGAATGATAGACAGGGAAGTCGAAGTCGGCCGTCAACCGGCCATAACGCCACGGCATTCCGAGCTCGTACTCGTATCTGAAGGCATCGTGATGCGGGAAGACGTAGTTGATCAGCGCTATAGCGCCCAAAACGAACGCTGCACGCACTACAAGCTGCAAAAGAGATAGTCTACTATTTTTCATAGTCGCGAATTTGGGACAAAGTTATATGGTTTTTCTGAAACCGCCAAATTTTTGTACCAGAAAAGTAATAGCCCCTATACAACACTGCTTGTAAAGGGGCTATATTATGACACAGATGACTACTTACACCGGCCTTCCGCAACGTCGCAGGATGCCAAGCCAGTAGCGATGAACCAAAGTTTCCAATCTAAACCAAAAGGGGAAAATGCGAATCAGCCAAGTCGTCCTTTTTGTTTCTTTCAATCGTCGCTCAAATTCGACAGGGTCTGTAGGCATTTCCCTGTGATAGAGGATTTCGGGACGCATTTCTTCGGGCTCCGACGAAAGGTCAAAGACGGCTTCGGTCCTGATTTGTTGTAAGATATAGGAAGCGTCAGTAGGACTATTCTCACCACTTCCATCACACCCGATATTGCGTACCATCGATACGGCCGGACGCAGTTGATAATGGTCGGTTGCAACGTTGTATAGCGATATCTTGTGGTCACCCCAATTACTTCTATTCGACTTCAATATGCAAAACAACAACCAATATCCAGCCGGATATGTGGCAATGACCTTATCCGAAATCTTTTTTGACCTTATCATCTTCAAAAAGAAATCATTATTGCCATGCATATAGGGCCTTACCGTATTCTCCCATTTGTCTTTCCAGTAGCCAGTTCCCCAACCAGAATATGGCAAACTTAAGAATAAGCCATTGGGATTCGGGCCATAACAAGCAGAATGTAAATACCCGCTCACAGACAAGATGCGACTATCATCACGATAACGTTCGAGCGCCTTGTCCATATAGTCAAGAAAACAGGGTGAGAAGACGTTGTCGTCTTCGGTAAAGATATAGGCATCGTAACGCTCTAGACAATATTCTGCCAAAGATACCTCGTTTCGTTCTGCCCCATAGTTGGTGTCCCGCTCCAAGATGGTGACTTTGGCGAAACCGGTTATGGTGGGCAAATAAGCCTTTACTTTTTCATAACCCTCGCGATAGACTTCATAGTTCGGCGGGGGGGGGTAGAGCATCAAGGCCAATGACGAGTTCAGTCTTGTCGGCATGCGTACATCGCTGCAGCGATTCCACGCAAGCCTTAAGATGCTCATAGCGGTTGAGCGTCGGGATACAGACGGGATAGTAAATCATTGCTGTGTGTTATGTTTGTTGTTGGAAGTTTACGACGGCAAAGGTAGGAAGAATATTTCTAATCAGCAAAAAAATGAATGAAAAAGAATTCACACCGGCCTTCCGCAACGTCGCAGGATGCCGAGCCAGTAGCGATGAGCATACCATTGTATTCGTCTGAGCAAAGGGAACACACACAAAAGATGTAAAATTCGTGCTTGTCTAAGCATATGCCGTTTTTCTTTAATATCGGCATAGCCTCGACCTATAACATCAGTCTTTAGCATCTCAATATTGTCAGGCAAGTTGAATGTTGTTTCAGAACTGATTATTTGTCGGTTGAGACTTGTGTCAACACTGCAGTGTAATCCGGAACCATCACAACCTATATTGCGAACTAACGATAATGCTGGTCTAATTTGGTAGTGGTTCGTCATTACATTATAAGTTGCGAACTCTACATCTTCCCACGAACAATTGCCTCTTACCATGTAGAAAAGCATTCGAAATCCGTGAGGGTAATCATTTACAATTTTCTTAGACATTGACCTGGAGGTCGCGTGGGAATGAAAAGACTTGTCTTTTATCACTCGCTTTGCTTCATGGTATTTATTTCCCCAATAACCAGTTCCCCAAGCAGAATTATCGTATTCTAAATGAATGCATCCTTTACTCAGTCCATAATTCCTGGGGTGACAGAAGCCACATACCGAAAAAATCTGCTCATCATCACGATAACGTTCGAGCGCCTTGTCCATATAGTCAAGGAAACAGGGTGAGAAGACGTTGTCGTCTTCGGTAAAAATATAGGCATCGTAACGCTCTAGACAATATTCTGCCAAAGATTCCGTGTTCCGTTCTGCCCCATAGTTGGTGTCCCGCTCCAGGATGGTAACTTTGGCGAAGCCGGTTATGGTGGGCAAATAAGCCTTTACTTTTTCATAACCCTCACGATAGGCTTCATAGCTCGGTGGGGGGGGGTAAAGCATCAAGCCCAATGACGAGTTCAGTCTTGTCGGCATGCGTACATCGCTGCAGCGATTCCACGCAAGCCTTAAGATGCTCATAGCGGTTGAGCGTCGGGATACAGACGGGATAGTAAATCATTGCTGTGTGTTGTATTTGTGTTCGATGTTTATGACTGCAAAGATAGAAAGGATATTTGTTTCGGGCAAGAAAACAATCAAAAATCTGTAAGATATTCATTGGTTGACTCAGTTCCACTGCCCGAATATAACTTTACGAGCCTTTGTTCGGCCAATACCGACCAGTTGGTACTCGAGTACCAAATAGTCGGTACTGCAGTACCGAACGTTCGGTACTCGAGTACCGATTTCAGGAAACGAAACGCAGTACTGGAAGCTCTAGGAGATTCGTGTTATTGCATAGCCGGACAAATACGGCACAAAAAGGCTTAAGAAGGAATGATGAGCAAGTATAACTTACCAGCCCACCAAGTTTAACTTGCCAAGCCCGCAAAGAAAAGAAATATCCTCCCGGCTCAATAGAACCAAGAGGATATCTCTGCGGAAAGACAGGGATTCGAACCCTGGAAGCAGTGTGACCCGCTTGCCGCATTTCGAGTGCGGTCCGTTCGACCACTCCGGCATCTTTCCAATAGAATTGGTTGATGCAAAAGCCAGGAAAGACTCGGCCTTCTTCCGCTTTTGCGCGGCAAAGTTAAACATATTTTCAGTAAGTCGAACAAAAAACAGATTTTTTTTGAAGATTCCATTGTTTTGTGTAAAATAAGTCGTAATTTTGCGACAAGAAAAGTTACGTTTCTTTGCCGACAAAACGCAGAGTAATGCATTTCTCGAGCAAAGCAAACAAGGCAATAACACCGAAACAATATAAAAACTCTGAATATGCATCATGCCATTAGTTTCATCCTGCGAGTAGCTTATGCCGCAGGTTTCGCGTTTATCCTCCTATTCCACACAGCCGATATCATCAACTACATCCCCCAACTGCTGGGCGGTCTGCTTATGCTCGAAGCCATCGCACAGATACTGGAGCTGTCGTTGCTGAAAGTCAAGACTCACGTCAACCGCTTTTTCTTTGCAGCTCCCGTCTTGGTACTGCTGTATAGCCTGTTCCTTATTTTCTTTTGCAGCAGCGAAATCACCGACACGACCACGGTGCGCGAAGCATTCTATCCGTCGCACGGATTCAGTTGGACATCCATCGAGCTATGGGTTGGCGGGTTGTGTTTCCTGGTTTTCCTGATTTCCGAATTGGCCATTTCTATTCGGTTCTTCAAGCCTCTGTATATGCCTGGTAAGTTTGCAGAAGACAAACGGATACAGGACGAAGTACAGAAGGCGAAAAAAGAGGAAGAAAAGAAGAAAGAACTGCCCAACGCAGAGACAGAAAACAAACAAGAAACAGTTTCGATGGGCAAAGGGAACTGCGACAAAGGGAATTATTAAGATAAGAAACAAAATAAGTTCCCACAACTGTTCAAATGCAAGAAGCCAGAGGCAGAACCCTCCGGCTTCTTGCATAATTACCTGTAATTCAACATAATAACTTGCTAGGGCTCGAGAAAATAGTCCTTTATGACCTTCGCCTTTGCCGGACCAATCAAAGCCGAAATCTCAGTTACGTCTGCTTCACGCAGGCGAGCAACACTCTTAAACTTCTGGAGCAATACTTGTTTCGTCTTCGGGCCAATACCCTTGATGGAATCCAGTTCAGAACGAACCATATCCTTGCTTCGTTTTTGGCGATGGAAGGTGATGGCAAACCGATGCACTTCATCCTGGATGCGTTCCAACAAATGAAACAGATTGCCCCCGGCCTTTATATCAATTGCCTGAGGCGGGTCGCCAAACAAAAGTTGTCGAGTACGGTGATGTCCGTCCTTCACAAGTCCACCTACTGGAATCAGTAGTAGACTATGAATCTCAGACAACCGTTCTGCGGAAATCTGACCCTCCATTTGCTGACGCAAATACTGGCCTTCCAAATCCAAAAGACCTTGTCGAATGACACCCATCTGCCCCACTCCGCCATCGGCCAAAATCAAATCGGGCATCTCCCCCATTTCGTCTATCAAACGCCGATAGCGCCGCATGACGACCTCGTGCATCGACGCATAATCGTCAGGGCCGGAGACAGATAGGATATTGAATTTTCGGTATTCCTGCTTAGCCGGTTTGCCGTTGCGGAAGACGACACACGACGCCACTGGACAAGATCCGGAGACATTGGAATTGTCGAAACTCTCGATATGAAGCGGTAACTTGGCCAAGCCCAATTGCTTCTGAATCTCGGACAACAGGCGCGTCTGCCGTTGCTCGGGATTCAACTTATCGGAGCGTTTCGTCTGGTCGATACGGTATTGGCGGCAATTCTTTTCTGCGAGTTCCAAAAGCATTCGCTTGTCCCCTCTTTGTGGAACGAAAACCCGACATCCGTCGGGAACAATACTCGGTTCAAAGGGAACAATCAGTTCTACAAGGCCGTCCTTCTCTCCTTCTCGTTTTGCTTGAATATCGTCTCTTCTTACCTGAAATTCATCGTCGCCTAGCAAGTCATCATCGCAGTCTGCCGTCTCATCTGCCTCAAAACGCTCACGCAATTCTAGGATACCTAAAGCCAGGACATCTTCCTTTGGCTCTTCTATCTGTTTGCGGTATTCGATAGTATAACTTCTAATGATGGCGCCCTGGACGATATGGAAGTAGGACACGATTGCCGAGCTGTCCTCTTCGTCATAAGCGAACACATCGACATCGCTTATGGTGGACGGAACAATATTGCTCTTCACACGATATCCTTCAATCAGTTCGTAACGCTGCTTGATTTGCTCGGCTTCCTCGAACTTAAGTTGTGCTGCTCTATCCATCATCATGTCATACAACGTCCGGCAAAGTTCGGCCGTATGGCCACGTAAAATCTGCTTGATTTCTTCAATCCCCGCCTGGTAGGTTTCACGTGAAACCCCGTCAACACAAGGCGCATTACACTTGCCAATATGATACTTCAGGCAAGGTTTGTAGTTGGATTTGGCAACCATCGTGGGCTGCAGATTCAAACTACAGGTGCGTACACGATAAACGGACTCGAACATCTCGAGCAAGGCTTTCGCTACCTTTATATTAGTGTAAGGACCAAAATAATAGGAGCCGTCCTTAACTACATTACGAGTCAAAAACACACGGGGAAAAGACTCATTACGCACGCAAATCCAAGGGTAAGTCTTGCCGTCTTTAAGCAGAACATTATACCGAGGCTGATGCGCTTTAATCATCCTGTTCTCAAGATTAAGCGCATCATTCTCGGTATTTACAACGATGTATTTAAGGTCGTAGATATTCCGAACAAGATTCGCCGTGCGGCGACTTTCATGTTCTTTCGTAAAGTAACTGGAGACCCTTCGCTTGAGGTTCTTTGCCTTGCCCACATATATGATAGTCCCATGAGCATCAAGATAACGATAAACACCAGGAGATGAAGGCATCGTTTCTACAATACTCATCAGGTAGTCATAACGTGGATTGTCCTTAGCTTGAACCATGTATTAAGATCTAAAGGGCTGGGGAAGTGCATCAAAAAGCTAGAAAGAAGCACAATGTTTCACGTGGAACTTACAACCCGGAGTAGACGATTGGGCAGAACACATCGGTGCCTTCAGGGAAGACATCACGACCATGAAGGTCTTTAAGCTCTATAATACAATTGATGTAAACCTTCTTGACCCCTATCTTCTTGCACAGATTATAAGCTGCTTTCATAGTGCCTCCAGTGGCCATAAGGTCATCGTGGATAAGCACAATGTCATCTGGAGAAAGAGCGTCCTTATGAATCTCTATGCGGTCTGTGCCATACTCGAGTTCGTATTGTTCTGAAATGGTTTCAGCCGGCAACTTGCCTGGCTTGCGGACAACCACAAAGCCAGCACCGATGTTGTTGGCAACAATAGGTCCGAGGATAAAACCGCGGCTTTCAACGCCAACCACTTTCGTAATACCAAGACCAGTATAGTAACCCGTAAGACCATTAGCTAACTCACGCAAGCAAATAGGATTCTTAAGAACTGTAGTAATGTCCCGGAACTGAATACCAGGCTTAGGGAAATCTGGTATAGTACGCAGATTCTCTTTAATAAGTTCGATGTTCATATATGAAAAATTTAATAATTTGTCTTGGAAATAAGAAGGAAGAAAATATTTAGCGCCCAAGAAGGATAAGCAAAACATTGATATCAGCAGGAGAAACGCCAGGAATACGAGAAGCCTGACCTACAGTGACGGGCCGAATGCGAGTCAGCTTTTGTCGAGCCTCAATAGAAAGCTGTTTGATTTGCTCATAGTCAAAATCCGGTTTTAACTTGATGCCATCAAGGCGAGCAATCTTGTCTGCTTGCAATCGTTCCCTTTCAATGTATCCGGCGTATTTGATGCGGATTTCTGCAGCCTCGACAATCTCCTCTCTCCTATTAGGTATAGAAGAGAACAAATCATTCAGTTCGGTAAAATACTGGGCAAACAATTCGAGATTAAGCCCCGGACGACTTACGAGAGAAATGAGCTTAACAGTTTCCTTAAGAGGCGCAGCACCAAGACCAACAAGGGTTGGATTGAAAGATTGTTTCACGGGGAACATCTCACAAAACTTTATAACCCGGTCAATCCAATCTTTCTTTTCGTTAAGAAGATCATACCTATGTTGATCAGCCAGTCCAAGTCGATAACCTTTCTCTGTGAGTCTAATATCGGCATCATCCTGTCGAAGAAGAATACGATATTCCGCACGGGATGTAAACATGCGATAAGGTTCGTCAACACCTTTTGTAACCAAGTCGTCAATGAGCACACCAATATAAGATTCATCTCGACGGAGAACGAACGGTTCTTTACCTTGAGATGAAAGAGCCGCATTAAGTCCAGCCATGAGACCCTGCCCCGCAGCCTCCTCATAACCGGTAGTTCCATTGACCTGGCCAGCAAAGAAAAGTCCGGAAATGAGCTTTGTCTCGAGCGTGTGATTCAACTGGGTTGGGTCGAAATAATCATATTCTATTGCATACCCAGGACGATAAGCGACGACATTGCGTAAGGCAGGAATCTGATGTAAAGCCTCAAGCTGAATGTCGATTGGAAGAGAACTCGAGAAGCCATTTAAATAATACTCCTGCGTATTCGCACCTTCAGGTTCGAGGAAAAGAAGATGATGGTCTTTGTCGGCAAAGGTCACAATCTTCGTTTCTATACTTGGACAATACCTGGGACCAACAGAATGAATCTGCCCATTATAAAGAGGAGAGTCCGGCAAACCCTTACGCAAGACCTCGTGAACAGAGTCGTTGGTTTGAATTGTCCAACAAGGCAATTGTGGAAGAGAAGAACGAGAATCGTCCAGATGCAATTCATCAGACTTCGGCAAATAAGAGAAGTGATGAAAATCATTTTCTCCATCCTGACGTTCAGCAAGAGAGAAATCAATGGTTCGGCCATCCAGTCGAACTGGAGTTCCCGTTTTCATCCGGCCAGTAACGAAACCAATAGACTTTAGTTGCTCCGTCAAGCCATAACTTGCCTCTTCGCCAACTCGACCACCTTTTATCATAGTCCGGCCAATATGCATCAATCCATTCAAGAAAGTTCCGGCAGTCAAGACAACCGAACGGGCGTAAAAGCGAACGCCCATTCGAGTAACGACACCTTTAACGGTTTCACGTGAAACATGTAAATCCTTTGCGAAGATAAACTCCGATACGGTATCTTGCCAAATAGAAAGGTTAGGCGTATTCTCAAGAACCTTGCGCCAAGCCCAAATGAACTTTCCTCTGTCTTCTTGACTTCGCGGACTCCACATCGCGGGACCTTTCGAGCGATTGAGCATGCGGAATTGGATGGAACAAGCATCAGAAACCTCACCCATCTTGCCTCCAAGAGCATCTATCTCTCTGACTATCTGACCTTTAGCTATTCCGCCGACAGCAGGATTGCATGACATCTGCCCTATTTTGTTCATGTCCATCGTAATCAGACACGTCTTTGCACCAAGACAAGCCGACGCATGCGCAGCTTCGCAGCCCGCATGACCAGCGCCAATTACGATGACATCATAGAAGAATTCCATTTAAGAATCAATTCTGGACAAGGCCTAATAAGGACAGAGCTTCGTTCTCATTCTTTTCCATAATCTCACGCTCGCCTGGCCCCTTGTCGTTAATGCCACAGAGATGAAGAACGCCGTGAATGATAACACGATGAAGTTCAGTCTCATACGATTGACCGAATTGCTCGGCATTAGACTTAACCGTATCGAGGCTAATGAACAAGTCGCCGGAGATTCTATTACCTTCTGTTTCGTCGAAAGTGATAATGTCCGTATAGTAATCGTGCTGCAAATATTGACGATTTACTTCCAAGATTTTTTCATCATCACAGAAGATATACGAAATGTCACCAACCGTCTTCCCATGCAGAGAAGCCACTTGTTTAACCCAAGTTCTTATTAGAGACCTCTTTATAGAAGGCATCTTGGTGTTTTCGATATAAAAGGAAATGGCCATATAAAAACAATTTGCGCGCAAAGATAGACATAAAAATGCGAACTGAGAACGTTAGGTTCATTTTTTTTGCGGCAAAGCAAATTTAGACGCTTTTTGGACAATGTTTTTACAAAAAAAGGTAAAAAATAAGGCTTTTTTCAGAACCTTTCTAAAAAAAACACAGAAAAAAGACGCAACAAGAAAAATAAGCGGTATATTTGCCCAGCAAAATGGTTATGAAAGCCGAAAAATATACTATCTAAAATATCTAAAATCATGTCGGAAATTGTAGGACATATCTCGCAGATTATCGGTCCTGTAGTGGATGTGGCTTTCGAAGCCGCAAACGAGACTAAACTTCCTGCCATCAACGAAGCACTATTCGTAAAGCGCCAAGATGGACGAGAACTAATCATTGAGGTGCAGCAACACATCGGTGAGAACTCTGTCCGTTGCGTAGCTATGGACTCAACCGATGGACTTCGTCGTGGACTTGAAGCAAAAGCCACAGGTGCTCCTATCACAATGCCTGTCGGCGACCAGGTCAAGGGACGCCTACTCAATGTGGTTGGAGAAACGGTCGATGGCATGAAAACCCTCAGCAAGGAGGGTGCACTCCCGATACACCGTGAGCCACCAAAGTTTGAGGAACTGAAAACTTCGCAAGAAGTGCTGTACACGGGCATCAAGGTCATCGACCTGCTGGAGCCTTACCTCAAGGGTGGAAAGATTGGTCTATTCGGAGGCGCAGGCGTTGGTAAGACCGTGCTCATCATGGAACTTATCAACAACATCGCAAAGAAACACAACGGATTCTCAGTCTTCACGGGCGTAGGAGAACGAACCCGAGAAGGCAACGACCTGTTGCGCGAGATGATAGAATCAGGCGTAATACGTTACGGCGAGAAGTTCAAGGAGGGCCTTGAAGAAGGCAAATGGGACCTCTCTGCCATAGACTACAACGAGGTCGCAAAGAGCCAGGCCACCTTGGTGTACGGCCAAATGTCCGAACCACCTGGAGCACGTTCTTCCGTGGCACTATCCGGACTTACGATTGCAGAGTCGTTCCGTGACTCTGACCAAATAGGCACATCCAAGGATATCCTGCTCTTTATCGACAACATCTTCCGTTTCACGCAAGCAGGATCGGAAGTATCCGCCCTATTGGGTCGAATGCCGTCAGCCGTAGGCTATCAGCCTACATTGTCCACAGATATGGGTAAGATGCAGGAGCGAATCACTTCGACCAAGAAAGGCTCAATCACGTCCGTACAAGCCGTCTATGTACCTGCCGACGACTTGACAGACCCCGCCCCTGCCACTACGTTCTCTCACTTGGACGCGACGACGGTTCTTTCTCGTAAGATTACCGAACTTGGCATCTACCCTGCCGTAGACCCCTTGGACTCAACCTCAAGAATCCTCGATCCGAACATTATCGGCGAAGAGCACTACAATTGCGCCCAAAGAGTAAAGCAGATTCTGCAGCGAAACAAGGAGCTTCAGGACATCATCGCCATCCTCGGCATGGATGAACTTTCGGACGAAGACAAGCAAACGGTCAACCGCGCTCGTCGAGTACAAAGATTTCTCTCCCAGCCATTCACAGTAGCCGAACAGTTTACTGGAGTCAAAGGCGTGATGGTCAATATTGAAGACACCATCAAAGGCTTCAATATGATTCTGGACGGCGAGGTAGACGACCTCCCGGAGCAAGCATTCCTGAACGTCGGCACCATAGAAGAAGCCATCGAAAAAGGCAAGCGCCTGATAGAGGCTGCAAAGGGTGCCAACAATTGATATGAGTAAAAGACAACAAGCATAAGCGAATCATGAAGTTAACCATTCACTCTCCTGAAAAAACAATCTTCGACGGCGAAGTCTCGCTGGTGGAAGTACCCGGTCAGAAAGGACGTTTCGAAATCCTACCCAATCACGATGCCATCATTACAACTCTACAACCTGGAGTGATACGTTATGTGACGAACGGCAATGAGACTCGGCAACACGTTGTATCAGGATATGTTGAAGTCCATAAAAACATCATATCAGCCTGCGTACAGATATGATGCAACACCTGGAATTTCTGATTGCGGCCTTTGTCTTTTACGAAGCGGTAATAATCAATATCTTCAATCTGATTAACAAAAGCAACCCTTTGCATGTCATTTGGATTGTCCTTGGCTCAAAAATCCTCAAGTTGCTGCTTACTGTGGGCGGCATACTGATTGTCAAGTTCCTGACTGAAGTGCCCTTAAAACGCTTCGCATTGATGACAATCGCTGTCTACTTCGTATCAGTGGCCTTTGAAACGGTCTTCTTTCTCAAAAGAATGAAAAATGAAAAGGAAATATAAGTTTCGGAAAACACTATCGGTCCTGCTGATTTCAGCCGTGGCCATGTGGTCAGCCCCTTGCTTTGCGCAAGAGGTTGAAGCAGAGGCTGAACCATTGGATGTAACGGCCATGATATTCGACCACGTGGGAGATTCCTACTATTGGCATATAACCGATTGGGGCGAAACATCCATATCCATTCCGCTTCCGGTACTTGTGTATAGCCAAGAAACAGGATTCCACGCGTTTATGTCCGATAAGTTCCATCATGGACATGAGGCGTACGAGGGTTTGAAGATTGCCGACAAGGATTCGGAATACGCAGGCAAGATTGTAGAGACAGACGCTAACGGCAAAGAGAGCCGCCCGTTCTTCGATTTCTCCATCACCAAAAATGTGGCGGGATTGATTATCTCCTGTATCTTGCTGATATGGATGATACTGCACTGTGCAAAGTGGTATAAAGACAAGGATTTGAAATCGGCTGCACCTAAAGGATTCGTCGGTTCGGTAGAAATGCTCGTTTCATATGTATACAACGATGTCATACGGCCGAACATCCCCAAAAACACCGAACGTTATGTCCCTTATCTTTTGACCGCGTTTTTCTTCATATTCTTCAACAACCTGTTGGGACTTATACCGGGGTCTGCCAATTTGACGGGCAACATAGCCATCACTGTGACCTTGGCTTTGTTTACCTTCTTCACAACCAACATCTTTGGCACAGGAGCTTATTGGAGCGAGGTTTTGTGGAATCGTGAACTACCCTTGTGGCTACGGCCCATCATGGCGGTCATTGAGTTTATCGGACTTTTTACAAAACCCTTCTCTTTGACAATCCGATTGTTTGCCAACATCCTGGCGGGTCACTGTGCCCTGCTCGGTGTCTTGAGTGTCATCTTTCTGACGGCAATCTCGATGCCAGGCGTAGGCAATGGACTGATGTCCGTAGTCAGCATCTTGCTGGGCATCTTCTTGGACTTCGTTGAACTGCTTGTGGCTTTCATCCAGGCCTTCGTCTTTACGATGCTTTCATCTATCTACATAGGGCTTTCGCAAGCCGAACATCACAAAGAATGAGGTCTTGATAGCCAAACAACAAACATAGATAAACAGATAAACAAACAATAACTCTAACAATTAAAACATTACAACTATGCTTTTGGAAATTCTTTCTACAAAAGGAGCCGCCGCACTCGGCGCAGGTATCGTAGCAATCGGTGCAGGTATCGGTCTAGGCAAGATTGGTGCTTCGGCTATGGACGCCATGGCACGTCAGCCAGAAGCCATCAGCAAGATTCAGATTCCGATGATTATCATCGGTGCCCTCGTCGAAGGTGTCAGCCTGTTCGCCGTCGTTGTCTGCCTTTTGGCATCCTAAAAAACATCGGGGATTTCGAGCAAAAGAAATCCCCGGATATTCAATAAAATAACAAGCATTTATGGATTTGTTGATTCCCGAAAGCGGTCTCTTTTTCTGGATGCTTCTCGCATTTGTCGTAGTCCTTTTGGTGCTTGGCAAATTCGGGTGGCCGGTCTTGACCAAGATGATTGACAATCGGGCCAAATACATCGATGAAAGCATCCTGAAGGCAAAACAAGCCAATGAGGAATTGGCGAAGATTCAGGAGAAGACTGCAGCGATGCTGAAGGAGGCCCAAGAAAAGCAATCAGCCATTTTGGCCGAAGCCGTCAATATGCGCACCCAGATTGTAGAAAAGGCAAAAGCAGAGGCTACCGTTGCCGGCCAAAAGATTATGAAGGAAGCACAACAGCAGATACAGACAGAAAAGGAAGATGCCATACGCGACATACGTCGTCAGGTGGGCTTGCTCTCTGTCGAAATCGCAGAGAAGGTACTTCGCAAGAATCTGAAGACCGACACCGAACAGATGGCTATGATAGACCGTATGCTTGACGAGATTGAAACCAAAAAGTAACGTATGGATATCGGAGTAATTGCCAAACGCTATGCTAAGGCCTTGTTGGCCTTTGCCGTCAGTCAGAAACAGGAAGATACCGTCTATCAAGAAGTCCTGCAATTGATTGACAGTTATAGGAATGTCCCCCAAGTGGCTTCCGTCCTAAGCAATCCGCTCCTTCCCCAAGTGCAAAAGGAGGACGTGATTTGCCAAGCGGCAGCCGTCAGTCCCAGTCTTGTCATGCGAAAGTTTGCCAAACTGGTGGTCGCGCATCGTCGTGAGTCGTTCATGCTCTTCATAGCACACAGTTACGTATCGCTCTACCGAACGATGAAACACATCTCCATCGGCAAGTTGATAACGGCCGTTCCTGCCAGTCAAGAGGTCGCAAAGCGGTTGGAAATGATGGTGGAAGAGCGGTCAAGGAATTCGATTGACGTGATTCTCGAAACGACCGTCGATCCGAATATCGAAGGCGGTTTCATCTTTCAGATTGATGACATACGTCTGGATGCCTCGGTGCGTTCGCAGTTTAATCTGATCAAGAAGCAATTCATTGAAAAGAACAAAAGAATTATATAACCAGGAGATTATATGAGTAATATCAAAGCAAGCGAAGTGAGCGAAATCCTCCTCCAGCAGTTGGAGGGTATCGACACCCAAGCGAAGTACGACGAAGTCGGAACTGTGCTGACCGTGGGCGATGGTGTGGCCCGCATCTATGGCCTGCGGAATGCCGAAGCCAACGAATTGCTTGAATTCGAAAACGGCGTTATGGCCGTGGTTATGAATCTGGAAGAAGACAATGTCGGTGCCGTAATCTTCGGCGGTGGAGACACTGTGTCAGAAGGAATGGTAGTAAAACGCACCAAACGCATCGCCTCCATTCGTGTAAACGAGAACCTCTTCGGACGCGTCATCAACCCGTTGGGAGAACCTCTCGACGGTATGGGCCCAATCAGCGGAGAAACCTTTGAAATGCCTCTGGAGCGCAAAGCCCCTGGTGTCGTGTTCCGTCAGCCCGTAAAACGACCACTGCAGACTGGTTTGAAAGCCGTCGATGCTATGATTCCTATCGGTCGCGGACAGCGAGAACTTATCATCGGTGACCGACAGACAGGCAAAACTGCAATTGCTATCGACACGATTATCAACCAAAGGGAGAACTACGAAAACGGCAATCCGGTATATTGTATCTACGTCGCCATCGGACAGAAAGGTTCGACTGTAGCCAGCCTCGTGCAAACGCTGAAGGAAAAAGGCGCAATGCCATACACATGCGTTGTTGCAGCAACCGCTGCCGACTCGGCCGCCTTGCAGTACTTTGCTCCTTTCGCAGGTGCTGCCATCGGCGAATATATCCGAGATACAGGACGTCACGCACTGGCCGTCTACGATGACCTGTCCAAACAGGCTGTCGCCTATCGTGAGGTTTCGCTAATTCTGCGCCGTCCTTCAGGCCGTGAGGCTTATCCGGGTGATGTCTTCTATCTCCATTCCCGACTACTGGAACGTGCCGCCAAGATTATCGAACAACAGGAAGTGGCTGAACAGATGAACGACCTTCCGCCCTCGCTCAAGGGCCATGTCAAAGCCGGTGGTTCGCTGACCGCTCTGCCTATCATCGAGACTCAAGCTGGTGACGTTTCTGCCTACATCCCGACAAATGTAATCTCTATTACAGACGGTCAGATTTTCCTTGAGACAGACCTCTTCAACCAAGGATTCCGCCCTGCCATCAACGTAGGTATTTCGGTGTCACGTGTCGGAGGTTCTGCGCAAATCAAGTCTATGAAGAAGGTTGCCGGCACGCTGAAGATAGACCAGGCTCAATATCGCGAACTGGAGTCTTTTGCCAAATTCTCGAGTGACATGGATCCCGTGACAGCTATGGCCATCGACCGCGGACGCAAGAACAACCAGTTGCTCATCCAGCCTCAATACAGCCCGATGCCCGTAGGCGAGCAAGTCGCTATACTCTACTGCGGCACACAAGGCCTGATGGCAAAAATCAGTGTGGACCAAGTACAGGAGTTCCAGCAGAAGTTCCTCCAGCAACTCCGTGCCGCACATGCTGACGACGTCATCAAACCACTTGCAGAAGGTAAGATAGACGACAATATCATCGCTATCATACGCGAAACGGCTGCCAATATTTGCCTCCAGATGGCATAATACACAATATAGTCAGATACACTTATGGCTTCATTGAAGGAAATCAAAGGACGCATCGGATCGGTCGAGGGAACTCTCAAGATTACCTCGGCCATGAAGATGGTGGCTTCTGCCAAACTGCACAAGGCTCAAGGGGCAATAGAAAGCATGTTGCCCTACGACCGCCAGCTGCACAAGATCATGGTATCGCTCCTTGCCGGCGACACCAAGATTTCGTCACCTTATTGCGAACCGCACGAAAGCAACAAGAGGGTCGCCATTGTAGCCATTGCCAGCAACTCGAGCCTATGCGGCGGATACAATAGCATTGTATTACGGCATACGGAAAGCATGCTCAGCGAATACGCTACCCAGGGTATCGAAGGCAAGGCCGTCGACTGCTATGTCATAGGCCGCAAACTCGAACAAAGCCTGACAAAACTAAAGGGAGCAACGAATCTGATACGCGATTATGTAGAAAAAGGAGACAATCCGAAGTTTGCTACAGCCCGCGAACTGGCCAAGCACCTGATGGACGACTACATTAACGGCAAAATTGACCGCGTAGAGCTCGTCTACATGCACTTTAAGAGTACTGCCACACAAATCCCCACACGTGAGACGTTCTTGCCCGTAGCGCTCAATTCTGAAGGCGAAAAGACAAACGTAGCCGGCTACATCATTGAGCCCAGTGCCTCTGAAGTCCTTACAACTTTGATACCGGATGCGCTCTGCATGAAAATCTATACGGTCATGCTCGATGCCCAAGCGGCCGAGCACGCCGCCCGTACTGTGGCAATGCAAACGGCTACGGACAATGCAAACGACCTGCTCGGAGAATTGCGAATCCAGTACAACAAAGGCCGTCAGGCAGCCATTACATCCGAGCTTCTTGACATCGTCGGGGGGTCTATGCAATAGTCAAAAGCCTGCAAAAAACAAAAGAGGGGATTCTCAGGAAAAGAAAATTCCCTCTTTTTTTGTTTTATTCAACAGAAACGTGTACCTTTGCAGCCAAACAACGAAACTCGGCCATGCAGAGAAGCGAAGAGAAAACCCTCTCCCTATTGGGAAATAAAGTTACAGAGTATCGGCAGGACTATGCGCCGGAGTTACTCGAAACGTTCGTGAACAGGCATCAGGAAAATGACTACTGGGTAAAGTTCAACTGCCCGGAGTTTACAAGCCTCTGCCCTATTACGGGACAACCGGACTTTGCCAATATAATCATCAGTTATATCCCGGACATCAAAATGGTAGAGAGCAAGAGTCTAAAACTTTACCTCTTCTCATTCCGCAATCATGGTGACTTCCATGAAGATTGTGTCAACATCATCATGAAAGACCTGATCAAGTTGATGGAACCAAGATATATCGAAGTGACCGGCATATTCACGCCACGAGGCGGAATCGCCATACACCCTTACGCAAACTACGGTAAGCCGGGGACGAAATACGAGCAGTTGGCTTGGGAGAGATTGTCAAGGCACGAAATTTAAACCCTGTCACAAAGACTCAATCAAAACAATAAGAAACAGAAGACAACCTATAAAACACCATACAAAATGAAAAAAATCCTCATCCTTGCTGCTGTCGCAGCAGTTTTCTCGGGAGCTATACAGGCGCAGACGCTGGCTGACTACGCCAATGCCGGTGACGCCGCCATGTCAAGTGGAAAGTATCAGGAAGCCATCGACAACTATGTAAAGGCTTTGGCCCTTGATACGGACAATACAGACTATATGACAGCTTTCCAACTCGGCACAGCTTACCTGCAGGTAGGCGACCAGGAGAAAGCCGGTGACGCCTTCAAATCGAGCATTATAAAAGGCAACTATGACCAAGGTGTCGTCACCAACATGAAGAATGCCTATGAGGCCGCCGGTAAAACCGAATTGCTTAAGCAGGCTTACATAGACATCAAGACGGCCAATCCTGCTCAAACTTTGTCCATGGACTCAAAACTTTACTTCATCTATTCGAAAGAAAAGGATTGGGACAATGCACTGGCTTGCTGCAAGACGATACTAAGCGACCCGGACATTACACAGGACAAGCAGGTTAAATACTACAAATACGCAGCCCAGCTCTTCCTGAACACCAACCAGGCAGATTCGGCCGAAGTCTACTATGACAAGGTTTTAGCCATCGACCCTAACAATGCTGATGTGCACAAAGCCATGGGCTATGGTTTCTACAACTCGATTATGAACACTTCTGCGCGCGCTCAAGCAGCCTACAATGCAAAAAAGAACGATGCTAAAAACGCTGCTCACTACTACGCAGAAATGCAAACCGCTACGAAAAGGGCTACTCTAAACTATGGTCCGAAGGCAATTCACCATCTGAAGATAGCCAACGAGACGTTGAAAGACCCCAAAATCACGGAAACAATCAACAAACTCAACAATAATATTGCCGCTTATAAAAAGTAAGCCAGCAAGATTGAGACAACACGACAGGATGCCTTTGCTTTGGCATCCTGTCGTGTTTTTGCTGGTTTTCAGCAACTTATTAAATCAAAGATGACAAATGACAAATTTACGTTTTTTTTGGCAAACGAAACTAGGTTTCTCAAGACTTAAAAACTATGTTTAGGCGTTATCAAAACTGATTTTAGGCTTTGTCTTTGGACAATATACTAATCAGTTGCTTCATCCCTTCTCCGGCACCGGCCTGAATCTGAATCGTTTGTCTATAGGGCGAGTGGACAGGCTTCGGGTCAATAACATAGACTGGAATGCCCTGCGGTGCGTATTGAAGCAAGCCGGCGGCAGGATAGACATTGAGTGAAGTACCCACAACAACGGCAATATCGGCTTTGGACATAATTTCAGCAGCCTTGTCAAGGTTAGGGACAGCTTCCTGGAAGAATACAATATGGGGACGCAACTGCACACCTTCCGGACTCTTGTCTCCAATTTTAATGTCAGGATGAGCAGGGTCAATCGAATAATGCACTCCGTTGTCCGGACCGTCAGCACGGCATTTCATCATTTCGCCATGCAGATGAAGCACATGACTGGAACCTGCTTGTTCATGCAAATTGTCCAGGTTCTGGGTGATGACATGAACGTCGTAATCCTTCTCTAACGAAGCAATCAGACGATGGCCGTCATTGGGTTTGCAGTCCATATACTTGCGTCGGAGCATATTATAAAAGTCCAGCAACCGTTCGGGGTGAGCCAGCCAAGCATCGTGTGTACAGATATCCTCAACACGGTAGTTTTCCCATAGTCCGTCGCTGTCCCTAAACGTGGAGATTCCGCTCTCACGACTCATCCCTGCACCAGTCAGAAAAACTGTTTTTTTCATAACAAATCCATTCTTTTGGTTGCAAATATATCAAAGAAGCATAAATTTCGGTAAAAAAGACGATGAAATCATGCAAAATAAAGAGGAATTCAGTATATTTGCGTCCACAAAAAGGCAAAACTAAATACAAAATATCAACAATCAAGTCATTATGAAGAAATTGTTCTATTGCGCAGCCGTAGTTCTTGCTGCCACGATGGGTCTCTCATCATGCTGTGATGGAGTACCTAGTGTAAAACTCAGTTCCGACCTCGACACACTGGGCTATTCCTATGGTGTATTGTTCGGCAACCAGTATTCCAACTTCCAGGATAGCGGTGTCGTTGTTCCCGAAGTTACCATGAATCTTGACAATTTCATTGCCGGTTTCGTTGCAGGTATTCGCCGCGATTCAGACAATCTCAAGGTGGGTTTGGAAGATGCAGAAGCATTTGTGCGTACTTACAATGAGAAACTCCGCGAGCAAATGGAAGAGAAGCATCGTCAGGAAGTAGCTGAGAACAAGGCCAAAGGCGCTGATTTTATGGCAGAGAATGCAAAGAAAGACGGCGTAAAGACTTTGGAGTCAGGTCTGCAGATTGAAACTCTCGTCGAGGGTAACGGTGCCAATCCAAAAGAAGGTGAGAAGGTTAAGGTTTCCTACAAAGGGACGCTGGTAGACGGCACAGTATTTGATCAGAACGACAGTATCGATTTCAACATCAACGGTGTTGTGAAAGGCTTCAAGGAAGGCCTTCTCAACATGAAGGTGGGTGGCAAAGCTATCCTGACTATGCCCTCAGAACTAGCTTACGGCGATCGCGGAATGCACAACATTCCAGGCGGTTCAACCCTTCAGTTCGAAGTAACTTTGGTTGACATTGTCAAGAAATAAAGCCTGCTGACACAGAATAGTTACAGACACAGACTGGCTCTTTGGTAGAAAAGACTTCCAAAGAGCCAGTCATTTTTTCTTTAGACAAGATTGACATCGTGGCTAAAAAACAGCATTAAAGCCATAACAAAAACAAAAAAATAGCATTTTGTATAATTTGTCGTGCAAAAATTTGCATGATTTGAGAAAAAAGTTGTACCTTTGCCCCATTGTTTAACGGTTTTTCGTTGCAAAATGTATATATCTACAGCGAAAGCCTAAAAATCTTCAACATGGAAAAAATTGATGCACTCGACAAAAAAATCCTTGACATCATAACAAGAAACGCCCGCATACCATCCAAGAACGTGGCTATAGAGTGTGGCGTGTCTCGCGCGGCAATCCACCAGCGCATACAACGTCTCATAGAGATGAAAGTCATCGTAAGTTCGGGCTACAACGTAGATCCCAAGATGCTTGGATTCCAGACTTGCACGTATATCGGTATCCGTTTGGAGCGCGGCAATATGTATAGGGAAGTCGTAAAATATCTGGAGGCAATCCCGGAAATCATCGAGTGTCACTTCACTACAGGTCCTTACACAATGCTTTGCAAACTGTATGCGCGTGACAACGAGCATCTGATGGACTTACTCAACAACAAGATACAAGGCATCGAAGGTGTCGTATCAACAGAAACCCTGATTTCGCTCGAAGAAAGCATCAACCGCGAAATCAGTATCTGCGGAGGTGTATTGCCCAATGTAGGCAATATTACTCCGTCGGACGAGGATTGGGACTGATTATCTTCGTCAACAATAGAACATTAGTCTACTGGCTGTCCAAGCAATTGGGCGGCCAGTTTTTTATCACCGGCCTTGAGTGCACGGCGAATCTCACTGGACGAGTAGTTCAAACCACTGCCATCATCAAAGACTGGTTCGCGGACAACTTCCATCCCACATTCAAGTCCGAAACGGACATAATCGTCGAAACCTTCACTCCTGCCATAGCCGAACCGATGGTCATAGCCAATAATTAAGACCTTGACATGCATCTGAGCGGAAAGAAACTCCTGAATAAACTGGCGTGCGGATATCTGCCTTACCGCTTCGGTAAAAGACATCAGAAAACATGCGTCAATATCCATCTTAGCCAACTTGTCAAGACGCTGTCCGAGCGAATCTATCATCTCCATATGGTAGTCTGGCTCTATCAATTGGCGCGGATGGTTGGAAAACGTGATGACGGCGCTTTCCATTTTGTGTTTATCTGCTTCAGCTTTCAGATGCCGCAACAGAAACTGGTGACCTCTATGGACACCATCGAAGAATCCTATGCAAGCGGCGAATTGGCCATAAATATGATCGAAATTCTGATAAATTGTCATTTTTAAGCAGAAATATTTGTATATATCAAAAAATACTTTTAACTTTGCACCCGAAAAAATTCAGACCTCCAGTTCTCAATGCAAGAACAGGAACTCGAAAACAAGACTCCGGTCCCATAGCTCAGTTGGTCAGAGCAGCGGACTCATAATCCGTGGGTCCTTGGTTCAAGCCCAAGTGGGACCACTTATACTGGTTTGAAAATTTTCCGTTTGAAGAGAGCAAGACGAAGAGACTTCGGCTTGCTCTCAATCTTTTGTAGCGGAATATCTTTTCGCTGACGGAGTGCAAAGATAGGACAAGTTTCTGTAAAATCAAAATTTTAAGGACAAAACTTGTGAGATTTACAAATAATGTTTACCTTTGCGACTGCATAATGGTAAACAGCATACACGGAAGCTGGACAACGAAGCAGAATGATTGAAGCAAAAGGCATCTATAAGGCATTCGGACCATTGGAAGTCCTCAAGGGTATTGACCTGACCGTCGACAACGGTGAGGTAGTAGCCATTGTGGGCAAATCAGGAGCCGGCAAGACGACACTGCTGCAGATTATGGGCTCGTTGGACAAACCAACTAAAGGAGAAGTTCTCATCCAGGGCACATCGCTACAGACCCTGTCTGACAGAGATTTGTCGGTATTCCGTAACAGACACATTGGTTTTGTTTTTCAGTCACACCAGCTTTTGCCCGAGTTTTCGGCACTTGAAAACGTCATGCTTCCTGCCTTGATAGCAGGGATACCAAATTCTAAAGCACGATGTCGCGGCGAGGAACTGCTTGATTATCTGGGACTCAAAGACCGTCTCTCACACAAGCCCGGCGAACTCTCCGGAGGCGAAAAACAAAGAATAGCCGTAGCGCGGGCGTTGATGAACAAGCCGGATGTCATTTTCGCAGACGAGCCTTCCGGTTCACTGGACAGTCAAAACAAAAGCGAACTGCACAAGCTATTCTTCGACTTGCGCAAAGAGTTCGGTCAAACCTTTATCATCGTGACCCATGACGAGTCATTGGCTCAGATGTCCGACAGAACAATACATTTGGCTGACGGTAAAATAGAAAATAACTAAAAAACAACAAATTATATGGCAACTCAACAACTCTATATCTACAACACATTGGCGCACATCAAGCAGCCATTCAAGTCTATCGTCCCTGATCATGTCGGCATGTATGTATGCGGTCCTACGGTCTATGGAGACGGACATCTCGGGCACGCTCGTCCTGCCATCACCTTCGACATACTGTTCCGCTATCTGCAGCACATCGGATACAAAGTCCGCTACGTGCGTAACATCACCGATGTGGGTCACTTGGAACACGATGCAGACGAGGGAGAAGACAAGATTGCCAAAAAAGCCCGCCTGGAACAAAAAGAGCCTATGGAAGTGGTTCAGTATTATCTGAACCGCTATCACAAGGCCATGGAGGCTCTCAACGTGTTGCCGCCAAGCATAGAACCCCATGCCTCAGGCCATATCATCGAACAGATAGCTTATGTACAGAAGATTCTGGACGCCGGTTATGCCTATGTAAGCAACGGAAGCGTATATTTCGACGTGAAGAAGTATGCCGAGAAGTTCCATTACGGCATCTTATCCGGACGCAATATAGACGAACTGATGGATACCACACGCGAATTGGACGGACAATCCGAAAAGCGTGAAGCCTGCGACTTTGCCCTTTGGAAAAAGGCTGCTCCCGAACACATCATGCATTGGCCAAGTCCGTGGAGTGAAGGTTTCCCAGGCTGGCACTTGGAGTGCTCCACCATGAGCGAAAAGTATTTGGGCGAAGAGTTTGATATCCATGGTGGCGGTCTTGACCTTCTCTTTCCACATCACGAGTGCGAGATTGCGCAAAGCTGTGCAGCCAAAGGTCATCCTACGGTTCACTACTGGATGCACAACAACATGATTACCATCGATGGCAAGAAAATGGGCAAATCATACGGCAATTTCATCACGCTTGACGAGTTCTTCACTGGCTCGCATCCCAAACTTACGCAGCCATACAGCCCGATGACCATCCGTTTCTTTATCCTGATGGCACATTACCGCTCTACCGTTGACTTTTCCAACGAAGCCCTGCAGAGTGCCGAAAAAGGCATGAAACGCATGATGGAAGGCTACAATAGCATAAGTCGTATGAAGCCGTCAGAATCATCGGCCGAAACCTCAGAAACGCTCGACAAAGTAAACAAACTGGAGGAGAAGATGTACGAGGCCATGAACGACGACCTGACCACACCTATCGTCATTTCAAACCTCTACGAACTGGTCTCTCTCATCAACCGAATTATTGACGGCCAGGACAAAGTCGATGCAAGCGGAATAGAGAAGATTCAGAACGTATTCAAGACCTTCCTGTTCGATATACTGGGCATGAAAGACGAAAGCGGCGCCGGTGCCAGCGACGACAAGACTGCTGCCTACAAGGGCGCTGTCGACCTATTGCTCAATGTGCGCGCTCAAGCCAAAGCCAACAAAGACTGGGCTACCTCCGACCTCATCCGCAACAAACTGACCGAACTTGGTTTTGCAGTCAAAGATACAAAGGACGGGGCTACTTGGAGCCTGTAATCCAGCAACAACAAAGAATTATAGTCTCATCTTTTGAGCACCTATATCACATCGACAACTAGTCTTGAGGCCATGATATTACCTCATAAGGTCTTCAAAACTAGTCTTAAAAGACAACGAAACTAGTCTCATTGACACTTGAGACTAGTTTCATTTTTTGATGAGCAACTCTTTATAGGATAGGTAACCTTTATAGGATGAGTAACTCTTTATATCAGATGCCGCATATCTTTTTGATTTCGGCTAATTTGCTGAGTGCTTCCATTGGAGTCATGTTATTGGGATCAATGTTCTTGATTTCGTCCCTAATCTGACTCAATACAGGGTCATCAAGTTCGAAAATCTGGAACTGATAGCCGTCCGGTACACCCGAAGGCTTTATCTTTTCGACAGGTGCGTCACCGGATATCTTCGAATCGGAAACGGCAGCAGCAGACTCCAGTGATTTCAGCACTTCATCGGCCCGTTGAATGATTTCTTTGTTCATGCCGGCCAATTTGGCTACATGAATACCAAAGCTATGTTCGCTGCCTCCTGGTTTCAGTTTTCTGAGAAACAGCACTTTCCCGTCTTCCTCACGCACACTGACATTGAAATTTTTGATGCGCGGGAAAGATTTCTCCATATCGTTGAGTTCGTGGTAGTGCGTTGCAAAGAGCATTTTAGGATGGCCTTCTGCCTTTTCGTGTATATATTCTACAATACTCCAGGCTATCGAAATGCCGTCGTAAGTAGAAGTGCCGCGACCCAACTCGTCGAAGAGCACCAACGACCTTGGCGACAGGTTGTTGAGAATGTTGGAAGCTTCGGTCATCTCGACCATAAAAGTCGATTCACCCAACGAAATGTTGTCTGAAGCCCCTACGCGGGTAAATATCTTGTCAACTATACCAATATGGGCAGATTCGGCAGGGACAAAACACCCGATATGGGCCATCAGGACTATGAGTGCCGTCTGTCGGAGCAAAGCTGATTTACCTGCCATATTCGGGCCGGTTATCATCATAATCTGACATCCGTTATCGTCTGACGAAAGCTGCACGTCGTTGGGAATATAAGACTCACCAACAGGCATTTGGCTTTCGATGACAGGATGCCGTCCTTGCCGGATGTCTATTTCTATGCTGTCGTCTATGTCCGGACGCACATAGTGATAACGGGCAGAAACTTTGCTGAAGGCCAACAGACAATCCAATCGGGCCATCAGTTGAGCATCAATCTGAATGATTGAAATATATTCTTCCAATGCCTTGAGCAGATTCTGGTAGATTTGAGTTTCGAGCGAAAGAATACGCTCCTCAGCAGTCAGAATCTTCTCCTCATACTCTTTCAGTTCCTGGGTGATGTAACGTTCGGCGCCCACAAGTGTCTGCTTGCGTATCCAGTCCTGAGGCACCTTGTCCTTATGCAGATTTCTGACTTCAATATAATAGCCAAACACACTGTTGTAAGCTACTTTAAGCGACGGTATATTATATTCGTCGGAAAGACGTTTTTGCAGCGTCAACAGATAGTTTTTGCCTGAATGCGACATCTCGCGCAGTTCGTCCAGCTCCGCATTGACATTGGCTCTGATCACACCGCCTTTACCTATCTGTACGGGCGGTTCCGGTTCTATTTCCCTATAGATGCGGTCCGCAATCCTCTCACAGGTATTGATCTGTTCGCCGATGTTCTGAAGCTGAGGAAGATCAGCTTCCAGACAAGCCTCCTTGATAGATTTCAGCGACTCAAGGGCAACACGCAACTGAACGACTTCGCGGGGAGAAACACGTCCTACTGCTATTTTGGCTACGGTACGTTCCATGTCACCCAGATGCTGCAGGTTTTCGCCTATCGTGTCGGCAAAATCCGGGTCACGGAAGAAATACTCTACCACATTGAGTCGTTCTTTGATGCTCTCGGCATGAATGAGCGGAAACAGCACCCAACGGTGCAGCATACGTCCGCCCATCGGCGTTATGGTTTCACCAATCACGTCGAGCAGAGACTTGCCGCCTTCGTTCATTGGGAAGACAAGTTCGAGGCTTCGCACCGTAAACTTGTCCAACCTCATATAGGCCGTATTGTCAATACGCCGGATAGTCGTGATGTGCCCTATATGCTTATGCTGCGTAGCATCCAAATACCGGAGTATGGCACCAGCTGAAGTGACGGAAAGCGTCATGTCTTCAATACCGAAGCCCTTCAGGTTCTGGGTGTGGAAAAGGTCAAGCAATCCCCTATAAGCGTTCTCATAACTAAAGTAGAAATCTTCGAGTTCGTAGCAATACGTATCGGTTGAGAAATGCTCCTGGTATTGTGATTTCATACCCTTCAGGTAGAGCATTTCCTTAGGTGCATAGTTGGCAATGAGTTTGTCTATATAGTCATAACTGCCCTCAGCTACCAGAAATTCGCCTGTCGATATGTCAAGCAGCGAGAGTCCGGCCTGGACATTACCTGAAGCATTGTTGGAGACAACATATTTGCTTTTGTTGTCCATAAAAGTGACAGCGGCCAGAAAGTTGTTTTCGCGGGCATTGAGCACACTGTCGCCCATCGTCAAACCCGGCGTAATCAGTTCGGTAATACCTCTTTTGACCAGTTTCTTGGTCAGTTTTGGGTCTTCCAGCTGTTCGCAGATAGCCACGCGTTTACCGGCGCGTACGAGTTTGGGCAGGTAAGTGTCAAGCGCATGGTACGGAAAACCGGCCAAAGGACTTCCGGCCCGGCTTGTCAGCGTAATGCCCAATATGTTGTGAGCCGTGGCAGCATCTTCGCAAAACGTCTCGTAGAAATCACCCACACGATACAGGATAATGGCATCGTGATACTTGGCTTTGAGTTCGAGATATTGCTTGATTAAAGGTGTGTCTTTGGAATCTGCCGTCTTTTCCATGTTAATATGTGTGTGAGACTGTTGTTGATAAAGTTCTACGATTCTTCACAGAATCAGAATTGGTGTACTTTCTCAAAATTTCTGAAAAAGTCCCAAATGACAAGACCTGCCGTCACGGCTACATTCAGACTGTGCTTTGTCCCGTACTGCGAAATCTCAAGACACCCGTCACACATGTCCACCACCGACTGCTGCACGCCTTTCACTTCGTTTCCCAACACAAAAGCATAGCCTTCCTCAGAAAAGTCAGGCAGCCAATCGTCAAGTTTTGTGCTTCCTTCACATTGTTCGATGGCCATGACCCTGTAGTTGCGGTTCTTCAGAAACCTTATGGCCTCGTGCGTATTCTCAAAATACTTCCAGTCAACCGAATCTTCCGCTCCCAGGGCAGTCTTGTGTATCTCGGCTGACGGAGGAGTGGCAGAAATGCCGCACAAGTAGATACTCTCGACACGGAAGGCGTCGGAAGTACGGAACACAGAACCTATATTGTTAAGAGATCTGATATTGTCGAGCACAATTACCAGGGGCATCTTTATGGCTGCTTTGAATTCCTCAGCATTGATGCGCTGCATCTCAAGCGTAGTAAGTTTTTTCATGCTGCAAATGTAATGAATTTTCTGACTCGCAAGCCTGTAAAAAGACAAAAAAGTCTGTTTTTGCGAAAGAAAGACTTTACATCTATTGATAATGCACACAACTATGTTCAAAAAACGGAGAAACTGCCGTTGAAAACTTTTTATACTTTTTCGGTTTGTGATTTTGTTTTTCGAAAAAAAGTTCCGGTATAATGATTTTCAAGACTACCAAATTTTTTGTTCACGTTTTATAAAAAAAATTTTAACCTAAAAAATACGGTTTAGTCACGTGACATTCAAGAAAAATATATTAACTTTGCCCCGTGGTTAGCTGATAGTTGAAAAGTGGATAACTCCCTATAGTCAAAAACGGGGATGGATAAGTGGTTGATAAAAACTTTTAGCTGAGGATAAAGCACAAGCGGCAAAATTGAAGGAAAAGTTATCAACCTTGTCAACAGGCTATAATAATAAGAAAAAAAAGGTTTTGAAAGAAAAATTTTTTTCAAACAAAAATATAAAGTTATTTTAATGTTTGTTCATAACTATGGATAAGTTGAAACTCATAGAAGAGATACGCAGACTGAAGGCAGAAAAGAATGCTGTCATTCTGGCCCATTATTATACGATAGGCGACATTCAGGATATTGCCGACTTTGTGGGCGATAGCCTGGCTTTGGCCCAGAAGGCCGCAAAGTCGACGGCCGATATAATCGTGATGTGCGGTGTGCATTTTATGGGCGAAACCTGCAAGATACTTTGTCCTCAGAAGAAAGTGCTTGTCCCGGACCTTGAGGCAGGTTGCTCTTTGGCCGACAGCTGTCCTGCCGATGCGTTCGGAGAGTTTGTCAAGTCGCATCCCGGCTACACAGTCCTCAGTTATGTCAATACGACGGCAGCCGTCAAGTACTACACTGACATCGTAGTGACTTCGGGCAATGCGCTGAAGATTGTGGAAAGCTTGCCCAAGGACGAGAAGATAATATTTGCGCCTGACCGGAACCTGGGCAGTTACATCAATGCCGTCACGGGCCGTAACATGTTGTTGTGGGATGGTGCCTGTCATGTTCACGAGCGTTTTTCTGCCGAAGCCATCATGAAGCTGAAGGCCGAACATCCCGGAGCCAAAGTACTGGTACATCCGGAGTGCAAACGTCCTGTAGTCCTGTTGGCCGACAAGGTAGGTTCTACGGCCGTACTTCTAAAGTATGCCATCGAGGACGAGTGCAAGGAGTTTATTGTAGCTACCGAGAGCGGCATTTTGCACGAGATGCAGTCCAAGGCACCCGGCAAGACCTTTATACCCGTGCCGCCCGAAGTCACTGAGGGCAGTGTGGGATGCAGCTGCAACGAGTGTGCCTATATGCGTCTCAACACCCTTGAGAAACTTTACAAGTGTCTGAAAAACGAAGCTCCCGAGATCACCGTCGACGAGCGTATTATGGAGCGGGCCAAGTTGCCTATCGACAGAATGTTGGAACTCAGCAAATAACAATTTCACGCCGATGTTGGAAATCATGGCCCCTGTGGGCAGTTACGAGTCTTTGGCTGCAGCTATACAGGCAGGGGCCGACAGCATATATTTTGGCATACAGGGGCTGAACATGCGTTCGGGTTCTGCACACAATTTTACTATCGGCGATTTGAGCAGGATTGCCGCAATATGCCGTTCGGGACAAATGCCCGAAGATTACCAGTCGCCTCAAGAGACGCTCTACCCCGAGACGGCCGTAGGCACTTTTCACGGTAAGCCGCTGAAGAGTTACCTGACCGTCAATACCATTATGTACGATGGCGACCTAGACAAGATGAGGCAGATTATAGACGCTGCCTCCAAGGCAGGTATTACGGCCATCATTGCCAGCGACGTCGCCGCTATGACCTATGCCAGGGGTTGGGACAGACCGGACAAGACTCCTCGTATAGAAGTGCATTTGTCCACGCAGTTGAACATCACCAATGTCGAGTCACTTAAGTTTTACGCCCAGTTTGCTGATGTTGTCGTTCTGGCCCGCGAACTGAACATGGAGCAGGTGAAACACATCCATGAAGAGATAGTGAAGCAGCACATCTGCGGACCAAAAGGCGAGTTGGTTCGCATAGAGATGTTTGCACACGGAGCTTTGTGCATGGCCGTTTCCGGCAAGTGCTACATGAGCCTGCACGAATACAACAGGAGCGCAAACCGGGGCGAGTGTACGCAGGTTTGCCGCCATGCTTACGATGCCAGTGTCATTGATGGCGAAAGCCAGTATTTGCTGAAAGACCAGGACCATGACATTCAGCTCAAGATAGATAACAAATTCATCATGTCTCCCAAAGACTTGAAGACCATACATTTCATCAACAAGATGATAGATGCGGGTGTAGAGGTGTTCAAGATAGAAGGGCGTGCGCGCGGTGCGGAATACGTAAAGACGGTCGTAGGATGTTATGTTGAGGCTGTGCATCGTGTCAGCGAATGCGCGGTACAGGACGGCATTCATCAGTTGCCTTCCGATTGGGACAAACTTGTGGAGAAATGGGACGGGAAGTTGGCCAGTGTATTCAACCGAGGGTTCTGGAATGGTTATTATCTGGGTCAAAGGCTTGGCGAGTGGAGTAACGAATACGGTTCTCTAGCCACCGAACGTAAGGAATATGCGGCCAAGACAGTCGGATGGTTCAGCAAGATAGGCATCGGCGACTTTCTGTGCGAAGCCAATGAACTGCACAAGGGCGACAAAATACTGATTATAGGCCCTACTACAGGAGTCCTCGAACTGGTTCTGGATGAAATACAGGTAGACTACAAGACCGTAGATACCATACACAAGGGAGACCGGTTCACCATTCCCGTAAAGGTCAAAATCCGCCCATCCGACAAAGTGTACCGTGTGTTCAGTAACTGACTGGTTTTTTTAGGCAGAGTTTTTACCCAAAGATTGAACTTAACCAGAAGACAAGGCATTTGCCGCAAGGCCAGTCTGAAATAGGCAAAAATCAAGAAGGTTTTTACATTTGAGCCTGGAATGTTTAAAAACATTCTTGGCTTTTTTCATTTTTGAAACAATGTGTTTTGACCTTGATACAATCCCTTGACAACTCTCTGTTTTCGTCTTAATTTTGCGGCATAACTTTTCTAATACTTATTTGCATGATTATGAAAAAGACTGCATTGCTTTTCTTTTTGCTTTTGCCGGTGTCAGTGTCGCTTCAGGCAGCGCCCGACGGCACTCAGCAAGGTTCTTATTACACGGGCACTTACCGGAATGTGTTTACCCAAATCGGAGTCACCGAGTCGGAAACCGATGTCAGACTCCAGTCGTTGTGGGAGACTTATTTCGAGGGTGACAAAGACCAGCAGCGCCTGTACTACGAGTATGGCGATGACGAAGCTTACATCAAGGATATCAACAACAATGATGTACGTTCGGAGGGTATGTCGTATGGCATGATGATATGTGTGCAGCTTGACAAGCAGAAAGAATTCAACAAACTTTGGAAATGGGTAAAGACCCGCATGCAACTCACCACGGGCGACTACAAGGGATTCATAGGTTGGAACATCAAGGAAGACGGTACTGGACTTTCTACGCAGACAGCGCCTGACGGCGACGAATATGTCATCATGTCACTTATGTTTGCGGCAGCCCGATGGGGCAGCACACCGGGCGACACTCTCTACGACTACTGGCAGGAGGCCAACGACCTCCTGGAAAACAGCATTTCCAAACATGCTCTCACCAACAGTTCGACGACCAATATCTTCAACGAAGATGAGTATCAGGTTGTATTTGTCCCCTATGCCAGTTCGGCCAAACATACCGACCCCTCCTACCATCTACCGGCCTTCTACCAGTTGTGGAGTCTTTGGGCCAACAGGAACAGAATGGTGTGGGCCCAGTTGGCCGACAAGAGCCGTGAGATGTTTCCCAAGTTTGCCAATGCCGACACGGGACTCATGCCCGACTACGCTACTTTTGCCGGTGTGGCAACGGGAAGCAGCCACAAGGACTTCCGTTATGACGCATGGCGTTGCTGTATGAATATGGCACTTGACTACACATGGTTTGCGGCCGACGACACCGAGGTAAAACTTGTTGATCTGTTGCTCAACTTCTTCAACACACAGGGCATTACCACTCATGGATCAGAGTATTCGCTTGTCGGCAAATGTCTTAATACAGACCACTCTACGGGTTTGATAGCTTGCAATGCCATGGGCGCCTCCATCAGCAAGCAGAGTTATGCCGACGGATTTATCAAGGAGTTTTGGGGCAAGGAATTGCCAACGGGCAAGTATAGGTATTACGACGGTATGTTGTATTTTCTCAACTTTCTGAAACTCTCCGGTCACTATCGTATCTACAAGCCGGCCGAAGTTCTCGACACCGCCCTCGACCAGCGTCATGCCTATACCGAAGACGGCTTTATGGTGGTCAATGACTTTGACAACGTGTTCAACAGCAATTACGACATGCAGCGCACAAGCAGTTCGAAGGCCGTGTGCAAAGTGGTCGCAGACACTCTCGCTGCCGCCAACCATGTTCTCAACATCACACCCAGCAACTACGATGAGTTTGCGGTGCTGAGGGTCAACTTGCCCGAAGGCAAGACCCTGGCCACCGACTACTCGCAGCTCGATTTCGACATATACTACAATCCCGCCGGCGACAATGCCAAGCAGACGCTGAAAGTGTGCTTCGGCACGACCAAGAACCTCATCTACAGCGAGAGCACCGGCGACAAGTCGACGCACGGAGTGTGGCATCATGTGTCAGTGTCCGACTTGTCGGGTGTCAGCGTAGGCAACCCGTTCAAGCTCTACATCGGGGTGAGGACGCGCAACGCCAACTTCTGCATAGACAATCTCCAGTTGAAGCCAAAATATGAGGTTACTTCCATAGTCGAAACCACCGATGGCCCGACCCTTTCGGCTGACTACTCGCAGCAGACGCTCCGGTTCAACCGGACCGTGCAGCGGGCAGACATCTACAACGTAAACGGCCAATGGGTGCAGTCAGCATCCGATGTAGACCGGATAGCGTTGGCCGACCTGCCCGGCGGAATGTATTTTGTGAAAGTAAGTTACCCCGGGCAATCGCAGACTTTCAAGGTCTTGAAATGACGTTTGTCTGAACACTTTATAACGAAAAATTTTTCTTTAAAATAGGAAACTTACACTGTTATTTTGCACAGTGGGTTTCCTATTTTGCATTGTTTGCACTAAATTTTTGTACAAAAAGAATCTTTTTCCGAGAAAAAATCATATTTTGACATTGCCTATAAAATAATTTTTCTAAATTTGCACCGGATTTTCGACCAGTGTATACAAGCAATCGTATGACATTGTGGCGAAAAGCCAAAGAGGGTAATGAACGATAATATCAATCAAAAACAAATCAACTCAACAACTCAACAAACAGAATTTTAACAAATAAAAATAGTATCATTAACATGAAGAAAAAAGTTTACTTGCTGTTAGGATTAGCAGTTTCTTTGTTAAGCGTTAATGTGGTGACTTCGTGCAAGGACACGGAAGAAGACGAGGTTGAAAATCTCCGCAATGCCACATATACGGCACTTGGTGATTTACAGGGTCAGATTGATGTCCTTGGCGATGCAAAGGCTTCCGTATCTTCGGTACAGGCTTTGCAGGATTCCATCCAGGCCATCAACGACCGTATCGCAGCTCTCAACACTTGCGGTTGTGACCTTTCACCCTACTACACTTCTGCTCAGATAGACAACCTCTTCAGCGGTGTCTATACGAAGACGGAGGTGGGTAATCTCCTGTCCAACTACTTCACGAAAGACGAAGTAACCACCATGACAGAGAACTATGCTACCAAGCAGAACATCAGCGACTCGATTGCCACACTTGAAAAGAAGATCGGTGCCTTGATTGACGAGCTCAATGCCAAAATCAAGAACAACATTGACAGCATCAAGCTCTTGGATGCCAAGATTAGCAACAATGCTGACAGCTTGAAGACTCTTGACGACAAGATTAACAACAACTCAGACAGCCTGAAGACCCTTGATGACAAGATCAAGAACAACTCAGATAGCCTGAAGACCCTTGATGACAAGATTAAGAACAACTCGGACAGCCTGAAGACTCTTGACGACAGCATTAAGTCAAATGCTTCGAAGATCAAGATGCTCAACGACAGCATCAAGGCCAACTCATTGAAGATTGATAACTTGTTCAGCAACTTCTCTACTTTGGATTCTTTGCTGCAGACAGTACAGACCAAGGTGCAGGAGAACACCGACAGCATCAACTCTCTGTTGACACAGGTTAGCAACATCAACACCATCCTGGGCAACCTGCAGACGGATGTCGATGCACTCAAGGACAGCGTCAATACTCTGCGCACAGACCTCAAAGCCCTGACGCTCCGTGTTTACAAACTCGAGGAGACGGTGGCCGGCATCGAGGACGAACTGAAGGTCGTTGAGTTGAACTCAGTCCTGATTCAGGGTGCCTACAACCCCGTATTCGGTTACTTCAACACTCCGTTCGGCATCAACAGCAACGTCCTGATGTCATACTACGGTTCGTTCGAGACCGAGGTTGACTTCCCGGTTCAAGCCCTTTCGGATGCAGCCGGTGACATTGTCGGGACGCCTGCATCGGAGACCTTCAACGGCGATGTATTTACCAAGAGCGCAGGTACACTCTATGTGACCTTCAACCCCAGCACCTTCGACCTCGACAGTCTCAGCAACATCTCGATTGTCAACAGCAAGGGCGAAGAGGCTATGGTCAAACTTTCTACCGACAGCATCAAGACGGTCGACGAAACCCTCTACTTCGGTTACACCCGTGCTGCCGCTTCCGCTCCTGTTTATCAGATTAACTCTACCGTCGAGTCCATTGACGAGAACAAGGTCATTTCGTTCGACAAGTCACTTGCCAAAGACCTGAAGAACATCGTGACTTCTGGTGGCAAGGGCGTAAGCATCGCTTCACTTGCATCCGACATCTACAAGAGCATCAACAACGTGGCTGAAATCAACGCCGTCAAGGCCGATGTCAAGGCTACCAACTACAAGGCCGCTTACAGCGTTTACTCTGACTTCGGCATTGCCGCCACCGGCATCAAGCCTCTGTCTTACGACGCCGACCTCTCCGGTATTCTCGACAAGGCTTATGACAAAGCCTACGACAAGGTCATCAACGCTGCCCACACGATTATCGACAAGGCTGTTGGCCGCATCAAGTCGACGGTCGGCGATTCAATCGTAAGCCTTTCTATCGACAGCATCAAGTTCAGCACTCCTGATTCGATAAATATTCCGATTAAGATTAAGACCATAGCTGACGTTACAGGTACTGCAACAGGTACTGTAAATAAAACTGGAATAACAGATACGATTAAAAGTACTATCAAAGCTTCTACAACCATAGAGTACGATACGACCATCGTCATCAAGACGGCCGATATCATCGGTGACCTAGGTTCATCGCTCGACAACTTCAACAGCATGATTGGCGACCTCAACGAATATGTTGGAACCATCAACACCTACTACGACAAGATTGTCGACAAGTCGGCTTACAACACCGCCCTCGACAACGTTCTTGAGCCTATTTCCAACAGAATCAAGAATGTGATTGGCAAGATTAGCGTCGAGCCTTGTCTTATCGTAGTCGACGACAAGGGTTCAAAGTTGGCCAGTGCCGTCAAGTCTGCTCCGTCCAACATCTCCGGCACGACAGTTGACATCTACCCGACTTCGTTCACGGGCGAGTTCCTCGCTCCTGCCTATGCCAAGTACATTGCTGTCAACGGCAGCGGCAAGACCTACAAGTTCGGCGACAAGGGCTTTACCACTATGTCAGTCACCCTCAACAGCGGCCTCAACACTATCGTCTACGCTTCTGTTGACTACTTCGGCAAGACACGCTGCCAGGTTTACTATGTCAATGTTGAATAAACAAAGCAGAGAGAAAACCGTAAGAGTACAACTTTTTAATTTGAGAATACAATGAATATCAAGAATATATTGCTTGCCTCAGTTCTTGCTGCCGGATGTATGTCAGTTTCTGCACAGCAGAATGTAAAGAACATGAAGACTGCCGTTGTCTTCGAGCCCCATTGGTACATTCAGGCTCAGGCCGGTATGCAGCACACCACGGGCGAGATTGAGTGGAAAGATCTCAACTCGTTCAACTGCCAGCTCACTGGTGGCTACCAGATGACACCCGTTTGGGGCATGCGTCTGGCCGTCAACGCCTTCCAGAGCAAAGCCGGTGCCAAGGTCGAGGGTTATGAGTTCGACAACACCATTGGCCAGCCCGTGTTGGTCAATACTAACACTTACAAGTGGGATTGGAAATATGTTGCTCCTACCGTCGACGTGATGTTCAACTTCACCAACTACTTCTGGGGCTACGAGCCCGACCGTGTGGTTGACGTCAACGTCTTTGCAGGTCTGGGCGTCAACATCGGCTGGGGCAATGACGATGCCAATACAGCTGCGCAGAAGATTGAGGCCGATCCCTACACGGCCAACGAGGGCAACCAGGCCATCTCACGTGTGTGGGACAGCAGCAACGCCTTCTTCGTCGGACAGTGGGGTGCCGATATCGACTTCCGCATCAACGACGTCATCAGCCTTGGCATTGAAGCTCAGTGGAATGCCGTTTGCGACCGCTACAACAGCAAGGGCAGCAAGTCGGCCGACAATTATTTCAATGCTTTGGCCGGTATCAAGTTCAATCTGTAAGACAACCCGTCATCTATAGAAAATACCTGTTCTGCACTGAAAATCCTTGTCAGCGCAGGACAGGTTTTGTGTTTGATTTGTGATAGAGATGAAGAGAATTTCAGCCTTTTTTCTGTTAGCCCTTTCCGTAGGAAGTGCATCGGCTGCATTGAGCGGAAGCGGTTACTACCGTGTGTACAACCACTGGTCTTCGCGTTATATCTATGTCGACGACAACTACTCTTCGGGTGCCAACTACTCGACGACATCGGGCGATTTGGGCGCCTTGCAGCTTTGGTCGGCTTCGACGCGCGACCGCTTGTCCGACCCTGCCTCGGTCATCTATTTCGACAGCAAGGGCGGCACGACCTACAACCTGCAGGCGCAGGGCACCGGCGTCAAGGAAATTATCGATTTCTATGTGACGGTCAGCAGCTTCGATGCGTCGAAGAGCTATCCCGGCACCTATTCCTTCTCTGCTTCGTCACAAGGTCTCACGCTCTACATTTCCGACGACACGAACAACACGCGCTACAATCCGGGCACTGCCGGCACCAACAAGACCGGTGCCAACCGCAGGTGGTACATTGTTCCTGTCGATGTCAGCGGAAGCGAGTATTTCGGCGTTACGCCCCAGTATACGGTCGACGACAAGTGCTACGCGGGTTTCTTTGCCTCGTTCTCTTACAAGCTGTCGAGCGGCATGAAGGCCTACTATGTCTATGCTATCAACGAGGCTAAGGGCAAGGTCTACATGAAGCAGGACCAGTCGGAGGTGATTGCCTCTGCCCAGCCACTTGTCATAGAGTGCAATTCCGGCACATCGTCCAACAACCGTCTAGACCTCAAGGTGGCTACGGGCAACAAGTCGGCCGACAACTGCCTGCATGGCAATTACTTCTACAACACTCGCCGCGCGCAGTCGTCGACATCCGACTGCAAGGTTGTCTTCGACCCCACCACGATGCGTGTGTTGGGCCAGAATGCTGCCGGCGAACTTTGCTTCACCAACGACACGAAGTATGTCGAAACCTACAAGAACGTGCTTTACCTGCCCGCCAACAGCGTGTATCTGAAGGTGAGCAGCAGTTGTCCGAACGAACTGACATTGGACTTCTACGGCTCTCCCGAAGAAGACAGTAAGTCTGACACCGGTGGCGAAACTGGTGGCGAAACTGGCGGTGAAACTGGTGGTGAAACCGGAGGTGAAACTGGTGGCGATGACGGACCGAGCGGAATACACACTTTGGAAGAAGAGCAGAAAACGGCAAATACAGAGGTTTATACTCTTAGCGGACAGAATCTGTCGGGCACATTGGCAAAAGGCAGCATCTTCCTGATAGACGGCAGAAAACGGATATATTATTAATAGGTGTAACAACACCCTCTTAATCTTATTATGGAAACAAAGAAACTTTGCCTGATTCTATTGGGCAGTTTGGGAATCGGCATGACACATGTGCAGGCAGAGTCGGCCGGCAAGACCGCATTCAGGCATTTGGATGTGGCGGTTTCGGCAGGTACCACGGGTATTGGCGTCGATGTAGCCGCGCCTCTATGCAAAGTTGCGCAAGTGCGTGCGGGCTTTTCGTTCATCCCGAGGGTAGAGATCAATTCCGTCTTCCGTGTGGAGGTCGGCGACCCGGAGTATGACGACAATACGCACGAAAAGATAGACAAATTCTCCGAGATGTCCGAGAAGCTGGAACGCTTTACGGGCTTTCGCGTCGACGACAAGGTCATTATGGAACTGAAGCCGACCATGTACAATGCCAGTTTGCTTTTCGACGTCTTTCCCATCCCCGACAACGACCACTGGTACGTCACGGCAGGCGTCTACTACGGCCATGAAAAGATAGGCGAAGCCGTCAACGGCACGGAAGACATGGTAACGCTGGTCTCCGTGTCCTACTACAACAATCTCCGCCAGCAGGCGCTCAACGAGGAAGGAATAGGCAAATTTCTTTCGCCCGATTATATCGAGATGTTGTACAACTACGGCGAGATGTACGTACCTATGGGCAAGTACAAGCACGATGGTGTGGCTGCTGACGGAACGCCCTATGCTAAGGGCGACACCTATCGGATGTACCCTGACGAAGACTGCACCGTATCGGCCAAGATGAAAGTCAACAAGTTCAAGCCGTACGTCGGACTGGGCTTCAAGAACAACTTCGGATATCAGGACCGGTTTGCCGTTTCCGTCGATGCTGGTGTGATGTTTTGGGGCGGTGCTCCCGACGTCTACACGCACGACGGCACCAACTTGACCCGCGATGTGGAAGACATCTACGGCAAGGTGGGCCGCTACATGGACGTGGCTTCGGCCATGAAGGTCTTCCCCGTGCTGAACGCCCGCATCTCGTATCGGATATTCTGATCAAGACCATCAAAGCCATCGGGACCACGCTTGGTGTCTGACAACACACGCCGACGGCGGCAATCTCCCTAAAGGAGACAGGATAGCGGAACAAAAGACAATAAAAAGCCTTTTGTTCCGTTTTTAGTTTGCTTACGCGTTTGTGCCAGGCAAAAGCAGGCAAAGTCTTGCAAGATTAGGCAAAGCAAGCCTTGCAAGAGCCGAAGTGGCGGCCAACGCGGAGCGAAGCTAATGTATCCCATACAAAACTAAGTCATGAACCATCGTTTCAAGAATACACTCCAGTGGGCCTTCCTCTCCTTGGCCGTATTGCTCATAGGCCTGTTTCTTTATTTTTCCAACGAGTTGGTGACTTCGCTGGGCAGGGAGGAAACCGAGAAAATGGAGCTGTGGGCCGATGCCTACCAGCAGCTCATCCTGGCCGACAACGATGCCGACATGTCCATGCAGTGGGAGGTGATACGCGGCAACACCACCATCCCCGTCTTCTACACCGACTCCGACAACACCGTCCTCGGCTACAAGAATATCGTGATGCCAGTGCTGAACCACATCGGCCAGGAGCCCGCCGACAGCGACACCATTGCCTACCTGCAGCACCTCATCCCGCAGCTTGGCGACAAGGGCAACTTCTTCGAAATCAGCATCACCGACGACTGGAAGCAGCGTCTTTATTACGACGATTCCATCCTGCTGCAGCGCCTGCACTATTATCCGTACGTGCAGCTCATGGCCGTCGTGGTCCTCTTGCTGCTCTTCTACTACATGCTGCTGAGCCGCAAGCAGTCCGAGCAGAACCGCGTCTGGGTGGGCCTTTCCAAAGAGACGGCCCACCAGCTGGGCACCCCCATCCAGTCGTTGATGGGTTGGGTGGAGCTGCTCAAGGCCGACGACAGGGACGACATCCGAGGCATCGGTCAGGAAGTCGACAAAGACGTCTCGCGCCTTTGCACCGTGGCCGACCGCTTCTCCAAGATAGGTTCAGACCCCGTGCTCGAGAAGAAAGACCTGCGCCCCGTCATCGAGAACGTGGCCGACTACATGCAGAAACGCGTGTCGCAGAACATCTCCATCACCTACACCTTGCCCGATGAGGCCCTTGAGGCACAGGTTTCCGTTCCGCTCTTCTCGTGGGTCATCGAGAACCTGTGCAAGAACGCCATCGACGCGCAGGACAAGCCCAAAGAGCAAATCCACATCGTGGCCCGTCAGGAAGACCGCATCGTGATCGAAGTGACCGACAACGGAAAGGGCATTGCCAAAAACCGCTGGAAGACCATTTTCTCGGCAGGCCATACCACCAAGAGCCGCGGCTGGGGACTGGGCCTGACACTAGCCAAGCGAATCATCGAACAATATCACCACGGCCGCATCTACGTCAAGTCGAGCACCCTCGGACAGGGCACTACATTCCGCATCGAAATATAGACTTATCAACACTTTTCCGTTCAAAAAAGCACCTATAATGGGCAAAAATGTTCTTTTTTTGCCTATTTTGCTTTTTTTGCCGTTCCAAAAGCATCAACATTTGAAAATAATGTCTACCTTTGCGACCGATTAACTCAAAAGCAGAGGCCAGGCAGACTATGGGCAAGTTCGACCAGTACAACATCCAGCTCAAGACAATGGAAATTGGCAAGAGTCAGGTTGAATATCACCTTGACAATGCCTTCTTTGCCCTGCTCGAGGATGTCGATATCCAAAAGGGCGACGTCGACGTCACAATCCGGATAGACAAGCGGCTCAATCAGTCGGAACTGAACTTCGAGCTTGTCGGCAAGGTAGTGGTTCCTTGTGACCGTTGCCTCGAGGATATGGACCAGCCCATCAAGACGACCGGCCACTTGATTGTCAAGTTCGGCAAGGAGTTCAAGGACGACGGCGACGACATCGTTATCGTGCCCGAAGAACAAGGTCTGATCAACGTCAGCTGGTTCCTCTATGAGTTTATCGAGTTGGCCATCCCCATCAAGCATGTGCATCCGTTCGGGTTGTGCAACAAGGGAATGTCCAAGAAGCTGGGCGAACACCTGTCGGTCGATGCTGAGGGTCTGGAGTTTTCCGACTCCGACATGGAGGCCGAAGACGACGCATCGGCAACCGACACCGACGAACCCGCCGGCTCCCCCTGGGAGGCGCTCAAGGCGCTGAAGACCGACGATGGCGAGTGACCCTTTTCTCCGCTCCGAGCAGCGCCGCAAGCGGCTTGCATCCGGGCAGGGGAGACTTACACGACGAAGGATTAATTAATAAAAATAAAAACAAATGGCACATCCTAAAAGAAGACAGTCAAACACGCGTACCGCCAAGCGTCGTACGCACGACAAGGCCGTTGTTCCGGCTATTGTAGTTTGCCCCAACTGCGGCGGCTGGCACCTCGCTCACACAGTTTGTCCTGAGTGTGGTTACTACCGCGGAAAACTTGCTATCGACAAGGAGGCGGCTCTCTGATAAAGCCGGCAAGTTTTCGGGCAATTTTGCAACCCGAACCATAAGGCGTGCCGTGACGACACGCCTTTGCTTTTAAACCCAATCAATTTTCAACATACATAATCATCAACATACGGGTATGATCAAGGCAGCTATCACAGGTCTGAGCCACTATCTGCCAGACTACGTTCTCTCCAACGACGAAATCGCAACGATGGTCGAAACCAGCGACGAATGGATTACCACTCGCACGGGCATCAAGACCAGGCGCATCATGAAGGACGAGCATGCCGGTTCGAGCACGCTGGCCATTCCGGCCGTCCGCGACGTGCTCCAGAAGACGGGCACGGCACCCGAGGAGGTCGAATGCCTCATCTGCGCCACTTCGTCGCCCGACTACACCTATCCGTCCACGGCCTGCATCATTGCCGACGCCCTCGACATCCGCAAGGCCATGTGCTACGACATTCTTTCGGCCTGCTCCGGATTCCTGTACTGCCTGCAGCAGGCACAGGCTTTCATCAAGTCGGGCATCTACCGCAAGATTATCGTCTGCTCGGCCGAGAAGTGCACTTCGTTTGTCAACTACCAGGACCGCACCACTTGCGCCCTGTTCGGCGACGGCGGTTCGGCAGCCCTAATCGAGCCCAGCGAGGATTATGGTGTTGAGATAGCCAAGATTCACGCCGACGGAGCCGGCTACGACCACCTCATCCGCTTCTGCGGCGGTTCGGCAGTCATCCCCTCGCATGAGGCCGTCGACAAGGGCCAGCAGTACATCTACCAGGACGGCAAGTTCGTGTTCAAGAACGCCGTCAACTTCATGACGAGCGCCGTCAGCGAGGTGATGGAGGAGGGGCATCTCACCCTCGACGATATCGACTGGATTTGCACCCATCAGGCCAACAAGCGCATCATCGACGCCGTGCGCGAGCATGTGGGCGCCCCCGAGGAGAAGGTCATCTGCAACATCGACCACGTGGGCAACACCTCGTCGGCTTCCATCCCGATTGCCCTTCACGAGGCCGCTCTCGAAGGCAAGCTGAAGAAGGGCGACCGCCTCTTGCTGGCCGCCTTCGGTTCGGGCTTCACCTGGGGCGCCGTCTACCTCACTTGGGCCGACTGCAAAATCTAATCTGACCAGTATGCACAAGTCGGGCTTCGTCAATATCGTCGGCAATCCGAATGTCGGCAAGTCTACGCTCATGAATCTGCTCGTGGGCGAGCGTCTCAGCATCATCACGGCCAAGGCGCAGACCACCCGTCACCGCATCATGGGCATCGTCAACACCGACGACATGCAGATTGTCTATAGCGACACGCCCGGTGTCTTGAAGCCCGTCAGCAAGCTGCACGAGTCGATGCTGGCCTTCAGCCAGGGAGCCTTGCAGGACGCCGATATCCTTCTCTACCTGACCGATACGGTCGAGGCGTCCGAGAAGAACGAGCAATTCCTCCAGACCGTGCGGCGCATGAGCGAGGACAAAGGACCGGCAGCGCCCAAGGTCATCGTTGTCCTCAACAAGATGGACCTCGTCGGGCCTGACGAACTCGTCGCGAAGGTCGAAGAGTGGCACCAACGTCTGCCCGAGGCCGAGATTATCCCCATTTCGGCTTTGCACAACTTCGGCGTCGACATCCTGCAGGGCAAAATCCGCGATTTGCTGCCCGACAATCCGCCGTACTTCGACAAGGACCAGCTGACCGACAAGCCCGCCCGTTTCTTCGTCACCGAAATCATCCGCGAGAAGATTCTCCTGCTCTACGACAAGGAAATCCCCTATTCGTGCGAGGTCAGCGTCGAGCGGTTCAAGGAGAGTGACAACTTGATCGAAATCGACGCCGTCATCTACTGCGAGCGCGACAGCCAGAAGGGCATCCTCATCGGTCACGGCGGCAGCATGCTCAAGCGGCTCGGCGTCATGGCGCGCAAGGACATCGAGTCCTTCTTCGGCAAGCAGGTCATGCTCAAGACCTTCGTCAAGGTCGAAAAAGACTGGCGCAACAACCTCCGCGACCTGAAGACGTTCGGTTACAACCAGGACTGAAGTAATAGTTAGGACTGAAGTTATAATCAAGACCGATATAAGAGAAAAGGGGAGGAGAGGCCCGCTCTGCGTCTCTTCCCGACAGAATACTTACACGCCACCGGATACCTCTTCCCAGCGCTTGTGAAAGCGTGCTGTGAGGCTGGTGGCCAAACATTTTAACAACTTAGTAATGGGAAATTTAGTAGCTATCGTGGGTCGTCCCAATGTGGGCAAATCGACCCTTTTCAACCGGCTCACCGAGAGCCGTACGGCCATCGTAAGCGAGACCGCAGGAACGACGCGCGACCGCCAGTACGGTCATGTCATGTGGGGCGGCCGTGAGTTTTCAATCGTCGACACCGGAGGTTGGGTCGTCAACTCCGAGGATATCTTTGAAGACGAAATCAACAAACAAGTGGAAATAGCCATCGAGGAGGCCGACGTCATCCTCTTCCTGGTCGACATCATGAACGGCGTTACGGACCTTGACGACAGCGTGTCGCGCATCCTCCGCAAGTCGGGCAAGGAAGTCATTGTCGTGGCCAACAAAGCCGACAACTACAGCCAGCACGCCTATGCCGCCGAGTTCTACAAGCTGGGTCTGGGCGACCCGTTCATCATCTCGTCGGCCAACGGCTCGGGCACGGGCGACCTGCTCGACGAAATCTGCTCGCGCTTCAAGAAGGGCAATTCCGAAGACCTCGAGGACCTGCCCAAGTTCGCCATCGTGGGGCGGCCCAATGCGGGCAAGTCGTCGTTGCTCAATGCCTTCATTGGCGAGGAGCGTCACATCGTCACCGACATCGCGGGCACCACGCGCGACAGCATCTACACCAAGTACGACAAGTTCGGCTTCGCCTTCTATCTGGTCGACACGGCCGGCATACGCCGCAAGAGCAAGGTGTCGGAAGACATCGAGTACTACTCCGTGCTCCGCTCCATACGCGCCATCGAGAACTCCGACGTCTGCATCCTCATGATCGACGCCACCCGCGGCATCGAGGCGCAGGACATGAACATCTTCTCGCTCATCGAGAAGAACCGCAAGGGCCTGGTGGTCTGCGTCAACAAGTGGGACATCGTGGCCGACAAGAGTCCTGAGTCCATCAAGTGCATGGAGAACGCCATCCGCAACCGCTTCGCGCCGTTCACCGACTTCCCCATCATCTTCGCCTCGGCCGTCACCAAGCAGCGCATCTACCGCGTCATCGAGACGGCCTGTGCGGTCTACGAGAACCGCAAGCGCGTGGTCAAGACCAGCGAGCTCAACGAATACATGCTCGAGGTTATCGGCGCCTATCCTCCGCCCAACAATAAGGGCAAGTTCGTCAAGATCAAATACGTCACCCAGCTCAAGGCCACGACCAGTGTCGGCAAGGACAAGAGCCACGAGGAGCATGTCTACGTCCCGCAGGTGCCCAGTTTCGTGTTTTTCTGCAACCTGCCGCAGTGGGTCAAGGAGCCCTACCGCCGGTATCTGGAGAACAAGATGCGCGAGAAGTGGGATTTCTCGGGCACGCCCATCAATATCTTTATGCGCGAAAAGTAGTCTGCCGAGTGCAAAAGCGTGTAAAAAAGCGCCCATATCTTGCATAATTGGAAAATAACGTCTAACTTCGCGCCAAAATAACACACATTTACAGTCATGAAAATTCTTCTGCTTGGCAGTGGCGGTCGGGAATGCGCTATCGCCTGGAAGCTGGCCCAGAGTCCTAAGTGCAGCCAGTTGTTTATCGCACCCGGCAATGCCGGCACGTCGGCCTATGGCCGCAACGTGAGCATCAAGGTCAATGAGTTCGACAAGATAGCCGCATTTTGTGCGCAGGAAGGCGTCTCGATGATCGTCGTCGGCCCCGAAGACCCGCTCGTCAACGGCATCGTCGACTACTTCTCGCAGCTGCCCGGCGCTCCCGTCGTCATCGGCCCGTCCAAGGCCGCCGCGCAGCTCGAGGGCTCCAAGGACTTTGCCAAGGGCTTCATGAGCCGCCACGGCATCCCTACGGCCCGTTACCGCAGCTTTACGGTCGCCCAGTACGACGAGGCCTGCCGCTTCCTCGAGTCGCTCCAGGCTCCCTATGTGCTCAAGGCCGACGGACTGGCTGCGGGCAAGGGTGTCCTGATTCTGCCCACCTTGGACGAAGCCAAGCGCGAGCTTAAGGAGATGCTTGGCGGACTGTTCGGAGCAGCTTCGGCCACCGTCGTCATCGAGGAGTTCATGTCGGGCATCGAGTGCTCCGTCTTCGTCCTGACCGACGGCGAGGGGCACTACAAGATTCTGCCCGTTGCCAAAGACTACAAGCGCATCGGTGAGGGCGACACCGGCCTCAACACCGGCGGCATGGGCAACTGCTCGCCTGTTCCCTTTGCCGACAGCGTCTTCATGCAGAAGGTCGAAGAGCGCATCGTGCGTCCCACCATCGCCGGTTTGAAGGAGGAGCAGCTCAAGTATAAGGGCTTCATCTTCCTGGGCCTCATCCGCATGGACCGCGACATCCAACAGTATCATGCCGGCGACCCCATGGTCATCGAGTACAACGTCCGCATGGGCGACCCCGAGACCGAAGTCGTCATGCCCCGCATCAAGAGCGACCTGCTCGACCTGCTGCAGGGCGTGGCTGATGGCAACCTCGACCGCCGCACCCTCGAGATAGACCCGCGCACGGCCGTTACCGTCGTGCTGGCCAGCGGTGGCTATCCGGGTAGCTACGAGAAGGGCAAAGTCATGACGGGCCTCGACAACCCGCTGTTCACCCAGGGCGTGGTCACGCCCGAAGAGAGCGCCCGGAAGAGCATCCTTTTCCATGCGGGAACGGCCACCGATGCCGAAGGCCGTACGGTGACCGCCGGAGGCCGCGTCATCTGCATCACCTCCTATGGCGACGACCGCAATGCCGCTTTGGCCCAGTCCATGCGCGGCGCCGAAACCGTCTGCTTCGAGGGAAAATATTACCGTCACGACATCGGTCAGGACTTGAACAAGTTCTGAGCGCCACATAAATCGGCAAGGCAGTGAAACTCATCCTCCTCAACCTACTGGTCATGGTCGTCCAGGTCTACCTGGGCGAAGTCGGCTGGCAGCAGCTGCTGGCCCACTGGCTTGTGGCCGGTGTGCTGACGGGGCTGTTTGCCGTTATCCTTCACAACAACCGCTACGTTGCTTCCGGCACGCCGTTCGTCAAGTTGTTTTCCCACGGGTGGGTGCTGATGACGTTGATGCTCAATCTCTGCAGCGCGTGTCTGGTGGCCGAACACGGCTGGTGGCAGCCGTGTCTCTACCTGGTCGGCTTCGCGCTGATTGTGATGGGCGGCTACCATTGCTGGCAGACCGATAGCTGCCCCTTCATGTGTCTAGGCATCGGTGCCGTATTGGGCCTGCTCACGCTGGTCAGTCCCCTGGCCTTGACCGGTCTGCTGGTCGGCATCGTGCTGCTCATGCACATGCGCAGTTTCTCCCTGCGCAACGTCTGCAGCATCGTGAGCGGCCTTCTCACCGTCATGTGGCTCATCTATGCCACTTTATTCCTGGCGGTGGGTGAGAGTGCCGGCAGCGCCTATCTGCAGTCGCTCACCGACCCCGCCGTGTGGGCCACGCCCTCGCGTCCCGTCCTGGAGCTTGACCGACCCACCGACTACGTCTTCCTGTTCGGCACGGCCTTCATTCTCCTCGTCTTCCTGGTCATCGGCTATCTCAACACGGGCTCAGGCAACCTCCGCACGCATGCTGCCGTCAAGTTCCTCGGCACGCTGAGTGTGCTGTGCCTGCTCACGGTGCCCCTTGCCTGGCCGCTCTACGTGCCCTTGTTCTCCATCACCGTGGCGGGTTGGGTCATGTTTGCTTTGGGCAACGGCATCACCGGCGCCACGGGCGGTTGTGGCCTGGTTGTGGGCTTCTATGTGCTCACCAGCGTTCTCGAGCCTGCCGTCCGCTACATCATCACCATAATATGACATATCTTTTCACCCTTTAAAATTAAATGCTTATGAAGAGGCTTTTCCTTCTGGCAAGCATCGTCTTGCTTTCGCTTTCCACGGCAGCCATGGCGCAGATTTCGTGGGGCATTTCGGCCGGTGTCAACGTGACCGGTTCGAGCAATGTTTCGGTCAAGAGTTTCGACTTCGAGTCCGGTTGGTATGCCGGTCTGACAGCTAAGGTTACGATTCCCATTCTCGGCTTCGGTGTCGACGGTGCGGTGCTCTACTCCAACGAGACCGCCTGTCTCGAGAAGGAGACTGCTGATGGCGGCAAGGAGTCCGAGGCTTCGCGTTTCGTCAGTGTGCCTATTCACCTCCGCTACGACTTCCAGCTTCCGCTTGTGTCGAAGGTCGTCGTTCCTTTTGCCATGATAGGCCCCCAGTTCAACTTCGGTCTTAACGACGTGACGTTCGACAATCTCACCGACTACGAGGACGAGACCATCATCGACAAGAGCAACTCCTGGCGTCTGGACATGGGCATCGGTGCCATCCTGCTCAGCCATCTGCAGGTCAGCTACTCCTATGCCATCCCGATGGGCAAGACGTCCAAGTTCTACGACGGCGCCAAGCAGGTCTGGGAGAATTACAAGACGGGAACGCATCGCATTGGTCTGGTCTATTACTTCTGAGTCATAACAAAAACCCATAACGAAAGGGCGGAACCTCCATCACGGAGATTCCGCCTTATTTTTTTGTGTCATAATAACATAAAGTAAGCATTCGATAGTAACCATCCGAAGTAACCATCCGAAAATTGCCGACTTGCAAGGAATCTCGCAAAGAGCGAACTTTGC
>CAVGQN010000009.1:0-67487 GCA_963631395.1 bacterium
GCATTGATTTTCAATGTGTGCCATGTGATGGCACGGAAAAGTGACGAAGTCAGGAGGAACTCTCTGCCCAGCTGAAGCTCATCGACAACCAGGGCAAGGAAATCGAACGGCTGCAGGCCAAGATTGCCAAACTCGAGGCTGCCGGCAAGAAGAAATCCGCCGAAAGCAAATCGGCCGACAAAAAAGCCGCAAAGAAACCGGAGAAGAAAGCCGCAGAGAAAAAGTCCGACAAGGCCTCTGAGTAATCTTCTGACAAGATAACATCCGGAGCCGGAGACTCTATTGGGTCGGTTCATCCTTTCCCGATAGTCTCCGGCTCCGTTCTTTATCCCGACTCCATTCTCTATTCCTACTTCGTTTCTTATCCGTCTCCGCCCTTTATACTGAGCCACAAGAGCGCAAAAAGCGAAGCCGTAAAGACGCAAAAAAAGGGAAGATCTCGCGAACTGCCCTTTTTTTTGCTTTTTCCAAAAAGCAATAAAACTAATTATCTATCATAAAAACAAATATAAATATTTGTTGGTTTTTCAATTGCCTTTCGGCCGATACTAGATTTTAGGTGTTTTACCAGGTTGTGTTATTTAAGGTATTGTGTTATGGTTATGTTTTTAAGGTAGTGCAAAGGTACGGGCATTTTCCGGACCGGCCAAACTTTTTCTTATGTTGTATAACACAACAATCGGTTGCACGTCCAAAAAAGGCCGTTTTTTAACACTCTTCTTGGGTAAAAAGGCGGTTTTTGACCGGAATTTCTACAACTTTTTCGAACAAAAAGCTCAACTTTCGTCGACGCAAAGTACAACTTCCACCGACGTAAAGTACAACTTTGGTCGATGGGAAGCGCAACTTTCCTCAGTAAAAAACACTGTTTTTCGCCACAAGGAAAGAAGCTTTTCCCTAAGAAACCTCCTTTTTTGATGTATTTGTCCTTGAATATGGAAAATATTATCTAAATTTGCACACAAAACAACACATCTGAATATGAGCGTAGCAAGCCTTCTGCAAAGTCCACACGAGACAGCCTTCAGTTTTGAGGTGCTTCCTCCGGTCAAGGGGAAAAGCATCGACAGTATCTACCGGACCATAGACCGGCTGAAGGAGTTCAATCCCGCCTACATCAACATCACCACGCACCGGAGCGACACCGTCTATCGGGAAACGGCACCGGGTACGTTCGTACGTCTGCAGGAATGCCGGCGTCCGGGAACCGTGGCCATCGCAGCCGCCATCAAGGAGAAGTACAGCATCCCGGTCGTGCCGCACCTCATCTGCAGCGGATTCAGCAAGCTGGAAACGGAATACGAACTGATAGACCTCTCCTTCATCGGCATCACGGACCTCATCCTGCTCAGAGGCGACAAGGGCAAGGATGACGCCCGGTTCACGCCGCACGAAGACGGGCATGCCCATGCCTGCGACCTGTGCCGCCAGGTTGTGGACTTCAACCACGGCAAACTGTGTGACGGATCTGTACACGAGATGCTGGCCGACGGCCGACAGTTCTCGTTCGGTGTGGCCGGTTACCCGGAGAAACACGAGGAGGCCATGAACATGGACTCTGACCTGAAGGCGCTGAAGCAGAAAGTGGAGCAAGGTGCCGGCTATATCGTGACTCAGATGTTCTTCGACAACCAAAAGTATTTCGACTTCGTAGCCCTCTGCCGCAAGTCGGGCATCACCGTCCCCATCGTGCCGGGCATCAAGCCCCTGGGTTCGCTCAACCACCGGACGATGCTGCCCAGCACTTTCCACATCGACTTCCCAGAGGCACTCTCCAGCGAACTGGAGAAATGCACCACCAACGACGAGGTAAAACAGCTGGGCATCGAATGGGGTATCGCCCAGTGCCGCGAACTGAAACAGGCCGGCGTGCCCAGCATCCATTTCTATTCAATGAACGCCGCCGCCAGCGTGGCCGCCATCGCCGAAGGCGTGTACTAACCCATCAGAAAGCGTATAACCCGTCAGAAAAGAGGATACGACTCCGCCGCAAGACGGACTATATGTCAACACACAAATTGGACCGGATTCCCGTCAGAGAATCCAGCCCAATTTTATATTTCACGAGCACCGGCGCGGAAGCCGGAGATGCGTCTGTATCTTTATCAGAAGCCGAAGACCTCGTCGGTCGACACTTCCTTCACCTTGCCGATGCTGCGGAAGAAGTCGAGGTCGACTTGCTTCGGGTCGCTCACCAGGCAAACGCCATAATGGCGGCCCTTGACATACTTCTGCTGGAATGAGAGCAGGTCGGCGAAGGTCATGCCCTGCACTTGGTCGAAGATGACCTTGTTCTCGTCCACATCGATGCCTTTATTCTCGGCATCGATATAAGCCTCAAGGACTTTCTCGCGCGTGGTGCGTGCCGTGCGCAGACGGCCTATGAGCGATTCCTTGGCCGTATTGAAACTCAACTCAGACTCGGGCAGGTCTTCGATAATCTCGTTGAAGTGGGTATAGGCTTCCTGCAACTTATCGTTCTGCGTGGTAATCTGGGTGAGGAAGCGATAAGGCAAATCCTTGCGGTTGGGGCTCACGAAGGTGGCTCCTGCAGAATAAGCCAGGCCGCGTGTCTCACGCATCTCCTGGAAAACAATGCCGTTCATCGAACCGCCGAAGTAGGTATTGTAGAGGGCTACGCTAGGCTCGAGCGAGAGGTCGTACGTCTGACCGACGTTGCAGACCTTGCCCATAATGCTGTTGTTGGCGACGTAGGGCGAATAGTAGACGACGTCTTCCAAAGTCTCTGCATAACGGTATTCTTTGTTGGCAGGCACATCGGCCAGTGTCTCGGCAACATGATGTTCGCCATTGACGATATCGGCCACCTGGTCAGCGTCCGTAGGACCGAAGTAGATGACACGGTGCTTCAAGTTGCTGAGGTTATGGATGCGGTCTGTCAGCTCGGAAGCCTGGAGGGCGCTGAGTTCTTCGGTCGGGATGACGGTCTGACGCACATACTCCGGACCGTACTCTGCGTAGACGCGCAGGGCCGAGTAAATGGAACTCTGGTTGGCCTTGCGGTTCTCGCGTGACTTTTTGATCGTCTCGACAAACGACTGGTACGAGTCATCAGAGGGCTGGCAGTCATTAAGCATCTTGTCGAGCAGGGTGACGGCCTGCTTGAGGTTCTCGTCAAGACCCGACAGGCAGACATACATACGACGGGGCCTGCAGTAGACATTCATCGAACAGCCGAGGCTGTAGAACGACTGTGCAACCACATCGGCCGACATGTCGCTTGTGCCGACATAGTCGATGTACTGCGAAGCGACGGGCAGCAGGCGGTCAGCCCACGAACCCATATCGAAGATGTACTCGAGGGTGAAGAGCTGGTTGGTCTCGTTCTTCTTGTAGAGCATCTGCTGGCCGGCGGCGAGGGTGACCTTCTGCAGGTCTTTGTCAAAGTCGACAAACACAGGCTCAATAGGAGCAACTTCGGTGTTCTTGATCTCGGTGAGGAAGGCGCTCTCTGCATCGCGGTTGGCCTCAATCGGAGTGATAGCCGGCTTCTCGATGCGCTGGATGTTGGGGTCCTCGCCCTGACGCTTGTAGACGCAGACGAAGTTGTCGTCCTTGAGGTTCTTGTTGGCCAAAGCGACTACATCCTCCTTGGTGAGTTTGCTCAAACGGCCTGTAGCACCGACGGCATCGGCCCAATCCTGACCGTTGACGAAGGCATCGACAAAGAGGGAAGCGCGGTTGGAGTTCTCCTCAAGGGTCTTCTGCTCCGAAAGTTTGATGTCTATCAGAACTGACTTGAGCAACTCTTCGCTGAAGTCGCCGTTACGCAACTTGGCGACCTCGGCCAAGAGAAGGTCTTTCACCTGATCCAGCGTCTGACCCGGCAGCGGACTACCGAGCAGCAGTATCTCGCTCGATTCGGCGCGGCCCAGGAAGTCGCACTCAGCGCCCTGCACCTTCTGTGCCTGGTTGAGGTCAAGGTCTATCAGACCGGCGCTGCCGTTGTAGAGCAATGCGCAGAGGAAGGACTGTTCTTCTCCCATATGTGTGCCGGCAGCATCGGCACGCCAAGCCAAAATGACATTCTCGGCCTGCTGTCCGAGCACTTCCTTGCTGATGGGCTCGGTGATTTCAGCTTCGGCAGGCCACTCGTACTGAGGCACATTGCCGGAGGCTTTCCAATCGCCGAAGTACTTGACAAGGATGTCCATCATCTGGTCGGGATCGAAATCTCCGGAAAGGCAGATGGCGATGTTGTCAGGCACATACCAGGTGTCGAAGTAGTTGCGGATATTAACCAGCGAGGGGTTCTTCAGATGTTCCTGTGTACCTATCACGGTCTGTTTGCCGTAAGGGTGATTGGGGAACAAAGCCTGGTCGATGGCCTCAAGTTCCTTGCGGATGTCGACGGTCATCGCCATATTCTTTTCCTCATAGACGGCCTCAAGCTCGGTATGGAAGAGACGGAACACGGGATTGCGGAAACGCTCGGCCTGTATCTTGGCCCAGTTCTCAATTTGGTTGGACGGAATGTCCTCGGTGTAGCAGGTCACATCTGTCGAGGTATAGGCATTCGTACCTTTTGCTCCGATTAGGGACATCATCTTGTCGTACTCGTTGGGAATGGCATACTTGGCAGCCAGGCCCGAGATGCTGTCTATCTGGTGATAGATGGCCTTGCGCTCCTCCGGGTCTGTCTTGGTGCGGTACACCTCGTAGAGGTTGGTAATCTCATCGAGCAAAGGCTTCTCGGCCTCGTAGTTCTGTGTACCGAACTTGTCGGTGCCCTTAAACATCAGATGCTCCAGATAGTGAGCCAGACCGGTCGTCTCGGCAGGGTCGTTCTTGCCGCCCGTGCGGACAGCAATATAGGTTTGGATACGGGGTTGCTCCTTATTGACCGTCATGTAGACCTTCAGCCCATTGGGCAAGGTGTAGAGCTTGGCATTCAGGGGGTCGCCATCGACAGTGCGATAGTCATACTTCTGACAACCCACCGTCAGCAACGCCAGCATGAGCATAAGGCTCAGCCGCGTGGCCAGTGCTTTGAACTTTTTCATTTTCACGTGTTTTATTGATAATGTGTTATATTGTTATTTCGAGTATCGCATTGTGCTTACGGCGCCCACTTTGCCGGCTTGGGCATCGTGCCTACGTCCACACAATCGGCAAAGATAGTTCTTTTGCCCGTAACGGGTGTAATTTCTGTCGCTTTTTTCCGTTTTAGGCTCGTTTTCATGCCCGTTTGCAGGATAATGCAATCCGTCCCGTGTCGTTTTTCCCAAAAATGACTATGCCGTCAAAAATGGATTGACAGTCCGACCTTGCCCCAGCGTCCGGGCTGACGGATATAGCTATAGTCATAGTAGGTCTTGCCCAGCAGATTGGAGCAGTCAGCGTAGACGGCCCACCGCCCGGTCTCCCACGAAATCCGTCCGTCGAGCAAAGCATACGGAGCGTTGCCCTCACCCACACGGTCTTGACACCGCCAACTCAGCGACAGATTAAGGTGCGACCAAAGTCGCGAGTCTGCCTGCACAACGACCTTGTGGCGCAGGTACTCCATGGCATATTTGCTCTTGGCTATCGGTCGGTTATAGGCAATGTCTTCGTCTATATAAGCATACTGGACACTGACTTTCTGCAAGTATGAACCAGGGCGTACCTCTCGTGGCAAAAACGCGGCACTCAACTCAGCACCGACATTGTCAAGCGTGAAGTTGCCGCTACGGAATGTGCCCGGCAACGTCGGGTCCATCTCTTGCTCGGCTGCCCATTCGTCCGAATACACGACCCAGTCTATCATGTCGCTCTTGTGGCTATAGAAAGCCGAAGCCTCGACCTTCCAACCCGGATAACGGAAACGTGTTCCGACAGAGACGTCGTTAGTCTTCTCGGGCTTCAAATAGTTCGTACCTTCGATATTCTTGCCGCTGTAATAGAGGTCTGTGAATGTCGGCATGCGCAAAGCCATATTCCAGGAAAGGAAAATCTTCCAATAGTCGGACGGATGCCACAAAGCGTCAAGGCCCGGATACACGCGCCACCTACTGTCAAGCCCCGTGTTGAGATTGGCCAAAAGCCCCAGAGAGACAGTCCAGTGCGGCAGGAGAAAGTCGTGCTCAAGGAATGCCGACACGTTGGTGCGACCTGCATGGCGGGTGTACTGCACCGAGTCGTTGCGCCTTCCGTCATGACCGCGAACGCCAAAACATTTGTCTGATTCCATCATCTCGCCCAACTTGGTGCTGTAGATGCCTTCGTTGCGCATCTCAAAGCCGAACGAGGTCTTTCCTATCGCAGACGAGAACCAACTGTTGAGCGATGCTGACCAAGTGTCTACCTGATGGTAGTTCTCGCCCACCGGATTGTCTTTGTGCCACTGATAGTGGTCAAACCAACGGTTCCAACTGATGGCCGGCGCAAGATGCACATGCCCCACAACAGCCTCTGCGGTAAGGGCGCCCATATAGCGTTCGTTGCTCTCCCACTGATCGGTGCTGGACGCGCCATAGAAGGTATTGGCGCCATAGGGTTTATAACTGTAGCCGAACTGCCACCCGACCTTGAGGCTATCGCCTTGGTACTCTCCCTGGCCGAAGATTCTCGTCGACTGAAAATAACTGTTGGGTGTGGCGCCATCGCTACGGGAGTAGCCTCCGCTCAGACTGTTCGTGACCTTGCCTGACTGATGGGCAAGTCGCAGGTCGGCACCCGCATAACCATAAGAACCTCCGTACACGTGGGCAGAAGAATCGTCCTGTCGCGTCACAATGTTCACTACGCCCGTAAAAGCACTTGTACCGAACACACGCGCCGAGGGGCCTTCGATGACCTCAATGCGCTCGATGTCCTGCACCGTCACCGGAAAATCGGCCGAGAGATGGCCGGTGTGTGGCGATGAAATGTTGATACCGTTAAGTAAGATTGTAATCTGGTCAAACGTTCCGCCACGAACGGAGATGTCGGTCTGGACACCCATGTCCCCGCGTTGGCGCACGTCTATGCCGACGGCATATTCCAGCAAATCGTTAATACTGTGTACTGCCGCCGAGGCAATATCCACAGCGGACAATACAGTAACCAAACGCGGCGACTGCACCTGAGTGAGCGGCACGCGCGAAGCGAGGATTTCGACATCCTCCAAGCCCACTACTAGACTGTCTCCATCTGCGGCATCGGCCACGGACGGATTCCCTACTGCCGGAGTAGCAGACGCACACGTGGCACCGGCCTTCAGACATACCGAAGACAACATGGCCACACTGAGCACGCCGATTCTCACCTCACGGTGCAGGCTCTGGAAGCAAGCGTAAGAAGCACCACTGAAGCGCTTCCACTTGGCATTACTGTTGTTTGACATTGAATGAAAAAGAAATTAAAAAATAACCAGTGGCTGGAGTCATTTCCGGCCACTGGCTATGATGGGCAACCTTACTAGGGGTTGTTGAGTATCATGATAATCAAAGTCGTAAGACTTAATTACAATCAGGACTTGACCGAAGTCAAAAGACTTGCGTCAAGTGGCAAACCTCAATCGAAGTCAAGAGACTTGCGCGGAGCCGTGAAGACGCGGTTGAACTCGTCGCGGCTGCCTACCAAGAGGTTCTCGAAGCAACGCTGACCTGTACCGGCAGGGATAAGGTGACCGCAGATGACGTTCTCCTTCATGCCCTCCAAATAGTCGGTCTTGCCAAGTATGGCTGCCTCGTTGAGTACTCGTGTAGTCTCCTGGAAGGAAGCTGCTGACATGAAGCTTGACGTACCGAGTGCGGCGCGCGTAATACCCTGGAGCAACTGCTCGCAAGTAGCAGGCTGTGCGTCACGGGCATCGGCAGGCTTCTTGTCCTTGCGCTTGAGCATAGAGTTCTCGTCACGCAGACGGCGTGCAGTAACCAACATACCGGCCTTGAGCTCTGTGCTGTCGCCCGGCTTGATGATGTACTTCATACCCCAGATGCGGTCGTTCTCGGCTGCGAAGTCGAGCTTGTCGACGGTCTGAGACTCCAGGAAACGGGTGTCGCCAGGATTCTTGACAATGACCTTGCGCATCATCTGACGGACGATAACCTCGAAGTGCTTGTCGTTGATCTTTACACCCTGCAGACGATAGACGTCCTGTACCTGGTTGACGATGTACTCCTGCACGGCAGTAGGACCAAGGATGTTCAGGATATCGCTTGGCGTGATGGCTCCATCACTAAGAGGATTGCCGGCACGGACATAGTCATGCTCCTGAACGAGGACCTGACGGTGCAACGGGATGAGATACTTCTTCTGGTCGCCATACTTGCCGGTGATGATAACCTCGCGGTTGCCTCGCTTCGGACGTGGGTTGAAGGAGACTTCACCGTCAATCTCGGTAACAATAGCCGGGTTGGATGGATTGCGGGCCTCGAAGAGCTCGGTGACACGCGGCAGACCACCGGTGATATCGCCGGCCTTGCTGGAGGTACGGTTAATCTTAACGATGATGACACCTGGCTTGACCATCTCGTGGTCGTTGACCATGATGTGCGCACCGATAGGCAATGTGTAAGTACCGAGTACGTCGCCTTCCTCGCTTACGATATGTACCATTGGAGCACGTGTCCTATCCTTCGACTCGATGACAATCTTGTCCTCCAGACCTGTAGCCTCATCGGCCTCAATCTTGAAGGTAGAGCCTTCGATGACGTTTTCGAACTGAATCATACCGCCTTGCTCACCCACAATGACTGCATTGAACGGGTCCCACTCGGCGATAATATCGCCCTTCTTGACATCGACACCGCTTTCGAAGAACAACTTAGAACCGTAACCGATGTTGGCTGTGGCCAAAGTAAGTCCGGTGTTCGGATCTTCGATACGCATTTCCGTCATACGGCTTACCACAATCTTGTCGATTGTGCCATCCTCCTGAGGAGCGTCAATCGTACGGAGCTCGTCGATGATGAGGTGTCCGTCGTAACCGGCCTTCAGGTTAGATACAGCCACTGCGTTGGAGGCAATACCACCGGCGTGGAAGGTACGAAGTGTCAGCTGTGTACCAGGCTCACCGATAGACTGTGCGGCAATGACACCGACGGCCTCGCCCTTTTGGACGATACGGTTGGTAGAGAGGTTGCGGCCGTAGCACTTGGCGCAGACGCCGTGCTTTGACTCGCAAGTGAGCACCGAACGGATTTCGACCTGCTCGATAGGAGAATCCTCGATGATGTCTGCGATGCGCTCGGTGATTTCCTCGCCGGCAGCGATAATCAACTCGCCCGTAATCGGGTGGATGATGTCGTGTACAGACACACGTCCGAGGATACGTTCCTTGAGCGTGGCAATAACCTCGTCATTGTTCTTGAGTTCGGTACAAACCAGGCCACGGAGAGTGCCGCAGTCTTCCTCGCGAATGATAACGTCGTGAGCGACATCGACCAAACGACGGGTAAGGTAACCGGCATCGGCTGTCTTCAAGGCCGTATCGGCAAGACCCTTACGGGCACCGTGCGTAGAGATGAAGTACTCGAGCGCAGACATACCCTCCTTGAAGTTGGCCTTGATAGGATTCTCAATAATCTGAGCACCTTCGGCACCGGCTTTCTGAGGCTTGGCCATCAAACCACGCATACCGGAAAGCTGTGCGATCTGGTCCTTCGAACCACGGGCGCCAGAGTCCATCATCATGTAGATGGCATTGAAGCCCTGCTCAGCCTCCTTAAACTGCTTCATCAAAACTGATGTCAGTTCGTTGTTGACAGAAGACCAAACATCGACGACCTTGTTGTAACGCTCCTTGTCGGTAATCCAACCGTTGTTGTAGTCATCCATAATGGCTTCAACTTCGTCCTCACCCTTCTTGATGATGGCAGGCTTTTCGGCAGGAACAAGCACATCGCCCAAGTTGAAGGAAAGACCGGCGCGGAAGGACTCGTAATAACCGAGGTTCTTCACATCGTCAAGGAAGTCGGCCGTACGCGGAATACCGCAGTACTTGATAACGTCGGTGATGACCTCACGCAGAGACTTCTTCGTGATGACCGTATTGACATAGCCGACCTTGGCCGGAACCTTTTCGTTGAAAATCAAACGGCCTACTGAGGTGTCGACCATGTGCTTGATAGGACGGCGGTTGTTGTCCGAATCAACGTCCTCGACAATACACTTAATCTTGGCCTGCATAGAGCACTTGCCCTCGTTGTAGGCAATCATGGCCTCTTCTGGACCGTAGAAGGTCAAGCCCTCGCCCTTGTCATGGTCACGAAGCTTGGTGATGTAGTACAGACCCAATACCATATCCTGCGAAGGCACAGTGATAGGAGCTCCGTTGGCAGGATTCAGGATATTGTGCGAACCGAGCATCAAAATCTGAGCCTCGAGTATGGCTGCATTGCCCAAAGGAAGGTGCACGGCCATCTGGTCACCGTCGAAGTCGGCGTTGAAGGCCGTACATGCCAACGGGTGCAACTGAATGGCCTTGCCCTCTATCATACGGGGCTGGAAAGCCTGGATACCCAGACGGTGCAGTGTTGGAGCACGGTTCAAGAGCACAGGATGTCCCTTCATGACATTTTCAAGGATGTCATAAACCACTGGTTCGCGCTTGTCGACAATCTTCTTGGCCGACTTGACCGTCTTGACGATGCCGCGCTCGATGAGCTTGCGGATGATAAACGGCTTGTACAGTTCGGCTGCCATCAACTTAGGCAGACCGCACTCGTTCATCTTCAACTCAGGACCGACGATGATGACGGAACGTGCAGAATAGTCGACACGCTTACCGAGCAGGTTCTGACGGAAGCGGCCCTGCTTGCCCTTCAGCGAATCGCTGAGGGACTTAAGCGGACGGTTGGCTTCACTCTTGACGGCGCTCGACTTGCGCGAGTTGTCAAAGAGACTGTCGACGGCCTCCTGCAGCATTCGCTTCTCGTTGCGGAGAATGACCTCAGGAGCCTTGATTTCCATAAGACGCTTCAAGCGGTTGTTGCGGATAATCACACGGCGATAAAGGTCGTTGACATCGCTGGTTGCAAAGCGGCCACCATCCAACGGAACCAAAGGACGAATCTCTGGCGGGATGACAGGAAGGATTTTGATAATCATCCATTCCGGCTTGTTGCGGTCCTTGGAAGAACGGAAAGCCTCGACGACCTGGAGTCTCTTCAGAGCCTCAGTCTTACGCTGTACGCTACCCTCCTCATTGGCACGGGCACGCAGTTCGAAAGCGAGTGAGTCCAAATCCACCTCCTGCAAGAGCTGCAGGATGGCCTCGGCACCCATCTTGGCGACGAACTTGTTGGGGTCATCGTCAGGAAGATTGCGGTACTTCTCCGGAATCTTGTCCAAATAGTCCAGGTACTCGTCCTCGGAAAGTGTATCGAGCTTATGCACGTCCTCCAGTTTCTCCAGGCAGCCTGGCTTGAGAACTACATAGCGCTCATAGTAGATGACAGAATCGAGCTTCTTGGTGGGCATGCCCAACAGATAGCCGATTTTGTTCGGCAACGAACGGAAATACCAGATATGGGCTACAGGAACGACGAGCTCGATATGTCCGCAACGTTCACGACGCACTTTCTTCTCCGTTACCTCGACACCGCAACGGTCGCAGACGATTCCCTTATAGCGGATGCGCTTGTACTTACCACAATGGCACTCGTAATCCTTGACAGGACCGAAAATCCTCTCGCAGAAGAGTCCGTCGCGCTCCGGTTTGTAGGTGCGGTAGTTTATGGTCTCAGGCTTCAATACCTCTCCATGAGAATTTTCCTTGATTTCTTCAGGAGAAGCCAGACCGATAGTGATCTTGGTAAAGCCGGTCTTCTTATTGTTATTGTCTTTTCTAAAAGCCATAGTCTTTTCGAAATTTAAAGTTAACGGTCAAAAGTTAAGAGTTGTTTTAACCATTAACTTATTCAAACTTGATACTGAGACCCAGACCGCGAAGCTCGTGCAGGAGCACGTTCAACGATTCTGGGAGACCCGGAGTCGGCATGTTGTCACCCTTGACAATAGCCTCATAGGTCTTGGCTCTACCTACCACGTCATCCGACTTGACAGTCAGAATCTCCTGGAGGACATGAGCTGCACCAAAGGCCTCAAGGGCCCAAACTTCCATCTCTCCGAATCGCTGGCCACCGAACTGAGCCTTACCACCCAGAGGCTGCTGCGTGATGAGAGAGTATGGGCCAATAGAACGGGCATGCATCTTGTCTTCAACCATGTGGCCGAGTTTCAGCATGTAAGTTACACCTACAGTGGCCATCTGGTCAAACGGTTCACCTGTACCGCCGTCGTACAACTGTGTCTTGCCATAGCGCGGCAGACCGGCCTTGTCAGTCCATTCGTTGAGGTCATCAAGCGTAGCACCATCGAAAATCGGGGTAGAGAACTTCTCGCCCAACTCGCGACCGGCCCAACCGAGCACAGCCTCGTAAATCTGTCCGAGGTTCATACGCGAAGGCACGCCCAGCGGGTTCAGAACGAGATCAACCGGACGTCCGTCAGCGGTGAACGGCATATCCTCGTCACGTACGACCTTAGAGACAATACCCTTGTTACCGTGACGACCGGCCATCTTATCACCGACACCAATCTTACGCTTCTTGGCAATATATACCTTGGCAAGCTTGATGATACCGGTCGGAAGGTCGTCACCGATAGAGAGATCGAACTTCTTGCGGCTCAACTCGGCTGCAATCTCCTTGGAGAGATGCAAATAGTTCATGATGGTGGCCTTAATCAGACTGTTGGTATGCTCGTCGAAAGTCCACTTGCTGACCATGATAGAACGGTAGTCTATGGTCTTGAGAACGGCACTTGTGAACGTCTGACCCTTGGCAATGACCTCAATGTCCATAAAGTCCTTGACACCTGCCGAAGTCTTGTCCTTGGTAAGGATAAGAAGTTTCTCGACCAACTTGTCGAGGAGTGCATCCTGACGGTCTTGATAGTCCTGCTCCAGGATTGGCATCTGAGCCCGTTCGGCACGACGTGCAGCACGGTCCTTGACAGAACGGCTATAGAGAGCTGTGTCAATAACCACACCATGAAGTGACGGATTGGCCTTGAGCGAAGCGTCCTTTACATCACCGGCCTTGTCGCCGAAGATGGCGCGAAGCAACTTCTCTTCAGGAGTCGGGTCAGACTCGCCCTTAGGCGTAATCTTACCAATCATGATGTCGCCCGGTTCAATCAGAGCGCCGACACGCACGATACCACGGCTGTCCAGATCCTTGGTTGCATCTTCGCTGACATTCGGGATGTCGGCTGTAAGTTCCTCCATACCGCGTTTGGTCTCACGAACCTCAAGCGTATATTCGTCGACATGAACAGAGGTAAGGACATCCTCGCGCACCATACGTTCGCTGAGCACGATGGCATCCTCGTAGTTGTAACCCTTCCAAGGCATGTAAGCCACTTTCAGATTCTTGCCGATAGCCAACTCGCCCTGATCGGTCGAGTAACCCTTGGTCAGGATGTCGCCCTTATGAATCTTCTGACCCTTCTTGCAGGCAGGCTGCAGGTCATAGGTCGTCGACTGGTTGGTCTTACGCCATTTCGGCAGTTTGTACTCCTTGACGCTATCCTCGAAGGCGCAGAACTCTTCTTCCTCCGTACGGTCATAGCGAACGCGAATCGTTGTGGCGTCTACAAATTCGACGACACCGTCAGCCTCGGCGATAATCTGCGTGCGGCTGTCACGTACCAACTGGGCCTCAATGCCCGTACCGACGATTGGAGCCTCGCACGTCATCAACGGAACTGCCTGGCGCATCATGTTCGATCCCATGAGGGCACGGTGTGCATCATCGTTCTCAAGGAATGGAATCAAAGCGGCTGCGATAGAGGCAATCTGGTTAGGAGCAACGTCAATCAAATTGACATCCTGAGGTGAAACAACCGGGAAGTCGGCGCCTTCACGCACGATGACGTTCTTCTCCGTGAAGTTGCCATCGTCGTCCATCGGAGAGGTACTCTGAGCAATCAGCTTGCCTTCCTCCTCCTCTGCACTCATCCAGCGCACACCGGCATCAGAGAGGTCTACACGGCCTTTGTTTACGACACGATAAGGTGTCTCGATAAAGCCGAGGTCATTGACCTTTGCAAAGACACACATCGACGAAATCAAGCCGATGTTAGGACCTTCAGGCGACTCAATCGGGCACAAACGGCCATAGTGAGTATAGTGAACGTCGCGGACCTCAAAGCCTGCACGCTCACGTGACAGACCGCCAGGTCCGAGGGCTGACATACGGCGCTTGTGCGTAATCTCGGCAAGCGGGTTGGTCTGATCCATAAACTGACTCAAGGCGTTCGTTCCGAAGTACGAGTTGATAACGCTCGAGATAGTCTTGGCGTTAATCAGGTCAACAGGGCTGAAGTCCTCGTTGTCGCGGACGTTCATACGCTCGCGGATGGTACGGCTCATACGGGCCAAACCGATAGCGAACTGGTTGTAAAGCTGCTCACCCACGGTGCGGACACGACGGTTCGACAAGTGGTCAATATCGTCCACATCCTCGTGGTTGTTGATTAACTGAATCAAGTACCGGATAATCTCGATGATATCCTCCTTGGTGAGAACGCGGGTATCCGGGTTGGTGTTCAGGTTAAATTTCTTGTTGATGCGGTAACGGCCTACCTCGCCGAGGTCATAACGCTTCTCTGAGAAGAAAAGGTTCTGAACCACGTCACGTGCCGAAGCATCGTCGGCCGGCTCTGCGTTGCGCAACTGGCGGTACAGATAGACAACAGCCTCCTTCTCGGAATTGCTTGGGTCTTTCTGGAGCGTGTTGTAGATGATGGCGTAATCGTCGAGCATAGCATCCTCACGCTGGAGAAGGATTGTCTCCGTTCCGGAATTAAGGATAGCCTCGATGTTGTCGTCATTCAACTCCGTCTCGCGGTCAACCAAAATCTGGTTACGCTCGATGGTTACAACTTCGCCTGTATCCTCGTCAACGAAATCCTCTGTCCAGGACTTCAGCACACGCGCAGCCAACTTACGGCCTTTGTAGTTGGCGATGGTATCTGGTTTGACCTCAACCGTCTCTGCGAGCTTGAATATCTCAAGGATATCCTTGTCACTCTCGAACCCGATAGCACGAAGCAACGTTGTGACAGGGAGTTTCTTTTTGCGGTCGATGTATGCATACATGACATTGTTGATGTCAGTGGCAAACTCAATCCAGCTACCCTTGAACGGGATGATACGGGCCGAATACAGTTTCGTGCCGTTAGAGTGCAGGCTCTGTCCGAAGAACACGCCCGGCGAACGGTGCAACTGAGAAACGACAACGCGCTCTGCTCCATTGATCACGAAAGTTCCCTGCGGAGTCATATAAGGAATCTGGCCAAGATAGACGTCGGTCACCTTGGTGTGGAAATCTTCGTGGTCCGGGTCCGTACAATAAAGTTTCAACTTGGCCTTGAGCGGCACATTGTAAGTGAGACCACGGAGCAGGCACTCTTCGATAGAATAGCGTGGAGGATCTACATAATAATCAAGGAACTCGAGAACATAATTGTTTCGGGTATCGGCAATGGGGAAGTTCTCGGCAAATACTCTATAGAGACCTTCCTTTTTACGCTCCTCCGGAGGAGTGTCTAGTTGCAGGAAGTCGTGGAAAGACTTCAACTGGATGTCCAGGAAGTCAGGATACTGCAACGGACTCTTTATCGAAGCGAAGTTAACTCTCGGCTTCATAGTTCCAGAAACGGTTTTAGTCATTTATATTTTTCCGTTATTTTTGTAATTTAAAGGTTGCATATTTTGAAACATTTTTCAAAAATATCAAACCTCCAGACACGACGAAAAAGGACATGTAAAATGTGCCCTTTCCCGTAAAATCTACAGACGAAATGCCGACTACGCATGAAGGAACCTCACCTGCAGATAGATTAAAAAAGTTTAGTTCCCCACTAAGAATGGGGACCTAAACTTTATAACCGGACTAAACCGGTAGATTTACTTCAGCTCAACCTTAGCGCCGGCCTCCTCAAGAGTCTTCTTGAGAGCCTCAGCCTCTGCCTTTGGAAGACCCTCCTTGATGGTGCTAGGAGCAGCATCAACGAGATCCTTAGCTTCCTTCAAGCCAAGACCGCAAGCCTCCTTAACAGCCTTAACTACACCCAGCTTAGCAGCGCCAGCGTCAGTGAGGACAACGTCGAAGTTTGTCTTCTCCTCAGCGGCTGCAGCAGCACCGGCTGCAGCAGGAGCGGCAACAGCAACAGCTGCAGCTGCAGGCTCAATGCCGTACTCATCCTTCAGGATGTTTGCGAGTTCATTAACTTCCTTAACAGTAAGGTTTACCAACTCTTCTGCGAGAACTTTCAAATCTGCCATAATAGTAATTTTTTAATTATTTTTTTGTTTTTGTATTATTATTTTTTTGTTCTTATGTCCACATAAATTCACGTTGCTGACACTATACCGTCTTAGACAGTTCGCAAGAAGCGAATCTTATGCAGGACGTTTGCGTCTCTTATTCAGGACGCTCACCCAGGGTCTTAAGCACACCATGGATGGTATTGCCACCACTCTGCAAAGCAGAAATGACGTTCTTGGCCGGAGACTGCAAGAGAGCAACGATATCTGCGATGAGTTCGTTCTTGCTCTTGACAGCTACGAGGGCGTCGAGACAATCTGCACCATAGAAGCATTCTTCTACGTAAGCAGCCTTCAGTTTGACGATCTCGTCCTTAGGGCCATTTACTTCCTTGATCAACTTGGCCGGAACATTACCGGTGTTGCAGAACATGATGGCGCTTGTGCCCTTGAAGGCCTCGTCGATTTGAGTATGGTCAATGCCCTTGTTTTCCAGAGCCTTCCGGAAAAGCTTGTTCTTGATCATAACCAACTTGACATCCTTGTTGGCACACTTCCGACGAAGCGAGCTTGTGACTTCGGCATTCAAGCCTGTGATGTCTGTAACATAGAAATGAGTATATTCTCCGAGGAGACCCTCCAGTTTCTCTATATTAAGGACTTTATCTTCTTTCTTCATAATTGACTAGGTTTTATGCTTCGATAGACTTGGTATCGACCTTGATGCCCGGGCTCATCGTGCTAGAGATAGAAATGCTCTTGAGATAAGTACCCTTGGCAGTAGCCGGCTTCAGCTTGATGATGGTCTGCACGAACTCCTTTGCATTCTGGTTGATAGCTTCAGCCGAGAACGAAACCTTGCCGATTGAGGTATGAACAATACCGCCCTTGTCGACCTTGAAATCAATCTTACCCTGCTTAACTTCCTTGACAGCCTTGGCTACGTCCATAGTAACAGTACCGGACTTGGGGTTAGGCATAAGGCCACGAGGACCGAGCACACGGCCCAAAGGACCGAGCTTGCCCATGAAAGCAGGCTGGGTGATGATGACGTCAACATCAGTCCATCCGCCCTTGATTTTCTCAATATACTCGTCGAGACCAGCATAGTCTGCACCGGCAGCAAGAGCAGCATCGGCATCAGCGCCCTGGCAGATGGCGAGCACGCGTACGGTCTTGCCTGTTCCGTTAGGGAGAGATACAGTGCCACGTACCATCTGGTTGGCCTTACGTGGGTCTACACCGAGACGAATATCGATATCGACAGATGCATCGAACTTTGTGAAAGTAACCTCTTTGACGAGAGCTGCTGCCTCGGCGAGAGTATAAGCCTTACCTGCTTCAATCTTAGCAGCGGCGGCCTTCTGATTCTTAGTAAGTTTTGCCATTGTTAATTTGAAGTTTTAGGTTAAAGTTCAGGCTTCTCGCCCGTTACTGAAATACCCATGCTACGGGCAGTACCGGCTATGAGAGACATAGCAGAACCCAAAGTGAAGCAGTTGAGGTCGGGCATCTTGTCCTCGGCAATAGCCTTGATCTGATCCCAAGTTACCTCACCTACCTTCTTGCGGTTAGGCTCGCCGGATCCAGACTTAATCTTAGCAGCTTCGAGCAACTGTACAGCTGCCGGAGGAGTCTTGATGACAAAGTCATACGACTTATCGGCATAGTAAGTGATGACTACAGGAAGCACCTTACCGGCCTTGTCCTGAGTACGTGCATTGAACTCCTTGCAGAAGGCCATGATATTGATACCCTTGGAACCAAGAGCAGGACCTACTGGAGGAGCCGGATTTGCTGCACCACCTTTAATCTGCAGCTTAATCTGTCCAGCAATTTCTTTTGCCATTTTAGATTTTATTATGCTGAATGCGTTACAAATGTCTAACGGATTCGGACCATCGCTGGTTCTCCACCTTCGACTCGCGCCACTTCAGCGGTTAATATTTGTCAGTCCAGTCAAACGGGATTGCTTCTCCAACGTTGTAACAAGGCCTTGCAGCCCGCGCGTCTCAGATACGCAACGTTACCAGTACAAACTCCCTTCTGGGCTAAGCTTCTTTTGTCACTTGATCATAGTTAAGTTCAAGAGGGGTCTTGCGGCCGAAAATCTTGACCATAACCTTAAGTTTCTTCTTTTCAGAATTGATTTCCTCAACAATACCGTCAAAGTCCTTGAACGGTCCGTCGTTTACCTTGACCGTTTCGCCGACCATGAAACTGATTTCAGTCTGGGCTTCCTGTTCTGCCTTCTCGTCGACATTGCCAAGCATTGCGGCAATCTGCTCATCAGGCAGAGACTCAGGCATCTTGGAGTTGCGTCCGCACAAGAAACCTACGACATTGGTCGTATTGGTAAGTTGAAGCTGTGCTTCGCCGGCTATCTTGTTGGTGGTGATTGTCTTGTCGCCGACTTTCTGCTTCTGCGACACAACAAGGCACTGCACGAACACATAGCTCGAAAACAGCACCTTCTCTTTGACAATCTTCTTCTCACCGCGTTGGGCAATCACCTTTTCGGTCGGTACGACAACCTGTTGAACGTACTTCCCAAGGTCTCCTTTTTCGATTTCTGCATCGAGGAGTTCCTTAACCTTAAGTTCCTTGCCGCTAATAGCACGAAGACAATACCACTTGTACTCTGCCATGAATCGAGAATTTTAGAAAGTTCCGTAGATGACAGGCATAAGCAACTGGCCGAACAGCATATCCATGAGCAGAATCACGATAGCGATTACAACCGAAGCAGACAAGACGACCACCGAACTGCTCGTCACCTCTGCGCGGGTTGGCCAAGAAACCTTATTCACCAATTCAGAATAAGACTCTTTGATGTATGTAAACAATCTTTTCATTGTCTGTATTTTTATTGGCACGGGTGGAAAGGTTCGAACTCTCGACACCTGGTTTTGGAGACCAGTGCTCTACCGACTGAGCTACACCCGTAGAAGGAGACAGACCTACGCCTGCGGTTTCAATCTGTCTCGTTTATTTTAATCCGATGATTAGTCGAAGATTTCAGTTACCTGACCAGAACCAACGGTGCGGCCGCCCTCACGGATAGCGAAACGGAGACCTACAGACATTGCAACTGGAGTAATCAAAGTAACGTCGATAGTTACGTGATCACCAGGCATTACCATCTCAACTCCCTCTGGCAACTTAATCTCGCCAGTTACATCCATTGTACGGAGGTAGAACTGAGGACGATAGTTGTTGTGGAATGGAGTGTGACGGCCACCCTCTTCCTTCTTCAGCACATAAATCTGAGCCTTGAAGTGATCGTGAGGAGTTACGCTGTTGGGCTTGCAAAGTACCATACCACGCTTAACCTCGTTCTTGTCGATACCACGGAGGAGAAGACCTACGTTGTCACCAGCCTCACCACGGTCGAGGAGCTTGCGGAACATCTCAACGCCGGTAACGACGGTGAGCTTGTCAGCACCAAGACCAAGGAGCTGTACCTGATCGTTCAAGTTAACGACACCAGTCTCGATACGGCCAGTAGCAACAGTACCACGACCGGTGATTGAGAAGATATCCTCAATAGGCATCAAGAACGGCTTGTCGATGTCACGTGGAGGAAGCTGAATCCAAGTATCAACTGCATCCATGAGCTCCATAACCTTCTCAGTCCACTCAGGTACGCCATTGAGGGCGCCGAGGGCAGAACCGCGGATGAAAGGAGTATCCTCTTCGAACTCATACTGAGCGAGGAGGTCGCGCATTTCCATCTCAACGAGGTCGAGCATTTCAGGATCGTCAACCTGGTCGCACTTGTTGATGAATACAACCAGACGAGGAACGTTCACCTGACGGGCGAGCAGGATGTGCTCACGAGTCTGAGGCATAGGACCGTCAGTAGCAGCAACAACGATGATAGCACCATCCATCTGAGCGGCACCAGTAACCATGTTCTTTACATAGTCGGCGTGGCCAGGGCAGTCAACGTGGGCATAGTGACGATTAGCAGTCTCGTATTCGATATGGGCAGTATTGATAGTAATACCACGCTCCTTCTCTTCAGGGGCATTGTCAATCTGGTCGAAAGACTTAACTTCGCTCTTGCCGAAGCCCTTGTCGTGAAGAACCTTTGAAATAGCAGCCGTCAAGGTAGTTTTACCGTGATCGACGTGACCGATGGTACCAATGTTAACGTGTGGTTTCGAACGGTCAAATTGTTCTTTTGCCATAGTGTTGAATTTTTAATATTAAAAATGTAAAGTATTAAGTTTACCAGTTTGAGAAAAACCAGAGGCTATTCGCCTTTGGTCTGACTTTTCGAGCCGCTTTCGAGAGTTGAACTCGAGACCTCATCCTTACCAAGGATGCGCTCTACCACTGAGCTAAAGCGGCAACATTTCTGTTGAGCGGGCAACGAGACTCGAACTCGCAACATTCAGCTTGGAGGGCTGACACTCTACCAATTGAGCTATACCCGCATCGCTATGTTGAATGGGCAGTTGCCTGCTTGCATCATCGATGCACCCGCAGAATGTCTTCGTATGACCGTCGTAACATTTTGCGGGTGCAAAGGTATGTTATTTTTTTGAAACCAAAAAGGATTTCCGCAACTTTTTTTTGTTTTCTCGTCAAAAAGCCCGATTTTAACTCCTTTTTGACTGGGAAACGTCGATTTTTAGCACTTATTTGCGCGAAATCTTATCGTTCAAAGCCAGAATGGGGTCTCAACCTTTGTTTTTCTCCTTTCCCTTTTTGATTTGGCGTTCGAGCGCTTCGCATGCTTGTGAGACGGCATCTTCGTAGGCTTCGGCTGTCTTGCTGGCGAAGAAATTCTGGTCACCGACGAAGATTTTGATTCCGATTTCCTTGTTGGCCTTGTCGGTCGTATTGTTTAGTTTAAGTTGAACTTCGGCAGAACGTATTTCGGCAAAACGGCCCAACTTTTCGAGTTTCTTGTTGATGTACGCGTTCAAGGAAACTGAAGTCTCGAAATTGACTGACTGAATTGTGATTTCCATAGTCGTATGTTTTTAAATGAATAATGTGTATAATGATTACTCCTTACCCCGGGGATGTGCCTTACGGTAGTTTTGGAGCAATTCCTGCGGTGTGATGTGTGTATAGACTTCTGTCGAGTCGAGCGAGGCATGGCCGAGCAACTCTTTGACGGCCATCAGGTCAGCGCCCTCAGACAGCATGTTGGTAGCAAACGAATGACGGAACACATGGGCGCCCCTGCGGCTCAGGTCGGGCACACGCTCGAGGTACTTGTGGGCCAGAGCCGTCACTGTATTGGGCGTAATCGGCCGGCCCTCCCTGTCGGTGAGCAGCCGCTCGGTTGGTCGACCCAACGTCTCGTCCTTGACCTGCATATATTGGCGCAGCAAGTCAGCCAGTTCCGGGCCGAACGGGATAAGCCGTTCCTTGTTGCCCTTGCCGACGACGCGGATAGTGCAGTTGTCCATATCGACATCCTTGCAGCACAGTCCGGCCGCTTCGCCGCGTCTCATGCCGGTACTGTAGAGCATATCGATGAGCAAATGGTCACGCATGCCGATGAAACCCGGTTCAAACGGGGTGTCGTCTATCAAACTGTCCATCTGGTCCTCACGCACCCAAGTGGGCAAGGGTTTGGTCACCTTGGGGGTAGGCAACAAGGCCAAGGGATTGCTGGTCAGTTTGCCCTTGCGGCGGAGGTACTTGCAGAGACTCCGCAGTGCGCAGATGTTCTTTTTGACAGTGGCCGCTGCCAGGCGCCGTTTGCCCATATCGACCATCCAGCCCCTCGCCAAGTCAAGACTTGGTGCCAATGGGTCAAACGTCCCCTGAGTGGCTGTCACATAGTCTTCGTATTCGGACAAAGCCTTACGATAGGTTTCGACAGTCTGCCCTGAGTAGTTCTTCTCCACCCGTAGGTATTGCAGGAAATCTTCTATTGTGGCATTCATAGCACTGTTCGGCGGCCATTCGCCCGTTCTGTCGGGTCAAGGCCTGTATTTGGGTTGATGGCACAAAAATAAGGAGGTTTTATGTGAAATGCAACTTTTACGTCCTAAAAATTGCAAAATCTGTCGATTTATGTCCAAAAGCGACGTTTGATTGGAAAGAAAAGTGTATTTTTGTACCGACAAAGTTACGAGTTTGTACCGGTAAAGCTTAGTTTTGTTCAGACAAGGTTTTTACTCTATTCGGTCCAAACATCACATTTTGTTTTGTCAAAAGCATTATAGGCAATGATAACAAACACGCAAAGCATACTCCTGGACCTACTGGCGCACGTGCTCAACCGCCGCAGCGATACGACCGAAACGGACGAGTTGCCCCACTTGGGTCACCCCGACCGCCTGCAGTGGCTCGAGCTCATCAGTCTGGCCGAAAAGATGGAGGTAAATGGTCTTCTCTACGATGCCGTCTCTACCATCAGCCAGGACCAGCGGCCCGATGCGGAGGTCATGATGCGATGGACTGCCGACATCGTGTCTATGGAGAGAGACAACCTGTCGTACAGAGCCGGCCTTTACCCCATCCTGGAAAAACTCGGACCGGGCAATCCCTATCCCATCGTGATGAAAGGCATCGTACTCGGCTCTCTATACCCCAATCCGAAGCACCGGACCGTCGGAGATGTCGACCTATTTGTTCCACTGGACCACCAACCTAAGTGTCTGAAGCTCTTCCAGGACGAAGGCGCGGAGATTGACCCCGTCCGCGACCTCAAGCATACGGCGCTGAAGTGCAATGGGCTGAACTGGGAATTGCATTTCCATTGCCTGCATTTCTATTCACGGCGAACAGAGAAAAGGTTTCTACTGATGGAAGCCGAAGAAACTGCACCCGACACAGTCTGTCACGAGACCGTCGACGGCCACGACATTGCCGTCTTCCCGCCCTTGTTCCGATTGGTCTACCTGACGGCACACCTACAGCATCACCTGCTCATGGAGCGCATAACCCTGCGTCAGGTCGTTGAGTGGATGCTGGCCTTGCACCACGAGCGCACACCTTTAGGCATCAAGGAGGTGGCCTTTATCCGCCAACTGAAGCAACTCGGGCTCTTCCGCCTATACCGCGCGTTGGGCTACATAGCCGTCACACATCTGGGCCTCACCGCCAACAGCTATGCCGGATTGTCCGATCTGACGAAGAAGGACGCCCGACACGGAGACTACCTGCTGCAAGTCATACTGGACGGGCACATTCCCGGAGGACGGCAGTACAAACCACGGTTGGCCACCGACGACTGGAGGGCGCGGCTGGAGCACAACACCGAACTGGTAAAACGCTGTATAGCCCTCCGCAGCATCTGTCCGGAAGAATGTCTGGCCACACCTTTCGGCTTTGCCATTCAAGCCATCAGGCGCAGACTGGCCGAGAGATAGGACGAGGGCAGTGTTGACCCGATTGCAAGGGTTACCCCAAACAAGGGTTGACCCGATTACAAGAGTTGCCGCAGACAGCACAAGACCGTTTGCGGCAACTTCTTTTTTATTTTCTCTCGAGACGGACTATGTTCTCGACATGCTGCGTGTGCGGGAACATATCGACAGGTTGGATGTTTGTCACGCGATACTTCTCGTCGAGCATCTGCAGGTCGCGGGCCTGGGTAGCCGGATTGCACGACACATAGACGATAACTTTCGGCTCGGCAAAGAGGATGGCGTTGACCACGTCCTCGTGCATACCGGCACGCGGCGGATCGGTGATGATGACATCAGGGCGACCGTGTTCCTCGATAAAGTCGGTGGTCAGAATATCCTTCATGTCGCCCGCATAGAACTGCGTATTTTCGATGCCGTTGATGGCCGAGTTGACCTTGGCATCCTCTATAGCTTCAGGCACATACTCGATGCCTATCACCTTGCGGGCACGGCGGCTCACAAAGTTGGCGATAGTGCCCGTACCTGTGTAGAGGTCATAGACCAAAGGAAGAGCTTCGCTGCTTGACCCTTGCGCCGAAAGGTCACTTGTCGCAGAATCTCCGGATGCGGCAGCATCGTCGGCTGAAGGTTCTCCGCCCGTAGGGGCAAGTCCAGCAAACGCGCGCGCGAACTTATATAATATATATGCCTGCCGGCTGTTTGTCTGATAGAAAGACTTCGGCCCGATCTTGAACCGCAGACCTTCCATCTCCTCATAGATATGGTCCTGACCATACCAGCAAGACACAGGCAGGTCGCTCCAGGCGTCATTGCACTTGGTGTTGACCACATACATCAGTGAGGTCAACTGCGGGAAGTCCGTTTTCAAATGGTTCAGAACCTGGGCGATACCCGCCTTATCGTCTTCGCCAAAAATGACGATGAGCATCAACTGACCGGTAGAGGCGGTTCGGACAACCATATTGCGAAGCAAACCCGTCTGATTGCGAAGGTCAAAAAACGTCAGACCGTTATCGACTGCAAACTGTCTGATGTTGAGGCGTATTTCGTTGGAAATATCGTCCTGCAGCCAGCACTTGCGGATGTCGAGCACCTTGTCAAAACAATTGGGGATGTGGAAGCCCAGGGCATTCATATCATCGTACTTCACTCCGGCAGCGACCTCCTCCGTCGTCAGCCAACGCTTGTTGGAGAACGTAAACTCGAGTTTGTTCCGGTAGTGCCATATCTCAGCCGAACCCGCTATGGGCGAGCACTCCGGCAACGGCACCTTGCCGATGCGGGTCAAGGCATCGACGACCTGTTGCTGTTTGAATTTAATCTGCTCCTCGTACGGCACATGTTGCCACTTGCAGCCTCCGCAGACTCCGAAATGTTCGCACACGGGAGTCACGCGCACAGGCGACGGCTTGATCAACCGGGTAATCTTGCCCTCAGCATAAGAACTGCGGGACCGCTGGATCTGAATGTCCGCCACATCACCCACTGCGGCATAGGGTACGAAGACGACTTTGTCATTGACACGGGCCAACGACTTGCCTTCGGCTGCGTAGGCCGTGATCTCTATTCCCTCCAAGAGGGGCTTGTTTTTCTTGTTTCGACTCATTTTCTTATGCTGTTAAACATGTTATTTGTTCTTTTTTCAGATATATTGCATCGTTTTGCACATTTTTTTGCACAAATACTTGCGCCGTTCGAAAATTATCTCTACCTTTGCCGTAGCAAGTAAAAAGAAGAGTAAAGATTTACTTACAAAAATGACAGACGCAAAAACGTTAATCTCTTAACCCATTAGAAAAACACGCTGGTCATTATCCGCTGTGAAGCACAGATGGCTCCATATATAAGGTGTCTCCGTTGGAGACGCCTTATATTGTTTTTGCTAGAGACTTGTTTTATTCCACGGACATCTTATGTTGTTTTTTACTGGGAACATCTTATGTTGGCTTTTGCTGGAAACATCTGATATTGTTTTACGCCAACTGCAACACCCGGTCGCATCTGTCGGCTGCCTGGCTGCGGTGCGTCACCAGTATAACCAGACGTTTGCGGTTTGCGTCCAGCAGCCGGTCCAGCACTTTCTGTTCGGTGTCGGCATCGAGAGCAGAAGTGGCCTCGTCGAGCAGAAGTACAGGAGCTCTGTGCAGCAGCGCACGTGCGATGGCTATGCGTTGGGCCTGGCCTTCAGAAACGCCTCCGCCCCGTTCGCCGCACGGCGTATCGAGTCCCATAGGCAGACCGAACACAAAGTCGGCAGCCGCCTGGCGAAGCGCCTCCTCCATTTCGACATCTGTAGCCGTCGGACAACCCAGCTGCAGATTGGACCGTATCGTGCCGCTCAAGAGCGTATTGCCCTGCGGAACATACGAGAAGTACCGACGGTGGAAAGCCGACAACGGCTGCACCTCACCGTCATCCGAATAGATTTCGGTAGCACCCACATCCGGCTGCACCAGTGCCAGCAGCATTCTGACCAAAGTCGTCTTGCCCACACCCGTCTCTCCTAGGATGGCCACCGACTGGCCCGGCTTGAAATCGAAGGAGAATCCGTCGAACACAAGACGCGAAGACTGGACCGCATCACCACCCTCCGCGCTATCGTACCGAAACGACACATTGCGAAGCCGCACACCGATCTGGCCCTTGAGCAGCGGTTGCGGGTCACGGCTTTCGACGGGCAAAGAGAGCAGTTCCATAAGACGCTCGGCAGAGGTCAGGCTGCGCACCAGGACCGGAATCTCCCGGCTCAAGTCGGCTATTGGCCGCTGCACTCTACCCGACAGCTGCAGGAAGGCGACCATCGTGCCATAGCCTATCACCCCTTGCCAAATTTGCAGCACGCCCCACGAGAAAGTCAGGAAATAACCCAGTCCAAAGCCGGCTGCCATGCAGACGCGGGTCAAGATAGACAGCCGTGCACGCTGGCACACCTGGCCCGTCAGTACATCCATCACACCCGTCAGCCTGCTTAAGGTCTGTTCTGTCTGCTCAAGAGTCTTAATCACCGAGCGATATTGCAGGCTCTCCTGTATTTGAGACTGAATCTGGCTCTCGCTCGAACGCACCTCCTTGACGATGCCATGCATACGGTGCGTGTACACGCGTGCCAGAATCAGGAAGGCGGGTGTAACGCCCAGCACAATCCAGGCCAGTATCCGGTCCAGGAGAAGCAGTAGCACAAACGAACCTATCAGCTGGAAGACGAGTATCACGATACCGGACAGGCTCTCGGTCACAAAGGTGACCACACTGGCAACATCGCCCTCAATGCGGTTGACCACATCGCCGGTATGATATTTCTCGATACCCTGCCACCGGCTCTCTATCAGATGGCGGAAGGTCTGCTGCTTCATGCGGTTGTCAAGGCGGACGTTGCGCATCTGACTGATCCACGAAGCCAGGGACGAAACGGCCAGTTCGCCAATCATAATGCACGGCAAAAGCAGCAGAATCAGATACAGATTACCGTCCGCCTCGCCCGTAGCAACGTCTACAGCCCTTTTGCTGACCAGGACGAAGCACCACCCGAGCATGATTTTGGCGAAACCCAACGCCGTACAGGCCGCAACACTCCCCCAGTAACCCTTGGCTACTGTCAGTGACCATCTGAATATGTCGCGATAGTGTTGCAGTTTCACTGTGCTCGATTTTATCTTTATGCAGATTATTGCTTCATTGCAAATAACTTACCTTTTTAGGCAAAAATCTTCGGGCAAATATCTTTTCCGTCGACTTGGTTCACCCCTCCACGAGGCCGAACTCCTGCCATTGGGCCAAAAGCTTGCGGCAGTCGGCAAGGGCTTCGTCGGCAGACACATCATACTCGGAGAGCAAGCACTCGGCCATATCCTCGACCTGAAAGTCCCGGCCGGCCAACGACTTCCACAGGAAAGCCGCCGTCTCGCTGAAGGCGAGAATTTTGCTGTAGTTGATATTCTCCATACCCTCGGCCACAAGCACCGGCTTGCCGGACACGTCACGCAAGGCGAACCCCTGTTTCTGTTTCATCGTCAAAGTCCTTTTTTTCTGTGAATTACACACGCGCGCATACTTTGCGCCAGCCACGATAGAGGCAGAGCATCGGTCGTCGGGCCCATAGGGTATGCATCCAAAGCCAACTCAGGGAGCGCCGCACCTTGCCGTCGGCAGCGCAATATCTCTCTTTGCTACCCAAATAGAAACCTTCGGCCACTCCAATCACTTGTCCGGCAGCACAACGTTCGCGGCCTGCCACATTGCCGTCGCCCATGAGCGTGCAGTGGCTTCCGTCCATGTCTACCACACGGTGCAGCACATATCGTCCGTCATCGGTATGGGCCAGGACGACCTCTCCGGTCCGTATGGGCCGTCTGTCTGGTGACACCAGTCTGACTTTGTCCCGATCGTCCTCGAGGAAAGGCCGCATACTGCATCCCCGCACCCTGAACGTGACCGAATGTCCAGCCCGCAACTGCGCCGAAACCTCTTGTGCGAAGGCTTCGTTGGAGACTTGCACCCGCTGGCTTTGCCCGCCGGTAATATGGTCTTCCGGCAAAGAGAGACCACTGGGTTTTATGCTCGCCTCATTACGGCAGAAAGAACCCGTCTCCGTCCCGTCCCAAGCACCGACGCCCACAGCACAGGTGACGGCAGCTGTCCGCCGGGGTGTGCAGCCCAAGACATAGACAGGCACGAGGCTGACCAGAGTGGCTACAGTGTCGCCTTGCGTCCGATACAGGCGTTGGTCCCAGTTGATGCCAGAGGTAGACGGCAGCAGGGCGGCAAAGGCCGGCACGGAATCCATCCGCCGGATAAGGTCGGTCTTGTCACGCACTATCTGGACAAAACCTCCTGCCTCATACTGCACATCGCGGTAGCAAGGGGTCTTGCCGCTCCACGGCGTGCCATACACAATGGCCCGGCCGTCACGCAGACCGACAGCGGGATTGTCGTCGTTGACAAGTTCGGTGTCGGGCACATGCTTCAGCCAAAGCGCCGCGTGCGTACTCTTGCCCGTACCGCTTTCGGCCAGGAAGAGATAGGCCTTATCCTTACGTGCGACGACCGAAGCATGGAAGAGCAGCGTCTGCCGCTCCAGTGCCGCAAAGGCGAACAGCATCATCAGAAACGTGTTGAACCCGTATTCGCGCAGTTCCATGCTGCCCGACAGCCAACACTGTGCAGAGGCAAAGTCCCTGCCGCACTGCATGCGGGCGAACAGCGCCCTACCATCAGGCGATTGGTTCTCGTCGTGAAACAGCGACACCTGCAGTCCGGCTTCCGATGCCGCGCACTCTATCCACACGTCGTCGCGCCTGAATTCGCTCATCACACGGGCATCGGCCCAGGCGACCACCTGCTCCGTCTGTCTCAGCACAAAAGCCGCAGGCACTCCGGCACATGCCGAAGCGTCGCGGCTGAAGGGTGCGTATCTGGGCGACAGCCGCTTGAGCAAAGTCCCATCGTCCGTATCGGCGACGAAATGCAGTCCAGCGACTATGCAGTGTCTTTCCATACCATGGGTGAGCTTTTCTCCACCCGGGAGAAAGGATGGAGAGACGACGTGAGGGCGTTAGAGCGTACGCAGATAGTCTGCCACGTTCTTCTCGATACGTGCGGCGAGGTCGGTCGTGTTGTCGGCCTTGACAAACTTCTCGCCTACGATGTGCTCATAGAGCTCGATGTAGCGGTCGCTTACGCTCTGTGCGTACTCGTCCGTAATCTCGGGCATAACCTGTCCGGGCTCGTTCATGAAGTTGTGTTCGATGAGCCACTGGCGGACGAACTCCTTCGAGAGCTGACGCTGCGGCTGACCTGCGGCAAACTTCTCCTCATAGCCCTCGGCATAGAAGTAGCGTGAAGAGTCGGGCGTATGGATTTCATCGATGAGGATGACCTTGCCGTCGCGCTTGCCGAACTCGTACTTGGTGTCGACAAGTATCAGGCCCTTCTGGGCAGCGATTTCAGTACCGCGGGCAAAGAGAGCGTATGTGTACTTCTCCATCTGCTCGTAGTCTTCCTTGCTGACGAGACCCTGAGCGATGATTTCCTCTTTTGAGATATTGAGGTCATGACCCTCTTCGGCCTTGGTGGTCGGGGTGATGATAGGCGTCGGGAACTTCTCGTTCTCCTTCATTCCCTCGGGCAGTTTGACACCGCAGAGCTCTCGGCAACCAGCCTTGTACTCACGCCATGCCGAACCGGTCAGGTAACCGCGGATGATCATCTCTACTCGGAAGCCTTCGGCCTTCAGACCGACAGTGACCATAGGGTCGGGAGTGGCGAGTTTCCAGTTGGGGACAATATCGCAGGTAGCGTCCAGGAACTTGGCGGCAATCTGGTTGAGCACCTGTCCCTTGTAGGGGATTCCCTTAGGCAGGATGACATCGAAAGCCGAGATTCGGTCGGTAGCGACCATAACCATCAGGTCGTCGTTGATGTTGTACACGTCACGGACCTTGCCGTGATAGACAGACTTCTGGCCTTTGAAGTTGAAGTCCGTGCGGGTTAAAGCGTTCATTGTATGTTGGGTTTTGGAGTTTTGTCACTTGATTGTCTTGCGGACGGGGTCGCAGGTCAGGCCCACGCCGAGCTTGCGGAAAGTGGATTTGTCCACCTCGCTGAGCATCACCGTGGTGTGTGCCTGGCAGCCACGCAGTTCGGGCAGCTGTGAGAGCGCACGGCGGCAGTTGTCGTCGGTCTTGCTCAGCACTGAGAGTGCCACCAGCACCTCGTCGGTGTGCAGACGCGGATTGCGTCCGCCCAGATAGTCGACTTTGGTCTTCTGTATCGGCTCGATGAGTTCCTGCGGGATGAGCCGCACCTCGTGGTCGATGCCAGCCAGGTGCTTGGTTGCGTTGAGCAGCAGCGAAGCCGAAGTGCCGAGCAGTGGACTGGACGAAGCCGTGATGATGGTACCGTCGTGCAGTTCGATGGCCGAACAGTCCACGTTGGCCTCCTCCCGGCGGCTCTTGGCAGCCACGGTACACTTGCGGCAGTCGGTCGTGATCTTGGCCTGCTGGAAGAGGAGCTGTATCTTCTGCACCTCTGTCTCGTTGCCTTCACCTTCGGCCATGTGGTTGAGTGCCGTATAGTAGCGGCGTATGATTTCCTGCTTGGAAGCCTCGCAGCAGACCTCGTCGTCGCTGATGCAGAATCCCACCATGTTGACACCCATGTCGGTCGGCGACTTGTAGGGGCTCTCGCCATAGATACCCTCAAAAAGCACCTTGAGGACAGGGAAGATCTCGATGTCGCGGTTGTAGTTGATGGCCAGCTTGCCGTATGCCTCCATGTGGAACGGGTCAATCATATTGACATCGTTGAGGTCGGCCGTTGCTGCCTCGTAGGCGATATTGACGGGGTGCTTGAGGGGCAGGTTCCACACCGGGAAAGTCTCGAACTTGGCGTAGCCGGCCGTAATGCCGCGCTTGTGCTCGTTGTAGAGCTGACTCAGGCAGACTGCCATCTTGCCGCTGCCGGGACCGGGAGCGGTGACGATGACCAGCGGACGCGTAGTCTCGACATAGTCGTTCTTGCCGAAGCCCTCGTCACTGTCTATGAGGGCGACATTGTTGGGATAGCCCTCGATTGTGTAGTGGTAGTAAGCCTTGATGCCCAGGCGCTCGAGGCGCTTGCGGTAGGCATCGGCCGAACTCTGGCCGTTGTAGTGCGTGATGACCACCGAGCTGACCAGGAATCCGCGCTGCTGGAACTCTGTGCGGAGTCGGAGCACGTCCTCGTCGTAGGTGATGCCGAGGTCCTGACGCACCTTGTTCTTCTCGATGTCCTTAGCGCTGATCACGATGACTATCTCCGCGCTGGCAGACAGCTGCTTCAGCATACGCAGCTTGCTGTCCGGCTGAAAGCCCGGCAGCACGCGGCTGGCGTGATGGTCGTCAAAGAGTTTACCTCCAAGCTCGAGGTAGAGTTTGTTGCCAAATTGAGCGATACGTTCCTTGATATGTTCGGATTGTATGCGCAGGTACTTTTCGTTGTCAAAACCGATTTTCATAACATTCATTAATAACGCGTGCAAAGTTAACCATAATCGGCGAAAGCACCAAATTTAGAGGCAGAAAAGTCACACTCCATGCCGCTTGCCTGCAGTAGCACGGAGTGTGACTTTACAAAGTGATATCGAAATGCGGGGTAAGTCGCCCCTCTCCGGTCAGTTCTTGATGACTTTGACCGTATACTGCTGACCCTTGGCGTCGGTGATGCGCATCAGGTAAGTCTGCTGCGACTGCATCTGCGTGGCTGGCTTGCCGTCGAGGGTGAAGAACTCACGGCTTACGACCTCGAGGCTGCTCTCGTCCCAAACCTCGTCGATGGCAGTCGGGTCGTCCGTCACGACCACGCTGAGCCGCTGTCCGTAGACCGTACCATCGGCATCCGTCACGGTCATAGTCAAAGTGGCTATACCGCTCTGCTCCAGGGCTTTAACGGTGACTGTCGAGTCGGAAACCGTCACATCACAGAGGGTCTCGCCGACGCTGGCAACCGTGTAGACCGGCGACTTGGTGAAGCCGCGGAAGAACGGAGCCACATTGACGGTCTGCGTCGCATGCGGGGCAACGACGACATACGGATGCGCCATCAGCTCGAGGTAGTCCTCCAGCAGCGTCCAGCCGTCGCGGTTCGGGTCAAGATTGTTGTCGGCCACATGGGGGTCGCTGCCCGTAATCTTCTCATACCAGTCGGGCATGCCGTCCTGGTCTGTGTCGAAGTCGGCCGGTCTCGTCTCTTCGGGGAAAACCTCAAAGCCTCCGCAGTCGTCCTCGTGGTCTATCTCGCCGCGTATGCCCGAGCGGCTGCCCTTGTACGTCCAGGTGCCGTTGACCGTCTCCGACACCATACGGAGGTGGTGGTCGTCGCGGCAGGGCATCGTGGCGCCCGCCGTACTTGTCACAATCTTAAACGCATCCTTGGCCGTGTGCTGCACCGCATACGACGGGAAGAAAGGCTCGCTGACGAATGTCTTGTAGGCATATTCGTCCGTGCGTTTGTTGGGGTCGGTAGCGCCGTTCGAGAGCGTGTACTGATAGGTATCGCCGTACTTGTCGGTAGAGAGCGTGTGATTTTTGTTCTCGCGGATGTTGCCGCTGATGTAGGCTTGCCACTTGCTGTCGACAGAGCCGATATTCTCGTAGTCCTGCGAGAAGAGCACCGTCTTCTTTGTGTCGACGCCCATCTTGTAGTAGTTGCCTACGAAGTTGACCTCATGACAGCCTCCGTCGGTCGTACGGCCGCCCCAATTGTAGACCACGTTGTTGAGCAAATCCATCTGTCCGATGGCCTTGTTGTTGCCGTCCATACCGCCGCCCAGACTCCAGTTGCGGCCCTGGCAGTCGACGAGCAGGTTGTGCGAGTAGCTGCCTATGCGGCCGTCAATGGTAGCAGCATAGCCGTGATTCGTGCCCGTAGGATAGTTCTTGTGGTCGGCGATGCCGAGAGCCTCGGCTATCATCGAGTACTGGAAGGTGATGTTCTTGGCGCCGCGGCCGGAGAAGGTCTCGTCCGTGCCCCATGCTGCCGTACAGTGGTCGATGATGGTGTGGTCCGAACCGGTCACGCCGAGCGCATTGCCCGTGTCGCCGTATCCGCGGCGGGCGCGCAGGAAGCGGCAGATGCTCTCGCTGCCGATGTTGACATTCGACTTCTTCAGGCAGATACCCTTACCCGGAGCCGTCTGGGCGGCGATGGTCGTATAGGGGTCGACGAAGACCGAACCGAAGTCCATCTCGATGATGCCCGACACGTCGAAGACGATGGTGCGCGGCCCTTCCAGTTCCGTCACGCCGTAGATGAACGAGCCAGGAGTCTTGTCGTTGCTGAGGTTGGTCACGTGATAGACCACGCCGCCACGTCCGCCGATGGCGAAGCGTCCGTAGCCCTCAGCGCCTGGGAAGGCGAGCTGCCTCGGGCGGAAAGACCATTCCTCGCTTTGCGTGATGACGCCCGATTCGTTCTCCTCGTCCACGCGCCAGTAGTAAGTGTTCATCGAGTAGAGGTCGCGCAGCGTATAACTCGTATCGGCGAGCGCCAGCGTAGCTACCTCCTGCAATTCGCCTGTCGCAGTGCCCAGCATCAGGTGGTGCTTGACGGCCGTCTTTGCCGCCGTCCACGACAGCACGCACACTCCGCTGTCGGCATCCACGTGATAGTCCTGATGGGCAGGCGACGGATTGCTGGCGGTGGTGATGGGGTTCGGTTCGTCAAAGACCAACGCGTTGAGGGCGACAGCGGTACTGCCGTAGGTCACTCCGGCTTCGGGCTTAGTCACATACTGGATGACGACACTCTTGCCCTCTTCGGCCTGGAAGTGGATGTATGAGTAGGGGCACTCCGAGGCTTTGACGCTGCGCGCACGTTGCTGCACGCCCGTAGCGACGGTCTCGCCATTGACGAGCACGTCCAGCGGGGCGATGGCATCGGTGATGCCGTCGGTGTTGCTGTGATAGGCCATCAGGGTGTGTTCACCGGCCGAGAGACCCGTCACGGTGAGCTGCAGTCCCGAACTGCCCGACTTGATGTCTGTGTAGTTGTTGTCCGACTGGAGCGTGATGACGATGGCCATATCGCCTATCAGCTTGTAGCCCTGGTTGACGACGCCGGTCTTCCAGTAGTTGGTGCGGATGCCGTTGCCGGCATCAAGTCCTGCCACATAGGTGACGGCTACAGTGACGGAGTCCCCTCCGTTCTGAGGTGCAAATTTCTCACTGGCGCTCGTGACGCGGCCGAATGTCCAGGGCGAGTAGCCGGGTGCCGTACCTTCGGTCACACTCCGTCCGTACATGTTGAAGTCTATCCGTTGGGCCAGGCCCGTCGTTACGGCCGTGGCTGCAAGCAGAAGAGAAAGGACGCTCTTTTTCATGTCCATAAGTTTTTGGTTCGTGTGTATTGTTTGTTTTTAGTTTGATGGTGTTACGGCTTGTCTTTGACAAGTCTGTTTCTTTTGTGCAAATATACACATTTTCCTTATAACTGAAGGTACATTTTTATTTGCATCTTTCGCACTTGCGGCAAAACAGACAAATTTACCACCAGTTTGGGACGAAATTACACCTTGGTACATCAGGTAGAGCGGATTTCCGACTGTTATTGATTCGCCAAAGACTGTTTTTCCCTTCCGACAGACAAAGTTCTGCGACGCGCAAATATGCAACCCAGACATGGCGAACCTAGGCTAAGGCACCCGGTCGAGGGTGACAGATGTGACGGATGTGACAGATGTTTTTAAACTCCTTACGCGCGCGGGCAGGAAATTTTTTAAATCATCACTCTGACCAACCACGTGTATATAAAAGTTTTTAAAAACCACTGTCACCGGTGTCATCCGTCACCGCATCGTCGAACTTGCGGCCAAACCATAGGCAGGAAAAGCAGAAAAAAACGGACGTTTGCGGTCAAATCGGACGTTTACGGACAAATCGGACGTTTGTGGTCAGTGGCGCAGCACCGACGCCGTAACTTTGCACCCGGATTCGCACAAGAGGTACGAGACCAGCCGGTCCAAAAGACTAACGTTCGTATGGGCTCAGACAATTAATTGTATAGGCCAAAACAATTAATTGTATAGGACCGAACAATCAATTGTATATGGGCGACAAATTCTGAACATATATTTTGCTCATAAGAAAAGAAATGACTACATTTGCGGCCGCGTTGAACCAAGAAAATCTAGAACATCGATGGAAATAAAAATTCATAGAGGACTGGAGCAAATAGGCGGGTGCATCACGGAGATTTCGACAGAGACCTCGCGCATCTTCGTCGACTTCGGCCAAAATCTGCCTGGCTGTGGTGTCGTTACCACTCCGGAAGAAGACAGGGAGATGGTGGAGACAATAATCGCCCAAAACAAGAAAGCAAACGAGGCTGTGTTCTACACCCATGGCCACGAAGACCATGTGGGACTGTTTGAGTACATACCCGAGGATGTGCCGCAGTATATGAGCGAAGGCACAAAGGCGCTGCTCGCCATAAAATACGACGTACTGCGCAAGGGGGTGGAGTTGTCGCTTCAGGATATGCAGAAGAAGGGATGTGGTGAAGGGCAAGAATACGACGAGGCTCTTGCTAGGCTTGGCGATGCGGAGCGCAAAAGCAAACTGCTCAACAGGATGAAGGTATGGAAAAGGTCGCCGCAGCACAAAAAGCCGGAGAGCATCCTTATCGGCGACATACGGATTACTCCTTTCTTCAACTGCCACAGCATCTATGACTCCTACATGTTTCTGATTGAGACTGACGGCAAGCGCGTATGGCACACCGGCGACTACCGCGCCCATGGCTATTTGGGCAAAGGGCTGTTCCAGACCCTAAAAGCGTTCGCGACCCACATCGACGTGCTTATCACGGAAGGAACAATGCTGAAGCGGGATGACAAATGCATTCACGAACGTGAGGTGTCGGAGAAGATGGTCCACGAGATGGGCGCCTTCAAGTACGTCTTCGTACTTGCTTCGGCCACAGACATCGAAAGGCTGGCCTCTATCAAGGAGGCGGCAAAGGCGGCCGGCAAGGATTTGTATGTATGGTCGTTGCTGTTGAAGAGAACTCTTCCTTTTTTCACCAAGCGCGAAGCGAAGCTGTCAATGGGCTTGTTCTCTTTCAGTGCGACACCCTATAACAGCGACACCTGCCAAAAAGCAATAGGGGAAGGCATGGTCATGGCGGTCGGAGTCTCGCAAAAGGATAAAGTCAATGAGCTTCTCCACGACCTTCCGCAAGAAGAGACGCTCCTCATTTACTCTGCGTGGGACGGCTACTACAAAGATCCCGAACAGATTAAGGCAGACCCCAGATACAGGGACTTCCGCGAACTGTTCCACAATGTGGTGGACATTCACACGTCAGGCCATGCCGACCGCGAGACAATCCACAAAGTAATAGAAACCGTTTCCCCTAAAGAGGTCATCTGCATTCACAAGGAAGCAGATGCCGTCTTATAATCGTCCGTAGTCCCATGACCATCCTTCACATTTCCGACTCTCATAACCATCACCGCCAGTTGGCACAAACCTGGAAATGTCTCGAAATATGACAATTTCACCCCCGAAAAAGGCCTCAAAAAGCATGCAAAAGGGCGAATTTCGGTGGTTTTGCCCTCACTTCAGGCAATCCTTGCCGAGGCAGATTTTGCGGTTTACGACAAGAAATATAACAAAATCCGCTAGGGAACGGGCCTTTTGACGGGATATAAATAGACTATATACGTCATAACGTGGAAGCCACAGAGTCCGGCAACATAGGTTACTCGTATCTTTACCCGTGAGTCTGCTAGCCATAACGGCTCCAGTTAGAAAAAATATGGTTCCTAACTGGGTTTCAAAATTTTTCCAGTTGGGTTGCAAATTTTTTCCAGTTGGGTTGCAACCTACACCCCTTTCGCACCATTCGGGCACTACCCCAAGGAAGGCAGATTTTATCGGGTGCATTTATGCAAATCCTTTCGGCCAAAGGCCCTGCAAGAAACGCACTTTTAGTGCCCCGTTTTGCAAGTTCGTGTAGAAAAGTGCTGTAAAGCTTGCAAGTTCGTGTAGAAAAGTGTAATTTTGCAGCATGGAACGAACTATACTACAAAGACTCCAGCAATGGAAAGACAACCCCTTGCGCAAACCGCTGATATTGGCAGGTGCCCGTCAAGTGGGCAAGACCTATATACTCAAGGAGTTTGGTAAACGTCAGTATGACAACGTGGCTTATATCAACTGCGAAGGGACACCAGAGGTGGCGTCTTTGTTTGCAGAAGATTATGATATGCCACGTGTGCTGCGGGCCATCGGCGCCATAACTCACCAAACAATACTGCCGGGAAAGACGCTGATAGTGCTGGATGAGATACAAGAATTGAAACGGGGACTTTCGGCACTGAAATATTTTTGCGAGGATGCGCCCGAGTATCACATTGCGGTGGCGGGGTCGCTGCTTGGCGTAGCTATGCACCAGGGAGAGTCCGCTCCTGTGGGAAAGGTGGATGTCATACGGATGTACCCGATGTCGTTTGAAGAGTTTCTGATGGCAAAGGGCGAGACTGGACTGGTAGACATCTTGCGCTCAAAGGACTGGAAGAGCGAGACCATGCTGCACGATAGGTTAGTCAAAATATTGCGCGAATATTATTTCGTAGGCGGCATGCCTGAAGCCGTAAAGACTTATCTGTTGACCAATGATACGCAGCAAGTCCGGACCGTGCAAAACAACATTCTGTTTGTCTATCGCAGCGATATGTCCAAGCACGTATCGCCACAGGAGGCCACCCGTATCAGTATGGTGTGGCAGTCCATACCGTCACAGTTGGCCAAGGAGAACAAACGATTCGTATTCGGGGCATTGCGGCATGGTGCACGCGCCAACGATTTTGAAATGGCAATACAATGGCTCGTAGATGCAGGGCTCGTATACCGTGTGTCAAAAGTCAAGGAAATCGGCATGCCTTTGAAGTTCTATGAAGAGCTCTCTCAGTTCAAACTGTTTTTGCTTGATGTGGGATTGTTCGGGGCATTGAGCGAAATGGAACCTTCGCAAATACTTATCTCCAACCAAGTGATGACAGAGAGCAAAGGGGCTTTCACCGAAAACTATGTATTGTGCCAACTGCTTTGCAAAGAGAATATCTATACCTATTACTATAGTAGGGAGGACTCACGACTGGAGGTGGACTTTGTCGTACAATGGCAAGGTCAGATTGTGCCCATAGAAGTAAAGGCAGAAGAGAACTTGCGGTCCAAGTCATTACGTGCCTTTGTCGAGGCAAACCAAATTCCATGGGCAGTCCGATTTTCTATGTCCCCCTATAAAGAACAGGATTGGATGACCAATATCCCGCTATATGCTGTAGAGGAGATGTGACGTGGGCTATTAAGAAAGGAGAGTTCCTTCGCCCGTTGCCACAGCACATGGGCATGGGGATTCGCTGATATGAAAACTTATAGAAAGAAAATCGATGGGAGAAACTGAAAAGACCGACGCGACACCAGCCGAGGAGGAGGATAAGAAAACACACTTCCCGCATACTTTATATACACACACAAGGTTACTGGCCGTTTTGCTGGTGGCTATGATGTACCCGCTGCTGTGCACTATAGGAGGGCCATGGAGCATAAAGCACTATGTCTCAATCACCCTGCTCAACTATTTGGAGGCCTGTCTGCTGGTGGTGTTGCTCTCACTGATAACAAACGGGCGTGCATACCGGATTGCTTCGCGCTTCGTCTTTGCCATAGTAATCATCGAAGGGGTGCTGGGGCTGATAGGGGCAGCTCTGGTGCACGGCTCGCTCGACGCAGACGTCGTGGCGGCCTTTCTTGCCACCAATCCTGCAGAAGCAAAGGAGATGGCAGGAACGTTCCTTACGCCCAAGAACATAGGCATCTTCCTCGGATATCCGTGTGCCTTGCTTGTCACTCACAGGCTTTGCCGAAACACGACCCACCACGCGCCGTCAAAGCGCGTCCGTCTGGCCATGACGGGTCTGCTCATCGTCAGCGTATGCATCTCGGGCTTTTACCAATATGTCAAAGCCGGCATCACCCATCACGCTACCCCCGCACAAATGATAACGCTGGTGACCAGCTGTTACGAATATGCCCATTGCAAAAAGCACCACATCATAAAGACCCACCCCCAGCTGGAGGTAACTCACGCAGGACAACCTCCGATTGTGGTCTGCATCATCGGCGAGTCGACCACAAGACTTCACTCCTCTATCTACGGATACGAAAAGACCACTAACCCCTTGCTACAAAAGAAGGTCGATGCAGGCGAAGCAGTTGCCTTCAGGAAAGTGAAGTCCGCCTGGACGCATACTATAGAGAGTTTTCGTCTCATGATGACTACCTACAGCAAGCAGGCCGACAAGTCCGTCCGCTGGTACGAATGTACCACACTGCCGGAAATAGCCCACGAGGCCGGCTATCACACATACTGGCTGTCCAACCAAAGCAAAAGGGGGCTGTACGACAACGAGATCAGCCAGTACGCGGAGTTTTGCGACACGAGTGTATATGTCGGCAACAAGTATGTAGGGGGTTACCGCACTACTTTCGACGGCGAACTGATTCCGATACTAAGGTCTATGTTGACCAAGACGACAGGCAAAGACTTCTTCATTGTCCATCTGATGGGATGTCACGCCAATTTTGCCAACAGATATCCCGACCACTTCGACCATTTCGAGGAAAGTGACTATGCGGGCAAACCGTCTTCCTGGCGGAGGAATCTCGCCACCTACGACAATGCAGCACTGTACAACGACTCGGTGGTAAGCGCTCTGATGGATCTGGTCAGCGACCGGGAGACTATAGTCGTCTACGCGCCGGATCATGGCCTTGACATGTACCAAACGCGTCCGGACCATTGTGCGCACGGCATAGGAGGAAATGCCGAAAGTGAAAATGTTGCCCGTGACATCCCGTTCATTGTCTATATGTCTGACCTCTATCGGGCGAATCATCCGGATGTGGCGAAGCGCATCGCGAAGTCTGTAGACAGGGATTTTGACACAGAAAACATCCTCTATCTCCTGATGGATCTCATGCAATGTGACTTCCCGTCACACGTGGTGGCACAAAAATCTGTCATAAGATAATCCCTTATCTCATCGAAGAAGCCTTCAAATTCCGCAATATCTTTGTGCTTTCCGGCTCGAATGAAGTGCCGGGGAAAAAAGCGAAGGAGGATATTCCCTTTAGTAATTGAACCCAAAGGTCCAAAGGGGGAGGACGTTGCCGAATCCTATCTCTATGTCATCTTTTACTATATAGCCTTCCGCAGCATCGGCTATCTGCTTCTGCCCCTTTTTCTTTCCACCGATTTCGAAAGTCTTGCCGTCAATGAGGAAGTCCGAGATGGGAGAGTTGGTCTCCTGATAGTTGACACGCATCTGGTTTAGGAAGAAAGTCTCCCGAAGGTTGCCTATCTCCGGCGTGATACGAAATTGAGGTAAAAACACCTCAATTTTTTATATATTTGTGGTATTTTTACCCCAAAATGTGCAAAAGGCAGCAGTTTATGTCTGTTGGCCAGGAGGCTATTGCGCAAAGTTCTTCTTGCCCGTCTGGAGGAAGTCCACGTAGGAAGGGATATCCTCGTCATAGCTGTAGGAGCTGTTGAGGGGATTGCCATCCACGTCGAGCAGGACATAGAAGGGCTGGGCATTGGTGCCGAACTTATAGCGCTGCAGATAACTCCACTTGTCGCCAACGGTGCGGAGGCGCACTGTCTTGCCGTTCTCCTCGACCACAAGGGGTTCAGGCAACGAGGTCTTGTCGTCGACCATCAGCTCTATCAGTACATAGTCACGGCTGATGATGTCTTTGACCTCGCTGTCGGTCCAAACGGCAGCTTCCATCTTGCGGCAGTTGACGCACCCATAGCCGGAGAAGTCGACGAGAACAGGCTTTCCGGCACGACGCGCAGCCGCCATGCCCTCCTCATAGTCGCGGTAGGTGACGACAGCCTCTTCGCCCAAGCGGAAGTCCTGCGTGGACATCGGAGGGGCAAAGGCCGAGATGGCTTTGCACGGAGCGCCCCAAAGTCCAGGCACCATGTAGACCGCAAACGACAGCGACACCAAGGCCAGCATCAAGCGGGTCACGCCGACGCGATCGGACGGCTGCGGGTCTGAGTCGTGAGGCAAACGGATGAAGCCCAGCAGATAGAGGCCCAGCAAGAGGAAGATGACAATCCAGATGCTGATGAAGGTCTCGCGGTCAAGGATGCCCCAACCATAGGCGAGGTCGGCCACACTGAGGAACTTGAAGGCAAGGGCCAACTCGCAGAAGCCCAACGTCACCTTGACCCGATTGAGCCAACCGCCCGACTTGGGCATGGACTTGAGCATCGAGGGGAAGAGCGCGAAGAGCGTGAACGGCAAACTCAGGGCAAGGGCAAAGCCAAACATGCCGACGGCAGGATAGAGCATCGAACCGGATGTGGCAGCCTCGACCAGTAATGTACCCACAATGGGGCCCGTGCAACTGAACGAAACCAGACACAGGGTGAAGGCCATAAAGAAAATGCTCAGCAGACCGGTCGTAGTGTCGGCCTTGCGGTCCAATCCTGTAGTCCACGAGGCCGGAAGTGACAGCTCGAAGGCGCCGAAGAAGGAAAGGGCGAAGACGACCAAAAGCAGGAAGAAGATGATGTTGAAGACGGCATTGGTGGCCAGGCTGTTGAGCGCCGATGCCCCGAAGACGGCAGTCACGGCCAGTCCGAGCACCAGGTAAATGACGATGATGGAAACACCATAAGCCCAGGCATCGCGAATGGACTGCCGGCGGTCTTTGGTCCTCTTGAGGAAGAAACTAACAGTCATCGGTATCATGGGCCACACGCACGGCGTAATCAAAGCCACCAGTCCGGCTGCGAACCCCGCTAACAATATATACCACCAGGGATAGTTGCGGCCCGAAAAATCTCCCTCGCCGTCGCCATAGGCCTGAAGCCGGTCGATGACGGGCGTCCACAGTCCGTCCGGGTCTGCTATGCCCGATGCTGCCGCAGCGGAGAGAGCTGAAGGGGCTTGCCCTTCTTCCGCCTGACCGTTCGACTGTGGCGATGCCGTTGTCACCGTATCGCCCAACGCAAACTCATATCGTGTGGGTGGCGTACACATACGATTGTTGCACGCCATGTAGAGGACGTAGCCCTGCAAGCGCCAATGGTCGGACGTGCAGCGAAACTCCTGCGTGAGGACGGCCTCGTCCTCTAGATAAGTGACCTGCATGCCGAAGGTCTCGTCGTATTTGTCCAGCAGTTCTCCGCTAGTGACGCTTAGCTCGCCGATTGGCTCAAGACCATCGAGGGTCTCGTAAACCACCTGCGTGGGCTGAGGTCCACCGTCGGGTAGCTGCAGGCCGTAGATGTGGTAAGTATCGTCAATCAAGGCACTAAAACTGACCTGCAGACGCTCTCCGTCCATGTGCGACGAGACGCTCCACTCTACGGGGTCGACAATCTGAGCCAGGCAAGACAATGCCGTAGTGGCCGATATAAATAGGGCAAGAAGTTGCTTTTTCATACTTTTATTTGTGCGAAGTGCTGGTTTCTTGGTGACGCACTACACATTCGAAACCCGCGCTTGGTCAGTAATCTTTCAAAATGTCATTTCTTCAGAGACTTGGTTTTAGTCTTAGTTTTCGCCGGAAGTCTCCGCGTGCCTTTCGGCCCGTTCGCGCTCGAACTTGTCGTAAGCGTCCACGATACGCTGCACGAGCCGATGACGGACGATGTCGCTCTTGTCAAACTCGACGGTAGCGATGCCCGGTATGTCGCGCAGTATCCGCTGCGCCTGAACCAGGCCGGATGTCACATTGCGCGGCAGGTCTATCTGACTCATATCGCCGGTCACTATCATACGCGCACCCACCCCGAGACGGGTCAGGAACATCTTAATCTGCGGGGCGGTAGTGTTTTGGGCCTCGTCGAGAATGATGACGGCATCGCTCAGCGTGCGGCCGCGCATATAGGCCAAAGGCGCTATCTGGATGACGTTGGTCTCGAGCAGTTCCTTGAGTTTGGCTGCCGGTATCATGTCTTCGAGTGCATCGTACAACGGTTGCAGATACGGGTCGAGCTTGTCTTTCATCTCGCCGGGCAGGAAACCGAGCTTCTCTCCGGCCTCGACAGCGGGACGGCTCAGGATTATCTTGCGTATCTCTTTGTTCTTCAAAGCCCTTACGGCCAGGGCTATGGCCACGTACGTCTTGCCCGAACCTGCCGGACCGAGGGCAAAGCAGAGGTCGTTCTGGCCAAAGGCATCGACCAAGCGCTTCTGGTTGACGGTCCGGGCGGTGATGGGCTTGCCGTTGACGCCATAAATAATCAGACTGTCCTGCTTCTTCTCGACGGGGTTTTCGCCCTTCCAGATGGAGAGGATGACCTCCTCATTGAGCTTGTTGTAGTCATTGCAGTAGCGCACGAGCTGGTCGACAAAGGCCTCGAACGCGGCAATGTCGTCTTCGTCTCCATACACCTTGATGGCACGGCCCCGTGCGGCAAAACGCAACTTGGGATAGAGGGTCTTGAGCAACAAGATATTGTTGTTGTTCACCCCATAAAAAATCACCGGATCGGCTTGATCCAAAAGAATTACTTTTTCTATCATATTCTGTTATGATGACCGCAAAGTTACGTCTTTTAAGGCTAACCCCAAAATTTTGAAGTCAAAAACCTAACTTGCACGGCTCAGCCGGACAATATTCGGGCCGTTTTTCCGTTATTAACGAAAAGATTGAAGCCGATGTCACGCAAATTTCTTCTTCCCGCCCTGGCCTTTCTGCTGTGCGCCTTGCCGCTGTCTGCCCAAAGACAGGGGTTGAAGAACATTCCCTACATCGACCAACGGCGCTTCCACTGGGGCTTCCTTTTGGGCGTCGACATGAGCGACGTGACCTTTATCCACTCGGGGGCCAACGACTGTGCTGCAGAATGCACTTCGGTCAATCCGGCTTTTGTGGTCGGCCTGACGGGAGACCTTGCCCTGACCGAAAACATCAGTCTGCGCTGCACTCCGTCGCTCTACTTCAAGTCGAGGGATGTCTCGTTCCGCAATGCCACAAGCGGCGTGACACGCACGCAGACGCTCAAGACCAACTATCTCTCGCTGCCCATCAGCCTCAAGATGGCCACCGTACGACTGAACAACTACCGGCCCTACATGCTGCTGGGCGTCAACATCGACTACGATATGGCACACGAGAAGGAATCGCCCATCGTGTTCAAGCACGCTGACCTCGGCATCCACGCAGCTATCGGAACAGACACATACCTGCCCTACTTCAAGTTCTGCCCGGAGATACGGTTCAACCTCGGTCTGCTCGACATGATTGACCACAAGCGGGAGGGGCTGAAGGACAATACGCTTATGCCCTTCACCGAAGCTGTTTCCAAAGCCCGCAACAAGAGCATCAGCCTTATCTTCTTCTTCGAGTAATATTCGAGCAAGAATAGAGAGGTGAAGTCCGCCTCTTCTGACAGACATCACCGCTCCAACAGAGTCTTATTCTCCTGACAACCTTTACCACTCCAGACGGACTTCTTTGCCCGGCACAATGTCAAACTGCAGGACGCTATCGTTGTTGGCGACAGTGACGGGCTTGCCGTCTTGTGTGGCGACGACATGCTTGTCCTGCCAATCCCCGCCATGCAGGCGGACGGTGAGCGGCATATCGTAGAGAGCCGTATCAAGCGGCATCGTACTGCTGACCGTACAACCCGAAGACGAGCATGCGAACGACATCTGCACAGAGTCACGCTCCGCACAGTAAGCAGCCACCTCGGCAAAGGGAGCGACCCAAACGCGGTCTTCGACAGCCTTGACCTCATCATAGAAGTTGTAGAGCACTTGCGGGTCGTACCATAGGTCCCAACCGTAAGTCGTGCCGTGAGTCATCGTCACGCCCCACTCTCCGTTGTCCAACAGCGACTGCAGCCACGTGCTGAGCGAGTCGGCATTGGTGTGGCTGTTCACCTGTCCGTGTCCAGTCTGGAAGAGACGCGTCGCGACACGGCCCTCACGGCAGATGGAGTCGATGGAGGCATTGAGCGCATTGTACGGATAGGCCATCGTCTTGGGCCGGATGCCGGTCACGGCCTCGAGCACGCTATCGCAACGCCACAGCTCCTGGCGGATGGAATCTGGAGTGAGCAACGTGAGGTTGGGATGATGCCAAGTGTGGTTGCTCATCTCGTGGCCACGGCGCGAAAGGTCGGCCACCTGACTCCACGTCATCCACGGATAGTCGGGACTCTCTGTATCCATACGGTCGCCGATAATCCAGAACGTGCCGCGGAATCCGCGCTTCTCCAGTTCGGGAGCAACGTCGGTGTATTGGCAGAGCATGCCGTCGTCGTAAGTAAAACTGATGGCGCACTGCTTGCCGTCCTTGTACGGAAGCACCTCAAGAGAGTAGTGGGTGGGCTGGCTGCAACTGCACAGTGCACAAAGGGCTGCTGCAGAAGCCATTGCAAAAGAATGTTTCATAGCTATTAGTTCAAAAAGACTGTCAGACAGCCATGGGCCACAGGTCGCGGCCAAGCTGTCTGACAATGTTGTATGGTCGGTTTAACCCTTGTAGCCTTTGGCTGCAAGTATCTGCTCGACTTCGCAGGGCTTGTCCTTGCCGAGGTGACGATAGCCGTCGGGGGTGACAAGATAGTCCTCCTCATTGCGCATGCCGCCGAAGTCGCGCCAGGCCACGAGTTTGTCGTAGTTGATGTACTCCTTGAACTTGCCCTCAGACTGCCACTTGTCGATGAGTTCGGGGATGAAGTAGATGCCGGGCTCGCAAGTGAAGACGAAACCGGGCTCGAGGACGCGGTTCAAGCGGAGCGCTGCAAAGCTGGGACGATGGTCACGCTCGGCGCCACGCGGATAGCCGACATTCATCTCGCCGTAGTTCTCCATATCGTGTACGTCCAGGCCCATCATGTGACCCAATCCGTGAGGCAGAAACAGGCCCACGGCTCCGGCAGCGGCAGCCTCGGCGGGGTCGCCCTTCATCAGGCCCAGGCCCTTCAGACCCTCGGCGATGGTGCGGCAAGCAATGTTGTGGCACTCGCTGTACATGATGCCCGGACGGATGGCGGACGAAGCATTGCGGTAAGTCTCAATCAGAATATTGTAAACCTCTTTCTGCCGGGGCGTATAGTCCTTGCCGACAGGCATAGTGGTGGTGAGGTCGCCAGCGTAGTGCGAGTCGACTTCGGCACCGGCATCGAGCAGCAGGAGGTCGCCGTCTCGCAGCGTGTGGATGTAGCCGTGGTTGTGCAATGTCTCGCCGTGGCTTGTGCAGATGGACGGGAAGCTGAAGTAGTAGCCCTCTCGGAGGCATACTTCGGCCACAGCAGCGGCCACTTCCTTCTCGGTCATGCCCGGGCGGACAATCTCAAGGGCACGGAGATGCATGTCGCGCGAGACGTTGATGGCGAGTTCTATCTGCTCTATCTCCTCGGCGCTCTTGTGGTTGCGCATGTCGGCCAGTGCATAGATGAGGTCCAAACTGGGCTTGGCGTCCGCACCGAGCAGGTCCTTGTACCAGGTGACGGTGTGGCCACGATAGGCAGGAATATAGTGGATGGCCTGATGACGGCTCTGTGCATCGGCCACGTACTTGAAGAGGTCGTCCAATGGCTGAACCTCGGTCACGCCCACTTTGGCAGCCCTCTCGTGCAGGGAAGGCTGCGGGCCCGTCCACACGATATCGTCGAGCGACAACTCGTCGCCGAAGACTACAACCCGATTGTTGTCAATATCGATGACGGCTGCAAGATTCTCGTAGTCAAGGCCGAACAGATAGAGGAATGTACTGTCCTGGCGGAACTGATAGTTATTGTCCGCATAGTTCATGCTGGCAATGCCGTTGCCCAAAAAGAGCAGTAAGCCAGAACCCATTGTTTTGGAGAGACGCTCCCGGCGCTCTACATAAGTTTGTTTGGGAAATGTAAACATAATCTTCGTAGTTTTTCTTTATTGGTTATTGATTTCGATTGTTTCTGTTTTTTCTTTCTGCGTCGTCGGTCGGCTTACATATGCGTCGTTCGGCCTACATGTGCGTCGTTCTTCCGACCTAAAGACACAGTACTACTGGCTGTTGCCGTCCGATGTTGTGCTTCCGGCCGTCCACTGGTAGCATCCGATGCTCGGAATTTCGGGACGCGCCACACCGTCCAGGTCCGTTGGACAAGCCACCGACCCGGCAGGAGCACCGGCCTCGCGGGCTGGCGATTCGTCGGTCAAATGGAAGTCGAAAGCATAGTTGGGTGTGTCTATCAGACGGTAGAGCGGGTCTGCGTTCCATACGGTCTGCACGAACTCGTTGTCGTCGGTGCCGTCAGCACGCAGCAGACAATGGTCGAAGGTGTAGGCAAAGACCGAGTCCTGCTTCTCCTCTGCGTGACCAATGAGAGCCTGGTCTTTGTCCAAGGTCAGATAGTCGAGCGAGACGTCGGGATTCTGCCACCGACCCCAGATGAGCGTGTTGAGGAAATCACACCGATGCAGTGGCGTGAGTCGGGCGTTAGCCGTGTCGGCATTGCACAAATGGACGGCAGGACGGGTCACGGCAGAACCGGCAAAGTAATAGTTGGCTATCGTGCAGTGACGGATGTCGTGCCAACCACCATAGATGTCCAGCAGTGAACCGAGCGCATTGCTGAGTTCGCAGTTGTCGAGTGTCATCGTCGACATTCGGCAAGTAATCAGGCTGCCGTTGGCGTTCTTCAGCCGGCAACTGCCGAACACCACATCCGTGCTGTCGATGTCGATGCCTCCGCTCATGCCCCGGATGTCGGTGTACTCAAAGCGGCAACCCTTTGCCTCGCGAGCAATGTAGAGCGAGCCCCACTGTGCCGGGAGGTTGTCGTACGGAAGATTGACGAACATCCGGTCCGTCCTGTCGCCCCGTATCGTGACGGGCGCTCCGAGTCGGCCTTGGCAAAGCAGGGTGCCGCGAACGATGAGGTCGGCCTTGTCGTGCAGATAAAGGGTCACGCTATCCGCAAGCGTCAACGTGACGCCCTCTGCCACAACGAGACTGTCGAATATCTGCACCTCTGCAGCCCGCGTCCATGTCGTGTCGGACGTGATGCACGCAGCATACAGTTTCTTGACACCTTTCGACTGAGCATCGAGCACAATGGTCTGGGTGCGGCCGTTGCAGACGATGTCGATGTAGTCCGCGCAGTCGGCCAACCCGGAATCGGCATCGGGGAATGTCGCTTCGACAAAGATAAACATCGAGTCGCCCTTGGCAATGCGCAGCAAGTCGCTGTCGACAAACGACGAGCCGTTCATTCCGTCTACGTTCATACGGAATCCGCTGTTACCCGCACGGCGCAGGGAGATGGACGTAAGGCGCAGTTCGTCGGAGCACCGGTTGTAGAGCTTGAGCTGGGAGGTACTGCTGCTGTTGCCCGCCAACACCATGCCCATGTGCAACGTGTCGGCCGAGAGCGTGGGCTGGTCGCCGGGCGATGTTGCCAGTTCATCGTCCGAGCAAGCCGCCATCATTGTGGCAAGCAAGGCAAAACATGCTATGTACCCCTTTCGTTTCATTGTTGTTTTTTTGTCAGAATCTTAATGCCGTTCTGCGCTTGACAAAGCTACGTTTTGGCTGTGTAAAAACTGCGTTTTACGGCCGGTAAAATATAGTTTTGTCCGCACAAAGCCTCATCTCGTCACGGTCAGGATGTCTCCGTAAGGAGTCGCCTTGTACTGACGCAATAGGTAGTTGTGCTCGTTGGCCGGTCCGGCTGTCGGTGCCGGCGAACCGTAATACACAGCCCCGAACTCCGAGTCGCAGTTTGTACAACAGGCCGCAAGTCCGTCTGTCTGCATCACGATGCGGTGCATCTTGCCGGCAGTGCTCGTCCCGACCTTGTAGCAATAGGGGCATGTGAGGTCGAAAGCATAGAAGTGGCCCTCATAGTCCTGCAGAAGGAGCAGGCCTCCCGTCCCGACCTCGTCGTTGGCCGTCAGTTTGCTCTTGTCGTACACCCTCACATAGCCGCCCGGCGAGTCAATGCCTACCTGCGGCGCCCCTTGGCCCATGGCGAGGTTGACGGTTGTGATGTTGCAGCTGTAGCGCACATAACCTGCCGGCACCGGGCTCTCGAAGGTTTCGTCACTGCAAGAGACGAACAGCAGAGGCAGCAGGAGCAAAAACCAAACCACAGAGGGATGGGATGGTGTCGCAGCGGGATGGGTTGGTGTCGCAGAAGGATGGAATGAAGCCACAGACTGCAAGACCGAAGCCTTAAGCCGCTGGAACAGTTGACTTGACGGCAACAGCTTATCGCACCAGTTTCTCCACTGCATCGTCCACCTTTTGGAAGTCAAAGCCAGCCAGCACCTGGTTCATCAACGCCTCAATGCGGTCGTTGCAGAGGTTGCCGATTGAACCCTCGTGCGTATGGTGCACCTCCTTGACCGGCGTAAACTGTCCGGCCTCGATGTCAAGACCCACTTTCTTGTAGGCATCACGGAACGGCATTCCGTTGGCGGCAAGACGGTTGACCTCTTCGACCGAAAACATCAGGTCGTAGCGCGGGTCGTCGAGGATGTGCTCGTTGACGGTGATGTGCTCCAGCATGAGCGTCACCATGCGAAGTATGTCCTTCAGTTCGTCGAAGGTCGGCAGGAAGACCTCTTTGATGATCTGCAGGTCACGGAAGTAGCCCGAAGGCAAGTTGTTGCAAATCATCATGATCTCCTGCGGCACGGCCTGTATCTTGTTGCACTTGGCACGCGTCAACTCGAAGACGTCGGGGTTCTTCTTGTGCGGCATAATGGACGAACCCGTAGTGAAGGCATCGTGCAACTTGATGAAGCCGAAGTTCTGGCTGCTAAACAGACAGGCGTCAAAAGCCAATTTGGAGAGCGTAGCGGCAATACCACCCAGGGCCTGGGCCACGATGCGCTCCGTCTTACCTCGGCCCATCTGGGCATAGACGACGTTGTAGTCCATCGAGTCAAAGCCAAGCAGGTCGGTGGTCATCTGACGGTTGAGCGGGAAGCTCGACCCATAGCCGGCAGCACTGCCCAAGGGGTTGCGGTTAACGACACGATAAGCGGCCTGGAGCACCATAAGGTCGTCGACCAGGCTCTCAGCATAAGCGCCGAACCAAAGGCCAAACGAACTGGGCATGGCCACCTGCAGGTGCGTATAGCCCGGCATAAGAACCGACTTGTACCGTTCGCTTTGGCGAATCAGCATATCAAACAGCGTCTTCACGGCCAGCGTGACTTCCTTCAGTTCGTGGCGCATATAGAGCTTGAGGTCGACCAACACCTGGTCGTTACGGCTGCGGCCCGAATGAATCTTCTTGCCCACATCGCCCAAACGACGCGTCAGCATCAGCTCGACCTGACTATGCACGTCCTCGATGCCTTCCTCTATCTCGAAGTGTCCGTTCTCGGCCTGCCTGTAGATGTCCTTCATCTCGCGGAGGAGCATCTGGAGTTCGTCGGCCGTGAGCAGCCCGATACTCTCGAGCATGGTGATATGGGCCATTGAACCCAGTACGTCAAACGGAGCCAGGTACAAGTCCATCTCCCGGTCGCGGCCGATGGTGTATTTCTCTATGTCTTTGTCCACCTGGACACTCTTTTCCCACAGTTTCATATCGTATTTCCTTGTTACCGGTCTGTCAATAGGGGATTTTGGTCAACGCTTCGGCTATCATGTCGGCTGCTCCGTCCAGCTTGCTGCCCACCATGGGGCGAAGGAAGAAGGGAATGTCGACATCGATAGTGACACGCAACTTGGTCGTATAGGCCGACTCCGGAAGGGTCTGTATCCAAAGGGTGAAAGGCACGGGCGAATTGTCGGCAGACAGCTTGACGCACTTGTTCTCTTCGCGGTCGATGATGCTGACGCTGGTCGCCATACCGTTGACCGTGAAGCGGGCGTGGTCGCAGTCGAAGCTTACGTTGCTGACATGCACCTTGCCGCCGCCGTCTTCGGCCAGTTTGGCCTTGAGCTGCTCTTTCACTTCCGGACTCATGTTGTCTTTGAGCGTCTGCAGCCCGCTGAGGTCGCTCAGCCGGCGGTAGACGTTTTCGGTCAAAGCATTGACCACCTTTATCTTACTTTCGTATCTTGCCATAATGTCGTGGTTACGTAATCAATCACGGAGCGTCTTACTTGCCCCACTCGGAAGGGTTGGCACGCCACTGTTTCAGCACTTCGATGTCGGAAGGCTGGATGTAATTGAGCTCGGCAGCTTCGGCGATGAGCTCGGTGTAGTTGGACAAGGTCGTAAGTTCGACACCGGCTTCTTCGAATGCCTGCTGTGCCTGCGGGAACTGGTAGGTGAAGATTGCCACCATACCGAGCACATTGACCTTGGCGTCACGCAGGGCGGCAACGGCCTTGAGGCTCGACATGCCGGTAGAGATGAGGTCTTCGATGACGACTACGTTCCAGCCTTCTTCTACCTTGCCTTCGATGAGGTTGCCCATACCGTGGTCCTTGGGGGCAGAACGCACATAGAGGAAAGGTACGCCCAAAGCGTCGGCTACCAACGCACCCTGTGCAATAGCGCCTGTGGCCACACCGGCGATGGCGTCGATCTTCTGACCCGCAAACCTGCGCTGCACGGTGCTGACGAGACCGGTCTTGATGATGGTGCGGACTTCCGGATAGGCCAAAGTCTTGCGGTTGTCGCAATAGATGGGCGAGTGCCAGCCCGAAGCCCAAGTGAAAGGATTGTTTGGCTGTAACTTGACAGCCTTTATGGCCATAAGTTTCTCTGCTACGAGACGTTCGATGGATTTCATTTCAATGCTTGTTATTAAGAGTTGTTTTTATTTTGTGCGCAAAGATAACAAAAAATCGACAAAACATGACGCCTTTCCTCTTAAAAAGGCGTAAATCAGCATAAAAAGAAAGCGAATGTGTGATTTTGCTATTGGGACAACGTCAAACCAAGAGTCAGAAAGCTGACTCTGACCCCTTTTACCTGCCGCAATGTGTCGGCACAAGCGATGAGCGTCGAACCGGTCGTACACACGTCGTCAACAAGCAGGACGTGCTTGCCCTCGAGCCGTTCGGGATGACGCAAACAGAACGAGCCGTTCTCATTCTCCCCGCGCTGCTGCGCATTGCGGCCCACCTGCGAACCCGTATAACGGCCTTTGACCAGACACCGTTTCTCGACCGGAATGCCCCAGGCCTTGCTCAAGGTGTGCACGACGGGCGACACCTGATTGTAACCCCGCTTCAATAACCGCAGCCAATGCACCGGCACTGGGACGATGACGTCTATGTCGTAAGGCCAGTCGCTTCCCGCCAACCGTTTTAGCAAGAGTTGCGTCAGCATCTTGTTGACAAAAGGCCGGCCGCCGTATTTGGCCGCAACAATGAGCCTCGCAAACACGTCCTCCGTCTGATAGTACCCCAACGTCGTGGCATGTTCAAACTCCACCTTGCCACAGAACTTGAGCCACAGAGGGTTCTGCTCCCTGTCGCTGAAGACCAGCGGAAATCTGTCCAGGCAATGGCTGCAGACCAGCCGTTCGCCGTCGGCAAGGAGCCGATTACAGCCAAAACAAAAATCTTCTATCATCCTTGCGTGTCTTTTGCAATTATTCGATTTTTTCTCTGTCTGTTATTCGTCATTGTCGTCGGCTATCTGCAATTCCTGCAACGCCTTACGGCAGACGTCGGCCTCAAATCCGCGTTGTGCCGCAAACCGGTAGACGGCAGCGCGGGTCTTGGCGTCCAGGGCTTTGCCCGAAGTGCCACGCAGCTTGGTACGCAACAGTTCGACGGCCGTCTGCAAATAGCTCTCCGGATCGATGACGTCATCCAGGGTGTTTTGCACAAGGCTACCCTCTATACCCTTCTGCCTCAAGGCGTAAGCGATTTTTATTCTGCCCCAGCGCTCGAAGTGGTACTTGTCATTGACAAAGGCGTGGGCAAAGCGTTCTTCGCTGAGGAAATTCTCTTTGGTCAGCCAGTCCAGGACTTTATCAACGCTTTCTTCGTCCACGTCCCAATCCCGCAGTTTGCTTGCCACGTCACGAGGGGCTCGTTCGGCCTTGCTGCAATATGCCGCAGCTTTGTTAAGGGCTTGTTCGTATGTCATTGTTTGTCTGTTTTATTCAAAACTTTTTTTAGCGCAATTCACTTTGCCCCCAGTCACAAAACGGTCTTTGCCGAAGAAATCCTGGTGCAACGTCACCTGTTGATAACCCAAGTCCTCGAGCAGATGGCAGACATCCGGACCATAAGCTTCGTTGATTTCGAAGTACAGTTTGCCGCAAGGTTCCAAACGGCGCAGTGCACACTTGGCAATGGCGCGGTAGAAGAGCAGCGGGTCTGAGTCGGGAACGAACAGCGCCGTCTGAGGTTCGTAGTCCAGCACATTGGCCGACATCTGTGCAGCCTCTCGCCGGCAGATGTACGGCGGGTTGCTGACGATGGCGTGATAGGTGGATAACTCTGTTGAAAAGTTCTCGTTTTCTTCTTTCAGTATGTCGGCCTGTACGAAACAAATATTTTTGGCTGACAGCGCTTTAGCGTTCTTCCTGGCCACATCAAGCGCTGATGTTGAAAAGTCCAATGCCGTTATCAACACGCTGTTGATTTCGAGGGCAAGAGACACGGCAATACAACCGCTGCCCGTACCGATGTCAAGGAGGCGGAAGACAGGCGTTTGCATAGGGTTGTCAACAGAGATATCAACGGATCTTTCAATAGCTTTGCACACCGGATTGTCAACAGGGTTGTCAAGGGGGTGACATTCTTGTGCGCCGCCCCTAGTCGCAGGCTCGCTCTGAAAGTTATCCATAGACTTTTCAACAAGGTTGTCAACGGCATTGTTAAGGGGGCTATCCATAGGGTTATTCCGCGAAATATCCACCGAGTTGTCAACAGGTCTTTTGGCAAAGTCATCGACGACCAACTGCACCAGTTGCTCTGTCTCCGGACGGGGAATAAGCACCGAGCGGTCTACCCCGAACCGCCGGCCCCGGAACGTAGCGTAACCCATTACCTGCTGGACGGGTTCTCCCGCCGCCAGACGCGTAGCATAACCCCTCAAGAGTGCGGCTTGCTCGGGCGGCAGCACCCAATCAGCACGATGCAGCAGAATGTCCGTGTACGATAAGCCGCAAACCTCCTCAAGCAAGAGTCGGATGATAGCCTTGGTCTCCTGCCGATCATACAGCAGCGAAAGCGCCGCATGGAGTGTTTCGATTGTAGTCTTCAATGTCGTATTGTTTTCTTTTGTCCCTGCCTTCCCGGTCGTTCTCTGAGCAGAACCTTGAGCCGCCTTTGATTGAGCATCTGTAGATTCAACTGCGTCATAACTCACGAACCGGGAGAACAGTCCCGACTGCGAAGATAACAAAAATGTCTTAAAAAAAGGACAAGAAAATCTAAAAAACCGTCGCTCCCGACCTTAAAAGCACTAAAATATGATAAATATACCTCTTTAAAGGCAAAAAATTCGCGGAAAATCCGTATCTTCGCACCCGCTATAATTGTATAGGATGATTAAACACGCAACGCATATAACCCGCTGTGCCATCGGGACTCTCGCCTTGGGAGTCCTTTGTACGGCGTGCTGGGATACCAACAATTCCGAAACCATCATCACCGACTACTCCAACTGCACGGTTTCGTCCATGTCAATGGCCGACAACTCCAAGGTCTGCAGCAGTCTCTCGGGCTACACTTTCTCCGTCGACCACTTCGGCAACTCCGACCCGGAACTTATCGACAAATGGCGCTCTGTTTGGGAAAAGGACGAGTACACCCTCGAACCCGGCATCATCTTCAATGCCGACTCGCTGCCCGTCGGTTCCATCGCCGACTCCATCAAAATCACGTTGAGCTATTCGTCGCCCTACTCGGTCGTCTTCTATCAGTATGACGCGGAGCAGAATCTCCTCAACCAGGTCAACTACGCAGACACACAAATCGTGTGGTTTGACGACTATGCCGTAACCCGCGTGGAGATTGTGGCACAGGACCGCGCTACAAACAAGAGCTATTTCGTCAAGGTGAATGTACACCAGTGCGCCACCGACACCATACGGTGGAACTATCTGACCGACGGCGACCTCTTCGATATGACGGACGTCCTTGACCAACGCACTGACACCATCGGCGACTCTCTCTTCTGGTACACGACCCTCAGCGCATCGCAAGAGGTCAGAACCGCTAGCCTCAAAGGCGACATCACGGCCTGGAGTGCGCCTCAGACCGTAAGTAGCCCGGCCACGATAGACCTGGGTTCGCTGCTCAACTGGAACAAATCGCTCTACGCTGTGGGCAAAGACGGCTCTCTTCTCTCTTCGACCGACGGAACGACGTGGAACACGGCTTCGACAGACTTCAAATTTGTCAACCTGCTCGGCGCCCAGTTGCCGTGCAGCAAGACTCCGGCCAGCGCCAGCGACGACACTTATCGCGAACATCTCTGCGCCATCGTCGAAGAGAATGGCGAGCACCACTTCGCACGCCTCACCAAAGACAGCTCTGCATGGCGACTCGACACGACCTTGATCATCGCAGGCCAACGCACCTCATGCGTGCCGGAAGGATTCCCCATATCGGGCTACACACGACCTATCTCCGTCCAGGCAAAGCCCAACAAGGGCAACACGACCTCGCGCATCTACATCTCGGGAGGAATGCTGCCAGACAGCACGCTGACTGCCAGCACGTGGAGCAGCGACGGCACGACATGGGCCGAGTTCGAGCAAAACATCCTGCCCCCTATGCGCGATGCCAGCATCGTCACCTACACACTCGATGTTGACGAGCCCGGCACGTTTTGGATTATGCAACCGGGACTGATGGCCGGAGGCTATGTCACCGACACGCTCTACTTCAGCCAGAACAGCGGAGTGACGTGGAAGAAACTCTACCGCGAATATCCCGCCTATGCCGACACCTATAAGGTGGAACCCATCGCCTGCCACTCGGCCTTCTACAACCCCGTAGACTACCGGATTTATTTCTTCGGCGGTACTGACGGTACGGGAGCAAAGCGCAGCACCATACAGGGCGGACAGTTGACGGACTTGGCATTTGACCAAAAGAAATGACCGGCAAGCAACCGGCATAACTGAGACCGACTGGCCTATGCGACAAAATGTTCTCCTCCTCGTACTCGGCTACGTGCTGACAACATCTCCCCTCCTGCTGGCACAGGAGAAAGAATATATGTACGAAGTGGGAGGCGGACTTGGCGCCACCTGGACGTACGGCGATGTCAACCGGAGCAGCGCGCTCTACGATGCTGCTTTCGCCGGCGAACTCACGTTCCGCTACAACCTGAACCTCCGGTGGTCGTTTGCCGCCGACCTATCGTTAAACGGGCTGAAAGGCGACAGCCGGGACTTTGACAATGCCTTTGCCGGAGGAACGGAGTGGGACTTTGACCGCCATCTCGTGCAACTGGCCGTACGGCCGGAGTTCGCATTCTGGAACTACGGCTGGGGCGGCGACTATCGGGAGAAACGACGCCTGGCGCCATTCTTGACCGCAGGTCTCGGCCTCGGCGTCTCGGCAGGCACGACCCGCCAAGACGGACAAGGGAGCGACAAGACATATGCAGCCCTGACCATCCCCGTCGGACTCGGCCTCAAGTGGAAGATGGCTCCGCGCTGGGATTTGCAGCTGACGGCCCTCTGGACCAAGGCCTTCAGCGACAAGCTGGACGGCATCGGCGACCCATACAGCATGGGCACATCCTCTCCCGCAGGCACCGACTGGATTGGCTCGGTGATGATGAGCGTCACTTTCTGCTTTAAGGAGAGATGCCTGGAGTGCCACAACCAAAACTCGTTTTGAGCCAGACTCTTGACAAAATGAGCCGGACAAAACGGGCACAACACATAGAACAAACAAGCAAACAACTACACATACACACAGACTTATGGCAACACTTGACCAAATAGACAAAAGCCGCATCCCGCAGCACATCGCCATCATCATGGACGGCAACGGACGTTGGGCAAAGGAACGCGGGCTGGAACGCACGGAAGGGCACTTCGAGGGTGTCGAAGCGTTGCATCGCGTGATGCTGGGCATCAAGAAAGTCGGTGTGAAGTATGTGACGGTCTACTCGTTCTCGACCGAAAACTGGAATCGGCCTCAAGAGGAAGTAGACACGCTGATGCACCTCATCGCCCTGGGCCTGAAGCGCGAAACACCGTTCATGCTCGAAAACGGAGTGCGTCTCCGTATGATAGGCGACATCAGCCGAATGCCGGCCGAGCCGCTGCGCATCACCAACGAGTGTGTCGAAGCCACCAAAGACGGCAAGGTCTGCACGCTGCTCGTTGCCTTCAACTACGGCAGCCGTGATGAAATCGTACGTGCCGCACGCCGCCTGGCCGAAGAGGTGAAGCAAGGCGAGATAACGCTTGACGATATCAACGAGGAGAGTTTCGGCCAACGTCTGTATACAGCCGACGTACCGGACCCGGACTTGCTGATCCGCACCGGCGGCGAACAGCGCATCTCCAACTACCTGCTCTGGCAGATAGCCTACTCCGAACTTTACTTTACGCCCGTCTTCTGGCCCGACTTTGGCGAAGAGCAAATCTTTGACGCCATCGTCGACTATCAAAGCCGCGAGCGAAGGTTCGGCAAGACGTCCGCACAAGTGGAGGCCGAAGAGAAAGGAAAATAATCCGAGAGAACCGGAGAGGAGGTCTTGACACCAAAAAAGAAGCACCCCCAAAAGGAAACAAAGGATAAAAAGGAATTACATTATTATATACTTGATGAAGAAAACTTGTCTACTGATTGCTCTGGCTGTGTCTGCCACCTTGGCACAAGCACAGGAGGTGAGCAATGACACTGTCTTCAGTCCGACCGTCAACCACACCAGTCAGGTGGGTCGCAAATATACGATACAAGGCATCGAAGTCACCGGATGCGACAACTATGAGGATTATGTCCTGATCGGCTACTCCGGTCTCTCTATCGGACAGCAAATCACCATACCAGGCAACGAAGTGACATCCGCCATCAAGCGTTTCTGGCGACAGGGACTCTTCAGCGACGTCAGCATCACGCTCGAGAAGGTGAAGGGCGACGACTGCTGGATTAAGATTGCCTTGAAGCAGCGTCCACGCATCGCCGAAATCGAATACGACGGCGTCAAGAAGAGCGAACGTGAGGACCTGGACCTCCAAATGGGAGTGGCCAAGGGCAGTCAGGTTACGCCCAACATCCTGGACCGCGCCAAGAAAATCATCAAGCGCTACTACGACGACAAAGGCTATAAAAACGCCGACGTGGAAATCTATCAGACGGACTCGGAGGTAGGCGAGAACATGGTCGACCTCACCGTCTTTGTGGACAAGCACGAGAAGGTCAAGATACATGAACTGCGCATCGACGGACTGGCCTACTGGGATTCCGTGGGTGTAAGAATCTGGCCTCCGTTCAAGAAGGACTATATGACCTACCGCGGCGCCAACCGTACAATGAAGAAAACCAACGCCCGCCACAAGTGGTACAACATATTCAGAGCCAAGAAATTCACCGACGACCTCTACAAGGCCGACAAGAAAGCCCTGCTGGAGAAGTACCACGAACTGGGCTTCCGCGATGCGCGCATCGTCAGCGATACGGTGTCGAAATATGATGAGAAGCACGTGGATATCGCCATGCACATCGAGGAGGGACAACGTTACTACATCCGCAATATCGAAGTAGTGGGCAACTCGGTCGAGAGCACCTCTACCCTGCTCACCTACCTCCAGATGCAGCCGGGAGATGTCTATAATCAGGTCAAGCTGGACAAGCGCATCAACCAGGACGAGGACGGTATCGGCACACTGTATATGGACCAGGGCTACCTCTTCTTCCGCATGGACCCTATCGAGGTAAACATCGATGGCGACAGCGTCGACCTGGAGTTGCGCGTCACCGAAGGTCCGCAAGCACATATCAACAAGGTTGTCATCAACGGCAACGACCGTCTGTACGAACATGTGGTGCGCCGCGAACTTCGCACACGACCCGGCGAACTCTTCTCCAAGACGGATCTGGTACGTTCGGCTCGTGAGTTGGCACAGACCGGACACTTCGACCCGGAAAAGATGAATCCACGTCCAGTGCCCAACTACGAAGACGGCACGGTCGACATCATCTATGACCTGGAGTCGAAAGCCAACGATCAGGTCGAGTTCTCGCTCGGATGGGGCTCGACGGGACTGATAGGCCGCGTCTCGCTCAAACTTACCAACATCTCGATGAAGGACCTCTTCCACCCAGAGCGCTACCACGGTATCTATCCTTCGGGCGAAGGCGAGACCTTCACCATCTCAGCCCAGTCGAATGCCAAGTACTACCAAAGCTACTCGATGCAGTACATCAACCCTTGGGTAGGCGGCAAGCGGCCCAACTCGCTGAGCGTCTCGGTCTACTACTCACGCCAGTCGGACATCAACTCCAACTACTACAACAACAACTACTACAACAACTACTACAACTCATACTACGGTTCTTACTACGGCGGATACGGCAGCTACGGCAACTCAAGCTACTACGAGTATGCCATCGACCCCGACAAGTCTATCCAGATGCTCGGCGCTTCTGTCGGCTTCGGCAAGCGCCTGAGTTGGCCGGACGACTACTTCACGCTGCAAACATCACTTAACTACCACGTCTACATCCTCAAGGACTGGCAGTACTTCCCCGTTCAGAACGGCACGTCCAACAGTCTCTCTGTCGAGGCCGTCCTGTCGCGCAACTCTATCGACAACCCCTACTACACACGTAGCGGTTCGAGCTTCACACTCGATGTCGAACTGGCCCCACCATACTCCATCTTTGAAGACAAAGACCGTCTGGCCGCACAGGAGAAATACTCCAAGGAGAAGATGAAGTGGCTGGAGTTCTACAAGATCAAGTTCTCGACCAAGACCTACACGCCGCTCACCTCCGGCACGCACACCCTGGTGCTGCACACCCGCTCGGATATGGGCTTCCTGGGCCACTACAACAAGTACAAGGTTTCGCCCTTCGACAGCTACTACATGGGCGGTGACGGCAACTCGTACTACTCTTCGAGCTACATCACCGAGTACATCCCGCTGCGTGGTTACGAGAACGGAGCTTTGACCTCGAGCTACAGCGATGTGGCCACATGCTACGCCCGCTTTGTCGCCGAATTGCGCTTCCCCTTCATGCTCGAGTCGTCGAGCACAATATACGGTCTCGCCTTTGCCGAGGCGGGCAATGCGTGGACGGACTTCAAGTACTTCAACCCGTTCGCCCTCAAACGCTCGCTGGGTGCCGGTGTCCGCATTTTCCTCCCGATGATCGGTATGCTCGGCATCGACTGGGGCTACGGCTTTGACAGCACCTTCGGTTCGAAGAGCAACTCCGGCTCGAACTTCCACTTCGTCATCGGACAGGAGTTCTAAGTACGGAGTTTTAAACCCGAACGGGCAAAAGCGCATCTCATAGATAAAGCAACGCTTATGGCCGCATAGGGTAAAAGCAAGTCTATAAACTATTAAAGCAAATTTATTATACAAACTCTTTAAAAGTCTATACAATGAAAAAGCTAATGACAACCTGCCTTTTGGCAACCGTGTGTATACTGAGCGCGTACGCTCAGAAGTACGCTTTGATCGACATGGACTACATCCTCAAGAAGATACCGCAATATGAGATGGCCAACGAGCAACTCGACCAAATCTCAAAACGCTGGCAGAGTGAGGTGGAGACCCTGGCAGCCGAAGCCGAGTCTATGTACAAGCAGTACCAGGCCGATATGGTCTTCCTGACAGCCGACCAAAAGACCGCCAAGGAAAACGAAATCGTAGCCAAGGAAAAGGAAGTGCAGGACCTCCGGCTCAAGTATTTCGGCCCCGAAGGCGAGCTCTACCAGAAGCGCAATACGCTGGTAGGACAGATACAGGACGACATCTACAATGCCGTCAAGGAAATCGCTGAAAAGAATTCCTACACGATGGTCATAGACCGCTCGTCGGCCGAATCCATCATCTTTGCCAGTCCAAAGATAGACATCTCGAAGGAGGTGCTTTCCAAACTCGGATATTAATAACAAAATAACATAACTCAAAAAACTCCTAACAAAGAAATGAAAAAATTCTTGACTCTCACCGTATGCGCCTTGATGGGCCTTTCGGTATCAGCCCAGCAGAAGTTCGGCAACATCAATATGGGCGAAGTGTTCGAATCCATGCCCGAGAAGGCACAAGTACAGAAAGAACTTGAGGAACTCGGTGCCAAGTACGAGAGCGAACTCACCAAGATGGGTGACGAATATCAGAAAAAGGTCAGCGACTATCTGGCCGAGCAGGACAAACTCGAAAAGAACATCGCCGAGGCCCGCGCACAGGAGATAGACCAGTTGCAGCAGCGTATCCAGAACTTCCGCGAAATGGCTCAGAAGGATATCCAGCAGCAACAGCAGACCAAGGTTGCCCCTATCATCGAGAAGATCAACAAGGCCATCCAGGCCGTAGGCGAGAAAGAAGGTTTCACCTATATCTTCGACATCTCGCAGGGCAATATCCTCTACTTCAGCCCCACACAGTGCACTGATGTCATGCCGCTCGTAAAGAAGGAACTCGGCATCCAGTAATCCACTGCCAATGCGTCGGGGATTGGGGTCTAGACCGACTCGCACTGACGCAACTTAAGGAAAAGGCCGGGCCTCTCCTCATTCGGAGTCCCGGTCTTCCTTTTTCTATAACAGGCTGGAGCTTCGTATCATAGACTTGAGGCTTTGCATTGAGACCTTTATATGAGACCTTTATATGAGGCCTTTATATGAGGCCTTTATATGGAACCTTCACATGAGGCCTTATTCTAGGCACAGAGCATTGACACTACAAACATCATTGCAGATATGGCACTTTCAAACATAGAGAAGCATTACAACAAGCACCCCGAAGACCTGCGTCTGCTGCGCCGGCACGGCATTGTGGAGTACGAAACCACCATGTACCACCTGCACCGCTTCCTGCAGCCTGGACAGACACTGCTGGACATAGGTGCGGGAACGGGCCGTTACGCCTCCGCCCTAATGCAGGAAGGCTATAAGGTGAAAGCCGTGGAACTTTGTCGCCGCAACATCGAAGTCTTTCTCCGGCGCGAACCCTCGGCCGATGTAGTGCAGGGCGATGCCCGGCAGATGCCTTTTCTTCCATCGGCTACGGCCGATATCACGCTCCTGCTGGGCCCTCTCTATCACCTGACAAACGAGGCAGACAAAGTGGCGGCACTTTCGGAAGCCAGACGCGTGACCAAACCCGGAGGACTTATCTTCGTGGCCTATCTGCTCAATGAGTACAGCATCCTCACCTACTGCTTCGACGAAGAGCGCATCGGAGACCTCCGGGAGCGTGGCATTGTCGACGCCACCTACCACCTGCATGTCCAGGACGGCGAACTCTATGACTATGTTCGGCTGGAAGATATAGACCGTCTCAACAACCTGGCGAGACTGGAGCGCGTCACCATCTTCTCTCCCGACGGCGCTGCCGACTATATGCGCACACGTCTCAACCAAATGAGTCCGGAGACCTTCCGCCGCTTCTGCGAGTATCAGCGCGCCATATCCGAACGGCCCGACCTCCTGGGTGCCGGCAGCCACGTAGTAGATGTGGTGCGGGTGCCTATTGAGGAATAGTTTCATACGCCAAAAAGCGAAACCGGAATCATCAAATGACTTCTTTCAGACCATTCCTTAATGTGCATCTTTTTGACAACCACACCTTTTATATTACGCACGCGCGAGGGTAGAGTTGTCGCCTGCGAGGAAAAAATCATGTTTTTTTAGGCCAAAAGATTTTGGAAACCTTAACTTTGCACCGACAATCCATCCGGAGCAATACCGGACGAGAACGGAACGGAACTAATCAGTGTAATTTGAGTGTAATTTGTATGTATCATAATATAAAGATGAAAAAGAAGAAAGTTTTTCTGGCGAAAATGTTCGCCATCCTGCTGGGCTGCGGCCTTGTGGCATGTTCGGACGACAACAACAAAGAGAATGTAACAAACAATCCCACTCCCGATGATTTCAATATCAACAGTGCAGAGACAGGCGTAACCTTTGACCAGGAAGCCGTAATCCGGGGCGTCAATGGCGACAACGCTTCCGAAATGTTGGTATCTTTGATATACATGTTCAATAACGTCAAGGCGAATGTCACCGACAGCACCAAGTTGCTCATTGTGCCCGAGCTGTCGAGCAAGTATGAAAAAGACATCACAACGGTGTACGAGAACGGAGGCATCATCGGCGTGACCAATCCTTCGCAGGCACAAATCTCGACCTGGTTTGAAAAGGTAGGCTGGGACAACGGCTTTATGCCGAGTGAAGTCGACGACGCACTGATGTTCTCGTTCGGCAATGGATTCCACTGTTGCGTGGTCTATGGCCCCGACAACGATGACGTGGCCGTCGACTCTGCCGATGTGGCGAATATGCTGGACAAGGATTCGGAAGGTTTCATCTTCAAGTCTCTTCTGGAAGCACAGGCCGCAGTGGTGGCCGAAGATGTGGCTAACGACGACGGCACCAACAGGAAAGACACCTGGACCGACTACGACAGTTCGATGTATCCTGACGTATACACCTACCTCAGCGCATGGGTAGAAGCCGTCAACAAGAGTCTCAGCGAGAAGAATGTTGTCAATGCGGAAGATACGACCCGGGTAGAGCAGTTCCTCGCCCAGGTTGAAACACGCGCAAGTGGTAGCGGCACTTCAAACAACGACGTGTCACAGCTGTTCTCCAAATACAACTACTCTGTTGTCTTGCCTTTCTCGGCCAATGAAGAGATTCGCCATGTGGCTCTTTCGGACCCAGACCGCATCAGAGGAGAGGGCGCAGTATCCCTTAACCTGAATATTTATCAGATACATTGCTACGAAGGCGCTCCGGGTGCCGGCGATTATTACCTGATAAATCTGTCCGCAGGTTTGGCCAGCGACAAAATGTACAGAGGCAAATGGGTAAACACACATGGTGGGGTTCACACCCGGCTTTGCGGCTATTTCGCCAAGAGTTTCACTGTGGATTGTATTCCGTGGAATAAAAACACCAATGCCCCTTACTACAGCGATGAAGTGGAAACCATAGGAGCACCCTCACCGGAAACCACTGTCGGCGAAACGGTGTACACCACCGGTTCGTCGGTCAGCCTAAATACCACATTGTCCCTTTCTCTCGGCAACAACTTCGACAAAGATAAAGGATACGTCAATGGAGGCGGAACCGTCTCTGCCGGATGGTCCTGGACGGACAAAAAGAGCCGTACCATCTCAGACACTGACATCAGCAACATCAGCGGCTATTATGTCATAAACGGCCAACCGCAACCTATCTGCAGAGTGGGTTGGAAGATGCAGTTCAACAATCTGCCTTATTTCCAATGGTCACAGTCTTGCGGCATCAACGAAGGAAGTTCGCAGACTTACCGTTCGACCAACTATCTGGAGTCTTCCTGGGTTTGGTATAAGAAGAACGTGAGTGACGGTTCGACCGAAGCCCCAATCAGCGTGAAGACACGCACGCAATCCAATTATGGCACACTGAGTTTCTTCACCACCAAAGCGGACCTGAAGGAAATATCATTCAACAAGTTCGGCAATTTTGACTACGTCTTCGACCTGAAGCCCTTCAGCCGAGACAAGTGCGGTGTCCTCAATATCGAGAACGACTTTGAGGATGGCACAACCATCACCGCCGTACAGATTTACTATCTGAAGTCTGACGGCACTTCAGGCGATTTGGCTTGGTCAACCAAGAACAACATCGTACCAGGCAAATCCGTCTCTTCTGCTGCTCTGAAGATTTCGGAACCTTACATGATTTATCTCAACACCAACACCGGCAAGAGGTATATATATGGCAGGGAGAAGGGCAAGAATATAGAATTCGGACTGGACAATACCGTCTATAGTAGCATCGATTTCAAATTACTCAGCAATTGATTGCCCACTTACTCACACACGACAGCCTTTGCCCTGGCTTTGCGACAAAGGTTCGTCATAAGAACAAAAAACATTAAGATATGAAAATGAACAAAAACCTTCTGTCAAAACTGTTCGTAGTGCTGTTCGGTTGCAGTCTCTGCGCATGCTCTAATGACGATGACAATATAACTTCCTCCGAGCAGGTTCCTACAGCCGCCGATTTCAATATCAACAGGGCTGTATACAACACGACTTTTGACCAAGAAGCCGTAATCTTGGGAGTCAATGGCGATGACGCCCGTAATGTGGCAATATCGCTGATCTATCTGCTTCCCAACTTCAATATAGAGGTTACAGACAGCACCAAGTTGCTCATTGTCCCCGAACTCTCCAAGGAGTATGAGAAGGAGATTACCAAGGTCTACAACAACGGCGGCATCGTGGCAGTGACCGCTCCTACGCAAGACCAGCTTACCAAGTGGTTCGATGCCTACCACTGGGATTCAGGCATCGTCCCCGGAAACGTCGACGACGCTCTTCTGTTCTCTTTCAGCAAAGGATATCACTGCTGCCTCGTCTATGGACCGGACAGCAAAAATGTCATTGTTGACTCAGAGGCTATCGAGAATATGCCGGACAAGGACTCGGACGACTTCATCTACAAGGATTTCTCGACCGAAGGAGCCGCTACAGATAGTACCGCCCAATCCGAGACGAGTTCCGATGATGCCGACAATATCATTTGGATTGATTTCCAAAACCCCAAGTATCCGGAGGTGTACACTTATCTCAGCTCCTGGCTGGATGTCGTAAACAATGACATCAATAAAGTCGGATTGACAAAGAACGAATCGGAGGAGGTGAAAGAACAGTTGCTTTCCTTGACTCGTGCCAATGGCAACGACGACTCCGAGGCGCTTGACGTGTCCGAGATTTTTGCCCGCTACCCTTATTCCATCGTGGCTCCTTTCACGGCCAGAGGCGTTGTCCGTTGGCTGGCCGGAGACTCCGACCCGGACATCATTAAGGGTACAGGCGCCGTGACCGTCAGCTTTAATGTCTATCAGATTCACTGCTACGAGGACCAGCCCAGCAGCGGCGACTACTACCTGGTTAATATGACAGCCGGTCTGGCCAGTGCCGACATGTACAAGGGAAAATGGTGGAACCAACATTCCGGAACCTACGTCCGTATCTGTGGTTTCTATGCCAAGTCTTTCGAGGTTGAGTGTACGCCATATCATTCGACAAACAGCGGTTGGCTCATCCCCTATTCAAGTTCTGAGGTTGAGGTTCTGGAAACCCCAAAACCATTGACGACTGTGGGCAAAACGCAATATGACGACAGTTTCACGTTTGGCGTAACAGCCTCCATCTCTGTCTCAGGCGGTTCGACAATTCAGATGATACCCTACTTCCAGGTCGAACCCAAGCTTTCTTTGGGTTGGCAATGGAATGAGCAGACGGTCCGCACTATTTCCGACACCGACATCAGCAATATCTCCGGAGGCAGCATCGTGAATGGTACTACAGTCAGCAAGGTGGGATGGAAGATGACGTTCAACAATCTCCCCGAATACGACTGGGGGGAGGATTATGGCTTCAACGAAGGCACTTCGCTGACCTATCGTTCGACCAACTATCTGCACGCCAATTGGGTATGGTATCAGAAAGACGTAGAGGACGACTCTAACCAGGACCCCATTGCCATCCACGTACAGGTTAAGCCGACCTTTGGCGCGCTGAGCTTTATCACGACAGATGTAAGCCTGCACGAGAATCTGTTTAACTTCGGTTGCGTCGACCAGTACATCAACCTGAAGCCCTTCTCGCGCGACAGGTGCGGTGTCATCAACTTGATGAACGACTTCACCGACAAGACGGCCATCACCGAAATACAGATTTACAGGGCTAACTCCGATGCTTCCGACGGTGATTTGGCCTGGTCTACAGAGAACACTCTGAAGGCCGGCAAGACCGTCACGACTCCAGCCCTGAAGGTTGCCGACAGATATAATGTCTACTTCTCTACCAATACTGACAAGAGGTATAAATACACCACCTACCCGTCATTGGAGATTGAAATCGGCATGGAGAATACCATCAACAGCAACATCAACTTCACCGAAGTTAAACAGTAATCGGAAATGGTTGGGGGGGGGCTTCATATCCTCCCGCCAAATTACACCCCTCATGACAATGGCCCAGTATGCACCGAAAGCATGCCGGGCTGTTTTGTTTTTCCTGTGGAATACGGATATCAATACTTAGTTAATATTTATTCAAATGCTTAAATTTCAAGTGCATAGACAACATATTTGGCTATATCAGCATATAGCTTCGATGGCCTTCGGCCCCTAGTTAAAGGGGTCTTTGAAAGTGTGGTATAAATAGTGTTAAAAGGCTGAAAATAATCGACTTAAAATTTGGCCAAGTCGCTGGAAATTAGTAACTTAG
>CAVGQN010000010.1:0-62140 GCA_963631395.1 bacterium
ATATATTATATATATTAAACTTTTCTTCTCAAGGTTTTCGGAGGAAGAAACAACTTGCGGAAAATCTAACTGTAACCGTAACCTGTAACCACTTGTCTTCTTTTTGAGCGTGTCAGTAAAAGCATATCTCACTCATACACAACAAGTTGCATATGAGTGCGATATTTTCCGACTGATTACAGCAGTCGGATGTGTGCAAGTCGGACTCAATCGGCAGTGCAGGTGCCGTAGTAGCGGGCGTACCACACGGCAAAGGCCCGCAGGCCGTCACGCAACGAGGTAGATGGTTTGAAGCCGAAATCCTGCTCCAGCGGGGTTGTATCGGCAAAAGTGACCGGAACATCGCCGGGCTGCATGGGCACGAGTTGCTTGTGGCTTTCGAAGTCGTAGTCTTGCGGCAGGACCTTGGCTGCCACGAGTTCCTCTTGCAGTATGGTGACGAAGTCGAGCAAGTTGCTGGGCGAATTGTTGCCGATATTGTATACCTTGTATGGCGGAATGGGAAGTCCGTCCTCGCCATCTTTCTTCTCGGGAGCGTGCTGCATGATGCGGACCACACCCTCCACGATGTCGTCGACATAAGTAAAATCGCGCTTGCAGTTACCGTAGTTGAATATCTGAATAGTCTTGCCCTCGCGCAGCTTGTTGGTGAAGCCGAAATAGGCCATGTCGGGACGGCCCGCAGGACCGTAGACCGTGAAGAATCGCAAGCCCGTAGACGGCAGGTTGTAGAGCTTGGAGTAGGCGTGCGCCATCAGTTCGTTGCTCTTCTTGGTGGCGGCATAGAGAGAGACGGGATTGTCGACCTTGTCGTCGGTGCTGTAGGGCACCTTCTTGTTCGAACCGTAGACGGACGATGACGAGGCATAGACCAGATGCTCGACGGGGTTGTGCCGGCAGGCCTCGAGGATGTTGAAGAAGCCGATGAGGTTGCTCTCCAGGTAGCTCTCCGGATTGGTGATGCTGTAGCGCACGCCGGCCTGGGCTGCAAGGTTGACCACCAGGGTCGGATGGTAGGTCTCGAACACCGAATCAAGGGCACTGCGGTCTGCCAGATTCCCCTTGACAAAGACCCAATCGCGCTTCAGGTTCTCGATTTCCTGCAGGCGTTCGTATTTGATGTTCACGTCGTAGTAGTCGGAGATATTGTCGAATCCGATTACTTTAATATCCTTGACGTCCTTGAACAGACGCTTGACGAGATTCGAACCAATGAAACCTGCGACACCCGTGACGAGCACCGTCTTTCCCTCTAGTGAGATATTGTATTTCAGCATTGCATTAGTATATTTTAGTTATTTTTTATTCGATTTATTATTTTTTATTTGACTTAATTCAGAAGACTTTTTATTCCGCCGTCTGCAGGCCTTGGTACAAGCTTGCGGTACGGGCGGCAATTTTCTGCCAGGAATAGTGGCCGCGCACTTTGTCGAACTCCCCGACGGCTTTCCTTTTCGCACTGACCGCCCCGGGATTTTTGGCCAACTGCACCAAGATCCGCGACAGGTTGTCGACCGTGGGCGCACCGATGTTCCAGCCGACATCGCCCACTTGCAGAGGCTCCGTCAGTCCGCCTACATCGCTGACCACTACGGGAATACCGCGCTGCACTGCCGTCATCAGCACTCCGCTCTGCGAGATGCGCCTATAAGGGAGGAGCATGACAGAGACGGACTGCAAGTAAGCCTCAAAGTCGATGTCCGGCACCATCTGGTCGTCAATATACACATTCCGGCATTGGGCAAGCGCATGCAGGTCGGCCTGTTCCGACTTGCCCACAATCAGGAGCATCACATCGGGGTTATCGCGGAGCTCCGGGTGGCTCAACCAGACTTCGGTCACCAGGTCGATACCCTTATAGTAATTTTGATACCCCATACAGGCGAACACTGTCTTGTCCGCACACTGTAGCCCAGAGGCAAGTTCTGCGGCCCGGACGGCAATGTCCTGCGATGCGAACATAGGTTCAATCAGACCATGGGCAACGACCTCTACCCTATCGGACGGAATCTGAGGGAAGACCGAAAGGAGTTCGGCCTTGCTGCTACGCGTATGGACGATAATCTTATCCACATGCCCGTAGAACCACGCATAGTGCTTCTTGTCCCCTTTCTTCTGTATATGGGGCAGCACATTGTGTGCAGTATGGACGACGGGTATATGAAGCACATTGAGCCACCACACCAGCACTGCGTCTATCTCGAACAGCCTGAACCACTGTATGTGCACCACATCCGGACGCAGACGGGCAGCCGCACAGACGATGCCGAGTATGCTGGCCACATAGCTCAACCCCTTACACACACCTTTCTTGTCGCTATAGTCGAATATCTTATGATAGGTGACGTGGTCCAGCGGCCAGCATTGGTACTTCCGGTTGCAGTAGTAGTGAATCTCATACCCCTCCATATACCGCAGCAAGGAGGTGTCGTATATGGCAAGGTTATTGTATGATTGAGGATTAATAAACAACAGTCTTTTCATACTTGTCCGTTGTAGTTTGACAGATAGTGCAGCAGTTCTTTCAGCACCTTGTACCGGGCCCCTCGGTTGCCCTCCACCACACAACGCAGTATCATGAGCCGTACATTCTGACGCATGTGACGCACTATCACTTCCCAACCTATCCCCTTCTTGGCATAGAGGCGGACTTGCGACTCGACAATCCGAATCTCGGTGGCGAGTGCCGGAGTGCGCCCCTGCGCATGGTGTATGTAGCCGAGGTGCGGGTCGTAAGCATAGCAGCCATAGCCGAAGCGCCGTGTCAGCCGGTAATGGATATCTTCCTCCTCGCCGTACATAAAGTTGCTTTCGTCGAAGTACCCGACCTGGCAGAAAGCCTCCTTGCGCAAGAAGAAACAACTGCCCTGCACGAACATCCGGCGCGGAAAGAACCAGTCCAGCTTGTTGCACACTATCTGCAAGAAGGGCCTGATGTAGCCGTTAGTGAGCCAGTTGAAGACGATTGAGGTGTTGCTTTTCACCCCCACGTCAAAGTATTGCTTCATGCCCAGCACATGTAGCCCCGGCTGCTCGTCATAGCGTTTCACGGCTTCGGCCAGCACCCCGTGCAGCATCCGCACGTCAGGGTTCATTATCATAGCCACGGGGGCTGTAGATGCCCTAAGACCCACATTATTGCCCTGTCCGTAACCACCGTTCTTGTCATTGTGCAGGCACACAATATCGTCGCCCCACTGCTCCCGAAGCCGTTGGAACATCACGTCGGCCTCCCGGCTGCAATTGTCTACAATGATGAGTTCCACCTCCTCTTTGAGCAGATCCATATACTGCCGTATTGAGGCCACACAATCGTAGATGTCGTGCTCGGAGTTGTAGGTGACGATGATTATGCTTATCCGTTTCATGTTTGTATTCTGTATGATGCTCAATGTATTTTGTTTTGTACGATGTTCAAAATTTTGTTCCGGGCCTTGCGCCGATTCTCCGGGCGGGGGTCATATCCGAAACGGGTGGCGGAAAAAATAGACCAGAAAGAGCAGGAAGGCGATGGCCATGCTGGCATATTGACCGACAAAAGGCCATGCGAAAAGCCCATGGCTGAAGAAGGCTATCATTATGGCCACAAGGATAATACGGTCGAACGAGATACTCTCCCATCGCGTCTTGATCCAGACAGAAACGTACCAGAGGAACATCATAAACATCACATAGGCCAGCCACCCGAGGTCAAGGTAAATCTCTGCTCCAAAGGTGTCGAAGACGTTGGTCAAGGCCTTGACGTGCGACGACAGCTCTACGTAGTGGTCCTTCAGGTCAAAGCGCTGGTGCAGCACATAGCGCGAAAAGAATGGAAACTCGCGTGCAGGCAAGAGCGGCGCGTTGTGCCCCTCGACCATCATGATGGAGAAGTTGTTGATGTGTTGGCCAGCATAGCCATAGAGCGAATCGAGCGGATCGCGGTCGCCGCTTTTGCCGTCAAACCGCGCCACCGTAATCGATACGAAGACCACCACAATCAGTGTACCAAAGACAAGGGCCACCAGGTTGAGATTGCGACGTATGCGAGGAGCCAAGAACCTGTAAAACAAACTGTAACACAGATAAAAGTCGAAAACCCAATAGACCATGGCCGAACGCCCCGCCATAGTGATGCTGAGTATGGCCTGCACGATGCTCACCAGCAGCACACATGTCTTGACCACATACGAACCCCGGAAGAACGAGTTGAGGTAAAACCAAAACACCAGAGCCACCGTCGGAAAAGGGATGGCCGTAAGTACGGTAGGGATAAGGAGTAGAGGATTAAAACCTTTGGCCGCGCCCTTATTGAGGTCGGAATAATGCTGGTCGCGCACATCGGCTAAATCCATGATGAGAGCATCCTTGATGTCGTCAAGGCTATGGACGACCATATAGACCGAACTGGCAAACATAAGCAGACACAGAACCTTGAAGGTCGGTACTTTGACCTCGTCTATAGCCTCGATTTTGAGTCCAGACAGCATATGCAGAGGCAACAGGACAAGCGTCCACTGCACACAGAAGAGAAGCAGCGTCCAGATGTTGTAGGCAGGGCGATTGATGCCATAGTCACCGTACAACTCCTTAACATCAATGACGATGGCAAATAACGATATGGCCACCAAAAGGAGACAAGAGGCCACATCAATACCCCAGCCATTCTTGCGATAGAAATATATCGTCAGTAGCAAAAAGTAAAACAATGGTATAGCTATCATCTCCTAATACTTGATCAAAGTCCGTATGTGCCCCAGTTCTTTCCAGCCCAGCACCAACGATTTGCACTGACGGACAAACAAATGCCGATAGGCTGGAATAAAGGCATCAGCCACAAAACCTGCGGCAATATTGCTGGCTATGGCTACATATGCTGCCGCTATGACACCATAGCGAGGTAATAGCAGACAATTGAGCACGACACATACCGCACACCCGAAAAAATCCCGGCAGAAAGCATATCGTTGCAACCCCTCGGCCACCAGCATAGCTCCAGCGGTATTGCTCAACGCAACACTGGCAGCCTTGAATGCCATAACCTGCAAGATGGCCACTGCAGGAGCATAAGACTCTCCAAACAATATTGTCACGAGCCAATACGCAACAACCGAGACCAAAGCTGCAGCCAACAAAGAGAGCCAAACCGAAACATCCATAAACCGTTGGGCACTCCTCTCGTATATATCCCGTCCTTTCTTTCTCTCAGTGACCAAAACGGGCATAATAGTCTGGGAAAGTATCACCGGGATATAGATTAAAACATCCACAAAACGTCCTGCGACAGAGAAGTATCCGACTGATTTCTTGTCAATGATTTGGCCTATCATGACCTGGTCTATCCTTTGATAGAGTATCACCGCGGCATTGGTCAAAAGCAATGGCCAGGACTCTTTGAGAAGGTACAAAGCACAAGCAGGGTCATAATGCCAATCTTTGAGAGACCCGACTTTGGACGTATAGGCAGCTATATAACCGGAGGCTGTCAACACGAAGTCGAACATAGAAAAGACAACAAACCATACCAATGTTGCATCCACCCACAACAAGAGCAGTTTGATCAGCATACCCAACAATGTCCTGCCGATTTCGACCTTGACCACATACTCGTTTTGGACAATGGCCGAAAAATAATTACGGATTACCATAAAGCAGTTGAGCGGAATACTCAACGAATATATCGCAACAAGCCAAGTCGTGAATGCGTCGGCGTCAAATTGCCATGAGGTGACAATGGTCAGAGCCATGAAGACGAGCGACAAGACAAGTCTCAAGACAAAAGATGTCCCGATGGTCGTTGTATAAAGCCTGTCGCCTTTCGATTCTTCACGTATCTCGATAGAGTCCAAGCCAAAGGCTGACAGCACTTGAAAGAGCAGCACATAACTGACCACATAGTTCATCAGACCATACTGCTCCGGACCCAGATAGCGAGCCACCATAATACCGACGGCCAACGCACTGAGCAGGTTGACCATCTTGCCGACTGTAGCCCAATACACATTTTTTGCTATCCGTCCGTTCACGCCCTTATTCTATATTTAGAATGTAATGTGCAGTTCCTTTCTGGCAAGCCACAAGGCGGTAACCACACATGATAGAAAGCACATGGCCAACACAAACAGGACTCGCTTCGGCCCTGCCGGTTTCACCGGAACGGTGGCGCTCTTCAGGGTCGTGAAGGCCGGAGTCTTCTCCTGCACCTTCGACCTCATGGCCTGCACTTGTGCCTGATAGGCTTGATAAGCCGAAAGCTTCAAGTCCATATCGTTCTCCAACTGGTCCTTACGGGTCCGAGCGGCCTGGCGCGTCGAGCCCATATTGGCATCGCAATAAGCGCTGTAGCGTGTGGCAGCAGCCAGATATTCCGCCTGGGCCGAATCGGCCAACTGCTGGTAGTAGTTCAGGTCCATGCGGGCCTTGCTGGTGCGATAACGGGTGATGAAGGTCTGAAGTCGGGCACTGATGGAATCTGCCAATAGGGCGCACACCAACGCATCCTGGGCCTCCACACGGATTGTGGTGACATCGGTTCGTTTGTCGTTGGTACACACGATTTTGTTCTGCATATCACTAACAAGGCCAAAATCCTCTTCAGACATCATAAAGGCATTGATACCGGATTGCGATGTTGACGGAACTTTCTTTTTGGACTTGATTATTTTATTGATCCACCGCTTTGCCATGCGGATGGGCTTGGTGTAGGGATTGCGCTTCTGATACTTCTTCAAGTAGGTGTAGTAGTCGCACTCCAACTCGCCGTCCAAGGTCTTGACCTGAATGTCAAGCAGGCTGACCAGGAACTCCGGCGACTCGAAAAGGTCGGGATACAAGGTCGGATAGATGGCATCGTTGCTCGCCATGTTGCCCAGGTTGAAGCCAAACGACGAAGCTATCGAAGCCAACCCGCCGCTTGCATCAACAGCAACTGTCTCTGGAGCCAGAGAAACCTCTACACTATAATATCGTGGCTGGACAAATATATAGAGAGCCGAAAGCAAAAACACAATTACGACAACTATGTAGAACCGCTTGCGTTTGCTCCAAAGGATACGGAACACTTTTCCCAAATCGACAACTTCCTTTTCCATATTGCAAAGAGAGTTTCTATCGTTAGATTATTTGAGTACACTTACTATCACGGCACCGGCAGTGGCCAAGGTGCTGGCGAGGGAAGCCCAGATGCTTACCTTCTGGGCTGTAGTCAACTCTGACGTGAACTCCCTCAGACAGACTTCGCTGCCGGCTTCGACCTTTTTCCAGCTTCGGTAAGAATAGGCCTGACCGTTCTGCGCGATGACATAAGTCATTCTCCGGTTTCTGGCCGAGGGCCGTACGCCACCCTGACGCATGTAGAACTTGATGTTCTTGCCCTCTACGTACGGAACCGTACCGGAATAGGCAAAACTACCGGACAAGGTGACGGTGTTCTTCTGTGCTTCGACAATGATTCTGTCTCCGTTTCTCAAGACGAGGTCTTCGTCACATCCGGGTTTCTTCAGCGCCTTGCGTATATCCACGGCCACCTTGTAGATGTTCTCGCGGGTGTCGCGGACCACCAGCAGGGAGTCGGTGATGGGCATGATGTCGAGCGTCTGCATCTGGCTGGCACGCGATGACGAATTGTAAGCGTTGCTGTAACGCCGTGCATCGATTTTGTTTCGCCTCAAGCGCAGTTCCTCTTCGTCCATCTGACGGAGCACATACACGCCGTTTTCGGCCGCCTGTTCGGTCATGCCGCCTGCCATGCCGACCAACTCGGAGATGCGGGTGTTACCCTTCGGCAAGCTGAATTCGCCCTGGAAATAGACCTCGCCTTCTATGCTTACGGTCTCCTGGTCGCGATAGCCTTCGGTGCGCTTGACCATCACCTCGTCGTAAGGTTCGAGCGTGAAGGTCTTGCCGCCTTGCAGGGAAAGGTCTTCATTCAGGTCGAAAGTGAAGATCTCGATTCCCTGGTCCGATTTTTTGTTCCGACGGGCCACGCTTATCTTGTTGAGCGAGGCCGATTCGTTGAGTCCGCCGGCCTGCAGGATGAGGTCGCCGAGTGTCGTATTGTAAGCGAACTGATAGATGCCGGGAGCATAGACCTCGCCGCGTATGGTGTAGGTCAAGTCCTCTTTGGCCTCCTGCGTGTTGGGGACAAAGATAACGTCTTCGTTCTGCAACTCGACGTCCGACACGCTTCCGTCCAGGATGGCCTTGAGGTCAAGCGAGATGACCTCCTGCGTCCTGTCCTTGCGCATGCGGTACAGGATGGCATGCGTGAGGAAGGCATCTTCGCTCACGCCATCGGCATACTCGAGCAACCTGCGGACCGATGATGTCTGGTCGCCGAGCTGGTACATGCCCGGATGGAACACGGCGCCCTGTAGGTCAACCATATTCTCATAGCGGGCCACCAGCGAATCTATGCTCAGAGAGTCGCCGTCGGCTATCAGGAAACTGTCCATATTGGAGCTGTCGATGTTGTATACCTGCAGATTGCCGCCTGACTTGCGTTGCAGGCGCATGGACTTGGTGTAGGCATCGCTGGCAAAGCCGCCGGCATACTCCAGAGCCTTCCCTATCGTCTCGGTCGACTTCATCTCGTAGGCCATGGGGCGCTTGGCTTTGCCGGCTATGCTGACCAGAGCCTCGTAGGGCGGAACGACGATGACGTCGTTGTCCTGCAGGCGTATGTCGCCTGAGAGGTTGCCGTTGAGGATGTAGTCGTAGATGTCGATGGTGTTGACCAAAGTGTTGTCCCGGTAGAGCTTCACGGTTCTGAGCGAACCGATATCGCTCACGCCGCCGGCACAATACAAAGCATGGAACACCGACGAAAATGCCGACAAGGTATAGGTGCCCGGCACCATCACCTCGCCCATGACATTGACCTGTATGGTGCGGGTCTGGCCGACACTGAGCCGTATCGACGAATTGGAATAGATGGAGCGCAACTTTTGCTTTGCACGCTGGCTGGCCTGCTCTACGGTCATTCCTGCCAGCTGCAAGGGGCCGTATCCGTCTACGACGATGAATCCGTCGGGTGAAATGATACCCTCTATCGAGGCCTGCGAATTGCCGTAGATGTCTATGTAGATCTGGTCGCCTACTCCCAGGATATAGTTGGCAGGAGTGGCAATATTGGCATTAGGCTCAAAGGTTATGTTCTCGTTGCGGAACACATCCCGACCGAACACTTTCGGTCCTTGTTCCATCTCATATTCAAACGGATACAGACTCGTCGTGTCGGGCATCAGACCGCTCAAGGCATTCTGCATGGAGATGTAGTCGGTGCCTTGCTTGGCATTTTGTCCGGCTTTGCCAGCCGAACCCATCAGACGGGTTTGGCCCTTCGGACCGTTCGGCGTGTTTTTGGTCTCTCCGTTGTTGCTGCGGCGCCGGTCAGACGAGGTCTGTACTCCGCTCTTGCTTGTCGAGCTTATGCTTCCGTATTTCTGTTTGAGTTGCATAAGCCGTTGTGGAGTAACACCTTGCTTCACAAGATGTTGGAGTATTTCCTCCTGACTCGTCCCCTTGCTCTGCTGCTCAACGAGATATGACATAATCTGCTGGTCGGTCATATCGGCCGATGCGACGACAGGCATCAGGGCTATGGCACATAGGATCAAGGCTTTCTTCAAATTCATATTTTTCAGTATTTTTATTGTCAGATTCTTTGTTGTTGAGAACTTGCTCGTTTTGTTATAGAGAACTCGCTTGTTGTTGATGAGAACTCACTTTAATGAGAACTCGCTCGTTATTATTGAGAAATTACCCATTGCTAACGAGAACGAACCCATTGTTAAAGATAACGTACACAAGGGCCGTTTATTGCCTTCTGTCTCTTTTAATTTACGGGGCGGTTGCTTTTTAAGCTACGGATTCTCCTCTCTACACGAACATGCTGCATCTCCACACGAACACGCTGCATCTCTATACGAACATGCTGCACTTCTACACGAACATTCAGCACTCAGGCTTTGTACGCTTTCCGGTCCAGCTTGCCGTTGTAGGTCCGCCTGATGCTCTCCACCTGCTCATAGAGCACCGGAACCTTGTACTGCTCCATTTTGCCCTTCAGGAACCGGGCCAGGTCGCGTTTGTCGAGTTCTGCCCCTTCGGCAACGACATAGAGGAGTTTGGGCACGTATCCCATCACTCGATGAGGCGCCGCGATGCAGATGCAGTCACGGATGGCCGCATAACCGAGGGCCGCATTCTCGACCTCGACCGGCGAAACTTTCAGACCTCCGACATTGATGGTGTCTCCGGCCCTGCCAGTCAGAAAGAGCCGCCCCTCTTCGTCCAACCTCCCCATATCGGAGGTGACGATGGGCGCCGGATGTTCGGACAAAGACTCGCCTAAATAGCCCATCATCTGCGCATCGCCCGAGCAGACGATGACTCCGTCGCGGATGGAAACGTGCGAACGCGTCATCGGATGTCCGACACACGCGGCCAACGTCTCGCCGTCGTTGTAGTTGTACGTACTCACCACGCCCGTTTCACTCGAGGCATAGGTGTTGTACAAGCGGCTGCCGGGCAGCAACCTGACCAATGCCAGCATGTCGCTTTGGGCAATGGGAGCAGCACCGGTCTCGATAAATTCTATGGTCTTTGCATATTCCGACAACCGCGTCCCCGACCACTGAAGCAACATACGGATGCTGGCCGGAACGAGAAACAAGCCGACCGAGCCTCTCGTCTGGAGGAAATCCAAGGCCTGGAAAACGGAGTCCAGGCTCTTCATATTGTCCATCAGATAGAGCGAACCGCCGTTTTTGACCACGGGAAGCACCTTCGAATGGTTGCCGAAGTGATTGATGGGCCCGTTTATGATGAAGGTCAAGCCCTCGTGAAAGCCTTGGGACTCGGTCAGATTGTCGGCATCGGCCACCAGGGCCTCGTGCGAGAGGACAACGGCTTTGGCGTCGCCCGTAGTACCCGTCGTGAACAAGATGTCGCTGGCCTGCGCGGGCATTTCGACACCGACAACCCTACTCCTGATTGCCTCAAGCCTTTCCTCGGGAAGGTCATGTTCCAAAGGCGCAATCACGACGCCGGCATAGTGGCACGCGAAGTAAAGCGACAGGTAGTCGGCGTCTTGTGAGGCACGCACGCAGAGTATCTGCCCCGGTTTGTAGCCCTGGCCGACAAGGTCTTTCGCCTTGCTTACGACCGACTCCCAGAACTCGGCATAACGGATTTGCTCGGAGCCGTCCTTCTGGTATATGAAGACCTTCTCAGGACAAGTCCGGGCATGAAACTCCAGATAGTCGACAATCCTCATTTATTCTCTTTCTCTGCAAGTTTCTTCTCGATGAGACGACATATCGAATCCAGATTCTGCAGGTTCTTTGGCGTTGCATCGCGCGTATCCAAATCGATGCCGAACTCTTCGGAAAGTGTCATCAATATCGTTGTTACTCCCAGCGAATCGAGTTCGTCGTACAAACGGTCCGAATCGAGGTCGACGAGGGGGAGCTGGTCTTCCAGCAATTTGTAGATTCTGTCTTTCATATCAATGTTTTAACAAATAATTCCGTAATGGTTTGTCTATTTTTATCAGCCAATGGAACAGCATGGGCGGCACTAGCCAGGCCATAACGACGACCACGCCCATTCCGATGATGGTCACTTCGGCCAAAGAGTGCAGGGCCGGATGTTTGGCCAATATCAGGGAACCGATGCCGACCAGCATGATTGCGGCCGAAAGCAAAATGCTCCGTTGATAGCCAATCAACACCTTGTGCCCACTGTTCTGCTTGAAATCTTTGATCAGACCTTCGGTCACAAAGATGGTGTAGTCATCACCCTGTCCGAATATGAAAGTGGCCAGGATGATATTGACGATATTGAACTGGATGTCGAAAATCTGCATGATGCCCAATATCCATAGCCAGCCGATGACCATCGGGGCGAAAGCCAACAGGGCAAGTTCTATCCGACGGAATGAAATCCAAAGGAACAGGAACACGATAAAGGCACAAGCTACGCCTATGTAGTTGAAATCGTCGGTCAGGGTTCGGGTGATGTTACTGTTGATGGTGGTTAAGTCGAAGGCCAGTCCGTCCTGCATCCCGACATTCAGCACGGCTTCCACCTTCTGGGCCGTGTCCAAATCTTTAACGGTCAGGCGAGTCACCATCGTGTGCGGGTTGGAATAACCGGTCAGGACGGAGGATGTGAGCGGAAGGAAGTCTTTGTACTCCAGTACATGCAAGTCTTCTTCTATCTGCAACTGGAAGGGCTCGAACGCCTCTTCGCTGAATCCGTAGGCACGGGATTTGGACAGGAACGGCATATAGTCATGCCGGCTCCAGAACTCGCTCCAAAGCCGGAGTCTACGTTCCTGCATGGCCTTTGAGGGCAGCAGGTCAGCGGGGTTCTTCTCGTCGTCCAACAGATGCCGGCTTTTCAATTCGTCCAAGGTCTGACGCAAACGCTCCATCTCTGCGTTGGTGGTGGCCACATAAACCGGCACTCCGGACTTCTGGCCTTGCAGGGCGCTCAGCTTTGCCATGTTTTCCCGCTGCGCTTCCGTCATATAGTTCAGATGAGAGATGTCGCTGTCGAACGTAGTCCGTAGGCTTATACATCCCAGGACGAGCGTTATGGCCGTGAGAACAATCAACGAGACCGGATGCTTCACGAGTCGGTCCAACCACGACAACTTGTCGGTGCGGTTGCCAGGCTTTTCTTCTTCTTTTGTTCTGACGAAGGCCGGTCGGAAATGCGGCATAATGACAAGGACAAACAGGATGGTTCCGACCAGCATCAGCGCACAGAAAAGACCCAGCTGACGGATGGCTACGGCTTTCAGCGGAACCAACGTCAGGAATGCTCCTACGGTGGTAATGTTGCCTATCAGGAGCGGTTTGACCAGGTCAGAGAGTACTCTGCGGCCCGTCTCGGCCTTGTTCATGCCGGGATTGTCGCGCACCAGTTCCTGACTATGGCAAACGAAATGCAACGGGTAGTTGATGGCAATGCCGATGATGACCGATGCGATGCCGATAACAATCAGCGACAACTGGTTGCTGAATACGGACAACCCGGCCACGGAAATCAGGAAACCGAAGGCTACGGACAAAGTGATGTGCCACAACGAACGTAGACCCTTGAGGTAACCCAGCAACAACACCAATATGAGAACCACGGAAACGGATAGGGCCAACAGGGTGTCATGTCTGATTTGACTTGCATTTTCAACGGCTACTACGGGAGCACCAATCAACTCGACGCTGACACTGGGCGTTATCCGGCCGGCCGCATCTGTCAGCAATTTCACCAGTTGGCCGTTCGACTTCGTTTCGCTACTTCCGAATGGACTCTCGATAGTCACCAGACAACTTTGTCCGTCTGGAGTAAAGATATAGCCGTCTTCCTGCACAAAAGCCGTTTCCGGTTGAAATTTTTCAAGCGTTTTCCCGAAACGGACTCCCATGCCCAACGGATCGTTGCGTAAAACGGGCAACATGAAACTGCCCGTCAGACTCTCCATTTGGCCCTGCATCCATTGCAGCCTTTGGTCAATATAATCCGGCTGGGACATAAGGGAATCCATCCGAACGTAATCAGTCGAATCAAGGTAATACGGCAAATGACCATAGACGAACTCCACTACATCCATGACCTGCATGTAGTCAATCTGCGGTGAGTAGTCGGCTATCCATCCCGCCGTATCCAATTCTTCCAATGCCGCGCCATAGGCATCGACGGCAGCGAGTATGCTGTCCTTGCCCATTGACGAGCTGAACTGCAAGACGATTTTGTCGGCCGAGGCCACATCATGATAAATGCGCAACGACTCCTTGTATTGGTCCGTAACAGGCAGGAAGTCGGTAATCTCTTCCTTAAAGTGCAACCTGGTTACCCCAAAGACACACACGCACACCAGCAGAACGAAAAGCATTCCGCTCGCACCACGATGTCTTTGCACCCAATCGAATATATGAAGAAAAAATCTTTGCATTTAGCTGTGTGCTATCCTGTTATCTACCGGGTTGGCATAAATCTTCAAAAAGATTTCGACCAATAGGCTTCGGTCAAAATCCGCGCCCAATCTCATGGCAGCCTCATCCAACATATCCTGCACATGCAGGTCAAAGGCCAGGCGCTCTGCGTCTGTATACCGTTGCGCGTATTCCCCCTTGCCATGAAGCATGTCATGGGCCAAGTAGTTGTTGGGCCACAACCGGAAACTCCTGCATATCCGCCGATCTATCAATGAAGCTACCTTCTGATGATATTCGTTCTGTGTACAATCGCCGTATGCGGAAAGTTCGGAAGGCGTGAGAGGTTCGCAAAACTCAAAGTGGACCCTGCCTTTCGGCTGCAAAATACCCGTCAGGATGCTTTTGACATCTTCGCCCTTCTCTTTGCTGTACGCACCTTCCTTTCGCGTCAAATACAGCTCGAATGCCTTATACATGTCGCATGACTCCCATTCGTACGACACGCTAACAGGAAGTATGTTGAGTGCCGAGAGATTCTCGACTTTGTCGGAAGGACCGCTCAGGGAAAACATTTTGATGATGCCGGGCTCGGTCTTGTCCATTCCGTCTTTTGTCCTTCCGTTCCGTTGGGCAATCCATACGCCATGGTGCTTTTGCGTAATCACATGGCGGATGTAATCGGACAAATGTTTCGAATGCAGATAGAACTCCTTGGGTGTTCCGCCTCTTTCCACCCGAAACATCTTGTTTGACTTGCCGATATCCACGATAAGCTGGCCTTGCATCAGATTGGCCCCGAATGTAATCTCCGTGGTCTGATAGTGGTTCTCGTATAGGACATTCTGCAACAGGCTGCTGTCGAGGACGATGTCCCGGTGGTTGCTGACAAAGAGGTAAGGCACGTCGTGCTTGACGTTTTCCAGTCCGGAAAATGTAAAATCCGTAATGCTACGACGAATAATTTCCCGGTTGAAGGGGTTCATCACCTTGCCCTGGAAGTCTTCCGTAGTCTTAAGGCCTGCCAACAGTGTCTTGACCTCAGCTACTGGCTTGCCGGGAAAGACAACCCCCGATAGCGTAGGGAACAAAGGGTCTGCGGAGATTCGCTGCATCGCTGCAGGAATTTCCTCTTGGGTGTATGGACGGATATCATCGAAGTTCATTACGCATCCAATTTATAAATGTCTGTTTCCATTGGTTCGCCTCGGGTCCGGCCTTGACGGAATCCGCACCGAAACCATGGCCACCAACCTTGTACTGAATGTAACGATGCGAAATGCCGTTGGCCGTCAATGCCGAATCCAACAACTCGCTGTTATGATAGTGTACGATAGGGTCGTCTATGCAGTTGGCCAGAAATACCGGAGGCATGGTTGAAGTGATTTTTGTCTCCATCGAAAGACTGTCCCTCCACTTTTGACTATATTTTCTGTATTCTCCCAACAAAGCCCGTCTGCTGCGTTTGTGCACATAGGCTTCTTGACGCAATGTCACTACCGGATAAACCGCTGCCACGAAATCCGGTCGGAACGGAGTCTCGAACAGAGCTCCTGCAGAAATGGCCAGATGTCCTCCGGCCGAGAATCCCATTACCCCAATCCGCTGTGCATCAATACCCAGACTATCCGCATTCTCACGAAGCCAGGCGATGGCTTCCTTCAAAGCGTTCTGCGCATCCGGATACTGCCGGCCTCTGATTATATAACGGTATCCGGACGCAAAGGAAAAGCCGCCTTGCACCGGATAATAAAGGACATAAGCCGAAATGCCCTGACTCTGCAACCATTTGGCCACTCCATGTCCCTCAGTCTGTTTGTCCAGCCAACTATAGCTTCCGCCAGGACAAACTACAACAGCTGTCTTGCCTGCCGGATATTCGTAGAAATGCTTCGGCCGAAGTGCTTGGGCACATCCCGTCTCCATAACCAGGAAACAGGAAACCGCAAATATATATTTCTTCAGCATCATCGACATAGACAGAAATCTTTACTTGAACATTGCATCCGCCTGGATGTTCTCATAATATTTGTGCCAGCTTCGGGTCTTCTCCCGATAGTTTTCGCCCATTGTGGGTTCATCATACGGATGGCGCTTGCCGATGGAAACCGCAATTGTGCCAGAATGTATGAGAAACTCTTTCTTGGGCATTACCTTACCGGTTCCGTTCAGATAGACGGGAAGCAGGTCGGCCCCGGTCTTCTCCGAGAGGTAAAATGCACCGCGATGGAATTTCAGTATATTGCACTTTTCCGACCGGGTACCTTCGGGAAAAATCAAAACCGAATATCCCCTCTCCAACAGGTCTTTGACATGAGTTTCGTTATTCTCCAAACCTCCCGTTGTCGGATAGTATTCCAAGTATTGCAGCACAGGCTTGTAAGCCCAAAAATTCCAAACCCAGCTATTGGTCATTGCCACAATCCGCGGAGACAAGGAGAGAATGGACAGCAAATCCAAATGGGACTGGTGGTTGCTGATGATGATGGCCGGACGGGTAAAGGTTTCCTCGTTGGGATTGTCAATCTTTACCTTTACACCGGGTATATGGTGCAACAAGAACCTGAAATAGGAACATAAAATCTTATGATAACGGAACTTGTATTGTTCCGTATTCGGAAGGAATCGCTTGAAAATGAACACCAATGGCAATGGTAGTAGGATGGCCGAAACAAGGGCGAACAGCAGGCACCAAGCCGTAACAAAACCTCGCCGGAGACGATAAGCGAATGCCGAATGGTAGATTATTGCCCACCACCCGTAACAAACACTCAGAACACAAAGAACAGTGTTGAGTATGGAAATACGCAAGAAGTCCCAAAACGGACGGAAATGAGAAACCCTTTCTTCTTGAGAAGGATAAAACACCCGAACCGGAGTAGAAACTAACTTGACCCCATGCCAGGCAGAAAAGACCAATAGCTCGAGTTCGGCTTCGTATCGGCTTGTCAGAAACTTCAGTCCATGCAAGTGCTGTAGCGGATAAACCCTATAGCCGGTTTGGGTGTCTGGCAAATAGCGCCAGGTCTGCACCATAAACCAAAAGTTGGAGAAGTAGTTGGCAAACGAACTCTTCGCCGCCATGTTCTTCTGAACAAGTTTGCGGTTGCCCACAATCAAAGCCCCTGGATTCTTTTCCATGGCTTCTGCCAGCAATGGCAAGTCCTCGGGGTAATGCTGGCCGTCGCTGTCTATCGTAATGGCATAATCAAAGCCTTGCTCCTTTGCCCGTTCAAAACCCATTCGCAGAGCGTAACCCTTTCCCTGGTTTTCCTTATAAGATATGAGGGTTATGGAATCTGCATATTTTGACAAGAGGCTATCCGTCTCATCGGTCGAGCCGTCATTGACTACAAAAATATCATCAATATATGGAAACAAGCGGTCCAATACCTGCACAATGGTTCCCTGATTGTTGTATGTGGGAACTATCGCACAAGCACGAACTTCATTAAAATATATTTTGCAATCAGTCATCTGCTTATATTTATCTAATTCAGACACGGGTTATATTTATAATAATCCAGACACGGATCGTATTTATAATATTTCAGACACGAGTTATAATAATTCAGACACGGGCCGTAGCTCGAATGTCATCTTGGCTATAACCTTGTCTCCAGAAAGGATTTTGACATTCATATTCCCTTGCGAACCCCCAAAGCGAATGCTCAGATTCGGACTCTCTTGCGGATAGTGCGGCTGGATGAATTTAACGTTCTTGGCGGAAGCAAGTTCATAATCCTTACCCAATTGGCTGTCTATTACATCAATGCACAACTGAACCAGCATGACTCCAGGAGTAATGGGATGACCCGGGAAATGTCCTTGATAAACAGGATAATCCTTATTTATCCAGACGGACACTTCTGTTTCGTTGTTCTCCAACAGACGGATATTGTCTATTTTATAAAATGCCTCCATAAGTAGTTTGTTTCATTGCAACCATAAAACTTGTTTCATTGCAACCATAAAACTTGTTTCATTGCAACCATAAAACTTGTTTCATTGCAACCATAAAACTTGTTTTTGCCTCCATAAGTGGTTTATTTCATTGCAACCATAAAACAGCCGACAATAATCAGACCTACTCCTATCCATCCCCATAGCGACACCTTCTCTCCAAAAAGAAGGATGGCGGCAACCATGCCGAATATATAGCTGAAGCTATTCAACGGATACGCTTGACTCAGCGGATAGTGTTTGACTATCCAAAACCACAACAATCCGGCACATCCGAAACTTATGCCGAAAAGGAGTAAGGGTCCATTGAGCAGCACACTCTTGAAGTACTTCCAGTTCCATCCGAATGCCTCCATCGTATGTGTCGACATCTTCAGGAATATCTGGCCCAGAGCCAAAAGGACTGCCTGGAAAAGACATAATAGTATCAGCCTCATATTGTGTTTGGATATTCAATCGTTTATATTCTTTAATAAAACCAAAGCCGCATCTCCTGCCCTGTCTAATGTGAGCAGAAGTACATTGTCGGCCTTCTTCTTGTCAATCAGTTGGGCGCCGGCATAGAATCCCAGTGCCGAAGCCGTAAAGCACTCTCCGAACCACTCTTTATAGCGAATGGACGTCATATCCGGCAATAGTTCCCTGTAAAGTTCTACATACAAAGAGTCATTGGCCGGATGGCCGTTCTCTCCGCTCAAGATAACGGTATCTTCAGGCAAGCGAAACGAAGAAATTACGGATTTCCATTGTTCACGGGTCGGACGATGCAACAATTTGATTCCGGCAAGCTCGCATAGCGGTTTCTTACCATGCAGAAGACTATCTTCTTCCGTGCATACTAAAGTGGCCATTGCCGCCTCTCCGCACGTACCTTTCATGCCATTACCCACATAGTCGGCCAGTTCGAGGAGATGAAAATAGTTATCTGTCGTTCCGTCGTGTCCACCTACGAGAGCATTACAGATGGCTCCGGTTCTCAGCTGAAGCCAGGCATCGTACAAAGCGCTTTCGAAACTGATCTGCTTGTGGCTATACGTGGCATTGTACCCATGCGTCTTTGTCTGTATGGCCACCAGTGACCCGATTGTATTGTGTGTCGACTGCATGAAATGAGTCGGCTTGAGCAACTGCTCTCCATTCTGACACATATCCAGGAGAAAAGCTTCCGTGCTTTCCACATTTCCAAGTCCAGTGCCAGTGATGATTGCGTCAGGTTGCGTAATCGCGCAATCCCGCAGAGTCTGTAGAGATACAGCCAACGCGCGTTTCATGACCTTTCCCATCCTCCTGCTTTCCATCGGGGAAATGTAGGGCTTGAAGTCCGGATCTATTGAACGATGAAAAGGTTCGCTGTATCTGATGGGAGTATCCATCCAATCTTCGCATAGGGGAAGTTGGATGGAAATCTGGTTTGCGGCCTGTACAACAATCTTATTCATATTCATAACTCTATCAGTATTGAACTGTCGTTTCCGCCGAATCCGAAGGCATTGCACAGAACCCTTCGGATAGTTTTCTTCGGAACGGATGTCGCCGGAGTGACAGGAATCATGTCGGCCTCGATGGGTTGCGAATAATGTAAATTAACCGGAAGGAACTGATGCTCAAGAGCCATGAGACAAAATACGGCCTCTATACTTCCGGAAGCACTTGTCGTATGCCCCGTAAATCCCTTTGTGCTTGAGAAGGGTGGAATCCGGTTGCCGAACAACCGCTCCATCGCCTTTAGTTCACTGAGGTCGTTATTGGGTGTTCCCGTACCATGGCAATTTATATAGTCTATGTCTTCAGGATTCAACCCGGCATGGTCCAAAGCCTGTTTCATTGCCAAATATGCTCCATCCCCATCCGGAGAAGATGCGGTCTGATGATAAGCGTCGCAAGCGTTGCCATAACCGGTTAGAAAGCCCAATATCCTGGCCCCTCTTCGCCTGGCTGATTCTTCTGACTCGAGAACCAGATAGGCGGCGCCTTCTCCAAGGTTCAGGCCGGCACGCGTTGCATCCATCGGCCGACACGGCGTTGAGTCCAAAATCATCAGGGCATTGAAACCGTTGAGATGAAATTTGGACAAACACTCTGCCCCTCCGGCCACAACCCTTTCCACTTCGCCTGCCTCTATCATTCTCGCTCCCAGGATAATGGCATTGGCAGCAGAAGAGCAAGCGGTCGAAAGACTGGTCGTCATGCAGAAGTGTCCGGCGAAGTCCGCTATCAAGTCCGTACTGGAACCACAATCGTGATTCCTTATATAATCAACGGGAACATTATCCGCTTGGGTTGCCTTCAGATAATCCAAAAAGAACTGTTCACTTTTGTCCATACCACCTACGGTCGTCCCGTTTATAAAGGCACACTCCTGCAAATCTTCTTTTGAAAGACCTGCATCTTGAAGCGTTTCCTGCAGTGCAAGCATCCCCAAAAGCGATGTGCGAATGGCGGAAGCATCGGCCGAAATGCCCAGTCGAGACTTCATTTCCTCATTCGACAACTTCACCTCCCCGACCATACACTCTCTATGGTCGGTGTGCAGATAATGCACCAGTGCGACACCTTCAGACAAAGTCCGCAGATGCTGCAGGTTTTCTTCCTTACCTACACCGATGGCAGATACGACACCGGAACCAGTGATGACAATTCTTTTCGCCATAAACCTTATTTAGTACGGTGGGCGTCAATGTAAGCAGCCATACAATTGACGGACTTGAAGATTTCCTTTCCTTCTGCAGGATTCTGCAACCTGATGCCATAGAACTTCTCCATGAGAACGATAAGTTCCAATGCATCTATCGAATCAAGTCCCAACCCTTCTCCAAACAATGGAGCGTCGTTGTCAATCTCCTCGGGCTTGACTTCTTCGAGATTCAATGCATCAATAATCTGCTCTTTCAATTTGTTAATATCCATAGTCTTTATTTATTATATTGTTATTTTATAATCTGTTCTATATTGTTGTTTTACAATCTGTTTCGTATTGTTATTTTACAATCTGTTTTATATTGTTGTTTTACAATCTGTTTCGTATTGTTATTTTCCTAACTTGTTCATATTGTTATTTCCTATTGTAAATGCCTAATTTTGCCTCAAAATGCCGGTCATCTTCATAATCCAACCAACCGGCTATAATGGAGTTTATGCCCGCATCCTGGAATGTCGATGTCAGAATCTTCATCATCAACTCTTCGTCCCGCTCCTCCAGAATGTAACAAGATGTCTCTCCATAATAATGGTTTCTCAGCGCTATTTCCCCTGTCACTATATTGGACAAGGTATAGACAAACACGGATGGACTCGGGTAGAAATTGTCCGGACTCTTTATGGTCTCCTGGTAGGCCTTATCACAAGCCATGGACCCGTTTCTTGTGAAGATAACGATAGCTCGGTCTTCTTTGGCTTCAAACCGAGGGAGGCCTTCCTTGTTCAAAAGAATCTCCGAAGTCAAGAATCCCAATTTGCACAGGGGGTCCATCTTGTAGAACTTCGGATAATCCCCGATTTCGTTCTTGTTCTGTTTATAAAAATCCGTAAGATCATCCACGGCAGAGGAATCCAGTTCGGCTTCGCACGAAAGTACTGGCGACACCTTCTCAATCATAGAGCAGTCCGATGGGTCTTTCGAATACCAAAGGGCTGCATTGCACCCTCCGAATCCGGACAAAAGCTTCAACACCTCGGGGTTGTCACAACTTTCCTCATGTGAAGTCACATGTATATCGTGGCGAGTGCCGGGTTCTTCAAATCCCTTCGTCGCAGGAATCCAACCTTCGTCGGCTGCATGAAGTGCAAGTATGCTCTCCATTATACCGGCAGCACCCATGGTGTGTCCGTAATATCCCTTTAGGCTAAACGTCGGAACGTCCGACAACCCGACATGGCTGATGGCCGCAGCCTCCATTTCGTCATTGAACAATGTAGCCGTCCCATGTGCGCAAATGCAAGAGGGTTTCACATTCTCATCCCCTAACGAACGCCTCACTTGACGAATGGCCCTCCAGCAACCTTCGCCAGTCTTCGAAGGATTGGAGATGTGAACGGCATCGTTGCGTATGGCACTGGACTTCAGTATCCAGCCGTTATCGATGGATTCGGTTTCTCCAGTCAAAATCATGGATGTAGCTGCCTCTCCGAGATTCAGCCCGCACCGGTCTCCGTCAAAAGGTCTGCAAGGGTCAGGAGACATTGCCTTGAACGAACTGAAGCCGCTGACAATAAACTTGGACTGCACATCGTAACCCGAGACAATGGCATATTTGTAATCCCCTGCCTCCAATAGCCTTTGAGCCAATATCTGGGCCGAAAGGCCACTAATGCACGCATTGGAGACGACTATCGGCTGATTTTCATTGCCGAAATATTCGGCCACACGACGTGCTGAAAGTCCGATTCTCTCGAAATCAGTTACATTTCCCTTGGTACTGGAAATGATAAAAATGACATCTTCAGCGCTTGCATCAATAGCAAAACCTCTCGACTGCGCTTCGGCGATGGAGGAAGAAATTGTCTTGATTAACCCCTCCTCAAACGCAATGGGCTTATCAAACAACGAGGCTACAAATGGCTCCGGCATACCGTCATAATGGTGTTCTTTCAAAGCAGAACACCCACGGCGGACAGCCAGAAGATTTTCGGCCGTTGTTTCTCCAAGCGGAGATATTATATTGTCCGACAGAATTGTTACCATTTCTTTCGTCTATTATCTGTAGTCTACTTTCTGTTATAATGCCGTTTTCATATCAGCCACAGCTACAATCTCGTTGTCTTTGTCTAAAACGGTTGCCTTGAAAGCCGTAATGTTGCACCATTCGACCTGCACCTCGATACGGGTCGTAAGTATCTCGCCGACTTCGGGACAACGGTAAAGCTTGAAATCGTTTACAGCACCAATATATCCGATTTGAACCGGTTGGTGCAGAATGTACTTGTAGTAGTATCCTATCCGAGCTGCACTCGATTGTGCCATATTCTCTATCACCCCACAGGCAGACAAGCGTCCTCCTTTGGCCAAAATACAATTTTCCTTGACAAGAAACGTAGTTTCTACACTCGAAGAACTATATTTTGTCAAATGGTCGACCATCAAGAAGGGCGGACGATGCGGCAATAGGTCCAATATGTCAATGTCCTCAAAATTCATACGACTTTCGCTCTATCTTATTTTTGGTCCTCGCCAGCCCATACATCAAAATAGTTGAACCATTGTGCCGGATACATTCTGACGATATTGTCCATAGTCCCGGCGAATTGGTCGGCCAGGTTTTGTGCCCTCTCTTTCTTCGACAATGATGGGTCGTCATTCAACATAGCATAATGGACCTTGTACGTATCATACCGTTTTTTCATCACGAAGATGACAACCATAGGCACATTGCGCAGAATGGCAAGCTGGAAAGGGCCTAACGGCAACTTTATAGACTTGCCCAAAAAGGTACAGGTCAAAGACTTGGACGAACCGAAAATCCGGTCTCCCGGCATACTGACTATCTGTCCGGCCTGCAGTGCATTGTTCAGCTCGAAGATGTGGCTCATGTCCGGCTTTACAGGCACCATAATCACATCCTTATGTGAGAACATCCTGCGTCGGTTTTCCATCATTGTCTCTGTCTCACCCATAAAGACCAGTGCATACATCGTCTTTACGTCTTGCTTGAGCGTGTACCCGGCCAACTCGTAGTTACCCATATGACAATGCAGCTGCACGAATCCGCTTTCCTGCCGAGAGAGAGTTTTATAGTCGTCCAAATTGTCTCCTTCGTTGACGAACTTGAATTTTCGTCCTCCAAAAGCGGCAAACCGGTCTATGATGATTTGACCGAAACGGAAATGATTGGCATAGACATACACAAAAGCCTTCCACCAGGGGAATCCGAACCCTTTCCTGTAAAAGTGGTAAATGGAGATGTAACCCTTGTGGTTGAATAGCATATAGAACGGCACTACGAGTACAAGAACCGCATAAATGAAACGCTGGTCGATTACAGACAACCATACAACCAAGGTCCTCTGCATCCAGGTAGTTCCACCCGTCGTTCCCTTCCAATCTTTGTGTTCTAAGCCCATACCGGAACTATATTACTGTTCTCAATGCAATATTATGCCTTTCGGCTCTCTAAATCACGCTTTTCGGCACACAAGAATGCTGTGTCCGTGTCCCAAGTTGTCATGTACCTCGTCTATGTACAGACCTGCGGCCTTTACGCATGCCTCCATATCTTCGGTATTGTACATTTTGCTATTGCCGTTGGCCAAAGCCGTAAAGTAGACGCTGGTCATGGTCAGACAAAGCGCCGACGTTTCGTATTTCTGGCGGTCCCAAAGCGTCTCCATAATGCACAGACGGCAACCTTTGTCCATAATCTTTGCCGCACGCGACAAGATGGAGATGATTTCCTCCATGCTGAAACAATCCAGAAACTGGCTCATCCAGATAATGTCATAATGGTCTTCTGTCGGGAATGCATTCGAGGCATCCAACAGGTTCATTCCGTAACCTTTTATGCGTTCTGCACCGGCCTTGCCTGCCGTAGCCTTACGCATCAACTCCAATTGCTGGGGCAAGTCAACAATAGTAACCACGACATCTTGGTTGTAGCCGACACACTGCATAGCCCACTTGCCGGTATTGCCGCCCACGTCAAGCAATGTGCGGGGTTTATAGTCGAAAATTATCTTCAGCGCCTGGGGAAATGACGCATCACTATAGAAATGGTCGAATCCGAACCAGCTCTTCTGGACTTGCTCCGGCAACTGAGAAAGGCCTTCGTAGATGGTCGGCCAATCGCCGAAATGCGCCAAACCTGCAGGATATCCATCACGGAAGGCCTCTTCCAGATGGAACAAACCTTCGTAGTTGACATCGTGATTGAAGTCGATATTGACACGCACAGACGAGTCGTTTATCAGAAACCAGCCTATTTTGGACAGACTGTACTTGTCGGTCTGCGCATCTACCAAAACAGAACCGATTGACAACGATGCCTCAAGCATGACCTTAACGGCATATTCGCTAAGTCCGACTTTTTCTGCAATCTCTTCCTTTGTCAATCCCGTCTCGCTATCGCGCAATGCATCAAGTATACCGAACTTTAGCATGAGCCGGGAAATCTGAAATATCATAGGCCCCCAAGCTATAAATTGGGCCATACGCTGGGCTTCGGGAGCCGAACATTGTTCCCGAGTATACTTTTTTGTAATAGCTGGTGTCAAGTGCATATTTTTTGTTTTTGCTTGTTTTATTTTGGCATTAAGCCAGGGCAAAGTTAATCATTTCTATTGAAACGACCAAAAAAAAGGGCAAATTCCAATGAATTCACCCGAAAACAACCTCGTCCATAGAAATATCCCAAACGTCTGTTGGCAATTTTTCAAGCTTCTGGCACTCAAAAGCCACTCCTATTTTCGGACATTTCAACCTGGCAAGCATATTGTCATAATAGGCCTTTCCCCGGCCCAATCTTGCTCCGTCTTTGGTAAAAGCCCGCCCTGGTACTATAACAAGACCGACTTCCTCCAGATCTGTCAACGGAGCAGCATCGGCTTTCGCTTCCGGACAAAGCACTTTCTTGCCTTGACTTTTTGCCAAGGCAATCAATGTATCAACAGATATCTCGTCCGGCAATGCATCGTAGAGTAGCACCTGGTCGGCTTCCTGCCAGCTTGACATACTGGCAATCTTTTCACACACTCGCGACGAAGCTGTCTGTTTGTCCGAATCGCTCAGTTGGGCAATCCGACGCTTTATCTCGTTTCTGACTTTCCTTTTATCCATTTTGTTATTATTTGCTTTTGGCTTACGGACTTTTGGCTAGTTCTCATTTCACCGAGTCTAAGGCCTCTCTAATTGCATTGAGCCTGCCGTGCCCCCACTCCTTATCGGGCTCCACATAGTTGCCCTCACCCCATTCATTCCACGACTTGAGGAAGAGAATCTGATGCTCCGGCTGCTTGTCCTTGAGTAAAGAAAGGGCATGCTGAATGTGCCGGCGGAAAGCCTCTGGGGTGGCATTTACATAAATGCCATCGTACGAGGCCATGCGTGGAGTCCTGTCCCATGATGGCAAGATGGTGGGGTAAACATTCTCCCACTTGTCCTCAGGAGCGAAAAAACCTCTTACTGTCTTTTCATACTCGTAGCGCATACCGACATGAAGTCCCATTCGCCTAAATATGGTTTTAGCCAAATCCATGTATTTCCCGCTACTCAGCATCTCGCCCCTGCGCTTGCCAAAACTGTTGACAGCATCAAAACCCATGTTCAGAACTTTTGTGAAGAGAACTTCGCTACTCTCGAGGTTGGGAAGCACATGGCTTACAGACCCGTCTTCGGCAAAGGAAACGGTAAGTGTGGAGTCGCACATGCCCACCATGTAAAGTCCAGGCAATCCATTCTCCACAGCTAGTCGTCTCCACAATTCAATCCACTGGCTGACATACGGATGCGTCCACGGGCTGTAGAGCACAAAGAGGGGCCTTCCATCTACCTTGATGTACCTATCATCCTTAAATGCAGGAAGGAGCGAATGGAAATGGACTATATCGTCTTCCTCTCCGGGATAGGTTTGTTCCACAAGCATTGAGTTTTTTTGCAATCCGGATTTCCTTTCCCATGTCTTGTTGCTCCACGAATGGTTGGCCCAACAAAGACAGAAAGGGAAATCTGGTTTTCCACTGGTCACAACCTCATGGAATGGACGTTCAAGCAATTGTTTGCCGGCAAACCAATAGTGATAGTAGCAAAATCCTTCGATGCCGGCTTCCTTCGCCAGCATTGCCTGCTTCTCACGACTTTCGGGAAGCCGGAGGTCATAGAAACCCAAGTCAGATGGCACCTTTGGCTGCACGTGACCATGAAACAATGGTTTGGCTTGAACTACGTTAGTCCATTCCGTAAACCCCGGTCCCCACCACCGGTCGTTCTCCGGGATGGGATGAAACTGAGGAAGATATAAGGCTATAATACGTGGTTTCATATACGATGTGTTTGTATCTGAAGATGTGATTGTATCCGAAATTGTTTATATACGATGAGATAGTATTTGTGTGTAGAATAAAATAATATTCTGCACATAGGACTCAATAGAATAAAAGTGATTGACCGCCTTAAAGGCACGTTGCCTCATGTCCGCATCTGCTTTTGCATCGAAGGTTTGCAACAGCCCTGCCAGTTCATCAATGGTCTTGTATCGCAGTGCAATCTCTTTTCCGGTATACTCGAGTCCATTCTCTAACTGCTCGTGTGTACCTCCAGTGTCTTTTCCAATCACCAGACACCCTTGCCACATGGCTTCGGGCATAACACGACCGAAAGCTTCGAAAGCAGAGGGTACGATGACACACTCAGCATCACGCATAAGGAGATTCACATCCTTGCGCATACCCAAAAACACGACTTTGTCATCTAGTCCACATTCATGCACTTCTCGCTTCAGCGACTCCATATACTGTGGTCTATTGGCTTCACCGGCTATCCACAACGGAATCTCAACTTGTGCCTTTGCATAAGCCTGGAGCAAAGGGTCAAGTCCTTTGGTCGGTTCAAGTCTGCCAGCGAACAACAAATACCTTTCCCTGTCTTTGTTTGGACAAGGTATGTTTTCCGACCGATGTGCAACGCCATTGTAAATAACCACCGAACGCCTATTGTCAAGAAGACAATGATACCGCTGGATATCTTTAGTAATGCAAATGGAATAGTCTACGGTCTTTAAGAACAAAGATTTCGACGGAAAGTAATGCATCGAGAAATCGAGGTCTGCATATTCACGGAAATGATAGACGTGAGGAATACCGAACATCCTCGCAGCCCGTGCGCCAATATCAATTACGCTAACATTAGTGTGAACGAGATCCACATCTTTGAGCATGGTTGCCAATTGTCGGCTGGCATGGTAGTTGACTATTCTCCGTGCTATCAGCCTCGGTATCCACAACAGATAATCCGTGAAGGATGAATCGTAGGGATAAGTATTCGGACGGTAATTGAGGCAAATAGTCTTTGCCCCCGATTGTTCAATCTCTTCTTTCAGAGCACCATCATCAGGTAAAACGGCCAAGACTTGATGCCCATGACCTATTATGCCTTTCAGCAAAGCCATGAAAGACTTGGAAGCCCCGCCACTAGGGTCAGACGAATGAAGTACATACACAATCTTCATAACCATGCAGTTCCTTTCTGTCGTTCCACCTTCCTGGAGTGAATGATGGTCCAATAGTGAGTTAGGATAAATATCGCCGTCCGCAAGACACGCATCGGAGCTTGAGTGAAGAGCAACCCATATTTCAGAAGTCGTTGAAACGAGGACAAATTGGGATTGCATGCGACGACCATCATGCGAACCCAAATTTCCCTTTTGGAGAAGAGGTCTGAATTGCCATGCAACTTTCTCTCATGACACACCCTCGCACGAGGAGCGAGAATGGTTTTTCTACAATGATAAACCAAGCGAGTATAGTAATTATTGTCCTCGCCATACTGGAAGAAAATCGGATTAAAGCCCCCGATATGCTTTATCAAGTCTATAGGCATAAACCAACAGGCTGCACACACCTCACCTACCTCGTACGATGGACGGCACTCTCGGTTTATCAGCAAATCATCAAGCAACTCATTATTGGCTCGCTTAAGGGATTCTCTGAACATCTGGTCAATCCGGCTTCCGTCTCCACAGAGATGAACCGGGGAAACGATGTTTTTGCCGTCGGTGACCTTGAGCATTTCCTCAATGGCATCAGGCTGAAGATAGGCATCCTGGTTGAGCAGCAGCATATAGTCAGCCTCATGCTCTAACGCATATTTGATTGCAATATTATTGCCACCACCGAAACCGAGATTCCTTGTCTGTGGCATCCAAATGACCTGCGGATATTGGGAAGGAACTAAATCTCGTGTACCATCAGTAGATCCGTTGTCAACCACGATTATCTCCGTGTGAACAGTACTCTCGGTCAGGCACTTCAGACATCGGTCTATCCACCGCATCCCGTTGTAGGTGACAATGATAGTGTATATTGTCAGTCCCTTCTCTCTGTTGAGATTTTCCTTTTTCTCCATATTGATTTCGTCAACAAATTTTTGCAATGCAGATTCAACCTGATGAATACTGATCTAATGACCGCTACAGACGTTCAAACCAATCCATTTTCCTTAATTCCTGCCTTTCTTGCCCTATATAATTCCCAGGTATTCATTGCGTTGTGCCAAAGAGAATAGAAGCCTCCGACAACAGATGTAACCGGATTCAAAAAAACTTGTCCCATCCAAATGACAAAGACTGTATTTTTTTGACCGAATGCCTGCCCTGCCGTTATTTCCTCGCTTTTCCCATAACGCTTGCCTATATACTGTCCTACCCTAAACTGCATAAAACAACAAATGCATGAGATGAGGGCAAGACCAAATAAGAACCAAATATCTACCGAACTATGGACAATGCTCCGCACGGTCACTGCTATGGCAAGTGAAAGGGAAACGCCCCAAATATAAAAAGACAAATCACGGAACTTAATTAGCCAACGATAAAGGAATGAGACACAAAACCGGACAAACCAGGCGAAGGCCAATGGAAGGATGAGCATCGGGAAAATTTGTGACAATATAGCCATAAAGGCTCCCCAAAATGTAATGTCCGAAGACTCTACCAAAGGCAAAAACAAAGGTGCAACAACCGACACCATTAAATTGCATATTATCAGGTAAGTGACGACTCCAGAAGTAGACCCGCCCAGTTTCCCGGTTATTACGGCAGAAGCGGTTGCTGTCGGACATAGGAAACACAACATTGCACCTTCACACAGTACTTTAAGTCCTTCATTCGGCATAGACATAGCCAACAATGAAAAGAAGATGAATAGTCCGGTCTGCACGACAAGCACCCATAGTTGCCATCTTCTGGGCCGCATTTCTTTGGGGCTTACCTTCAAGAAACTTAGAAAAAGCATCACAAAGATAAGTACGGGCTGAATATAATGCGTGATTGATATGTATGTGCAATATTTCGTATTTGCCTCGAACGGAAGAGATGCAAATATGAAATATCCGATAATTCCGGCTACTATCGATAATAGAAGCATCCAGTTCTTGATGAACCTATATAGCCAATGCATTGTTATCTAACTTTATTCTACGGTCACAGATTTAGCCAGGTTGCGTGGTTGGTCGACATTGAGTCCACGGGCTACAGCTATATGATAGCTCAATAATTGTAGAGGTATGACAGAAATGAGCGGAGTCAAGCAAGACAAGGTATGCGGCACCTCGATGTAGTCATGAACCATCTGCTTCACCTGCTCATCATCCTGATGTACGATGGCAAGGATATGTCCGTGACGGGATATTACTTCCTGCAGGTTGGATATAACCTTCTGATAACGCTGGTGATGGTTAGTCAAAAATACGACGGGCATGTCCTGGTCAATCAAGGCAATCGGACCATGCTTCATCTCTGCGGCCGGATAACCTTCGGCATGAATATAACTGATTTCCTTCAGCTTCAAAGCTCCTTCCAAAGCAACGGGATAATTGTATCCTCGTCCCAGATACAGGAAGTTTCGGCAATCCGTGTACTGCTTTGCCATTTCCCTAATTCTGTCGTTTTGCTCCAATACGGTCTGTATCTTCTCCGGAATATGTAACAATTCCTCAAGAACCTCTTGGTATTCTTGTTGTTCTATTGTCCCCTTGCACATTCCCAATGCCAACGAGAAAAGTACAAGAACCGTTACCTGACCCGTAAAGGCTTTGGTCGAGGCGACACCAATCTCTGGACCGACATGAATGTAGGTTCCTGTATCTGTGTTTCTAGCAATGCTCGAACCGACGGCATTCACGATACCATACACGAAAGCGCCCTTCTCTCGGGCCAATTGGATGGCAGCAAGCGTATCGGCCGTTTCTCCAGACTGGCTTATGGCAATGACAACATCATCCGGCTCTATCACCGGGTCAGAGTATCTGAATTCCGATGCATAGGCCACCTCAACGGGGATACGGCAAAAGTGTTCTATCAGTTGTTTGCCTATCAAACCTGCATGCCAGGAGGTTCCGCAACTGACAATCACCATACGCCTTGCACGCAGGAGTTCACGTCTATGGTCCTTGACGGCACTTAGCAATACATCCAGGCTCGGCTCGTGAGCCCGGCCACTATCCGAACTGTATATATTATTGACTATACGTCCGCGCATACAATCTCGCAACACATTGGGCTGGTCAAAGATTTCTTTCAGCATAAAATGCGGGAAACCTCCTTTGTCTAGCATCGAAAGGTCGACATCCACTTCCTTGATGTCTGCAGCTTGATTTTGGCCATAGAGGTTCATCACACGCAACTCTTCCCCCCTTTCCATAACGGCGACCTCATCATCGTTCAGATATACAATCTGCTTTGTATATTCTGCAATCGGTGAAGCATCAGAAGCCAAGAAGAACTCCCTTTGGCCGTCCACGATACCGATAGCCAATGGGGAAGCCTTACGGGCAGCTATCAACTGGTTCGTATTGGTTTTGTCTATTACGGCTATTGCATAAGCTCCGATTACCAATTGCAGGGCGTAACGCACGGCATCTGCCAAATCACAATTGCGTAGCGTCTTCTGGTATTCGATCAATTGCACAAGCACTTCCGTATCTGTTTGGCTCTTGAACGCGAAGCCTCTTTTCTCCAACTGAGCGCGAAGGGTGCTGTAATTCTCTATTATACCGTTGTGTACCAAAGTAATGTTGCCGGACTGAGACACATGCGGGTGAGCGTTTATCTCTGACGGGGCTCCATGTGTTGCCCATCTCGTATGGGCAATGCCTAACGTACCGGAGACATCCTTGCCTTCAGCTTTCTGCTCTAGATCGCAGACCTTTCCTTTTGCCTTATACACGTTAAGAGTTCCGTCTTTTTCGCTTACCAATGCACATCCGGCGCTATCGTACCCTCGGTACTCTAGCCGGTGCAGCCCGTTTATCAGTATCGGGTAGGCTTCCCTATATCCGATATATCCTACTATTCCACACATATTTTATATTGTTGTTTTATAGTGTTAATTCAGTTCTGTCTGCGTGTCTTGTACAAATCTACGATAGACGTCCTCCGACACATCTCCCATACGATATTCTTTCTCGGCATCCTTGCAGATTTCCGTTATCCAAAGTTTTCTTGCCTGCCGGTATTCGGCCTTCACTTTCTCAATCCACTCCGTGGTCAAGTCTCCCTTTACATTATAGTATTTACATACAACAGAATAGCACCAAGACCTCTTGAATTCCAAATAATTGGCTTGAAGTTGTTTAAGCTGCTCTTCAATGCATGTTATTGACTTATAACTTCCCTGGAGTATATTGTCGATGATGACTTTCTCTTCTTCCGAAGGCAATAAAAGACCGGACAAATCGTTCCAATTGCCCATGCTGCAGGGAATCTCAGTCTCAGAATGCCTTGCCTTGATATAGTCTATTTCTGCTCCCAAGAACAACTTAATGGCAAGGTCGTAATAGCCGATTCCTTTTTCCAATGAGGATTTCTTTACCTTGCAACCTTGTATTTGGTACAGATCTTCTTCACAAGAAGAAAGGACTTTCTCCAATATTTCCTTAGCTTTCAACACTTTGGACAAAGTGTATGGAGAAAGCCATTCGAAGTTTACCATCGAATGTTTGGCATCTTCAGACCTTGCATCTCTTTTTGCCCACTTCTTTGTATCTCTATATAACCCGACCGTGACCAAGTTACGTCCAGGCACCAGTGTCGTACTATTGCCATCGCCTATCACATATGAAAACGGGAATTCCGAGGTGTCTACGCATGAAGGAATCTTACCCAAACAAACGCTGAATGATCCGATTTTGGCTGGAAGTTGAATATGACATCCGGATGCGGTCTTTGTGCCTCTTTCCAAAACGCCCCAATGCAAAGGTCCCATCTTATAGGCATGATTGGAGAAATTGGTAGCAGAACCGGCATTGTAAAACGAAAACTCGGTTCCGATAAGCAACGACCCTTTATGATGACTCACGGAGAAAGGTCCGCAAAAGGCAGAACAAGCCTCGCCATTGGCCATAAAGCAATTGGCGAAGAAAAGCGAATGAACGGCAGAAAAACCATCGGTCAAAGAGCTTGCCTCTCCGACAAAACAACCTTCCACCCTAGCCTGGCCAGATACCATAGACTCTCTGCATACGACACTATCGAGTACTATGACTCCCGTACCAATATGCACACCACAACCAAAAGTGCAATTCTCAAGCAATTGGGCTCCATCTATCACGACAGACTCGTCCACTATACAATCCACTATCTTTCCTGTATTGATTACCCTGGATTGAGACTTGACCATACCTATCTTAGGACGTCTTGCTGCAATATCCTTTTGTATCAGGCTATGGAGCGGATTTGACTTTCCGGCATTTCGGTCGCACTTTATTTGCAAAGAAGCCATTTGGGCATTCAAGCCCACATACAGCATCACGTTCCCCGCACCTGCTTCATTAAGCACTGGAACAACCTCTCCCTCTCCAAAATTGGGATGGTCTGTAGTTTCCATACCATACACCCCACTGATAAGGCAATGGTCTTCAATCGTATAGTGGTTGATATACCCGCCAATGTTTTCTATCAGGCAATCATCTCCGACACATACATTGCACAAAGTGGCATTGTATAGGCCGCAATGCTTGCGGAATCCAGGCGAGATCTCTATTGTTCCACAATTGTTGCCTATGCTGATATTGCCATACAAAGACACACGGTGCACATATTGAGCATCGAAAGAATCTCCGACCTGGATGGAACTCCAGTCTTCGGCTACACACCCGTTACTTTTCAGGGTCGTTATTTCCTGTTCTGACAAAAGTCGCATAGGCACTTTTCTTTATGGCTTTGTAATATTTATTCAAGTTCAAGACTTGTTTATTCAAGTTCAGCAAGGCTTGTTTCAAGTTCAGAAAGACTTGATTCAAGTTCAGCAAGGCTTGATTTTAATGCATTAGTCGGAACAGAAGTTCCTGCATGGCTTCATCATCGGACATCGTCACTCCGCGTGCTCCTTTCTGCCGGGCATCATACTCACGGAGTATGGATATATTCCGCATCGCTATCCAGGCATTATAAATCTTCGTAGCCGGGACGAGGTCTTTGGCCTGGGGGTAACTGAGTCCTATTTCTTTCATCAAGCCATTCACCGATTTGTCTTTTGCATAATGGGCCAGCATGACGTTTGTAAAGAAATTGTACAAGACCGAGATAGTAGCTTGAATTGGGTTGGCCTTGGGATTTTGGGCAAAGTAACGTCTGATTAGTTCGCATTTCCAAAAGTCCCTCTTAGCTACGGCCGAAACCAGCTCGAAGACATTGAAGTCTTTGGATATTCCGATATTACTTGCTATCATTTCGCCCGTGACACGCTTGCCGGACAACGAAATCCGTATCTTGTCAATTTCAGACAATATTCGTGACAAGTCCGAACCGATATAGTTGGCCAACATCTCTATGGCTTTGTCGTCAAATTCCAACCCTGTCTCTTTGAGGAATCCAGGCAAGAACTCCATAAGCTTATAGTCAGGGATACGGGCACTCTCGAAAACGACACCGCCTGCAGCTTGTATTTGCTTTACCCATTTTTGCCGACTATCCGGCTTTTTGCCCTTCATACTTATGACAAAAACTGTGCTCGACAAAGGATGTGCCGTATAAGCCTCCAACTGCTCGTATTTCGTCAGAGTTACGTTTTGCTTCAACACCTGCGCTTCGCGGAGAATGACAAGCTGATGGTCTGCCATCATCGGATAGCGACGACAAATACTGACGACTTCACCCAAGTTGGTAACGTCGGCACCGTACATCTGCGTGAGGTTGAAATCTTTTTCGTCATCTGTCAAAACCTTTTCGAGGAGCAAATCAATAATCTTGTCGATGAAGTATCCTTCATCGCCATACAAAAGGTAAATGGGAGCATATTTACCGCTATTGATTTCCTTTATAATCTCCGCAAAATTGGTCGTTTTTGACATTTTCTTTCTTTAATTTTGACAACTGAAAAAAAATCCCTACATTTGCACTATGAATTATCCCGAACTGAATCTACCTAAGTGCGAACTTAAGATTCGCCTTAACCCTGAAACAAGAGTTGAAGAGGTGTTTGACACTCAACGCAAGAAATACGTCCGCTTGTCTCCCGAGGAGTGGGTTCGCCAAAATTTTGTCAGCTACCTAATCAATTTTCACGGCTTTCCTAAAGGCAGAGTGGGCAACGAAATCTCAATCCGCGTAGGAAAGATGGAAAAGAGGTGCGACTCTGTAGTATACGACAAAACCGGACGACCCATTGTAATCGTAGAGTACAAAGCACCTACTGTTCGGTTGACTCAGAAGGTCTTTGACCAGATTGTTCGCTATGATTTTGCTCTTCAAGTGGATTATCTGATTGTGAGCAATGGCCTTTTTCACTACTGTTGTCACTTGAATCGCACGTTGAATCGTTTTGAGTTTCTGCCCGCGATACCTCAGTGGTCTCAGATTGAGTCGGGGGAGTAACACCTTCTGCTCCTTCTCCATTGGAAGTCATTACTTCATCCAGGTTTCTTTCCTTATCGCTACTTTCAGTATCGTTGCTCTCCGCACCGTTACTTTCAGTATCATTACTTTCAGTATCATTACTTTCAGTATTGTTACTCTCAGTGTCGCTATTCTCTACACTACAGCTTTCAGCATTTTCGCTCTCTATTGGCTCGGCATCATTGTCCGTCTCCTTCTCACTGACGGGTTCATCCGTTGGCTTTTCGCACTCTTTCTCGACCTCTGTTACAGTTCCACTTTCCACCTTGAAGACTCTACCCGGAAACTGGTCCAGAAGTTGCAGGTTGTGTGTTGACATCAGAACCGTAGTGTTCCGTTTATGACAGATGTCATACAACAATTGGACAATATTAGACCCAGTATTGGAATCCAAGTTTCCCGTAGGTTCATCTGCCAAAATGACAGAAGGGTCATTTAGCAAAGCCCTGGCAATCACCACACGTTGTTGTTCGCCACCGGAAAGAGTGTTCGGCATACGGTATCCTTTATTCTCCATGCCGACCATCTGGAGCACATCCTTTATTCTATCCGCTATTTCAACCTTGTTCTTCCAGCCTGTGGCCTTGAGCACAAACTCAAGGTTTTGTTGGACAGTACGGTCGATGAGCAACTGAAAATCCTGAAAGATGATACCCAAACGGCGGCGAAGGAGCGGAATTTGCCGGCGACGTATCAATCGCAAATTATATTCAAAGACCGAAGCCTCACCTTCCGAGATGGGCAGTTCGGCATAGATAGTCTTCAGAAGGCTGCTCTTTCCCGAACCTACTTCTCCAATCAAATACACGAACTCCCCTTCTCCGATATGCAGATTGACATCTTTCAGGAGCAATTGCTGGTCTCTTTCTATCAAGACGTCTTTGTAGTCTATCATAGTAAAATGCGATTTAACATTATAGAGCACCCGATAGGGCACTCGCTATCATTGGGCTTCAATCAGTGTTTCTTCCACCCCGGATTGTGCCTTTCGCGTAGTTCTGCTGCCAGATCTTCTATCCGGAGTCCCTTACTTGTAAGCAGGACAATCAAGTGATAAAGCATATCGGACCCCTCATAAATCAACCGGTCGTTGGTGCCGTTGGTTGCTTCTATGACCAATTCCAAGGCCTCTTCACCTACCTTTTGAGCCATTCTATTCAACCCTTCCTTAAAGAGGCTGGTCGTATAGCTTCCTTCCGGCATTTCCTTATAGCGTGTTACGATGAAATCCTGCAGCGTGGAAAGGAAGAGCAAAGCGTTGTTCTTGTCAGCGGCAGCATTATGAGGATTTCTTTCACCCCAACAAGTATCCGCTCCCGTATGGCAAACAGGACCAGCAGGAACAGCCTTGATAAGCAAGGTATCCTTGTCACAATCGTTGAGAATCTTCTTCACAGTAAGAGTGTTTCCTGATGTTTCACCTTTAGTCCAAAGACGCATGCGGCTACGGCTCCAAAACGTAACCAATCCAGTTTCTACCGTCTTGTCATACGCCGCTTGGTTCATATAGCCAAGCATAAGAACCTTGTCGGTTGTAGCATCCTGGATGATGGCAGGAACAAGTCCGCCGGACTTCTCGAAATCGATTTCCATAACTTTATATTTGATGTTTAAAATAATATTTCTAAGTAAATGCACTTCTAATAGTAACCATGCAATAATCACGCTCTCTTTATACGCAATAATCAATCATAGTCTCTACCTAAGTACTAAATCTCTATTCTTCTCTCTATACTAATCTTCTCTTCTCTCTATACTAACTTTATCTCGCTTATCTCTTCTCTATACTAACCTATTAAACCCTGCGCACACACACGCCATTGTCGGCAAGATAATCCTTCAACTCCCGAATAGGAATTTCGTTGAAGTGGAAGATTGAGGCGGCCAACGCGGCATCTACATGGGCTTTTTGGAAAGCATCAAGAAAATGCTCTTTTGCACCAGCCCCACCGGAAGCGATAATCGGGATGGACAAAGTTTCGTGGAGTTTTCCGAGCGCTTCGATGGCAAAACCCTGTTTAGAACCGTCATGATTCATCGAAGTAAAAAGGATTTCCCCGGCGCCTCTTTCCTGTGCCTCGTGCGCCCATTCGAAAAGAGTTCTGTCGGTGGGTATGCGACCTCCATTCAGATAGCATCGCCATACGCCGTCATCCTCCAGGCGGGCGTCAATTGCGCAGACACACTCCTGCACGCCAAAACGTTTGGCAATTTCAGTAATCAACTCCGGACGTCGAATGGCAGAACTATTGATAGAGACCTTGTCTGCTCCGGCCGACAAAAGCCGCTCCACATCACTCAACTCGTGAATTCCACCTCCTACGGTAAACGGGATAGAAACCTCCGCTGCTATCTTCTTGACCAACTCCGTAAATGTACGGCGTCCCTCATGGGAAGCTGTTATGTCCAAATATACCAGTTCATCCGCGCCCATTTCGCTATACTGCTTACCCAGCATCACCGGGTCTCCAGCATTGCGGAAATTGACGAATTGAACACCCTTTACGGTAGTTCCGTCCTTAACATCCAGACACGGAATTATTCGCTTTGCTAACATATTCTTCTATCTCACGTAATGTAATCCTACCCTCATATATTGCCTTGCCGATGATAACGCCAGGCACACCGATTTCCTCCAGACGTTCGATGTCCTTCATGCAAGACACCCCTCCGGAAGCAATGACCTCCAACTCGGGGAATCCCGCCATCATGTCTCGGTAAAGTTCCACCGAAGGTCCTGTCATCATTCCGTCTCTCGAGATATCGGTCGAAATGACCTTCCGAACACCCCGTTCTACATAGCTCTTGATGAAAGTTTGCCACTGTGCGTCGCTTTCTTCGAGCCAACCGCTGACGGCTATCTTTCCGCTCTTGATATCTGCGCCCAAGATGACATGGCCGGCACCGTACTTCTCCAGCCAAGCCAGGAAAAGCTGCGGACGTTGCACCGCAATGCTTCCTCCCGTTATCATTTGAGCGCCACATTCAAATGCAATCTTTACGTCCTCGTCGCTCTTCACTCCTCCGCCGAAGTCCACGACCAAGTTTGTTTTGGAGGTGATTTGCTCCAATGTCTTGTAATTGACTATATGTCCGCCTTTTGCTCCATCGAGATCTACGACATGAAGTCTTCTGACGCCGACGCCCTCCAGTCGTTTGGCAACTTCTACTGGATTGTGGCTATATTCAGTCTTGGCGTCATAATCCCCTTGTTGGAGACGCACCAAACTACCGTCGATAATATCTATAGCAGGAATCAATTCAATCATATCCTTTTCTTAATGTTCAAAACTTCGTTAAAACTTAATATTCAAAACTTCGTCGAAACTTAATGTCCAAAACTTCGTCGAAACTCAATGTTCAAAACTTCGTCGAAACTTAACGTTCAAAACTTCGTCGAAACTCAATGTTCAAAGTTTTCCTTAAACCTACATGTTCAGGAAATTCTTCAAGACCAACTCTCCGACAGAACCGCTCTTTTCCGGATGGAATTGCGTTGCCCAAAAATTGTCTTTGTGCAAAGCAGCGCTATAGGGGCCGCAATAGTCGGTCACTGCTATTGTCTGAGCGCAAAGCGGAACCCTATAGGAGTGGACGTAGTAGACATAGCTTTCATCGTCCACGCCTTTGAACAACTCCTTTCCGCCCTCGCACACCTTAATGGTATTCCATCCCATCTGAGGGACCTTAAGCGAAGCGTCCGTTGGCCGAAATCTTTCGACGGGAAGGTCGAAGACGCCGAGGCAATCCACATCTCCCTCCTCGCTATGCTTGCACAACAATTGCATTCCGATACAGATGCCAAGAACGGGTTGGCTAAGGTGGGTGATGATGTTGCCTAACCCCGTTTCGTTCAAATAGTCCATAGCGGCTCGCGCCTCGCCCACGCCTGGGAAGATAACCTTATCGGCGGACTTCAGCAAATCGAAGTCATCGGTAATGACAGGTTCCGCCCCTAGTCTTTGGCAAGCGCAATAGACACTGTATATGTTGCCTGCATTGTATTTTACAATTGCTACTTTCATATCCTAATTTTACGATTGCTTATCTTATCCTTCTTACATTGGCTTAGTCATCGTACCAGTCAATCTTGTTAGACCTGGACACGGACGACTTTTCATATTTCAAGTCACTGAGCATCGAACTCTTGACGGCTATGCAGACATGGAAACTTGCATAACGTCCCAACGGGTTCATCGAGGCGGTCAAGGTCCAACAGTGCATATCACGAGAGCAGTTCATATTCATGTATGTGACTTTGTGGTCATTGAAGTTGTAGGTCAAATTGTAGGAGAAGTTCCAGTTCTTCGTGGGCTGAATACTTCCGGAGACCGTTGCGCTATGGGTAAGCGCAAGATTATACTCCATCTTCTTATAGTTGAAATCCTTGTAGGCGTAACGCATCGTGTAAGAGACGTTCATGGACCAGGGCACACTCCAGATCAGATATCCGTCGCTGCTGTAGGTCGAAGATCCATTGGACTTCTGTTTCTTTGACTTCTTTACCTCTTCCTCGTACGAAGGGTCGAGATCTTCGTTCACCTCGTCATCAAGAGATTCGTCCGACTCCGACTCGTCGTCGTCCGACTCTGACCCGTCTCCGAAGCCGAACCATTCCGCCAGTTTCTTGTTGTTGAGTTGGAAGCTGTAGCTATAGCCCGTATTCATCAAGCGGGGGAACTTTCCGACTTCCCATCTCGGTTTGTCAATATGATGCGGACTTCCGCTGCTCGTCAATCCGTACATATACGTATCGAACGAACCGGAAAGGTTCATCGTGCTGTTCTTGCCCATCTTAATGACCATTGAGACAGGTATCGTCGAACTCCACCGCATGGAGTCTGCAGCCAGATTGTAGCTGATGCTTGTCGTCAAGTTGTCAATGATGGAAATTTTCTTGTATCCGGTCGAATCCTTGTCACTCCTGACTTTTGCTTCTACGTTGTTGGCGATTGAAAAGCTCACCGAACCGGTCTTTCCCCGACTTGTCGTGCCGTATGTATAACCGCTGAATGGAGAATACTGCACGGTCTTGAATCCGGTGGCCGAAGAGGCGTCCGGCATCTCGTACGACTCCCAGCTCCTGTACTTCTTGCGGCCAAAGTCCGGAGTGTAACTATAAGAGACAGTAGGCGTAAACAAATGGCGGACAGCCACAAGTTTGGCATTCTTGAAGAAAGGCGCCGGCTTGTAGAATCCGTATAGTTTTGTACTGGCGCTCAAAGAGGTCGAATAGTTGAAGACGTTGTAGAACCCGTAGATAGTGTCACGGGCCACTCCTCCGTAAGTTCCGTCGGCGTTCTCAATCGAAGGGTCGTAGAACTGCCGCGTCTTGTGGGTGTACATTCGGTCGGTAAAGTTGAACGAAGGAGTGATGTTGATATACTTGAGCAACGTAAATGTGGCAGAAATTGGGATGGTGTGCTGCATTCCGTTCTTCCAGTCCTTGATGAGCGACTTGTTCTTGAATTCGTCCTGCTTGGTCGTGATGCTGTTGGTCATACGTCCCGTGTACGACAACGCAATCTTCTCGTACCAACGGTCGGCTCCGGTCTTCACTTTGCGCTTGAACGGGTACAATCGGCTCATGGACACGGTCAAGTCAGGAAGTTGCACGACCAGGGTGCTGTCTTGCGTACGCTGGGTCACCGAGGTAGAAGCTGAAAGAGTCCAATTGGAATTCGGTATCTTGTACGTGGCGTTGATGGTCGACGACTTGGTCGATTGGGTCATGTCCGACGAGTAATAGCTCGTCAGATTATTGCGCTCGTAGCCGGAGGTTGTAAAGTTGACCGAAGCGGAAAGGGTCAAGTTGGGATTGAACCTGCTGTCTTGCGAGTGGCTCCAGATGGCCCGGATGTTGGTCATCTCGCTATAGTCGGGCATTCCTTTGTCGCCGGTGATTGTCTTGATAAAACTAAACGAATAGTTACCCTTGAACTTGTACCTCCATGCATACTTGGAGGCGGCGGAAACGCCCCACGACCCCTTGGTGTAGATTTCGCCTTTCAAGGCAAGGTCCATGTAGTCGTTGAGAGCAAAATAATATCCGCCATCGCGCAAATACAGACCTTTGGTCATATCGGCGCCATAGGTCGGCATGATGATTCCGCTCGAATAGCTCTTGGTGAAGGGGAAGTAACCGAAAGGTATGGCAAGCGGCAACGGCACGTCTGCTACGACCAGGTAGGCAGGACCCGTCACGACGTTCTTCTTAGGACGCACACGGGCCTTTGTGAGGTTGATATAGAAATGCGGACACTCGTGGTAGTCACAGGTCGTGTATCGGCCATTCTCGAGGAAAATATCGTTGTTGGCCATTTTCTTGGTCGTTCCGCCCGTGACATATCCGTCACCCTGCTGAGTCACGACATCCCTGATGTAGCCTTTGGCGCTATGGAAATTGTAGGAGATGTTTTTTGTCTCGTATTCTCCCGACTTGTCCTTGAAGACCGGCGCTCCCTTCAGCTTTTTGCTACCCTCCTGCGCGGTGGTGTCGGGCACGCCGTTAGCATGCACCAGACTACTGTCCAGGAGCATCTGAATCTGTTCGGCCGTAAGGTCAATATCGTCATAAGTCACCTGACTCGAGCCGTAAAGCCACGCGATGTTGCCCATAGAGAAAACCAGGGAATCGTCGGCCTTGTAGTTGACAACAGCGGTCAAGCCTCCTCCCTCCGGCTTTTTCTTCTTCGGGGACTGCAGGTTTTGCGAAATGCTGTCAGCAACAGAAATGCTGTCAGCAACAGAAATGCTGTCAGCAACAGAAATGCTGTCAGCAGCAGGAATGCTATCCGAAACAGAAGTACGGTCCAAAACAGAAGCGTTGTCCGAAACATGCGACAAAGAGCCCTGGGCAAGGCGACCCGACGCATCCGAAGCATTGCCCAATGAGCCTTGGTTGCGCTCCGCAGCGTTCAGAATGGAGTCAACTGCCCCAGTCTGCATATTGGCCTCTTGTGCATACAACCAAAAGGGCCAAAGACTCACGGCAATGGCGAACAAAAAAAAACAAAAAAGGCTATATCGTAGTGTATGCACGATTTTTCATTTAACATTATAGCGCAAAGGTATGTTTTTTTTCTCACAAAAACAATTTTGCGCGCAAACTTTAAACAAAATATACCTTTTTCCTCACTTTATTCTGGCTTAACATCGTCAAATGATATGCGGAAAACACATCCGTTGGCATAATTGCTACAACCGTAAGCTGTCCGTCCGCGTATGATTTTCCCTACGCCGCAAGAAGGGCAAACCTTCGGCAAAGTCTCGACTGTATATTTATACACTTTACCTCCCGCTTGCACGTTTCCCGCTTGCACATTACCAGTTTGCACATTTCCTGCTTGCACATTTCCTGCTTGCACGTTTCCAGCCGGATTGTCCTGGCCGGGATTTGCGGCATTCGGCGTCAAGCTTTCCGGTGTTTGTCCGGCGACATTCGGCTCTTTCTTCGCATCAGCCGATTTTTTCTCCTTGGACTTGGCTTTGCTTGTCGAAGCCTTGCGTTTTCCGTCTCCTTTTTCGGCAGAAGACGATGCCGAGCGACCCTTTTTGGCAGGCTCGACGTTATTGTCCACATAGGCCACTTTAACCGAGACGTTGTCCGAGAGCACTTCGCTCACTATCGAGCAAACCATTTTCTTCAGTTCCTCGATGAACACCGTAGCGCTGTATTCACCCCGTTCAATCTGCCGTAACTTCTTCTCCCACTGACCGGTAAGTTCTGCGCTCTTAAGCAAATCCTGCCGCACGGTTCCGATGAGTTCGATGCCTGTTTGGGTTGCAACCAAAGCCTTCTTTTCTTTCTTGATATATTGTCTTTTGAAGAGCGTTTCGATGATGGCGGCACGCGTAGAAGGCCGACCCAGTCCGTTTTCCTTCATGGCGTCGCGCAGTTCCTCGTCGTCGCATAGTTTGCCGGCCGTTTCCATGGCCCGGAGCAGGGTTGCCTCGCTATACAGCTGCGGGGCTTTGGTCCACTTCTCCAGCACGGACGGTTCGTGGGGGCCGCTTTCTCCCATCACAAAATCCGGCAACACACCGAGCGTAGTTTCCTCCTCCGCATCCGACCCCGAAGTTGCATCAGAGCCCGAAGACTTTTTCGGCTCGCTCTCCAATTGGAAATCAGAGTACACCTGTCGCCAGCCGGGAGAGACAATCACCTTGCCACGGGCACGGAACGGCAATCCCGTCTCCACATTATCGCCAGCCACGCCCGTCACTGCCGTTGTGTTGAAGACACACTCCGGGTAGAAGACCGAGATAAAGCGTCGGGCCACCAGGTCGTAGACCTTCCTCTCGTCCGGTGTGACTGTATTGGCCGGCAATCCCGTAGGAATGATGGCATGGTGGTCGGTGACTTTCGAGTTGTCGAAGACCTTTTTCGATTTCAGCAACTTTGCTCCGGGGGCAAGCAGAGGAGCCGTCAGCGTCTGATAGCCGTACAGACCTTTCAGTATGGCAGGGCACTTCGGATAGATGTCGTCGCTCAAGTAAGTTGTATCTACGCGCGGGTATGTGGCGAGTTTCTTCTCATAGAGACTCTGTATCAGTTTGAGCGTATCGTCCGCGCTCATTGCATACTTGCGGTTGCAGTCCACCTGAAGGGACGTAAGGTCATAGAGACGGGGCTGCTGCTCTTTGCCTTGTTTCTTCTGTATGTCGGTGACGGTAAAAGGCTTGCCGTCGATTTCGGCGATAGCCTGTTCGGCTTCCTCCTTATTCTCGTACCGGCCTTTGGTCGCATTGAACACAACCCCTCGGTAGAGCGTCTTGAGTTCCCAATATTGTTTGGGTTCGAAGTTAGCTATTTCCCAATGCCGTTTCACAATCATGGCCAGCGTCGGGGTCTGAACCCTACCGATGCTGATGACCTGGTGTTTCTCGCGGTGGCCGTAGCGCACGGTATAGAGGCGCGAAGCGTTCATGCCGAGCAACCAGTCCCCTATCGCGCGGCTGAGTCCGGCGTAGTAGAGATTGTCGTAATGCGTCTGTGGCTGCAAATGGTTGAATCCCTCGCGTATGGCTTCGTCCGTCAACGAGTTAATCCAAAGTCGGTAGACCGGACACTCCTTCTGGTCGGGACGCAAGTAGGTGTTCCGTTCCTTGCTGTAGATGATGCCTGCCTTCTGCATCACCCATCGCTGTATCAGTTCGCCTTCCTGGCCGGCATCACCGCAGTTGATGATTTCATCGGCCTTCGAGTAGAGGTCGGCGATGACGGCGAATTGGCGACGGATGCCGTCGTCGTCCTTCAGGGTGATTCCGAAGGTTTGCGGTATCATGGGCAAGCGGCTTTCGGCCCATGGTTTCCAGAAGGGCGTATACTCCTCCGGATTCTTCAATTCGCACAGGTGTCCGTACGTCCAGGTGACCTGATATCCATTACCTTCATAATATCCCTGTTGCCTGTGGTTAGCCCCCAAAACATTGGCTATACTTTGGGCAACACTTGGTTTCTCTGCAATACAAACTTTCATAAATTCGACAAAAAAGCAGGACAAAGATAATGTTTTTTTCTTAAAGTTACTTTTTTCTATTACTTTTTTTATAAATTTGCGACCATATAAAAATACATTGATATGAAATTTACCGATTTTTGCACCCCGATTTTCGAAAAATCCATTGCAGATTACCATAAGACAGACAATGTCGACACACCCATCAAGAATCCCCATCCGGAGCGTAGTATCGAGTATTTTCTGTATCTCAAGAATTGGATTGACACGGTGCAGTGGCATCTCGAGGACATCATCCGCAATCCGCAGATTGACCCTGCCGAAGCTCTGGTCCTCAAGCGCCGCATTGACAAGAGCAATCAGGACCGCACGGACCTGGTCGAGCTCATCGACAGCTATTTCCTTGACCAGTACAAAGACGTCAAGGTGCTGCCCACCGCAACCATCAACACCGAGAGTCCCGCTTGGGCCATCGACCGTCTCTCCATCCTCTTCCTCAAGATCTATCACATGCAGATAGAGGCCAACCGGACGGATACGGACGAGGCACAACGCGGCAAATGCCAGGACAAGCTCTCCGTACTGCTCACTCAGCGCCAGGACCTCTCTACGGCCATCGACCAGTTGCTCGACGACATCGCTGCAGGCCGCAAGTACATGAAGGTCTACAAGCAGATGAAGATGTACAACGATCCGCAGTTGAATCCTGTCCTCTACGGCAAGAAATGATTAGGAAACTTCTGGTCATACGGTTTTCCGCTCTTGGAGACATAGCGATGACGGTGCCCGTCGTGGCTTCGTTGTGCCGACAATACCCGGACCTGGACGTCACCGTACTGACCAACCGGATGGGCGCCAAAATCTATCAGACCGTCTTGCCCGACCTTGCCAACCTCAAGGTGCGCGGCGTCAATCCCAAGACAGAATATCCGGGCATTGCTGGTCTCAACAAGCTTTACCATGAGCTTTGCCAAGAGCACTTCGACGCGTTGGCCGACTTGCACGATGTCCTCCGCACCCGATGGCTTGGCCTCCGCTATGCATTGGGAAGGAGCCTGCAGCGTTCGGCTTCCATCTACAAAGGGCGCAAAGAGAAGAAAGACCTTGTCAAGCACCGCATTTCGCGCCAGCTCAAGACCAGTTTTGAGCGGTATTGTGATGTTTTTGCCGAACTCGGTTTCCCCGTTTCACTCGATTTCACACCCGTCCCCCTCACTTCCGAAAAAGTGGAGGGCGAATATGCTATTGGGGTTGCTCCCTTTGCGCAACACGCCGGCAAAATTTACCCCAAGGAGCTTATGCTTAAGGTCATCGGGGGACTGCTGGACCGAAGGAGCGACGTCCACGTCTACCTCTTCGGCGGACCGAACGAAGCCCGGGAACTTGAGAGTTGGACAAGTCTCGACCCCACGCGGATTACCAACACGGCAGGCAAGCAAACGCTGGCTGACGACCTGCGGCTTATGTCGCGCCTGGATTGTATGGTGTCTATGGATTCGGCCAACATGCATCTGGCCTCGTTGGTCGGGTGCCGGGTGGTAAGCATCTGGGGTGCTACGGACATCAAGTCGGGTTTTCTCGGTTATCGGCAAAGCCCCGACGACGTCGTTTCCTTGCCCCTGGAGTGCAGGCCATGCTCCGTCTATGGCAACAAACCCTGCAAGAAAGGCAACTACGAATGTATGTGGGGCATTACTCCCGACTCGGTCGTACAAAGAGTCTTCGACAAACAATAGCCTCAAAACGCAGCCGTAGTCTTATGGTAAGACCAAAAAGATTACTCGGTTTGTCCGAAGCCTCTCTATTGCAAAAAGATAAAGATGTAGACAATCTCTTGAAAAAAGATAGGGACAATCTTTTGAAAGATAAAGATAGGGTCAATCTTTTGTAGGAGTAGAATAGGTCTTTTCTTGAACAAACACTTGTCTTTTCTGGAACAAACACCTGGCAGTATAGTATGAAGATTTACATTGCGGAAGACGAACCTCTGGCAGCGGCCAAAACCCGGTTGTTGCTCGAGAAGATTGGAGAGGGCGGCGACATCTCCACCTTCGACAACGGGGTTTCCGCCCTGGCTGCCATCATGCGCGAGAAGCCCGACATCCTCTTCCTTGACATACAGATGCCCGGAATGACCGGTATGGAGGTCATGGAGAGAATTAGCGACGTAGAGGTCATCGTGACGAGTGCCTTCGACCAGTATGCGCTGGATTCGTTCCGGTTTCAGGTGACCGACTATCTGCTCAAGCCCTACTCCCTCGAACGTCTGCAGACCGCGGTGAGCAAGGCCAAAGAGTCCATTAGGCTGAAGGCTCTCGACCGCCAGGTACACTCCGCCAACCTCTCCGTGCGGACGAACGGGAAAAACGAGATTATCCCCCTGGCCGACATCACGTATGTGGAGTCTGTCAAGGACTATATCCGGATTGTTACTGCCGATGGCCAAAGCCGCATGGTTCTGTGCACGCTCCGCAATCTTGAGGACCAGCTGGACAAAGCCGCTTTTGTCAGGGTGCACCGCTCCTACATCGTCAATGTCAATTATGTCGTTGGCACCAGTGCACAGGAGTTGACGCTCAAAGACGGGACAAGGGTTGCGGTCGGCAAGACCTACCGGGACATTGTGGCCCGCATCCACGGCAAGCCTAAACTCGGATAACGAATCTCGACCTGAGCAATCAGACAACGGTCCAAAACCTGAGCAATCAGACAACGGGTCTTAAAACAACAGACAATGGTCTACACTCGGGCAATCGGACGCCAAAACTACAATAGTAATCAGACAAACTATATATAATACAATAAGTAATAGACAAAGAATCTTCACTTACATTATATATATCTATATTCACTAATACACTTCAGAAACATGGGTACTATCATTGGCTTATTGACACTTATCGGCTCCGTCGGACTCTTCCTCTACGGCATGAAGCTGATGAGCGAGGGATTGCAGAAAATCGCAGGCGACAAACTGCGCACCACCCTTGCCGCGATGACCAACAACCGCTTTACGGGCATGCTGACGGGCGTGATTGTGACCGCTTTGGTCCAGTCTTCGTCTGCAACTACTGTGATGATAGTCAGCTTTGTCAATGCCGGACTCATCACTTTGGCCGAATCCATGGCCGTCATCATGGGCGCCAACGTAGGTACGACGGCCACGACATGGATTATCGCCGTTTTCGGCTTCAAGTTCGACATCGCGATGTACGTCTTCCCCCTGATTGCCATCTCGCTGCCCTTCTTCAACTCCGTACATTCCAAGAAGAACTCCTGGGGAGAGTTCATCATCGGCTTTGCATTGCTCTTCCTGGGATTGGAGATTCTGAAGAACTCCGTCCCTGACCTCTCCAACTATCCTACCATATTGGACGGCATGAGCAAATACGCCTCGATGGGCTTCGGCTCGATAGTGCTGTTCCTCATCATCGGCATGTTGCTGACCATGGTGGTGCAGGCTTCGAGTGCAGCATTCACCATTGCCCTGCTCATGTGCACGAGCGGCTGGATTTCGTTCGAGATTGGTTGCGCCATCGTGCTGGGTTCCAACATCGGCACTTGCATCACCCCGGTCCTCGCCTCCCTTTCCGCCAACACGATGGCCAAACGCGCGGCCATGGGTCACCTGCTCTTCAATGTGCTGGGCACCGTGTGGACCTTGTCGCTCTACTATCCGTTCTGCAACTTCATCGCATGGCTCTGCGGACAGCTCGGCTTTGGCGACCCGCACGACGTGGCCAATGTGTCGATGGGAATGACCCTATTCCATACGGCCTTCAACATCATCAACCTCTGCATTATGCTGGGCTTCACCAAGCAGTTCGTCATCATCGTAACCAAGCTCATCCCCGAGCGAAAGACGAAGAACGAAGCCTTCAAGCTGCTCTACCTCGACAAGGGTCTCATCGCTTCGGGCGAACTTGCCCTCCTGCAGGTGCGCAAAGAGACTTGCCGCTACGCTGAGGAGACGTACAAGATGTTCGGCTACATCCGCGCCATGATCAACGAGCCGCTGGGCTCCGAGCGTCAGCTGGAACTCTACATGAAGGTCCGCGAACTGGAAGAAGAGAGCGACAAGGCCGAAAACGAAATCGCCTCTTTCCTCAACCAAATCAACCCCAAGAGCCTCAGCAACGAAAGCGAACTCCTCTCGCGCCGTCTCTATAAGATGATTGACGAACTCGAGAGCATCGCCGACAGTATCTACCACCTGGCCTGCACGCTCAAGGAGAAGAGCGAGCAGCGCATCTACTTCTCAGAAGAAGAGAAATTGGACATCGGCAAGATGATTTCGCTCACCGACGCGGCATTGGTTCACATGCTCAAATGCATCGAGAAGGAAGACCTGCCCGAGTCGTCGCTCATGAAGGCCTACAACTACGAGGACGAAATCAACAACTTCCGTTCGCAGCTCCGCAACCAGATTCTGGAGAGCAAGGAGTCGTCGGACAAAGACACCTACCTGCAGAGCACCTACTTTATGGACCTCATCAACGAGTGTGAGAAGGTGGGCGACTATGTCATCAACGTGCTTACGGCAATGTCGTGATATAGAACTTAGTACTTAGAGCTTAGAACTTAGAACATTTTCGTAAGCCAACGCTTGAGTTCTGCCATGGCGAGAAAATGAGCACGTAGTGAACTTAGAGTTTAGAGCTTAGAGCTTAGAACTTAGTACTTAGAATTTAGAATTTAGAACTTAGAACTTAGTACCTATTTACAATAGAACTTTACAATACAAGGATGAGAGGAACGCGGGAGAAAGAGACGGAAATGAAGCACTTGATTATATTCCTTGACTACGGTCAGTCACGGCTGGAGAATGCCGTCTACAAGCAGTTTTCGCAGACACCCGACGACAGGCGCGACGTGGCGTTGCTCTTCATAGGCCATCCGCTTGAAGAGAGGGAGCTGCTGCACGAAGTCTCCAACCTGCAGCGCAAGGGCAAGAATGGCCGGGGTGACATTACGTTCCATCTGTGCGCCGACTTCGGACAAAAGGGAGCGGGAGCCAACGTCGTGCAGACCGCACGTATGGTCCGCCAGTTCTTTCTGCCCAAGCCGGGAGCGGCTTACCGCATTCTCTCCTACTCGCTGCTGCCTGGGGCCGACGAGTGCAATGCCGCCCGGACCAAGACCGTATGGGACAATCTCGCCTCGGTCAGCAACGCCGTCACCGAGTACCGCGACTTCCCGCTTCTCAACCAGGCTTTCCTCTATCACGACCAGACGCAGCAGTCGTTGGCCGACTTCCTCTGCGAGACCATCCGCTTCGACATCTCGTTCGACGGACCTCACCCCGCTTGCCATCAGGTAGAAGAGGAGTCGCTCTTTGCCGCTGCGGGCGTCATCGACCCGGCTTTCCCTTCGTGCGAGGAACCCGGCAACGGATGGCCTCCGGTCTTTGCCGCCTTCGGAGCATCGTCCGTCACTTGGCCCGAGAGTGCCGTGCAGGAGTACTTTCACCGCTTGTACACGACGACCCTGCTGCGTTACGCCCTGGTGGACAATGGCGGCACAACCAAGACGGAGTGCCACGCTGAGGCCGAACGCATCCTGTCGTTGCTCCCGCTCCAGGCCGAACGCATCTGCCTGCACGAGGAGACTTTGTTCGACGTGCGCGAGGGACAACGCACGCAGAACTGGGACAAAGTGGACGTCTATTGGGCCGAATGTATCGGCAAAGCCTCGCGCAACCTCAAGGACATCCCGCGCACGGGGTGGACAAAGGCCATCCGGCAAAGCGCCGAAACCTACTTCAAGAGCAAGTTCCGGGGCGCGGGCGTGGATTATTTCTTCCAGTTGCAAAGCAGCAAGAGCTCCGCTTACGTCGAAGCCTTCATGGACATCATCACGCGCGAGTTCCGCCGGACGGTGCAGGAGCAGGCCTACACGCCCGAGATGCAGAAACACATCCTGCGCAGCATCGTCAACCTCCTGCAGCAGAAAGTCCTCAAACTGGATGAAACGGCTACGGAGACCGGCGAACGCGTGGCCTGGATAGAGACACGCCTGCAGGAGATTGCCGAGAAGTGGGAAGGGATGAAAATGTTCACCCGCCTCATCAAGAAGGACGACTCGCTCTTCACCTCCTACGTCGAGCAACTCACCGACTGGTACATTCAGCGCACTTACGTGCCCGGCTATTCCTTTGCCATCCAGCTCCTCAACGAGCTCATCCCGTCCGTGCTCGCCATGGTCGACGAGTGCGACCACAAGAAGGCCCTGCTCGAAGCCGCCCTCGCCTCGTGCGACAAGGACACCGCCGAAGCCGACCCAGCCAAGCTGCTCGATGCCTTCAGCCAGGAGCAGGTAGAGACGGCCGCCCGGAGCGTGACGGACGACGCCGCGTACTTTACCGAAGCAAGCCGTCAGGTGGTCCGCCTGTTCTACAACGCCGAGAGTCCGATAGTCGATGCCGGCGACCTGCAGGCGCGCGTCCGCCGGGCAGCCTCCGCCGAAGCCGACACCTACCTCCGCTCGAAGACGGAAGCCGGACTTATCCCACCCGTGCTCTTCCAGCCCATCACCACACGGCTGCACGCCGAATATGCCGACCGGGGCGGTCTGACGGCATTCGTCGACGAACTGAAGGCGCGCACCGAACTGCATCTCGCCCTCAAGGCACGCACTCCGGTGACCGACTACTATATGCTTGTAGCACCGCAAAGGGGCAGCGACGACATGACCACTCTGCTGGAAGACAAAAAGGACAGGAAACCGGCCGGCAAACCCGAACCCGAGATGCAGCTGCTGGAGACCGGCGACATCTCGCACATCGGACTCCTGCACCTCGAGCAGGGAATCCGCCTGACCGATTTGGACGGCTTCTCAGGCCAAAAGACTTTTATTGAGCCGACGCTCTTCTAGGCCCGCAATCTGAATGGACTTCTCAGGCCAGAAGACTTTTATTGAACCAACGCTCTTCTAAGCCCATCAAATCCTATATAATATAAGCGCAAACATTCCGTAGGCCCACATGTTCCGTAGGCCCACATGTTCCGTAGGCCCACAGAAAATTTGAGATTTTGAGATGGGATTACTCAAGCGAAAGGACGTTTGCTTAGCCGACTTTCTTTAAGGCCCATAGGCTTGTATGTTCTGGCAAACATCTGCAGCATACATATAGACTCTTGGCTTGGGCCGGATTGCTGTGTTGAGGCATTCTCCGAAGCGGCGTTGATGAAAGGAGTAGAACGATGTTGCATAGGCAATATGGTTTGGATTAAACTTTCCGTCAGACTTCCGACAAACCTTTCACCCCGCTTGGTTCCGCACCCCTAGGTTTCGAACTGAAAGAAGTTTTCCCTTCAGGACATCTGCCTAGGCCGCTTCCGCTTGGTTTCGCACCCGTTGGGGTCGAACCCGTTTCGGTCGAAGTTTCGGGCCAGTCTTCGTCGGACTTCACATAAAGAACGAACAATCCGCGGCTTTATTGTCAAAGCCACGGATTATTTTGTCTTAGTACCGACATTCGTCAAGAAAAAGCCTGGTCCCGACTCGGGCCGGCTGCCTCACGTCTGGAGCAAGGCGGCGCTCACACTTCGAGCGTGATGTTGTGCTCGTCGGCCAGCTTGCGCATATTGGAAATGGCGTAGCGCACGCGTCCGAGGGCCGTATTGATGCTGATGCCCAACAGGTCGGCGATGTCCTTGAACGGCATATTCTTGTAAAAACGCAGATAGATGATCTGCTGTTGGTTTTCGGGCAGGAACTTGATGATGTGGCGCACGTCCTTCATCATGTCGCGATGGGCCATCGTGTCCTCGACACTGCAGCTCGAGTCGTCGCCGCACAGGTTCTTGCTCGAGAAGATGTCGTAGTCCACGTCGCAGGCCAGCGAGGTCTGCTGCGCCTGCTGCCGGCGGTAGTAGTCGATGATGACGTTGTGGCAGATGCGGAACAGGAATCCCAAGAAGCGGCCGCTTTCCTGATAGCGGCCCTCCTTGAGCGATACTATGAGTTTGACGAAAGTGTCCTGGAACATATCTTCAGCCACCTCCTTGTTTTGGACGACGCTATAGAGATATGCATAAACGTTGTTCTTGTAACGAGACAACAGCTCATCGAACGCTTCATTCTTACCCTGTATATAGAAAGCGGCAAGGCTTTCATCAGAGAGATTTTTCATCTGAACTTTCAGTTTTGGTTAAAGCGTAAAGTTTGTCCGATAGGCATTGTTGTTTTAGTGATGGCTACTAAGATTCATGTTTTGTCGCTTTTCATTTGACGACGCAAATGTAGTGTTTTTTTTAATATCGCCGGTCATAATTGGTCAAAAAAATGTTTTTTTTGCCTCATTTTTCAATTTTCGTCTCATTTATCTTGGTTTTTAGCGGATAAAAATGTACTTTCGCGGTCAAATAACCTGACATACTTCACGAACCGGGTATTTAATACAATAAGCAAAAAACTAACAATTTTTTCAAAAAAACAATGAAACCAACACTATTTGTGCTAGCAGCTGGCATGGGTAGCCGTTACGGCGGACTCAAGCAGCTTGACGGTCTGGGACCGAACGGCGAGACCATCATGGACTATTCCATCTACGATGCCATTCAGGCAGGATTCGGCAAAGTCGTATTTGTCATCCGTCGTGTCTTCGAGCAGGACTTCCGCGACAAGATTGTCTCGAAATACGAGGGACGCATCCCCGTCGAGCTTTGCTTCCAGGACCTCGACAATCTGCCGGAGGGCTTCAGCGTGCCCGAAGGACGCGAGAAACCCTGGGGCACCAACCACGCCGTCCTCATGGGCAAAGACGTCATCCACGAGCCATTTGCCGTCATCAACGCCGACGACTACTACGGACGCGAGTCGTTCAAGGTCCTCGCCGACTACCTCACCTCCATCGAGGGCACTGAGGGACACTACGCCATGGTAGGCTATCGCGTGTGCAACACTCTCTCGGAGGGCGGCACCGTAGCTCGCGGCGTGTGCGAGACCAACGCCGAGGGCTTCCTCACCAAGGTCACCGAGCGCACCAAGATCATTCGCGAGGAGGACGGCAAGATTCGCTTCATCGAGCCCGAGGGCAAAGAGGAACTGGCCGAGAACACCCCCGTCAGCATGAACATGTGGGCCCTCACGCCCGACTACTTCCGCTACTCGGAGCAGTGCTTCGTCGAGTTCCTCAAGGAGCACGGCCAGGAGTTGAAGTCAGAGTTCTTCATCCCGCTCGTCATCGACAAGCTCATCAACTCGGGCAAGGCCACTTGCCGCGTGCTCGACACCCCGTCCAAGTGGTTCGGCGTAACCTACGCCACCGACCGTCCGGCCGTTGTGGCCAAGTTCAAGGAGCTGCACGACACGGGTCTCTATCCCGCCAAGCTCTTCTGAGCCGACCCCTTTGCACACACTCACTAACACACTCACTCTCTATTTATAAGAGTATCTTGATGAGAACACTATTGACTACTATAGCCCTTTCAGTCTGCTCTGCCTCCCTTATGGCCGGGCAGGCTGAATTGCCTTCACGGGCAGACATCCTCCAGCAGATGGAGAAAGTGAACAACTGGTTTATGGAGCGCCACCCCGACCCGACGGTCCGCTCGTTCGGCAAGGGCAAATACCGCCCCTCCAACCTCTGGACGCGCGCCGTGTACTACGAGGGACTGATGGCCCTCTACAGCATCTCGCCCCGCCAAAAGTACTACGACTACACCAGCCAGTGGTGCGAGTTCCACAAGTGGACGGCCCGCAACGGCGCTACCTCGCGCGACGCCGACGACTACTGCTGCGAGCAGGTCTACATCGACATGTACCGCCTGGCCCCCGAGCCGTACAAGCTCACCCCCACCATCGCCAACTGCAACATGTACCTCAACACGCCCGACCGCTCCGACTGGTGGTGGATTGACGCCATACAGATGGGAATGCCCGTCTTTGCCAAACTGGGCAAGACGACCGGCAACGAGGCCTATTGGGACAAGGCGCACGAGATGTATATGTACACGCGCGACGAGTTCGACGGCGGACTGTGGAATGCCAAGGACGGCCTCTGGTGGCGCGACATGGACTTCAATCCCCCCTATCAGACCCCGCAGGGCAAGCAGTGCTACTGGAGCCGCGGCAACGGATGGGTCGTAGCGGCCCTGTGCCGTGTCATGGACGAACTGCCCACCTCGTCGCCCTACTACAAGCAGTACAAGAAAGACCTCCTCGCCATGCTCAAGAGCCTCAAGGGACGCGTGCGTGAGGACGGCACCTGGAACTGCTCGCTCGACGACCCGCTCGACTACGGCGGCATGGAGGTGACCGGCACCTCGATGTTCGTCTACGGAATGGCCTGGGCCGTACGCCACGGCTACGTCAAGGCCGACGAGTATATGCCCGTCATAGCCAAGGCCTGGAACGCCATGGTCACGCAGGCCGTGCACCAGGACGACGGCATGCTCGGATTCCAGCAGGGCACGGGCAAAGAACCCAAGGAGTCGCAGCCTACGCTCTACGACAAGATACCGGACTTCGACGACTTCGGCATCGGATGCTTCCTGCTCTGCGGCTCAGAGGTCTACAAGCTCTCGCCCGGCGAACAGGGCAGCGGCAGCCGCAAACTCCAGGCTCCGGCCAAATGACCCATAACACTCTGACAATCACACTACTTATACCGACAAAACAATGACAACAACGAAGGCACTTCTTGTGGCCGCGGGGATGACCCTTGCGGCACTCTGCAATGCACAGTCTACCGGTTGGCCCGAGGTCAAGCCGGAAGCCAAACCCGGCACCCGCTGGTGGTGGATGGGCTCCGCCGTCGACAGCGCGGGTCTCACCTATTGCCTCGAGAGCTACGCCAAGGCAGGCATCGGAGCCGTGGAGATTACCCCCATCTACGGCGTCAAAGGCAACGAAAGCCGTGAGATAGACTTCCTGTCGCCGCGCTGGATGCGCATGCTCGGACACACCGAAGCCGAAGGCAAGCGGCTGGGCATCCTGGTCGACATGAACACGGGCACGGGCTGGCCCTTCGGCGGACCTGAGGTGACGCTCGACGAGGCGGCCTCCAAGCTCGCCTACCATGTGTGGCCCAAGGGCGAGAAGGAACCTGCCTTCACCGACCGCGAACTCAAGGACAAGCCCGAACTCGAGGGCGTGTGGACCTTTGGCGACACGCTCAATGTGGCCCTCTATCACAGCCACACCCGGCAGGCCGTCAAGCGTGCTGCACCGGGCGGCGCCGGCTACGTCATGGACCACCTCAACCCCAAGGCCGTCAACCACTACTTCGAGCGTTTCACCAAGGCGTTCCGGCAGAACAGCACTCAGGTGCCCAACACGTTCTTCAACGACTCGTACGAGGTCTACGGTGCCGACTGGACACCCGGCATGCTGCAGGAGTTTGAGGCACGGCGCGGATACCGCCTGCAGGACCACCTGCCCGCCTTCCTCGACCCCAAGGCGCCCGACCACGCCCTGCTCGTGCAGGACTACCGCGAGACGATGTCCGACCTGCTGCTCGACGTCTTCACCAAGACGTGGGCCCAATGGGCACACGGCCTGGGCAGCACGGTGCGCAACCAGGCTCACGGTTCGCCGGCCGACCTGCTCGACGTCTATGCGGCCGTCGACATCCCCGAGATCGAGAGCTTCGGACTGAGCGACTTCCACATCAAGGGCCTTCGCACCGACTCGATGTGGCGGCACAACGACTCGGACCTCTCCATGCTCAAATACGCCTCGTCGGCCGCCCACGTGACCGGCAAGCCCATCACCTCGAGCGAGACCTTCACATGGCTCACCGAGCACTTCCGCACGTCGCTGAGCCAATGCAAGCCCGACTTTGACCTGATGCAGATAGGCGGCGTCAACCACTGCTACTTCCACGGCACGACCTACTCGCCGCAAGACGCTCCCTGGCCCGGCCACCTCTTCTACGCCTCGATGGAGATGTCGCCCATCAACACGATTTGGCGCGACGCTCCGGCTTTCTTCCAGTACATGACCCGCGTGCAGAGCTTCATGCAGTACGGCGCGCCCGACAATGACCTGCTCGTCTATATGCCCGTCTACGACGCCTGGTACGAGAACGGCGGCCGCCTCCTGATGTTCGCCATCCACGGCATGGGCGAAAAGGCCCCGCGCTTTGTCGAAGCCGTCAACACCATCTACCACTCGGGCTACGACATGGACTACGTCTCCGACCGCATGCTCCGCAAGGTGCACCTGGACGGCGACGGACGCCTGGTCACCGAGGGCGGCGCCCGCTACAAGGCGCTCGTCCTGCCCGGCGTGCGCTTCGTCAAGCCCGAGACGCTGCGCCACCTCAGCCAGCTGGCCGACAAGGGCGCTACCATCCTCTTCGTCGACGGCATTCCCGACCAGGTGCCCGGTCTCTACAACCGCGAGGCACGCATGGGCGAACTCAAGGAAATACGCGAAGCCCTGAAGGGCCATGTCCTCGAAGCCAAGACCTATGCCGACGGACTGGCCATGCTGCACGACATCGAGCCCGAAGCCATGAAGAGCGAACAGGGACTCAAGTGCATACGGCGCACCGACCCCACCGGCCACCACTATTTCATCTCCTGCCTGCAGGAGAGCGATGTCGACGCTCAAGTCAAACTGGGCGTTCCGGCCCGTGCAGCCATCCTCTTTGACCCGCTCACAGGTCGCCGCGGACTCGTTCCCGTCGAGCATCGGGACGGCCACAGCTACGTCCGCCTGCAGTTGGCCAGCGGCGAGAGCTGCATCCTGCAGACCTACTCCGACCTCTCGGCCGACGCCCTCAAGGCCCACGACGCCTCGCTCGCCGACTGGACCTACATGTCGCCCGTCGACGGGGCCGCCATCGACCTCACAGCCCAACGCTGGACGCTCGACGCCTCCGCGCTCGAGGGCACCGACGCCGGCGCCAAGTCGCGCTACAAGACCTCCCCGCTCGTGCCCTGGACCGACATCGACGCGCTGAAGAACAGCAAGGGCACCGTGACCTACACGACCACCCTGCGCCTCAGCCGCGAGCAAATGCTCCGCTCCGGCTACACGGACTGGATGCTCGACCTGGGCGATGTGCGCGAGTCGGCCCGCGTGTACGTCAACGGCCACGATGCGGGCACGGCTTTCTCTGTCCCCTACCGCCTCCATGTGGGCCAGTACCTCAAGCCAGGCCGCAACGAGATTCGCGTGGAAGTCACGGGTCTGTGCGCCAACTATGTGGCCCAAATGGACCGCGACGGCAAGCCCTGGCGCATCTTCAAGGATGCCAACATCGCCGTCCTGCCCGGCTACCACAAGGACCCCAAGTACAACGACTACACCTGGTGGGGCACCGTGCCTTGCGGCCTCAACGGCTCCGTCAAGCTCATTCCGCTCAAGTAATGGCCGAAGGGCTTTGACCAAGAGAAACTTCGGGAATAGAGAAGTAAAAATCGGACAAGAGGAGGATTTGAGAAAAAGGATTTGGATAAGAGAAGAATTTTTTTAAAAATAGAAACGCGAAAGAAAAGAGAATAAAGAAAGCGAGATAAACAATGAAGACCTATCAAGAGACACTCGAGTTTCTCTACGCCCAGTTGCCCGTCTTCGAGACACAGGGCGCACACGCCTACAAGCCCGGACTGGAGCGGTGCGAGGCAATGGACACGCTGCTTGGCCATCCCCACCGCCTGTACCGCACCATCCATGTGGCAGGCACCAACGGCAAGGGCAGTTGCAGCCACACGCTGGCCAGCATACTGCAGTGCGCGGGCTACAGGGTCGGACTCTTCACGTCGCCTCACCTGCTGGACTTTGACGAGCGCATCCGCGTGGACGGCGAACCCGTTGACCACGACTTTGTGGTGCATTGGGTAGCCGACCAATATGACGTGCTCAAGGACCTACAGCCGTCGTTCTTCGAACTGGCCACCATGATGGCGTTCAGCTACTTTGCGGCCAAAGAGGTCGACGTGGCGGTCATCGAAGTCGGACTTGGCGGACGGCTGGACAGCACCAACATCATCACGCCCGAACTCTGCCTGATCACCAACATCTCGTACGACCACATGCAGCTGCTGGGCGACACCCTGCCGCAGATAGCCGCCGAGAAGGCCGGCATCATGAAGCGCAGCGTGCCCTGCGTGGTGGGCGAATGTACGGACGAGCGGGTGCACTTCACGCTCAAGACCAAAGCCGAGCAGGTGCAGGCGCCCCTCGTGTGGGCCGACATGTGCCGGCAGGTGCTGTGGGTAAAAGACTGCACCGACCACATGGAGTACGAGACGCTGAGCGACGGCACGCTCATCTCGCCCCTCATGGGCGACTACCAGCCGCACAATGCCAACACGGTGCTGACGTGCGTGCACCAGCTGCGCGAGTGCGGGTTCGAGATCTCCGAGCAACAGCTCCACGACGGCATGCGCGACGTGCTGGCCCTCACCCACCTGCGCGGCCGTTGGGAGACGCTGCAGGCCTCCTCGCCACTCGTCATAGCCGATACGGGCCACAACGAAGGCTGCTTCGCCTACCTGGGTCCGCAGCTGCAGCATCTCCTCGACACGGGCACGGAGCGGCTGCACATCGTGTTCGGCATGGTCCGCGACAAGGACATCACGGCCGTCCTGAAGCAACTTCCCCATGAGGCGCACTACTACTTCTGCCAGGCGCCCACCGCACGCGCGCTGCCCGCCGTCGAACTGCAGGCCATGGCCCAACCCTTCGGTCTGCAGGGCGAGTGCTATCCCACCATCGTCGATGCCTACCGGGCCGCTATGGCCGCCGCCTCTCCCCGTGATGCCGTCTTCGTGGGCGGCAGCAACTACATCGTGTGCGAGGTGCTGAGGCTCTATCCCCCGAAGTGAAAAGTGGAAATGTGGAAAGCGAAAAGAGAAAAAGTGAAAGTAAAGTAAAAAAGAGGAAAGTGGGAAAGAGCGAAAGAGCAAAAGGATGAAAGAATGAAAGAGCAGAAGAAAGAGTAAAAGTCAAAAAGAGTAAAGAGTGCAAAAAGGGCGCTTTCCAATGCGGAGAGCGTCCCTTTATGTTTCCCTATTTTATTAACGTCCCAAAACGTGTAGTTTCTTGTTTTGACGCTGCAAAGATAGGGCAAAACGGCGATTGTGGCCAAACTTTATCGACCAACGGCGGGAAAAAATCGACCAACGACCCGTCCGCCGTCCACGGCAAGTCCGCTGACCGGACCCTGCACGGCCACTCCCGAGAGCGTGTAGGTCTGCGGGCCCTTGCCTTGTGCGCCCCCTTGGGCGGAAGCGTGCGCTCCGGCGTTACGGCCCTCGGGGCTGCGGTCTGCGCCGGCCGCTATCGTGCGGATGGCCGATGGCTCGGGGCGGGAGGCCTGCTGCAAGCGCTCGTACTCGACCGAGGCGAGGATGAAAGCCCCGAACACCTTGCCCTCCGTGTAGGTGGTGATGCGCTTCACGTCGCTGCCCAACAGGTAGTAGGCCGCCGAGCCGTCGCGCTTGTTGCTGCCGCCCAGGCCCGCCGAGGCGCAGCTGTTCACCAGGGTGTAAGTGCCGTCCGTCTTGCGCTTCACGAACTCCTCGACCAGTCCGCGGTAGGCCCGCCGGGCCATGGGCAGATATTCGTCGGCGGGAAGCAACCCGAGCCGGATGGCCTTGAGGTAGGCGGCCGTGAAGATGGCCGAAGCCGACGACTCGAGGTAGTTGAACGTCTCGCTGTAGGTCTTGCCTCCATACGACGAGGCAGAGAAGGTGCCGTCGTGGGCCAGCAGCTGGTACCAGCATCCCGTGGCGTCGTCCTGGCGCGCCTTCAGTCCCTGGGCCAGCAGGGCGAGGTACTGGCCGAGGCGCTCCCGGGCGTCGGTGCTGTAGGTGGCGAGCGATGTCTGCGTGGGCCGGTAGTCGATGCCTGCGGGCATCAGGTCGATGACGTCGACCAGCGCGAGCATGTACCAGCCGCAGGCTCTGCCCCAGTATTCAGCCGAACGTCCCGTCAGCGGGTCGGCCCAGCAGGAGGCCGCGCTGCCCGTAGGGTCGGCCGAGAAGGCGTGCCACAGGAGCCGCTGGTCGGGGTCCCACAGATAGTGCCAGGTGATGTCGAACTGCCGCACTATCGTCTGCCAGTCGGCCGTGTCGCTTGCGATGTGGTAGCCGTAGTGCTGCAGCTGGGCGAGCAAGGCCGGGCCCATATACTGCCCGTCGCACCACATCTGGTTGGGATAGCCCTTCTTGTGCCACCATCCGCCGGCGGCGTCCTCGCTCGTCGAGGACTGGATGACGTAGGTCGTATTGGCGTCCCGAAGGCCCTGCACGGCTCTCTGCATGGCAGTCCGGGCCACGGTGTGGGTGGCGGTGTCGGCCACGCTGGCGAAGGCTCCGTCGGGGGCGGTCATGTCGTAGAGCGTGCAGTACATCTTGGCCGCATTGAGGTTGTCAAGGCTGCCGCCCGTAGTGGGGACGGATGCCGCAAACGTGCAGGCATAATCTTCGACCGAGTGGAACCAGGGGCGTGCGAACGTCGAGTCGCGGTAGAAGTCGGCGGCTTCGATGACGGCCTTGGCCACCAGGCCGGGCACATAGTCGAACTTGAGCTTCTTCCCTCCTGCCTGCACCAGGGCGCCCGTGGTGTCGTAGACGGGCAGTCCCATCAGCGTCGTGTTGGCATAGAAGTCGCCGAGACGGCTGTCGATGAGCAGGCGGCTGTACATCTGCGTCGAGTCGAACTCCACGTCGGCGTAGGTCTCTGCCTCAACCTCGGCCATGGCTTCGGCCGCGAGGTCGCGGGCCTGCAAAGCGGCGGCGAGCAGGCTCAGGACGACAGCCGTCATCCAGGTCTTGAGGGTCAGGGTATGTACGTTGTGGAGTTTCATTGTTCTGATTTTGTTTGAGGGTTTCACTTCGGGTTCGGTTCACGCGGCGTCTTTCATCTGCTTCGGTCTGTCGCTCGAGTCCGGCAAGATGGGCGCGCTTCCATTCCGTTTTCTCTAACGACGCCGCAAAGATAAGCATTTTCTGCGACATCTCCAAATTTTTTGGTGCGTTAAGGGGCAAATCTGCATGTGTTAAGGGGTAATCTGCAAAATTCGGCGCGAAAAAGGCCGAAAAACACAATTTCGAGGGATGTAAAATACACGATGCGTTACGTTACGCGTTACAGTTCGATTTTCCGCAACCCCATTTTGACTTTGCCAACGAAGTGATGACGATGACGATGACAGTGAAATTTTCCGCAAGGTCATTTTTGCTTCTTTGCCCAAAGTCTTTGTTCATGCCCCAAAGGACACAGAGGGCTGTAGAATGAGAAAGTAAATGTTAAGAAAGATTAAAAGAATTTTTTTAATATATATATAATATATCAATAC
>CAVGQN010000011.1:0-61040 GCA_963631395.1 bacterium
GCGGATATTCCGTCCCGGCTTGGTCTTTCATCATGTTCAGTCCCACATTGCTGGCTTTCATGTCCTCCAGGTCTTTCATGTTGGCGGCGTCCACCACCTTGCCGAAGAGCAGCAGCAGTTCGGTCTGCCCGTAGGTCAAAGTATTGCCCTCCAGGTGGTTGCTGTTGTAGTTGAACTCCAGCATGAACTTCCGGTTCAGCCGCAGTTGGTCTTCATCCTTCAGCGGCTGAAGACTTTTCCATTCCTTATATAATTCGGCTAATGTTGCCATGTCTTTTGTCGTTCAATTACAGGTTGTTCATAGCAATGCCGCAGGACTGCAGCAGGTTTCCCCTTACGCCAGCTCGAGGCCGAAGACGTTGACGAGCTCTTCGACGGCGGGGTTGTCGGCCATCATTTCCTTCAGCTTCTCGCGGGGCGTGAAGGCGCGGCGCACGGACGAGCCTTCGGCCACGACGCACTCAATGTCGATATGGCTGTTGCGCAGGGCCTGGCGCAGGGCGCGCTGCACGTCGGCACGGTGGGCCAGGTAGATGTCCTGCTGCACCTTGCTCTGCACTTCGATGCGGTAATGGGTGGTCGACCCTTCGGTCGGCTGCGGGCGGAACGTGTTCATGACGTTGATGAGCAGCTTCTGGCCCGGGATGGTGTTAGTGTATTGTCTCCATGCGCGCCGAAGCGCCTCGGGCTCTACAGGTTCGTCCATGTCGGCAGCGGCCTGCTGGTCGGGGGCTGCAGCGGCCGAAGGCTGACCGGACGGCGTCTGAACGCGCAGTGAAGCCAGGTGCGGACCGCCGGGCCTTTGACCGAAACGGTTGGCCGCATCGACCACATGGACGGGCGGAGCTGCAGGCTGAGGCGCCGGCTGAGGTGCAGGCTGCATGGGACGAACGGGTTGTTGCGAAGCCATGGGCTGCTGCACGGGGCGCTGCTGGGCCATAGGCTGTTGCTGCATCGGTTGCTGCTGTGCAGCCTGCGCGGGACGTTGGGCCATGGGTTGTTGGGCCATAGGTTGTTTGGCCATAGGTTGCTGCACGGGGCGCTGCTGAGCCATAGGCTGTTGTTGAGCCATGGGCTGCTGCACGGGATGCAGGAGCTGGCAGATGCGCACGATGGCGAGCTCGACGCTCAGGCGCTTGTTGCCCGCGTTGCGGTAGTTGAAGTCGCACTCGGCCGCAATCTGGGCGGCGGGATAGAGGAACGCCGGCGGACAGGTCACGGCCTGCTGGCAATAGCGCTGCACGACGTCGGGGGCGGCTTCTATCAGCCGCACCGTGGTTGGCTCTTTGGCCACCATAAGGTCGCGCAGATGACCGGCCCAACCCGAGATGAACGAGCGCGACTCGAAGCCGCGGCGGAGCACCTCGTCGAGCATGAGGAGCGCCGCGGGGATATTGCCCTGCAGGGCGGCATCGGTGACGCGGAAGAAGATTTCGTAGTCGAGGATGTTGAGGTTGTCGATGGCGGACTGGTAGGTCACGTCGCCGCCCGTGAAGGAGACGATTTGGTCGAAGACGGACAGGGCGTCGCGCATGCCGCCGTCGGCTTTCTTGGCGATGACCTGCAGGGCCTGCGGTTCGGCCTTGACACCTTCCTCCTGGGCGATGCGGGAGAGCTGGCCCACGATGTCCTGCACGGTGATGCGCTGGAAGTCGTAGGTCTGACAACGGCTCAGGATGGTGGGCAGAATCTTCTGCTTCTCGGTGGTGCAGAGCACGAAGATGGCGTGGCGCGGAGGCTCTTCGAGCGTCTTGAGGAAGGCGTTGAAGGCCTGCTGCGACAGCATGTGCACCTCGTCGATGATGAAGACCTTGTACTGGCCCACCTGGGGCGGAATCTGCACCTGGTCGATGAGTTCGCGTATCTGGTCGACGCCGTTGTTGGAGGCGGCATCGAGTTCGTAGACGTTGTAGGAACACTGCTCGTCGAAGCTGCGGCACGAATCGCACTGTCCGCAGGCCTCGCCGTCGTCGGAGAGGTGCTGGCAGTTGATGGTCTTGGCAAAGATGCGGGCGCAGGTGGTCTTGCCCACTCCGCGCGGTCCGCAGAAGAGGTAGGCGTGGGCCAGCTTGTGCGAAAGGATGGCGTTCTTGAGCGTCTGCACGAGCGTCTTCTGGCCGACAACGGTCTTGAAACTCTGCGGACGGTATTTTCTGGCACTGACTATGTAGTCTGACATAATGCGAGGGAAATAGTGTTTGACGAGGGCAAAGATAAAAATTTTGCGCGAGACCGCCAAATTTTACCGCCTTTTTCGGAGTTACGCTTCGGTTTTAGCGGCCAAAAGCGTACTTTTCGGAGTTTGACGTTCGTTTTTGCAGCCCGGAGTCCCCATTTTGGGAGCAGATGTTTTGTTTTCCCGAAAAAAATCTCTATCTTTGCACAATGTTAGAACTTAGAGTTTAGAACTTAGAACTTAGAATTTAGAGTTTAGAATTTAGAGCACCAAACATAAAACATAAAACATAAAACGCAAAACCGAATATGAAGCCCACTATCCTGCTGCTCGCCGGCCTACTGGCCGTGACGAGCCTTGAAGCCCAGACAAGAAAAGATGCCAACGGCATCAACGACACAACGTCCGACACCTACCGCAAGTCGGACGACACCGGCAACAAATACGCGCGCCCCGTGCCCGGCTCGAGCCGGAAGGGCAAGAACCCCGTCCTCTTCCTCGTGGGCAACAGCACCATGCGCACGGGCACGAAAGGCAACGGCAGCAACGGCCAATGGGGCTGGGGCGCCTTCGCCGCACAGTGGTTCGACTCGACCCGCATTACGGTCGAAAACCACGCCCTGGGCGGAACGAGCAGCCGCACCTTCTACAACAACCTGTGGCCGGAAGTGCTGAAGGGCGTCAAGAAGGGCGACTACGTGCTCATCGAACTGGGCCACAACGACAACGGACCGCTCGATTCGTTCACGGCCCGCAACAGCATACACGGCATCGACCCCGACACCTGCGTGCACGTCACCCTGCACGACTGCCGTAACCCCAGGGACAACGGCAAGGAGGAGACCGTGTACAGCTACGGCGAGTACCTGCGCAAGTTCATACGCGACATACGCGCCAAGAAGGCTCACCCCATCATCGCTTCGCTCACACCCCGCAACAGCTGGGACAACGACACGACCATCACCCGCAAGCTGCAGACCATCACGCTGTGGAGCCGCCAGGTGGCCGAGGAGATGCAGGTGCCCTGGGTGGACCTGGAGGGCGTGAGCGCAGCGCGCCTCGAACGGTTCGGCCACTGGAAGACGGACTATATGTTCTACTACGTGGACAAAATACACACCTCGCGCTTCGGCGCCGAAAACAATGCCTACAGCGCCGCCCTGGCCATACAGCAGTGCCCCGACTGCGGACTGAAGGACTACCTGGTGGACCTCACCCCCGTCACCACTGCCGTCAGGCGCCAGCCGGGCAAACCCGTGGTGTGGCTGTGCGGCGACTCGACCTGCAAGAACAACGACAACGACTCGACGGGCATGTGGGGCTGGGGCAGCCAGGCTTACCTCTATTTCGACTCGACAAAATGCACTTTCGCCAACGAAGCCAAAGCCGGACGCTCGTGCCGCACTTACCTCAACGAGGGCCGCTGGGACAAGGTGTACAACTCGCTCCAGCCGGGCGACATCGTGCTGCTGCAGTTCGGCCACAACGACACGGGCGACATCGACACGAAGAAGGAACGCGCCGACATCGCTACGGGCCTCGACTCGACTCACGTCTACCGCATGGCCTCGAGCGGCGAGTATGAAGCCGTGTACAGCTTCGGATGGTACCTGAAGAAGATGATTCAGGATGCGCGCGAGAAGGGCGCCGTGCCCGTGCTGCTCAGCCTCACACCCCGCAACGAATGGCCCGGCGGCAAAATAGAACGCCGCAACTCGTCGTACGGACGCTGGTACCGCCAGGTGGTGGAGGCTACGGGCGTGGACTTCATCGACGTGCACAACATCACGGCCGATGCCCTCGACGCCCTCGGACAGGACGTCGCGCGCGAATACTACAATCGCGACCACACGCACACGAGCCTCAAGGGAGCGCGCCTGAACGCCCACAGCGTCTACGAGGGACTCCGCGCCATCGGCTACTATGACATTTTGGTCCCGGAGTGTGACATTTTGGCAAAATAAGGCAAAGCCGAGCGGTTGGCACGATATTTGCTTGCAGCGCTGTACAGTTCTAAAACAACTATAAAACAACACTAAAACAATACGAATATGAAAATCCAACCACTAGCAGACCGCGTGCTCGTCAAGCCCGCACCGGCCGAGACCAAAACCGTAGGCGGCATCATCATCCCCGACACCGCTAAAGAGAAACCCCTGAAGGGCGAAATCATGGCAGCCGGCAAAGGCACCAAGGACGAGGAAATGGTGCTCAAGACCGGAGACCAGGTGCTGTACGGCAAATACAGCGGCCAGGAAATCGAAGTCGAAGGAGAGAAATATCTGATCATGCGCCAATCGGACGTATTGGCCATCATAGGTTAAACTGCTAAAATATCATTACTACTATGGCTAAAATCATCAAATTCAATACGGAATCGAGAGACCTGCTGAAGAAGGGCGTCGACCAGCTCGCTGACGCCGTCAAGGTCACACTGGGCCCCAAAGGCCGTAACGTCATCATCGATAAGAAGTTCGGTGCTCCCCACATCACCAAGGACGGCGTGAGCGTGGCCAAGGAGATCGAACTCGAGGACCCCTTCGAGAACATGGGCGCTCAGCTCATCAAGGAAGTGGCCAGCAAGACGGGCGACGCTGCCGGCGACGGCACTACAACGGCCACCGTTCTGGCCCAGTCCATCATAGGCGTAGGCCTCAAGAACGTCACCGCAGGCGCCAACCCGATGGACCTGAAGCGCGGCATCGACAAGGCCGTGGCCAAGGTGGTCGAGAACATCAAGGCCCAGAGCGAGGAAATCGGCGACGACTACTCGAAGATCGAGAACGTGGCCCGCATCTCGGCCAACAACGACGAGGAAATCGGCCAGCTCATCGCCAAGGCCATGGAGACGGTCAAGAAGGAAGGTGTCATCACGGTCGAGGAGGCCAAGGGCACTGACACTACCGTCGACGTGGTGGAAGGCATGCAGTTCGACCGCGGCTACATCTCGCCCTACTTCATGAACAACGCCGAGAAGCAGACCTGCGAACTGGACCAGCCCAAGATCCTGATCTACGACAAGAAAATCTCGAACCTGCAGGACATGCTGCCTATCCTGGAGCCTATGGCCAAGTCGGGCCGCTCGCTCCTCATCATCGCCGAAGACGTGGACAGCCAGGCCCTGGCTACCCTCGTGCTCAACGCCATGCGCGGCAGCCTGAAGATTTGCGCCGTCAAGGCTCCTGGCTTCGGCGACCGTCGTAAGGAAATGCTGCAGGACATCGCCATCCTGACGGGCGGTACCGTCATCAGCGAGGACATGGGCCTGAAGCTCGAGAACGCTACCGTAGAGATGCTCGGCGAGGCCGACAAGGTGACCGTCGACAAGGAGAAGACCACCATCGTGGACGGCCGCGGCAACAAGGAGGACATCAAGAACCGCGTGGCTACCATCAAGGCCCAGATTGAGAAGACCACTTCCGACTACGACCGCGAGAAACTCCAGGAGCGTCTGGCTAAACTGGCCGGCGGCGTGGCAGTGCTGCACGTTGGTGCCGCCAGCGAGGTCGAGATGAAGGAGAAGAAGGACCGTGTGGACGACGCCCTGTGCGCCACCCGTGCCGCCATGGAAGAGGGTATCGTGCCCGGCGGCGGCGTGGCTTACGTACGTGCCATCGCAGCCCTCGACGGCCTGAAGGGTGCCAACGACGACGAGCAGCTCGGCATCGAAATCGTGAAACGCGCCATCGAGGAGCCTATGCGCCAGATTGTGGCCAACGCAGGCAAGGAAGGCGCCGTCATCGTGCAGAAGGTCAAGGACGGCAAGGGTGACTTCGGCTACAACGCCCGCACCGACGAGTACGAGAACTTCTTCAAGGCCGGCGTCATCGACCCTGCCAAGGTGGCCCGTGTGGCTCTCGAGAACGCTGCCAGCATAGCCGGCATGTTCCTCACCACCGAGTGCGTCATCGCCGACAAGCCGGCTCCGGAACCGGCAGCTCCCGCAGGAGGCGCCGGAATGGGCGGCATGATGTAAAAAACACCGTACGTTCCACTGTACTTTCCACTGTACGTTCCAAGTGCAAGGGCGCCCGTAGCGCCCTGCATTTTGAAAATTTACAATAATAAATTTGGCGGTATTAGATAAATTTCTTATCTTTGCCGCCAAATTAGTTTTATATGATCAACAGACTCTTAATCCGCATAAAGACAGCCCAACTGGTCTACGCCTACATGCAGGGCTCGATAGACAAACTCAACAGCGACGAGCAGATGGCCCAGTCGTTCGAGTCGAGCTACCAGTTGTACAACTTCCTGCTGGCACTGATTCCCGCCATCACGGACTACCGCAAGACGCAACTCGAGACCGCCCGCAACAAGTTCATGCCCACCCAGGAGGAGCGATTCCCCAACACGCGCTTCGCCGACTGCCGCATAGCCCGCGCCATAGCCGAGAAGAGCGAGGTGCCCGACTACTGCGAGAAGCACGGCCTGCTGAGCGACTTCGACACGGACCTCTACCGCAACCTGCTGGCCGAAATCGAGGAGCTGCCTTCGTACAAGACGTTCATGACGCAGCGCGACGCCCCTACCCTGCAGGACGAAAAGGCCCTGTGGCGCGACATCTTCGCCTCGGTCATCACCCGCAACGCCATGCTCGACCTCGCGCTCGAGAACCGCAACATCTACTGGAACGACGACCTCTCGACCGTCACCCAGTTCGTGGTCAAGGCCATCAACCAGATTGACCCGGAAAAGGAGGAGCAGCACCTGTCGCTCAAGGTCTTCGACCGCAAGGAGGACAGCCAGTTCGCCCACGACCTCTACCACTTCGCCCTCGACCACGCCCACGAGTACCTGCAGCTCATCGACCAGAACGCCGACAACTGGCAGGTGGAGCGTATGGCCCTCATGGACAAGGTGGTCATGATCTGCGCTTTGGCCGAAATCAGAAACTTCCCCGACATCCCCGTCCGCATCTCGATGAACGAATACATCGAGCTGGCCAAGTACTACTGCGCACCCGACAGCGCCCGATTCGTCAACGGCATCGTCGACAAGATTGTGAAGCAGTGGAAGCTCGACGGCGTCATCTTCAAGGCCTAAAGCCCCGGGGGGCGGCTTTGATTTTTGATTAAGGTCCGAGCCAAAGGTTTTGCACCCTAGCAAAAGGTTCTGCCACAAGCGAAGGTCTTGCACCAGAGCCAAGGTTCTGCCACGAGCGAATGGGTTTTGCACCCAAGCCAAGGTTCCGCCACAAGCGAAGGTCTTGCACCAGAGCAAAAGGCAATATTTACACTAAAAAAGAACAATCCAGTTTTCTTATAACAACCAAGTTATGCTTAACACACTTTTCCTTCAAGAGGCCGCACCTCAGGGCGGCGCCGGTATGAGCAACCTCATCTTCATCGTGCTCATCATCGCAGTGTTCTACTTCTTCATGATCCGTCCGCAGCGCCAGCAGCAGAAGAAGATTGAAGCCGAACGCAACAACATGAAGGCCGGCGACAACGTCGTCACCAACGGCGGCATCTTCGGCAAGATCGAGAGCGTCAACACGACTACCGACCGCAAGGGCAACCAGGTGGTGGAAAGCTTCGTCATCAAACTGAAGCCCGACTATCAGACCCGCATCCAGGTCAGCAAGGAGTGTGTCTTCAAGGACCTGAACGACATGGCTGCCGCTCAGCCGAAGTAAAACCATAACACCCGGAGCAGAGGGAACTATGCTACAACTTCCGGAGCAGATACAGAAAATCGTCAGCCTCTTGCCTGCCGTCAGCAGGCGGGATGTGCTGACTTTTTCCATTTTTGTGCTGGTGTCGACGTTCTTCTGGATTGGCCGCAGTGCCTACGAGCAGAACGACGCCACCTACGAGGTGTCGCTGCGCATCGAAAACCTGCCCGACGGCGTGGTCTTCACGACCCAGGTGCCTTCGACCATCAAGGTGACGCTCTACGACAACAACATGCATCTGCTCAACTACGGCAAGAACAGCAGTTTCATGACGCTCTCGGTCGACTTTGACCGCTACGCCGACATCGCGGGCAACTTCCGCATCTCGGGCGCCGAACTGCAGTCGCTGCTGCTCAACGAGCTCTCGTCGTCGACGCAAATCACGGCCATGTATCCCTCACTGGTCGACGCCCGCTACGCCTACACCGAGGGCAAGCGCATCGCCGTCAAGCTCGTGACGGACATCACGTCGGCCGACGATTGCCGCGACTTCGCCCCCGTGCTGCTGACCGACTCGGTGCTGGTGCACGCGCCGGGCTACATCTCCGACACGCTGAGCTACATTCAGACAGAGACGCTCAAGGCCGAAAACCTCAAGGACACGCTGCTGACCAAGGTGGCCATCAAGCTGCGCGTGGGCATCAAGGCTTCGCCCGACTCGGCCGAAGTCATGATTCCCGTGGTGCACTACGTGGAAAAGCGCTTCGACAACCTGGAAATCCAGGCCACGGGCGTGCCGGAGGGCAAGAAGCTCATCCTCTTTCCCCGTCAGGCCAACGTGCGCTGCCTGGCCAACTTCGACCGCTACTACCAGTTCGCGGAAGATGGCATAAGGCTGACGGTGCCCTACGACAGCCTGCGCCGTAACCCCAACCGCCGCACGCTGCCCGTCATGGTGCGCACCAAATGGAGCGAGACAGACGTGTGCTGCATCGACTTCGACCCACGGGAAGTGGAGTTCTCGGTGGAGGAATAATATCACCATGCTTGTAATCATCACAGGAGGAATAGGCTCGGGCAAGTCGATGGTGAGCCAGCTGCTCAAAGTAATGGGCTACACGGTCTACGACTGCGACTCGCGGGCCAAGAAACTGATGCTGACGGACGCCACGCTGAAGGGCCAACTCACTGAACTGCTCGGACCGGAAACTTACGCCGCCGACGGGCAACTGAACCGACCTTATGTGGCTTCAAGAATTTTCGGAAACCAGGAACTGCTCGGGCAGATGAACGCGCTCGTGCACCCCGCCGTCGCCGCCGACATCCGTCGCCGGCAACTGGCCTTTAGCAAAATGTTGCGCCAAGGCTTGGACAAAACCTTGCGCCAAGGCTTGGACAAAACCTTTAGCCAAGGCTTGGGCCAAACGATGGGAAAAGCCTTTGGCCAAACCTTTAGCCAAAACATTAGCCAAGAAGCGCCTTTCTTTGTCGAAACGGCCATCTACTTCGATTCGGGCTTCGACAAGTACGCCCAGGCCGACCGGGTGTGGTGCGTGGCCGCTCCCCTCGAACTGCGCATCCAACGGGCCATGCACCGGGACGGCACGGACCGCCAGCGCATCGAGGCGCGCATCCTCAGCCAAATGCCCCAGGAGGAGAAGATAAAAAAATCGGATGCCGTCATTTGGAATGACGACACCCATTCTATTATAGAGCAAGTCAACGCGCTGCTGCCTTAATCCGTATCTATTCCGTACTTGCGCTGCCAGTCGATGTAGTACTGGGGCCGCTCGGTCATAAGCTGCTCATCGCGGTCGATGAAGAGTTGCGTGGTCGTGGCCCTGCAGCAGAGCGCTCCGTCGCACTCACGCCGCATCTCGTAGCTGTAGTCGAGACGGGCGCCGGGATGGTAGACGTAGCGCGTGCGGATGACCACCACATCGTTGAGCCTCAACGCACCGTAGTACTTGACGTGGACGTCGACAATGGGCGCATAGATGCCCGAAGCCGTGATGTCGGCGTAACCGATGCCGGGATAGTGCAACCCGAACGACTCGCGGCCGTCTTCCATATACTTGACATACGACCCGTGCCACGCGCGACGCATGGAGTCAATCTCGCTGAACTTGACACGGATGCGGACCGTATCCTCCAGGATGACCTTCTGTTCTGCCTTCATCATTGTTCTCTTCCTGAATATTCTTTTATGAATACCGGAATAATCATTTTATGAATGTTTTGAAGGAATCTTCCGTAGATTTTTTAGGGAAATCTTTTCCTTGATTCCCAATCCACGGAAGGTTTCCTCTTACTTTGGATAGTTTCCTCTTACTTTTTAAAAGAGAAGACGGCATCGGACACGGCGGCGTTCTGCTTGAAGTTGGAGAACGCATACTCCGTGTAGTTCTGGCCCTTTTCGTTCATCCGCACCGAGACGAGTTCCGACTTCTGCTTGTCGAGCGTCACGACAAACGAGGTGAACATCATCTTGCGCTTCTGCTTGGCGTCGGTGACGATGGGAGTGACCGTGATAATCACGCGGTTGCCCTTCTGCGTCATGTCGACGTCGGCAATGTCAGAGAGGTCGATGTCGCTCTCCTGACCGGCGCTGAAGTTCTGCAGCAGGGTCTTGAGCGCCTCAATCTGGCTGTTGCCCTTGCCGCTCATGGTCTGCGGTTTGCCGTCGCGCACCATGGTGAACGACTGGCCGTCCATCAGCAGCATCTCGGCACCGTCCTTGAAGGTCATGCACATGCGGGATGGCTTCTTGAAGTAGAACTTGCCCTTCGATGTCACGTCGCTGGTGACCATGGTGTTGTGGCGCGTCATGACCACGTCGGCCTGCAGGGTTTCCATGCCCTGGAAGCGCTCACGCGCCTTCTGCATCATATCTGCGTCCTGTGCAAAGGCCGGTGCCGCCAAGTTCATGGGCAGAACGCACAGGGTCAGGGCCAGGAGGGTTTTGATAGTCTTTTTCATATCTGCTTGTTGTCAGGATATCTGCTTGTTGTCAGGATATTTGCTTGTAGTCAGGAGGTGAAAATCAGGTGTACAATCCGCCGTTGATGCTAATCACGTTGCCCGTGATGTAGCCGGCCTCAGGCGAAGCCAGGAATCCGACCAAAGCGGCAACTTCCTCGGGCTGGCCGAAGCGGTTGGCGGGGATGGTCTTCTTCAGCTCTTTCTCGTCCAGACCCTCCACCATGTCGGTCTTGATGAAGCCCGGAGCCACGGCGTTGACGGTGATGTTCTTGCGGGCCACCTCTTTGGCCAAAGCCTTGGTAGCAGCCACCAGGCCGCCCTTGGCAGCCGAGTAGTTGGTCTGACCCTGCATGCCCATGATGCCGGACACGCTGGCCATGTTGATGATGCGGCCGAACTTGTGGAACTGCATCTGCGAGATGAGGGGAGCCGTCACGTTGAAGAAGCCGTTGAGCGTGGTGTTGATGACGGTCACCCAATCCTCTTCGGGCATGAGTGCCATGAGGTTGTCACGACGCACGCCGGCGTTGTTGACCACTACCTCGATGTACTCGTCCTGGTCGGCATGGGCAGCCTGCCAGCCCTCGATGGCTGACTTCACTTGAGCGGCGTTGCCGACATCGAACTTCAGCATCTCGCCTTCCGAACCGGCTTCGCGCACCAGGCGCAGGGTTTCTTCGGCCGCAGCCGTATTGTTCACGTAGTTGATGATGATTCTGTATCCCATCTTGGCCAACTGCACGCTGACAGCCCGGCCTATTCCCCGGCTTCCGCCGGTCACCAATGCGTATTTCATAATCTTCTTTGTTGTTTGATATGTTTATTTTCTTTGCTTTGTCTTTCTTGTCTGTTCTGACGGCCTTTTTTGTTTTGGCCATCAGCTTTTTGCTTATTATTCTTTTCTCTTCTCTCTTCTTTGCTTCTCTCACTCTTTGCTTCTCTCCCGTTCCTTGTCTTTCTTGTCTGTTCTGAGCCTCTACTCATTTATTCTGACTCCCGTGGCGCCGCGAGGTTTAACGGCCTGTCAGATTACCTCCAGCATCATTTAGACTTTGGCCTAATAGAAAGTCGGGGATGGTTAAGGCTTAACGGCCCGTCAGATTACCTCCAGCATCATTTAGACTTTGGCCTAAAAGAAAGTCGGGGATGGTTAAGGCTTAACGGCCCGTCAGATTACCTCCAGCATTGAGGTCGGCATCCAGCCTACATTGCCGTCGGAGAGTTCGATTTCGGTCCAACCGGACAGCTCCTGGCGGATGCGCACCTTGAGGCCCTCGTGAATCACCATCAGCTGCGTGCCGCTTTCAGCGGGCGTGGAACGGAGGGTGACCGTGGGAGCCATAACGACGGCATGGTCGTGGGCCGTCAGTATCTCGCCCTGCTGGTGTGCATAAAACAGGCTGACGACGCAGAGCACCACCATGACGATGGCACCATAGAAGCCAACTTTGCGGATGTTGACTTTGCGGACAAAGAAGTAAGCCGCCACTCCGGCCAGGAAGAGGAGGAAAAACAGGACGGACATCCTGCCCCAGGTGTCGGCGGCAAAAAGGTCGCGCAACGCGTTGCTCCATGTGACGAAGATGATGGGCTGGATGGTCTCTATCTTGTCCACGCAATTGCTCTGCGCCAACTCGAGGTTGGTGCGGGCGTCCTCGTTGGACGGGTCGCGCTGGATGCAACGCTCGTAGTTGAGGATGGCCTTGGCGTACATCTGCTGCTTGTAGTACGAGTTGCCCAATGCATAATAAAGGTCGGGCGCGCCGCTGAAGGCCGTAACCAAAACTTCGTACTTTTCGGCAGCTTCGGCATATTTGCCCTGCTCGTAGGCATAGGCTGCTTCGCCTATCATCTCCGACGGATTGACAATGCCGGCCTTGAGGGTGACAACTCCCATCAGCAAACTCAACAATATTACTATTCGCTTCATTGTTTCTTCGTTTTCTTTGTTTACTTTGTTTTTGTTTGTTTTTAAGACTCCCCTTTCCTTCGTTTTGGGGGGGGTCCTTGTTTCCTTTTTGGGGTTTCCTTTTGTCCCTTGTTACCTCGTTTCCTTATCCTATGTTATCCTTATTGGGGATTTATTGTCCCTTGTTACCTCATTTCCTTATCCTCTATATTCCCTTTGTTCGGAAAATCTTTTCCTTTCTTTCCTATATTTACAGAACCTTCTCCAGTCGGTCGATGGTCCGGACGGCGTCTTCGTAGAGTTTGTCCATGGCCTGGTCGTCGGCCGACGGAGCGTAGCGGGCAAATTCGCACACCTCGATGACGTGTTCATACTGCTTGACGGTCTCTTCGTCCACCTCTTTCTTGATTAGCTCATCGTGAATCATCTCGCGCGTCAAGTCGCTCAAGTGCAAGTTGAGTTTGTCGGACACGTAGCCGAACATGGCCTTGTGTACGGCCTCGTAGAAAGCGGCCTCGTCCTTCTGCTTCAGGGCCGCAGAGGCAGCCTTCAAGCGCTTGGAGGCCACCTTGTTGGCCTTGCGGGTGCGCTGACCGACCGAATCGGCCTTCCGCTTCAGCCGGCGGTGATTGGCCGCCAACAGAATAAGCAGGGCAAGGGCCGGAACGGCAAACCACAACCAATAGAGCGGCGACTGGATGACGGGAACTTTGTCGGCCACCAGTTCGGACTCGTCGATGTTGTGCAGATAACGGATGTCGTTGCCCAACACGCGGATGCGCTCCTGGTTGGTGCCCGAGAAGTCTACGCTTGACCCCGGAGCGGCCGAGGTGTCGCCGGCACCCTTCTCGACCTCAAGTTGGAAGGCGTCGGTCTGCAGGGTCTCGTACTTGCCCGTCGCCGTGTTGAAGAAGCTGAACTCGACCGGAGGAATCGTAAACGTGCCTGCGAAACGCGGGATAATGGTGTACTCGATGATGCGCTTGCCCGTCAAACCGTTCCTGGTGGTGCGGGTCTGAAGGTCTGACTTGGGGTCGTAGACCTCGAAGTCGGCCGGAAACTCGGGATGCGGCTCGCGTATGTACTTCAGATTGCCCGTTCCCTCGATGGTGAGCCGATAGATGACGGCATCGTTGGCCTTGACCTTGTCGGCCGTCAGTTCGCCCTTGATCTTGAAGGCTCCGACAGCATTCATGTACGAAGCGGGTTTGCCCGAAGGCACGGCGTTGACTTTGACCACGCGCTCTGGACTCGTCACGGGCACCTGAACGTTCTGGTAGACATTGAACGGGTCGTCCCAAAAACTCCTGCGCCCCGTGTAGACCTGTGCAATGGCGGTCAGCGAACCGGGTTTGATGGTGATGTTGCCTGCCCGCTGGGGGAAGAGCAGCCACTGACGCACGGGATAAGCCCTGTAGTTGCCGCCCTTATACTGCTCGATGGTGGTCTGAACGTTGTTGCCCAAATCCATCTCCTGGGCCGTAAAGCCCTCGAGGTCGGGGAACTTGACGTCCTGCAGGCTGACCACATTCTCGTTGCGGAAGTAGAGCTTCAGTGTAGCCACCAGGGCCTCGCCCTCATACACCGTGGTCTTGGAGAGGTCGACGGCCAACAAGATGTCGTCTTTGCCCACAGAACCAGTGGACGACGAACTGGAACTACGGCTCTGCTGACTGCTGCGGCTGGTCTGCGACTGCTGCTTGTTGGGGTCGGCAGGGATGACGGTCAGCGCAATGGTGTTGCTCCGATAGACTTTTCCGCCCACCGTCGCCTTGGCGGCCGGCAACGTGAAACTGCCCTCTTTGTCCGCCACCATCACATACGTGTAGGTCGTGGTGTTGATAACCTCGGTCTTGCCGTTGGTCATCGAACGGGACATAAAGGAGGAAGAGAACGGACCGCTGATGGCTCGCACGCCGCAGCCGGACATGTCGCAGTCGAAAGCGTCGCACGTAGTGTTTATCTCATACTCTACCTGGAAACGCGTTCCGGCCTCAACCGTATTCCCGCCCTCAACGCGGGCCTTGAAGGTCACATCCGCCCAAGCGGACACAACCATTGTCAGTGATAGTATAAGCGAAAAAATCTTCTTCATCGATGAAGTGTATATTGCCTTGTTTGTTATCGTTTGTTGATTGCAGGAGCAAAGATAATCATAATCAGTTGCGAAAAGCTAATCATAATCACTTGCGAAAGATCGTCCCTTGCGAACGCAAGTTTGTCAGTGTTGCCGGAGCGGGAGGTCTTACCAGTCCTTGAGCGTTCCGTTCATGCGCTGGATTTCACGCTCTTTCTCCTTCTCCTTGTCTTTGTCCTGCATGCGGCGCATCACCTTGGCCTGTGTCTCCTTCTCGTCGCGCTCGTTCTGCTCGAGGATGGACTGGCGCTGGTCTTCCGACATGCGGTCCTGCTGCTGAGGCTGTTGTTGCTGCTCTTGCTGCTGAGGAGGTTGCTGGTCCTGGTTCTGGTCTTGCTGGTCTTGCTGCTGTTGGTCCTGATTTTGCTGCTGATCCTGCTGCGGTTGCTGCTGGTCTTGCTGTTGCTGCTGGTCCTGATTCTGCTGCTGATTCTGGTCCTGCTGGTCCTTCAGCAGCCGTTTGGCCAAAAGATAGTTGAACCGCGCCTCGTCGTCCGACGGATTGCGCTTCAGCGACTCCTTGAAGGCTTCGGCAGCCTGCTGGTACTGCTGCGCCATCATGGCTATTTCGCCCTTCTGATACAAGCTCCTGGCACACATCTGCCGGTTGCCGTTCTGCTCGGATTCGACGGCCAGTCCCGTCAGGAGGCTGTCAGCCTCAGCCAACTTGGCCTGGTCGTGCTGCCTGATCAGGGCCGTAGCCAAATTGAAGAGCGCCACACTATCCGACGGATTGAGGGCCAGGGCACGACGATAGTCCATCTCGGCGTCCGTATAGAGGCTGTCCCTGTAGTTGCTGTTGCCCGAACGGGCCAGGCTCCGCACCTTCCGTTGGTTTTGTGCCACGGACGAAGCCACACACACCGGGAGCAAAAGCAAGAGGACAAATAAAGTCTTTTTCATTTGAACAACTGTATTTTGGACAGCACCGGATTGGCACGGTCCACCACAAACACATCGGCCAGCAGACAAAGCATGGCCACAAACACGAACCACACGAACTGGTCGTCGTACTCTGCGTAGACATGGCTCTCCAACTCGGTGGTCTTCATCTCGTGCAGGGAAGATATGACCCTGTTGATGGCCGAATTGGTATTGTCGGCATGGGCGTAAATGCCGTGGCCGGCCTCAGCCACCTGCTGGGCAATGGCCTCGTCCAAGCGCGTCGTGACGGGGTTGCCCGTAGCGTCCTTACGCGGACTGTTGAGACGCCCCGAACCATCGGGGATGACGGCTCCCTGCACGGAACCGACACCGATCACATGGGTCGGAATGCCCTTTTCGTAGGCAGCAGCCGCAGCTCCGGCCGCATCGTCCTCGTGATTCTCGGCATCGGTAATCAACACGATGGACTTGCTGCTCTCCTCTTTGGCCGTAAAACTCCGCGTCGCCAGGTTGATGGCCGCACCGATGGCCGTGCCCTGTATCGAGATGTAATCGGGTGTGATGGATTCGAGGAACATCTTGGCCGAAACGTAGTCGTTGGTGATCGGCAACTGCACGACAGCGTCGCCGGCAAAGACTATCAAACCGACCTGGTCGTTCTGCATCTGGTCGAGCATGCGGACCAACATCCGCTTTGCCTTGTCCAAACGGCTCGGAGCAATGTCTTCGGCCAACATCGAGTTGGAGATGTCCAGACAAACCATCACCTCCACGCCCTCTTTTTTGACAATCTCTATCTTGGAGCCGAACTGCGGACGGGCGGCAGCTACAATCAGGCACACCAATGCCGTCATCTGAAGGGCGAACTTCAAATTGCGCTTCTTGTGGCTCACACCATGCATGAGCGGGCGGAGCAGCGACAGGTTGCCGAAACGGACCAGCGCCTTCTGCGAACGCATGTTGGCTATCACAAAAAGGGCTATCAAGGCTGCGGCCACCAGCAACAACCACAACAGATTGGGATTGGCAAACCGGAAATTTTCCATATTCTACTATTTAATATCCTAAAGTCACAATGGGATTTGATTCTGAAGTAACCATAGATTTAATCCTGAATGTCTTCGCGCGACGGGTCGGTGTCGTCGAAGCGCAGGGATTTAATCCTGAAGTAACCATAGATTTGATCCTAAAGTAACCATAGGTTTTTATCCTAAAGTAACTACGTGTTCTGAAACCGGATTCTGCATAGGCAAATCAACTGGGTAGGTTCTTGAGCACGGTCTGCCGGAACAGGATGTGCGCCGCCAAAAGCAGGACGGCAGCCAACACAAACGGCAGGAACTCTTCCTCACGACGGCTGAACTCGCGAACGCTCAACTTGGTCTTCTCCATTTGGTCTATCTCGCGGAAGATGCCCGTGAGCTTCTCCTTGCTCGTAGCCCTATAGTACTGGCCGCCCGTAGTCTGGGCAATGGAACGAAGCAGTCCCTCGTCGAGGTCGGGTTTGACCGTCTGCTTGACGGGCTGGCCAAACATGTCGTAACCCGTGACCATCTCGAACTCCTTGTCCGTGCCGACACCGATTGTGTAAACGCGGATTCCCAGCGACTGGGCCACGGCTGCCGCATCGTTGGGCGACACGTCGCCGGCGTTGTTCGAACCGTCGGTCAGCAGGATGACGACCTTCGACTTGGCCTCGCCATGACGGATGCGGTTCAAGGCGGTAACCAAGCCGTTGCCAATGGCCGTCAAGGTGCCGTCGACCAAATCGAAGTCGATGTTCTTCACCATATTGGCCAGCACGGCGTGGTCGCTCGTCATGGGGCAGAGCGTGTAGCTCTCCTTGCCGAAGATGACCATACCGATGTTGTCGTTCGGTCGACCCGTGATGAAGTTGGCGGCTACGTCTTTGGCAGCTTCGAGGCGGTTGGGCTTGAAGTCCTCAGTCTGCATGGAGTACGAGACGTCGAGGGTCAACACGATGTCAATGCCCTCCGTATTGCTCTGGCTCCAACTGTCGCTGCTCTGCGGACGCGCCATGGCGAATACGCACAGAGCGTAGGCCAACAGCAACAGGGCAAAGTTGACGTGCCGGAAGTACTCCTTCCACGACTTGGGCATTTGTCCGAAAATCGTGGCCGAAGGTATCTGCAACGTGGCGCTCTCCCGCTTCCGACGCCACACGTAAACGCCGATGGCCGGAATCAGAAGAATCAACAAAAAGAGATATTGCGGTGCTGCGAATGTCATGCTTCTTCTCCTTTATTATTGTCAGAGGCCGTTTTGGTATTGTCCGAGGCAGGCTTGCTGCCTGTGGCTTGGTTATGATCCGAAGCCGGCTTGCTGCCTATGGCCTGGTTGCGGTCCGAAGCCGGACGGTTGTCCGGAGTCTGGGGCTGTCCCTCCTCTTCTATAACGGTCTCCTTGGTTTGCTCGACAAAAAGACGTGCGTTCATAAAGACCATACGGTTCTCGTCGGCCAACGGTTCATATTTGGCAAACTTCACGAGGTCGGCCAGGTTCAAGACCTCACGAAGGTTGTTGTAAGACGACTTCTGAGTGACGGTCAGTTCTACGAGGCCGTCAAGGATCTCGTCGGTGGTCGATTCCATCGCCGACACCTTGTAGCGTCCCTCGATGTAACGGCGGAGGATGTCGGTCAAGTCGGTATAGTACTCCTTATACCTGCCCTCTTGCCACAGTTTGCGGCCGTCGAGAGCCTCGAGAGCACTCAAGGCCACCACATGCGGAGGCAAAGGTTTCTCCTTGGGCAACTCTACCGGACGGTTGCTGCGATGATGCAGATAGTACTGATAGCCGAACCATGCGGCGGCTATAACGGCCACGGCGAGCAACACCCAAACCATCCACCAGATGTAGTCCCAGATGACGAACTCCGGGTCTATGACGGGCTTGAGGTCCTGCAGCGTCTGCGGGTCGTCGGGCACTTCCTCGAAGGGGTTTTCGCACTTGAGGGCCAAAGTCTGGGTTTCGACCGTGTCCCTTCCGCTAACCGCAAACTTAAACGGCGGAATAACCATGGCGGCGCTGTCGAAAGCATAGAACAGCAGGTTCTGACGCAAAGTGACGTTGCCGTCCTGCCTGAGCGTGTCGATGGCGAAATCCGTGTCCGGGCCGAACTCCAGCAGATATTTGGTGTCTGGATTCTGATAATCCTGCGCCTGGAATCCGCGTCTTTGCACCGCAGTAGTCCACGCCACCTGCGCGCCTTCGGGCACTGTCACCTCGAGATGCAGCACACGCGGCATTCCGATGGCCACCCACGGCGTGTCGATGGTTGCCACGGCTACGTCGGCCGAAGCCCGATTGGGGACAATCAGACTGCAGGACAGCAATGTCAGCAATAGGGCGATATGTTTCTTCATCATGAACGTTTCTTAAACAATGCCAGCAAAGCGGGCACAAAATCATCTTCCGTCGATATCGACACATTGTCCACACGGCTGTGCAGGAACGACTGCTGCATTTTCTGCTGCATACGGTTCCACCAGTCGGCGTAGGCTTGGCGCACTTTCCGCGAACCGGTGTCGACCCAACGGTCCTCGCCTGTCTCGGCATCCTCGACGTGCAACAACCCCACATCGGGCAACATCGCCTCACGCGGGTCGTAGACCTGTATGGCTATCAAGTCGTGCTTCGAACTGGCCAATGTCAAGGCCTGCTCGTAGTTGCGCTCATCGCAGAAGTCGCTGATTAGGAATGTCGTGCAGCGCTTCTTCTGCGCGTTGCTGACATACTCGATGGCGTTGCGCAAATCCGTACCCCTCTGCACGGGTTCGAAACGGAGCAGTTCGCTGATGATAGCCAGCACGTGTCTCTTGCCCTTCTGCGGCGGAATGTATTTCTCAATCCGATCGCTGAAGAAGACCACCCCGACCTTGTCGTTGTTCTGTATCGTGCTGAAGGCCAGCGTGGCGGCAATCTCCGTAATCTGATCCTGCTTGGTACGGTTCACGGTGCCGAATTCACGGCTGCCGCTCACGTCGATGAGCAACATCACCGTCAGTTCGCGCTCTTCTTCGTAAATCTTGATGTGGGGCTTGTTTTGCCGGGCGGTCACATTCCAGTCGATGTCGCGCACATCATCACCATATTGGTACTCGCGCACCTCAGCGAACGACATGCCGTGACCCCTGAACGCCGTCTTGTAGCTTCCGGCAAAGACATTGGCGCTCAAGCCCCTCGACTTGATTTCGATCTGCCTGACCTTCTTGATAAGATCTGATGTTTCCAATTCAGTTCCAGTTTATACGGAAAACGGATGTGTAAAGTTTCTCTTCGAGCCTGTGTGTCGGCTCCGGGTCACGCCTTAGGGCACCTCGACGCGGTTGAGGATGTCGGCGATGACTTCCTCCGAAGTCAGGTTGTTGGCCTCGGCCTCGTAACTCAAGCCGATACGGTGACGGAGCACGTCGGGACAAACGACACGAATGTCCTCCGGAATGACGTAACCGCGGTGCTTCAGGAAAGCGTAGGCACGGGCGGCAAGGGCCATGTTGATGGAGGCACGCGGAGAAGCGCCGCAACTGATCATATCCTTCAGACCTTCCAGTCCGTACATTTCGGGGTAACGCGTTGCAAACACGATGTCGACAATGTACTTCTGTATCTTCTCGTCGATATAGACTTGCTTGACCACCTCGCGGGCATCCAGCACTTCGCTGACAGACATCAGCGGCTTGACCTCGGTCTTGTATCCGGCCAAATGGTTGGCTACAATCTGACGCTCTTCTTCCTGCTTCGGGTAGTCGATGCGCACCTTGAGCATGAAACGGTCACACTGAGCCTCGGGCAGTGGATAGGTTCCTTCCTGCTCGATAGGGTTCTGCGTAGCCATGACGAGGAAGGGGCTGTCAAGTTTGAAGGTCTCATTGCCGATGGTGACCTGGTGTTCCTGCATGGCTTCGAGCAAAGCAGACTGCACCTTGGCAGGAGCACGGTTGATTTCGTCGGCCAGGACAAAGTTGGCGAAAACGGGGCCTTTCTGCACCGTAAACTGTTCGTTCTTCTGACTATAGACCATTGTACCGATTACGTCGGCAGGCAACAAGTCAGGCGTAAACTGGATACGGCTGTACTTTGCATCAATCAACTGCGAAAGGGTCTTGATGGCGAGGGTCTTTGCCAAACCCGGAACACCCTCCAGGAGGATGTGTCCGCCTGACAAGAGGCTAATCAGCAGGGACTCGACAAGATGTTTCTGCCCCACAATCACCTGATCCATACCCTGTGTGAGGATATTGACGAACGCGCTCTTACTCTCAATAAGGTCGTTCAGTTCTCGGATGTCTACTTTTTCCATTGTTATTGAGTTTATTTATTGTCTTAGTGAATTTTGGCTGTTCTCAGTGAATTTCGTCGATGTTGTACGGGGTTGGCTGATAGACGTAGTAGTTCAGCCAGTTGAGGAAGAGGAGGTTGGCCGTCGACCGCCACCGCACGATGATGTCCTTCGAGGGGTCGTTGTCCTCGTAGTAATTGGCCGGAGGCTGGATAGGCAGTCCCTTGGCCAGGTCCCGTTTGTACTCGGTGTCGAGGGTGTCGGGCGCATACTCAGAGTGTCCCGTCAGGAAGATTTCCCTTCCCTCGCGGGCCATGACCATATAGACGCCGCTCTCCTGGCTTTCTGCCATAATCTTCAGTTCGGGGTGTTTGAGCACATCCTCCTTATGGATTTCGCTGTGCCGGCTCTGCGGCATATAGAACACGTCGTCGAAGCCACGGAATATCGGGGCCGTCGGGTCGAGGCTGCGGTGCTTGAAGACACCGAACATCTTCTGGGCCAACGGATATTTCGGCACGTCATAGAAATGATAAAGCGCGGCCTGCGCTGCCCAACAGATGTACATGGTCGAGGTGACGTGGGCGCGGGTCCAATCGAAGATTTTCTCGATCCATCCCCAATAGCTCACTTCCTCAAAGTCTAGATGCTCGAGGGGAGCGCCTGTGATGATCATTCCGTCGAACTTCTGGTCCTGCAGTTCCTCAAACGAGGTATAGAACTGCTCCATGTGGAGCGCAGAGGTGTTTTTGCTCTCGTGTTCCGGCACCTTGATGAACGTGATGTCCAGCTGCAAGGGCGTATTGGACAACAGACGGATGAGGTCTGTCTCCGTCCGTTCCTTGAGCGGCATCAGGTTGAGGATGCCTATCCGCAAAGGACGTATCTCTTGCGCATTGGCCCTATCCGAGTCCATCACGAAGATGTTCTCTCGCTTCAGGGCCTCAATGGCCGGCAAATTGACTGGAATCTTAACAGGCATGTTGTATCTGTGTTTTTTCTAATGTTTACCGTTGCAGGATTTCCTCCTCCGAGGTTTCTTCGTCCAAGGTATCCTTGTCCTGCTTGTATTTGTTTCTCTTCTCCGCCTTGGGCTCTTCGGGTTTGCCGCTCACCAGGAGCACAATCTCGCCTTTCGGTTCCGTGGCCGTAAAATGGGCGACCAACTCAGCTAGCGTCCCGTGCTGTGTCTCCGCAAACTTCTTCGAAATCTCGCGGGCCACGGCAGCCTGACGGTCTGCGCCGAAGAACTGCGACATCTGCTGCAGCGTCTTGACCAACCGGTACGGCGACTCGTAGAAAATCATCGTCCGATCCTCAGCCGAGAGTGCTTTGAGCCGTGTCTCCCGTCCTTTCTTCTGCGGCAGGAAGCCCTCGAAGCAGAATCTGTCGTCGGGCAATCCGCTTTGCACCAAAGCCGGAACAAAGGCCGTTGCTCCAGGCAGACATTCGACCTCAATGCCACGGCGCACACACTCGCGCACCAACATAAAGCCAGGGTCGCTGATGCCCGGTGTACCCGCATCGCTGACCAAAGCCACAGTCATCCCTCCGACTATCTTGTCTACCATCGCGGCACTGGTCTGATGCTCGTTCCACTTGTGGTGACTCTGCATGGGAGTGTGGATGTCGTAGTGCTGCATCAGGACGCTGCTGGTGCGCGTGTCCTCTGCCAGTATCAGGTCGGCTTCTTTCAGCACCCGCACTGCCCGGAAGGTCATATCCTCGAGATTGCCGACAGGGGTCGGCACGACATACAGCTTCATCTATTTCCCAATATAGTTGTACAGATTCTTCAATCGCAGATGCAAAGGTAATGTTTTTTTCCAAAAAAAAGAAAAAACTATCTATGGCACAAGCAAATTAAACATTTTTTCAATGTTTTTCCGCTGATTCGTTAAAGGAGCCGTCGAATTATTAACAATCAGGACGACACTATAGGTGTGGTCGTCGCGCCCAATCATGTAACCCGCATAGGCCGTGACTGCCTTGGTGGTTCCCGTCTTGAGGAAAGCCCTTCCGGCAAGGTGCGAAGACTTGAGGAAGTAGGTGACCGTCCCCGTCAGACCGGCGATGGCCAGCGAAGCGCGGAAGTCCTCGTCATCCTTCATGTCGCTCAGCAGCTGCGAGATAAACCGCGCCGTAATCCGATCGTTGGGAGCCAGTCCGCAACCGTCGTACATCAACAGAGCATCAGTGTCGAGTCCGCGGCTATGCCAATAGGCTTTCACCGTATCCAGTCCGGCCTGCAGGGTGTGCTCCGGCGAAAGAAAGTAAAGCAGACTCTCGGCATTCTCGTTCAGACTCTTCTCGTTGGTCTTCTTCACAAACTCGCGCAGGCTCAGTCCCACATCCGGAATGTGGGTCAAGGGCTTGATATACGAGGCGTTGACATCCTCTATCAGCCAATCCGGATTATAGCCCTCCAGTCCGGGCAGGGGCACGGATGCGGTGTCGGCTGCACAGTTTATCGAATCGTAGATGACGAAGTCACCGCCCAACTTGCGCAGAGCCGTGGCCGTGGTCACCAGTTTCAACAACGATGCCGGCTGCACGAAACGTTGTTCGTCGTACGCATAGCGCGTCCTGCCGCTGTCCAGGTCCACGACCTCGACAGCCACGGTAGCATGTCGCATGCCGGGTGTATCGAGCCATTGTTCGAAGGCAATGGGCATCTCACGCATTTGTGCATTGCCGGAAGTTGTCCATACCGCCAGCAATGCACAAAAAATCATTTTATATACTTTCATTTCTCTGAGTCTTCTCTCATCCAATCCTTATCCTTGGGCATCCCCTTTTCTATTGTTACCTTTTTGAAGTCACCCCTCTTCTGTTTCTTTAGAATCAGGTCTCCCCTCTTCTATCGTTACCTTTTGGGGAGTCACCCATCTTCTGTTTCTTTAGACACGGGCTTCCCTTCTTCTATTTCGTTGGGTCTATTTCTTATGTATCCTCAGCATCTCAATGCTGTCCACTACCGCAGGAATCAGGACTTGTCCCTCGCTTTGGCCGACACGCAGCAAGTTGAGCGTTGCTATAATATGGGTGAAGCGGACCGAATCGCCCGCACATGTCAGGCAGAGCGTCGTGTCGCCGGTAATCAGTCCTGTCGAAACACCCGACAAAAAATCTCGGTTTCTCATCCTGCCCTGTTCTTCAATCAGGGCAATGGAGGCCACTATGCCTTGTCCCTTAGGCTGACGGCAGACGTGCAACTGCCACCGGATGGTATCGCCGATGTCGAACGTAGAGTCGGTGGGCAAGGTCCACACCCTGTAGTGTGTCAGGCGCGCTTCGTCAAGCACCACATACGGGTTTACCTGCCAAAGATCCACGCTGTCACCCGCTTCGAATCCTCCGAATTCACGTTTGGCCTCCGCAAGCCGTTCCCAATTCTCAGTCGACTCAGCCAGATTCTTGTCCACTTGCTTGTAGATTTTAATCAGTCGCTTGAGGTTCTGCGAATACCAGACAAGCGAAGTGTCGTACTGCTCACGCGTCACATGGTGTTTCAGCATAACGGCTGCCATGACCTTCTGCCCGTAGTCGGGGTCGTCCTCGCCTGACTGCACTTCGACCAGGCCCTCCGCCATATGGACATCGGTGAGCAGAGCGGTCATCGTCTCCTCGTCGACCACATAATCCGGACGGTTGTTGCACGCGGCCAAAAGCAGACCGATCAAAAGAACGGCGAACAAGCAAGAGAAAACGGAACGGTTACGCATGGTCGGCAGTTTCTGATTGTCCTTTTGCTTTGGCCTCGGCCTTTGCTTCCTTACGGCTTTCCACAACGAGATATATAAGCGACAAAGCCACGCCCACCGAAATCGAGGCATCGGCAAAGTTGAACACCGGTTCGAAGAAACGGAACGGTTCGTCGCTGCACGGCAACCACCTTGGCCACTCGAAGTCGACAATGCAATGTACGGTCTCGCCCATAGTGGGCACCCACGCCGGCCAGTCGAAGTTTATCAGAGGGAAGTAGAACATGTCGACCACCCGGCCGTTAAACCAATCCGCCTGCGGCATCAAGCCTACAGAAGCGTCCGCCCATTGGGCCACACGTCCTACGCTTGAGGTAAACCACTGTCCGTAGAAAACGCTGTCGATGATATTGCCGACAGCACCGCTGATAATCATCGACATCAGGACCACAAACGACCATGCGCACTTATGGTTTATCTTGCGGAAGAGAACCCACAGGAATGCAGCGACAGCCACGATACGGAAGATGGTCAGCATCGTCTTACTGCCCAACTCCACGCCGTAGGCCATGCCGTTGTTTTCGACAAACGACAAATAGAACCAAGACGTCACTTTGACACTCTCGTGGAGGACAAAGTGCGTCTTGATATAGATTTTTATGCATTGGTCGACAAGCACAATGAGCACCATCAGCAGGATGGCGGTCAGGGTCTGTCGTCTTTCAATCTTCATCTGTCGATTAGTGGCGTTTCTGCTTTGATTCGACACTCAACGTGGCATGGGGTACGGCACGCAACCGCTCCTTCGGTATGAGTTTGCCCGTGACACGGTCTATGCCATAGGTCTTGTTCTCTATACGCACCAAAGCCCCTTGCAGACTTTTGATAAACTTCTCCAGACGTGACGACTGCAGACCCAGTTCCTCGCGGTTAAGGGTCTCGGCGCCGTCTTCCATGTTCTTGAACTGCGGAGCCGTGTCATTGTCGCCATTGTCGCCATGCCGCATCGTCGAACGCAACGTAGCGTATTCGTTCTGTGCCTTTTCGAGTTTTTCAAGTATCAATGCCTTGAACTCGGCCAAATCTTCGTCAGAATAACGTTCTTTTCTTTCTTCAGCCATAGTAGTAAGTTTTGATGTTGGTTATGTTTAGATTAAGTTAGATAAGTCGAGAAGGACATCATTTCGTGATGGAAGCACGCACCTTGTAGTCGTCCATATCGAGTTCGACGGCATCAGTCAGACTTCCGGCAGGAACGACCTCTATCGAAGAGGCAAGCACCTGCGCGCTGATGTAGTCGCCGTACTGGCGAAGGGCTTCGTCCGTCTGTCCGTTGCTCTCGATGGCGATGCGGATGCGGTCCGTCACCTCGAAACCAGCCGTCTTGCGGTGATTCTGGATACGCTTGACAAGTTCGCGGGCAATGCCCTCCAGTCGGAGTGCTTCGGTGATGGTGATATCGAGAGCCACCGTCACACGGCCTTCGCTGGTTACGTTCCAGCCGGGCATGTCCTCCGAGTAGATTTCCACGTCTGAGAGAGCTATCTCCACCGGCGTTCCTTCCACCTCAAGGTGAAGGCTGCCTTGCTGCTCGAGTTCGGCAATCTGGTTTTGCTCCAGGCCGTTCATGACAACCGCCAAACTCTTCATAAGCTTGCCGTAGCGCTTGCCCAACTCGCGGAAGTTAGGCTTGACACGCTTGACGAGCACATGCTCGTCGGCATTGGCAATCTTCAGTTCCTTGACGTTGACTTCACTGAGCACGAGGTCCTTGACCGACAGGAGGTCTTGCTCCTGCACGCTGTCGGCAGCAGGGAAGAGAATCGTCTGCAGTGGCTGGCGCACGTTAATCTTGGCAGCCTTGCGGATGGACAATACCAACGAGGTGACGGTCTGAGCGAGTTTCATCTTACGCTCCAGGTCGGCATCCACTGGACCAGCCTTCGGGAAGTCGGCCAGATGCACGCTGATGTTCTTGTCACGTCCGCTCACGGCATTCAAGTCGGTGAAGAGCTTGTCTGCGTAGAAGGGTGCGATAGGAGCCATCAGTCTGGAAACGGTCTCAAGACAGGTGTAGAGCGTCTGGTATGCGGCCAGCTTGTCCTCGTTGAGCGAACCAGCCCAAAAGCGCTTGCGGTTGAGGCGCACGTACCAGTTGGAAAGGTTGTCGCAGACGAAAGTTTCGATGAGACGGCCGGCCACGGTGGGCTCGTAGTTCTCGTAGTTTTTCTCCACCTCCGACACGAGCGTAGAGAGTGAAGAGAGAATCCAGCGATCTATCTCCGGACGCTTCTCCAGTGCTACCTCGGCCTCGGCTCCCGTGAAACCGTCGATATTGGCGTAGAGGGCAAAGAGTTTATAGGTATTAAACAGCGTGCCGAAGAACTTGCGCGACACTTCCTGCACGCCCTCAGGGTCAAACTTCAGATTGTCCCAAGGCGAAGAGTTGGTCACCATATACCAGCGCAACGGGTCAGAACCGTACTGCTCGATAGCTCCGAACGGGTCGACGGCATTGCCCAGACGCTTCGACATCTTCTGTCCGTTCTTGTCGAGCACCAGTCCGTTGGATACGACTGCCTTATAAGCCACGCTGTCGAAGACCATCGTAGCGATGGCGTGCAGCGTAAAGAACCAACCGCGGGTCTGGTCTACACCCTCAGCGATAAAGTCTGCGGGATAAACGCTGCGGCTGTCGAATGCCTCTTTGTTCTCGAACGGATAGTGAATCTGTGCATAGGGCATGGCTCCTGAATCGAACCATACGTCGATCAGGTCAGTCTCACGCTTCATAGGCTTGCCCGTAGCCGACACCAGGATGATGTCGTCCACATACGGACGGTGCAGGTCTATCTTGTCGTAGTTGGCTTTCTCCATCTTGCCCGGCACGAAACCCTTGTCCTTGTACGGGTTGCTCTTCATAAAGCCGGCAGCCACCGACTTCTCGATTTCGTTGTAGAGCTCCTCGACACTGCCGATGCAGATTTCCTCACGGCTGTCGCGGTTGCGCCAGATAGGCAACGGCGTACCCCAATAGCGGCTGCGCGAAAGGTTCCAGTCGTTGAGGTTTTCCAGCCACATGCCGAAACGTCCCGTACCCGTTGACTTGGGTTTCCAGTTGATGGTCTTGTTCAGCTCTATCATGCGGTCACGGCACGCTGTCGAGCGGATGAACCAGCTGTCAAGCGGATAGTAGAGTACCGGCTTGTCGGTACGCCAGCAGTGCGGATAGTTGTGCACATGCTTCTCAATCCTGAATACCTCGTGAGCCTTCTTCATCTCCAGGCTCATGATGACATTGAGGTCATCGGCCTTGGCTGCAGCCTCGGCGTCGTACTTGCCGTCCTTGTTGAACTCCGGAGCATAGGCGTTCTTGACGAAGTTGCCCTCATGGACACTATATGCCTCGAGGTCTACGCAACGCTCCAGGAAGACGGGAGCGAGTTCTTCGCGCTTGTAGTACTTGCCCGTCATGTCGACCATCGGACGTGTCTCGCCCAACCGGTTGATCATATAGAGGCCCGGAATACCGGCAGCCTTGGCCACCTTGGCATCATCGGCACCGAACGTCGGGGCAATATGTACGATGCCCGTACCGTCTTCGGTCGTCACATAGTCGCCGGCAATAACGCGGAAAGCCGTCTCCGACAGTTCGACGAAGTTGTCCTGGCCGTAGCTGAACACTTTCTCCGGATGGCTGGCAGCATACTCGCGTACGAACGGAGCACTGAGGTCGTTGACCTTTTCGCAGGGCTTCACCCACTTCATCAGTTGTTCGTACTTCATGCCCACCAGCTCGGTGCCCTTGTAATGGCCCACAATGCGGTAAGGCAACTTCTTGCCGTCTACCTTGGCAATATCCAGTGCCTCCATCTCGGCCAAAGTAGCGTACTCCACGCCGGCGCAGTAGGCCTTGAGCCTCGCCTCGGCGATGACGATAGTCAACTTGTCACCATTGTATGGGTTGAAGGTCTGCACAGCCACATAGTCGATATCTGGACCTACGCAAAGGGCCGTATTGGACGGCAAAGTCCATGGGGTTGTAGTCCAGGCCACAAATGCGGGTTGACCCCATTCGGTCATCTCGGGTCGGGAATCCAGCATCTTGAAGATGCCCGTCACGGTCGTATCCTTCACATCGCGGTAGCAACCGGGCTGGTTGAGTTCATGGCTCGACAGACCCGTACCGGCAGCCGGCGAATATGGCTGGATGGTATAGCCCTTATAGAGAAGTCCCTTGCCGTAGAGCTGCTTGAGCAGCCACCACAAGGTCTCGATATAGCGGTTGTCGTAGGTGATATACGGATTGTCGAGGTCTACCCAATATCCCATCTTGTGGGTCAGGTCGGTCCACTCTTTGGTGTACTTCATCACCTCCTTCCGACAGGCTGCATTGTAGTCGTCGACGGAAATCTTGCTACCGATATCCTCTTTGGTGATGCCCAGCATCTTCTCGACACCGAGCTCGACGGGCAGACCGTGGGTGTCCCATCCTGCCTTGCGCTTCACCTGGTAGCCCTTCATGGTCTTGAAGCGGCAGAAGATATCCTTGATGCTGCGCGCCATGACGTGATGGATGCCCGGCATACCGTTGGCAGACGGGGGGCCTTCATAGAACACGAACGAAGGATGGCCCTCGCGTGTGGTCATCGACTTCTCGAATACCTGGTTTTCATCCCACTTCTTCAGGACTTCCTTGTTGATGTCCGACAGATTGAACTGACTGTATTCTGCAAATTTCATTGCGTTGCTTTTATCGCTTGGTTTAACTGTATCGTACTTTAGGGTATCGGCTTGCTCCACATAGTCTTGTGAGCGCGCCGTGCTATACCGCCCTCTTTCGATGGCGGCAAAGTTACAACAATTCCGCCAATTATCCAAATAATACGTCCTTTTTTCGTCATTTTGCTCCAGATTGTCAGCCCATAGACGGGAATATCCCCTCCATTTGTCATCTGAAGAGGATATCGGAGGTACGTAGAAATCAGAAAACCCGGACGCTGACTTGCCGGCTGTCGGCATCGAAAGTAAACTGCAGACGGGCTTGCATATCTCCACTAATGCCGTACTCGCAGCCGGGATGCCACCCGTGATGTTTCTTGATGAACGACTTTACTTCTTTCTCGAGTGTCGGGGCTTTGCCCTGTGCCCGCACCTCGACGTCGCTCACCTCCCCCTTCGTGTCAACCTGGAAGGTCACATCCAGCAATCCGGACTCTCCTTTCTTCAAGGCTTTTTCGGGATAGCCCAAGTCGGCATTGATCACCTCCTGCAAGGCCGCATCGCCTTCGCTCCAATAGGGCCGGTAGCTGAAGGGCAGATAGACCCGGACCATAGGATATTGATTGCCTTGTCCCGTCTCTCGCAACTGGTGGTTGACAGCATCCAGATTGTCCATCGTCAAACTAAAGAACGAAGTCGTCGACTCGCTCTCTTCCTCTTCGATGGTAAACATCACCGTGATGCGTGCCGTCATCTCTTTGGTGTGGCCCTCCACCACACCGGGCGTCCAGCCTCCCATATTGCGGATGGCCATCTCCACCCGCTTACGGAACATTTCCGACGGGCCCTCTCCGATATCCAGCAGACGTGCCTTGCCTTTCGTGTCAATCACGAAGCGGGCCTCGACCTTCGAACCGATGTTCTTGCGGTAGGCTTCCTCCGGATAGTTGATGTACTTGTAGAGCAAGCTATAAAGCGCATCCATGCCGTCCATATAGACAGGAAAACGATCCACGTGGGTCGTATCCTCATCGACATAGAACACGGCTTTCTCCTGGTTCTCGAGCACACGATGGCGGTTTTGGGTGTGATAGCGTACGTTCTGCGCGCCCATCGTCAAGGGCAGGAGCAGTAACAATGACAACAATGCTATTTTCATTTAGACAAGGTTTTGCAATTTGGACAAGGTCTTTTTTCGGCGGAAGACAATGGGGCGCACCCGTGAGCGGGGAGCACCCCCTGCCGTCGTTATTCTGGTCTTAGATTATTTGCGTATGACGCGGTCAACCGAGACGGAACCGTCACGATAGACCATCTTGCGTATGCTGATACCCGGACCGGGAGCACTGAGCGGCTTGCCGTCGAGGGTATAGTAGAGGAAAGTCATCACCTCCGAATCGGCTTGCACAGCTCCAAGTGAAGCACTTGCATCCATGGGAAGTTCGGGGTAATACTCGTCGACCGACTGAAGGGCATCGCTGTTCTGTGCCTTGGTGATATCCTGCACCAGCCAGTTGAGATAGCACTCCAAGTTGGTGTAGTAGCCCTTCTTGTCGAGCGTATAGGTCTTGCCGTCGGCAGCGGAGTTCTTGTTGAGTCCGTTGGCCTCTTCCCACTCGTCGGGGATGCCGTCCTTGTCTGTATCAAAACCTGCCGGTCTGCTCTCGCTTTCCAAATCGGGGAAGTAAGGCTGCTCCTTGCTATCCTCGTCCGTAGCGAAGGGGTCTTGCACTAGGTCGACGATGCCGGCACGCTTGGCGGTGGCTCCTGTATAGGTCGTCGTACCCGTACGGGCCTCCTCCATATAGCGGGCATCGACGGCATCACGCGCCAGACTTGCACCTCCGTAGAGGAGCACCTTCTCATACGCGTTCTTGGCTGTATGCGTGGTGACCTCACCACACTCGATGGGTTCGGTCATCTTGAGCCGCACGCAGTCCTGTCCGGCGGAGTTCTTGACATAAGTCACGCCACTGCCGTAATAGTGGCAAGTATCGGGTATGTAACGTTCGTTGTTGATGACACTCAGGCCACCGTCGTACGACACGCCGTTCCAGTCGTAATTGGCGGCTGCCGAACCGGCTGCCGTCACGTAGTTGCCGGCTATATAATAGCGGGAGGCGTAACCCCAAAATGTGGGGCTGCCGCTTGAATTTCCACTCGAACCAACCGACACGGTAGTGACCACCTTGCCGTTCTTGGTACCGGGTCCGGCCTTATAGTAGTTGTTGACCATATTGATCTGTCCGCCGCCGGGTCCGCCGTAACAACCGCCCGTACCCCAGTTGTACATCACGCAGTTGCGGAAGTCGACACGTTCGGCCTGTATGCAGTTGTCATACTTGGTCTTGTCGAGGTTGTTTTCGTAGTTGTAACGGGCGCCGTTGAAGCGAGGCACGCGGTTCTGCATGTGGCAGAGGAAGTTGTGGTGGAACGAAGCCCCCTTGCCGCCCCAGATACCGCCATAGCTATGTTCGCCCTTGCTATGACCGGGATTGGCCAAAGCCTCACCCAGCGTGCACCACTGCATCGTGAAGTTGCAGTTGTCGTAGAAGGAGGCCAGTTCGTCGATGCTCCACGAGAACGAGCAGTGGTCCAGGATGATATTCTTGTGCCGACGCCCCCACGCAGCATCGGCTCCGTCGTTGACGTCCATAATCTGCGACCTACGGAAGCGCACGTAGCGCACGATGACGTTGTCGCAACCCGTAAAGCTGACCGTACGGTAACGGATGGTGATGCCGTCGCCTGGTGCCGTCTGTCCGGCGATGGTGATATTCGACTTGATGCTCAAGTCCTTCTCCAGGTCGATATAACCGCTCACGTCGAAGACGACGATGCGGTTGGACGAAGAGACGGCATCGCGCAGCGAACCCGTTCCGCTGTCGGCCAACGTGGTGACATGATACACGGTGCCGCCACGACCGCCTTTAGTGGTGTAGCGGGCGAAACCTTCCGCACCGGGGAAGGCAGGCGCACTTTGGGCCTGCAGATTCTGACCGCAGAGAGTGAGAACGGCAGAAAGTAATAAAGTGAGTTTCAAGTTCATTGTATACGAATGCGAATCTGAGACGCAAAGTTAGGCATAATTCACGACACGGCAAAATCCTGGCCTCAGAATTGGTCTTTTTATTCCGCTTTTTGACTTGCCATGTGCAAAAAGTCGCCAAAATGGCCAGTTGTGAAGCGATTATACAGACTGGCTTTCGCCCGGCAAGAAGGATTAGGTAAGAGAAAGGACGATCCGACAGACGGAAAAAGGGCGGCACCCTCTAGGAATGCCGCCCTAATATCATATTACTGATGTGCAGTCAATAGACTGTCATTTGCAGTCAGTAGAGCATTTGTAGTCAGTAGACTTCATCAACGGGCCATAACGACCTTGCCACCCTTGACGTAGAGCTGACCATTGACCATCGTGCTTACCTTGCGGCCCTGGAGGTCATAGATAGCACCTTCGGCAGCCTCGCCGGCGAACTGGCTGATGCCTGTAGAAGAGTCGTGAACGAACTCCAACTTGGTGATGAAGAGGTTGGTACCAGTGAGCTTACGGGTGATATAGACCATTGTATCACCTACTACGCCAGCAGGCACAGTGTAGGTAAAGGTCTGCGGAGTCTCGCAGTAGTCGGCCGTATTGGCAGCATTGATATCCTTCCAGTCCTCAGTGTCAACCAACTGAGTAGCAGAAGGCATAAACTGCATTAGGAAAGAAACGTTCTTCTGTTGGCCCTTGTTGTAGTAGCCCGTCACGTTAATCTTGTCACCGGCATTGAAAGTCAAGCCTTCGTCAAGGTTCAATAGGATATAGCCGTCTGTCACAACTTTTTCAGGGTTGCCATTCAGACTGATTGTATAGTTGCCGGCATTGGTATAGTTCACGCGTCCTGTATTGCTGGTACTAGTGGTCAGTTTACCGCCCTTAGTACATTCGATGCCTTCGGGTGACTCCCATGAGAAGTAAGCGTTCTCTGTGAATACGTACTCCTGAGCACGCTGTTTCTTCTGTACAAGCGCAACGGCATCTTTCAAAGTCTTCGTTGCAGCATCGACAGTGGCCTGGTCAGCCAAGTCGTTGTTCAGCACGAGCGTAGCAGCTTCGATAGCCGTCTGCAACTCAGCCACGAGAGCTTCGTCCTTGATTTCACCCTTGGCAGTTTCTGCAGCAGAAACAGTAGCCTGCAGGCTGTCGAAGTTGGCGGCAACCGAAACGTACTTCAGAGCCACACCGGCAGCGACATACCAGTTACCGCCTGTACCGATATTCTGAAGGCCGTACTCGAGAGTGCTGTCGACTCTAACGGTGAAGGTACGCAGATAGTCTGTGAGGGTGCAAGAGGTCTGTCCGATGACAGCAATATTTTCGGTCTTGTTGTTGGCATATACCTGTGCGATGTTATCGCCCGTAGCAGCACCAATCCAAGCCATATTGGCAGTAGCATAGAACGAAATCTCGTAGATACCGCTATGCAAGCCGCGGATGGTCTGATAGAGAATCTTGCCTGGTGTGTAGGCAGAAGTCGAATAGCGTTCTGCACCTATACTATTATACACACCGGAACCATTTGTCCAATCGGCCTTGGTATTGCCCGGCAGAGCCAAAGTCATGTCGGCACCTGCGGTCGTCTGCTGCTTGGCAGCCGAAATCAGGGCAGTACTAAGAGCAGTCTTCTGGTCGGCAGAAACAGCCGTCAACGTGCGGTCGGTATAAGCTGCAGAAACGGCCTTATAGGTCTCGTCTGCCTGGAAAGCAGCCTTACCGGTCTCGTCGAAGACATCAGCCTTGGCAAGTTGAGCAGCAGCCTCCTCATAGTTGGCGATAGAAGTCTTGGCGCTGGCAATAGCCTCTGTAAGGGCTGTAGTAGCGGCAAGGAGAGAGTCCTCGTTGGCCTTAGGTGTAACGGCAGCGGCATTGAGAGCAGCCAACACGTCGGCATTCATAGCCGATGCAGCCAGCGCAGTAGCTTCGGTCTGCAGTTTGGCGAAACCGGACTGCAGAGCGTCGAGATCGATAGGATAGTAAGAAAGCGTGAAGCGGTCTACGGCAATCCAGTTGGAGGTTCCGGAAACCAACTGCAGACCAATCTTGAGGTCCTCACCTTCTTTCACCTTGACATTAACGGAATACTTACCTTCGTCACCCACAGCCACGGTCTGGTCGTTGGCAAAAAGGGAAGCACCGGTGCCGCCGTACTTGGCATAAGCACTCAGCGTGTAGTAGCCGGCAGGCATGCCCGTCAAGGTCTGGCTGATGCTACGGTCGGAAAGACCTCCGCTTTGCTGCCACTTCTCGCAGTAGTAGCCTCCGGCCTTGCTGCTGAACGAAGGATTATCCTGAGCGCCCATAGCTCCATCTTCAGAGAGTGTCCAACCCTCCATGCTGCGGTACTCGAAGCCCGAGTTGGTGATGGCGTAGGTGACATCGGTCGGATTGTCGGACGTAGCCTTCTCGTTCAGGTCATAAAGCTCAAACATACCGGCGATAATCCAACTCTTGAGTTCCACATGCGTTCCCGTCAGACCAACATTGAAGGTACTGCCGCCTTCAGGTACCGTGAATTCCAATACATTGCGGTACATCTTGCTGTCGAAGGCATTGGCACCTTCAGCCTGACTATTGGAATAACCGCCTGCAGTAATGCTGCCCAAAGTTTTGATAGCCACACTGTCCTTGCCGGCAAACAATTTGCACATTGACTTGGAGGCATCTGTATTGTATCCATTACCATAGCGGTAGAAGGAATAGTTGACCAAACGATACGAACCTGCAGGCAGAGTAATCTCCTGAGTCAGGCTGTATGATGTCAAGTCTAGGCTACCCCATCCTGCATATGCCTCAGAGGCATAGCCGACGGTGTTGTTACCCTGTACGGGAGCGTTGAATCCGGTCACTGTCCAGCCGTTCGTGCCATCGGACAGAGTCGCATTTGTGATGTACTGAGAAGTGATATCCTTCTGGGCCATCAGACTTGTTGCGCAAAGGAGCGCAGCGGAAAGAGATAGAATCTTTCTCATAGCATTTTCTTTAGGTTAATACTTTTTTATTTGTTGTTTACTATTGGTATCAGTTAGGGGCATTTTGCAGACCAGTCAGGAAAATTTTGTTCCCCAGTTAGGAAAATAAATTTTTCCAGTTAGGCTGCCAAAAGGGCGTTTCGGATGGGATTATTCGGCTTTGTCTTTCTGCGGTATTCTGTTGTGCTTATGACAGGACTCTACCACAAAGCGAGAACCTATCCATCATCGGGTGCAAAGTTAAGAAATAAAAACGGACCAAACAAGTTTTCCTTGAGAAAAGTGCAAAAAAAGATTAAAAAATCCTTTTACCTTGGCGTTTTCGGTCCTTTAGTCCAACCTTATTGTCTCGCATCGGCGCATCAATGGTCTTTGGCGTCCGAATCGCGCACCCGGGAAATCTTACTACCTTAGCCTTATTTCTTCAGACTATCTATGAACAACAGCAACCGGTTGGTGATATTGACATCACTCACACCCGAATCGAAGTCGATGGAAAGCAGATTCATGTCGGGATAGACCTCCTTGATGCGGTGCTCGACACCACGGGCGATGATGTGGTTGGCAATACAGCCGAAAGGCTGAAGCGAAATCACATGGTTGACGCCGTGACGGGCGAACTCGGCCACCTCGGCAGGCAGCAGCCAACCCTCGCCAAACTGCGCATTGAGGGTAAGGATGTCCTGACCGGCCTTGGCCTCCTCGAAGATGTCGTGGAGTGGCTGGTAGTAGCGGAACTTGGAACCGATGCGGTTGAAGCGCGCATACTGACGGCGGATGATCCTATACAAGGTCGAGAAGATAAAGTCGGGCACCTTGCTCCGCATGATGTGGGTATCCAGGTTCACGCGACGATTGACGAACGACTGCATAAAGAAGTCAATCAGCACAGGCGGCTGCACCTCGATGCCCTGCCCTATGAGCCAGTCGACGACATGCTTGTGGGCATAGGGATGAAACTTGAGGAATATCTCGCCGACAATGCCGACCTTGGGCGTCTCGCGGTCCACACAGATGGCATTGAACTCATCGGCAGCCTCCGACAGAAGCGCGAGCATACGGCTGCGGTCCTTGCGGCGGGCCGCCTCGACGCCGGCTGCGAGATACTTGTCGCGCAGGGCCTTGGCCTGACCGGGCTGCTTCTCGCGCACAGCGGCCGGATAGTACATCTTGGCCAGCACATCGCCATACATGATGCCCGTGAAGGCAATGGGCAGCACCTTGCGCAAGGGGAAGTGGAAGCCCGGCTGGTAGTTGCCCAAATCCTCCATGGCCACCGAGATGACCGGTACCTGCGGAAAGCCGGCATCGACCAAAGCCTTCTTGATGAGCGTAATGTAGTTGGAGGCACGACACTGTCCGCCGGTCTGCGTGATGACCACGGCGCACTTGTCGGGATTGTACCGCCCCGAACGGAAGGCCTTGATAAAGTCGCCCACGATGAGCGTGGCGGGATAGCAGACCTCGTTGTTGGCGTAACGCAGACCCATATCGCCCGAGATGTCGTCGGAGAGGGGCAAGTTCTCGGCATCGTAGCCCGCCATATTGAGGAGCAACGGGATGAAGGGCGAGGCGAACTGCGTGAAGAACGGGATGAGTATCTTCCGTCCGCGGCACGTATCATCGAAGGTCGGCGTGGTGGTGAAGGCGATGGGTTCGGCCGTTCCGATGCGGCCCTTCTGCCGGGCGAGCTTGAGCGACTCGACGAGACTGCGGATGCGCAGCTTCATCGACCCCACATTATTTATATCGTCGAGCTTGAGCAACGTGAGACTCTTGTGGTGACGCACCAGCACATCGCGCACCTCGTCGACGAGGAAGGCGTCAGGTCCGCAGCCGAAAGACGTGAACTGCACCATGTGCACATCGTCGCCCTGCGAGGCGCACCACTTGGCCGCCTTCAGGATGCGGTTGGGATAAGCCCACTGCGGCACGAAGTGCAGGTCGGAGAGGTCGATGTCCATATTGCGGACAATGTCGTCGGTGATGACGTCGACGCCCATGCCGGCTATCATATCGGCCACCTGGTGCTGAATTAGCGGGTCGGTGTGGTAGGGACGGCCGGCCAACAGGATGACCATGCGCTTGTTGTCGCGGGCCTCGCTCAGAATGTCGTTCGAGTAATTGATCAAAGAGCGCAGGAACTGCTGCTGCTCGTAGCGGGCCTCGACAAAGGCCTTGCGCACCAGTTTGCGGTCACGCACGCCCAGTCGGGCCATCAGTTCCTCGCACTGCACCAGGAGCAGTTTCTCGTCCTTGAAGCTGATGGCGGGACTCAACAGGTTGATGTCGGCACCCTGCACACTGCGTATCACCTCGCTGTAGCCGGTCACGACCGGGCAGTTGTAGCTGTTGGTCTCGCCGGTATTGTGCTCGTGAATGACAAAAGGCATGAAGATGTTGCGGCAGCCTTTGTCGACCAGATTCTGCACATGACTGTGCATCAGCTTGGCAGGGAAGCAGATATTGTCGGACATCACCATGCCGGCCTTCTGCTCGTACTTGCGGTAGTCAGACGGGTCGCTCAAGACGACCTCCAGGCCGCATCGGGTGAAGAACGTGTGCCAGAACGGGAACTCCTCGTACTGGTTCAGGCCACGGGGAATGCCAACGCACACCCGGTCTGGGCTTGCCTCGCCCCCATCCGTCTTGACCCTATCGAACAGCGCCTTCAACTTCATGTCGTAGGCATTGAGGCCCTTCCGCTTGGCCGCACCGCCGTTGGTGAAGACCTTCTCGCAGCGGTTGCCCGAGAAGTAGGTCTTGCCGTTGCCGAACTTATAGGCCGTCACCAGGCACTGGTTGTCACAACCGTGGCAATAGACGTTGCGCGATGTAAACTCGGCTTTGGTCAGCAGTTCGCCGACCTCGTGCGTCTGCCCTGCCGTCTGCGACATGGCATAGAGGGCACAGCCATAGGCGCCCATCAGTTCCGGCTTGTCACAGCGCGACACATCGGCGCCCGTCAGCACCTCGAGGGCTCGAACCACGGCATCGTTGCGCATCGTACCGCCCTGCACCACGATATGCTGACCCAACTCGGCAGTGCTTTTCAGTTTCAGCACCTTATAGAGGCAGTTACGCACCACCGAATAGGCCAAACCGGCAGAGAGGTCGGCCACCGTAGCGCCATCGCGCAGCACCTGCTTGACCTTGGAGTTCATGAAGACCGTACAACGCGTGCCCAAGTCACACGGGGTACGGCTGTTGCGCGCCTCGGCGGCAAAGTCAGCCACACTGTAGCCCAACGAGGTGGCGAAAGTCGACAAGAACGAACCGCAGCCCGACGAACAGGCTTCGTTGATTTCCATGCGGTTGATGACGCCCTCCTGCACGAAGATGGCTTTCATGTCCTGACCGCCGATGTCGAGGATAAACGACACCTCGGGGTCGATGTGCGACGCAGCCATAAAGTGGGCAATGGTCTCGATGATGCCGTGGTCCAGCTGGAAGGCGGCCTTCATCAGGTCCTCGCCGTAGCCAGTCGAACAACTGCCTGCAATGTGCAGGGTGCTGCCGCACTCCGTCAGTTTCGACTGGAGCTGCTGCAAGCCCACCTCGACGGCACGGATAGGATTGCCGTCGTTGGTGTGGTAATAGTCGAAGACCATCTGTCCCTGTTCGTCCAGCACCACAATCTTGGTGGTCGTAGAACCGGAATCGATGCCCATATAGCCATTCAGCTCCTTGCCTGACGGCATCTCGGCCGAGGGGATGCGGTTCTTGAGTATGCGTTGCTGCCAGGCCTCGTATTCGGCATCACTACCAAAGACAGGCGTCAAAGTTCCCGTCGAAGCCGCTCCCGCCTTAGCCGCAGAAGCGTTGATAAGGTCGATGGTCTCGCCAATCGTCCTGTACTCTTCGTTCTCGACCTCTGCCAGCGCCGAACCTTCGGCAGGAAGCAACGTGGGCCGTTCGGGCAAGACGATGTCGCTGTCGCTGAGCTGCATATAGTCGGCAAATGCCTTGCGCAAAGCCGGAATGAAACTCAACGGGCCACCGCAGAAAAGCAACGGATAGCGGATTTCGCAACCGTGGGCAAGCGTCATGACCGTCTGCACGGCCACAGCGCGGAAGATGGAAGCCGCAATGTCGGTTTGGGGAATGTTCTTGGCTATCAGATTCTGGATGTCGGTCTTGCTGAACACACCGCAACGCGAAGCTATCGGATAGACCTGCGTGCTCTGCATGGCCAGCGTATTAAGCTCGTCGACCGACACGCCGAGGATGATGGCCATCTGATCGATGAACGCGCCCGTACCGCCGGCGCAGTTGCCGTTCATGCGCAAGTCACGGGCCTCGCCGTCACGGAAGAAGACGACCTTGGCATCCTCGCCGCCGATGTCTATCATCGACTGCACCTGCGGATAATGGCGCTTGATGCACTTGGACGCGGCCACCACCTCCTGGACAAACGGCAGGTGACAGCGCTCGGCAATGCCCATACCGACAGAGCCGGTAATGCGCAGGGAAATCTGAAAATCGGGAGAAGGTTGAGACTGCTGAAGTTCGGCGAGTACGGACGTTACGGATTCCCGGGCACGGGCCATGTGACGCACGTACCGCGTGAAAACGACTTCATCCTGTTCATCGAGGGCAACTATCTTGGTTGTAGTCGAACCAACATCCACCCCTACTCTCAACCTGTTCATACTCATTGAAAGTTGCCCCACCGAGACTCGAACTCAGTCAAACAGAACCAAAATCTGGTGTGCTACCATTACACCATGGGGCAGGATAAATATCTAAAGTGAGGACTCATGCCTCGCTGGCGGTGTCGGCCTGACAGACGGGCCTTCATCCCACTCAGCGGGCGCAAAGATAGGAAGTTTTTTCCGGATGACCAAATTTTCAGGCGTTTTTTTTTGGCCGATGCCGTACTTTTGTCCGCAAAAGTCCTTATATCGTCAACTTTCGTGGACCGGAATGCCATTCTGAGTAGCCAAAGCCTCGACGACATTAATGATGTAATCGCAGATCTTCTCGCACCCACTGACCAGCTCCATATAAAGCACTCCGCTCTGATAGGTATAGTAGCCGGCCTGCACATTGCCGATATTCTGGTCCCGCAACTGGTTGCGCAGGCTATTCACCTGGTTTTCCAAGTCATAGGCGCGGTTCATATCGGCGGGCGTCAAGTCGTTTTTGTGCATCAACTGGACCATCAGTTCCATGCTCTGCCGGGTCAGTTGCAGCATGCGGTCGATGTTGCTCTGCTGCATCTGTATAAAGTCGATGGCCAAGTCGTGCTGACGAGCCACCGTCCGCGCCACCTTGTAACAGGTGTCGCCAAGGCTCTCGAGTTCGTCGGACATCTGGTAGATGGAACGCAGACGTGCCGTGGCCCTCGGCGACATCCGCCCCTTGTCGAGACTGTTGAGGTAGCGGCCTATCTCCATCTCGAGCCGGTCGGTAATCTTCTCATACTTCTCGATGCGGCTGAAGAGGTGGTTGTAGTTCGGGTCAGACTTCGGCATATGGACAAACTGCTCGGTGAGGGCGAACATACGCTGGCAGCGCAGTCCGAACTCGACAGTCTCCTTACGGGCCTGGTCGACCGACAACTCGGCGGTGGCCTGGATGCCGCCCTCGATAAAGCTCAAGCGGAACTCCCCGTCGTCGTCATTGTGCACCGGGATAAGCCGACACAGCAGTTTCTCCAGGTGACGGACGAAGCCTATCAGCAGAAATGCCGTAAACAGATTGAAGCAAGTATGGCTGAAAGCCACGCAGAAGGCCGAGCGCGTGGGTGACACGCCAATCCACGAAGTGACGAACTCCGACCACGGCCAGATGAGGAACAACGCCCAGACCATACCAGCCAGATTGAAGAAGAGATGAGCGAAGGCAGCCCTGCGCGCCGAAACGTTGGCATTGCGGATGGCCAACAACGGCACCAGCGTGATGCCCACATTGTCGCCCACCACCATGGCAATGGCCAAAGCCACAGGCAACCATCCCGTAGCACACAAAACCATGGCGATGGTAATCGTGGCTACCGACGACTGTAGCAGCACCGTCAGCACAACGGATATGGCCATAAAAAGCAGAACGGACCAAAAGCCCGCTCCCGTCAGCGATGCCATGACCGAAGAAAGTCCCGGGTGGGACACCCAGTCGTTGTCAGGCATCATATCTATAAAGGTACTGAATCCGTACAGCGTCATGGCTGCGCCCATAAGGATGGCGCTCCACGGCTTGCTCTTGATGCGGCTGCTATAGGTGAAAGGCAAAGCCACCACAATGAGCGGCACGGCCAAGAAGCCGGCGGGGAAGGCATAGCCGAGCAGGGCAATGAGCCAAGGAGTAAGCGTCGTGCCCACATTGGCGCCCATAATCATGGCCAGGGCCTGCCGCAAGGTCATCAGTCCGGCATTGACCGAAGTGACCGTCATCAGCGTTGTCGCCGTCGATGACTGGACGAGCATCGTGACTTCCGCTCCAACCCAAAAACACGGGAATCTGTGCGGCGAGAGATTGCGCAAGGTGGCGCGCACACGGGAGCCTGACCACTGGAGCAATCCCTGACTCATGACTTTCATACCATAGAGGCAAAGTGCAAGACCGCCTAGTAAGCTGAGAACGAGAAGTACTGTTTCTGACATAAATTTGTATTGGTGAAGATTCTCGCAGAGAGCCAAAACTCTCTGCTTGCGGCCACAAATTTACACAAAAAATCTGTAATATCAGAAACTTTTGTGTCAAAAAATGCAAAAATAAGGTCGAAATAGTTCCGTTCGTTTGCAAAAAGAACTATATTTGCGAGGTTTTCACAACTTTCAATCTCGTAGATATGAGCAAACTTGAAGACGCAATCCGAGAAATGGCGCAATGGAACGAATGGTCCGGACTCAAAGATGTCAGCGACATCAATGCGGCCATCCGCGAAGGACGCATCCAGCAAATCATCCAAGTCTCCGAGGCCATCCAGGAGAAGAGCCTCTGCCACATCGCCGATGAAATTGCAGCACGGCCCGATGTCAAGTTTGTCCTCCTGGCCGGACCTTCGAGCAGCGGAAAGACCTCGACATCGAAACGGCTGGCCATCCATCTGGCCGCCTGCCTGAAGCGACCCCTCGTCCTCTCGCTTGACAACTGGTTTGTCAACCGCGACGAATCGCCCGTAGACGAAAACGGCGAGAAGGACTTCGAGTCGATTTATACGCTCGACCTGAAGCAGTTCAACAAGGACCTGAACGACCTGATAGCGGGCAAGGAAATCCAACTGCCCACCTACAACTTCCACAAAGGGGAACGAGAGTACAGGGGCGACGCCCTCAAACTCGAAAAGGATATGCTGCTGGTCATCGAAGGCATACATGCCCTCAACCCGATACTGACCTCCGAGATTGACCCCTGCCGCAAGTATCTCGTCTACGCTTCGGCCCTGACGGCCCTCAAGTTGGACGACAACACCCGAATCTCGACCTCCGACAACCGCCTGCTGCGCCGCATCTGCCGCGACTACAGCACCCGCAGCAACTCGGCGGCCGAGACCATAGCCCGTTGGCCCTCCGTACGCCGGGGCGAAAGGAAATGGATTTTCCCGTTCCAGGAGAATGCCGACGCTTTCTTCAATACAGCCATGATCTACGAGTTCTCGGCCCTCTACCCCAAGGCCGTCAAGATACTGAGCAAAGTGCACGCCGACTCACCTCAGATGGAAGAAGCCAACCGCTTGCTCCGCTTCCTGACCTACTTCGTCCCCATCACGGACAAGGACATTCCCAACAACTCCCTGCTGCGCGAGTTCATCGGCGGCTCGGTCTTCGACGTCGGGTAAACAAACGGCCCCTGTCCGGAATCAGTCTTCGAAAAATTTTCGCAGGGTGAACCCGCCTTGCCGCCCCTCTCCCTCTCTCCTCTCTTCTCCTACGGAGAGAGGAGAGGGCGCCGGCTTCACCCTCGCGAACCGGTTTCCAATTCGTATTTTATCGGATTTCAGAAGCCAAAATTTTACGTTTTATCGGAATTCAGAGACCAAAAACTCGTATTTTATCGGATTTTAAACACAATAGTTCGTATGCCTCAAGACAATTAATTGTTTCGGCCTATACAATTAATTGTTTCGCCCCAAACAATTAATTGTGTGAAGCCAAACTAAGTATAGTTTCTTGTTCGACCACAAAAACAAGTGTGTTGTAGGATTTGAGCATCGAAGAAAACGGTGAATCGCACAAAAAAATGTTCCAAATATGCAAAATGCGTACAAAAATATGCTATTTTACAATTCAGAACCTAACTTTGAACGATTTTTATACCCTCATGCTCAAAAAAAACCACTACTTTTGCGCAACGAAATTTGAAAATAAAGATGTTAGAATACACTTCTTTCTCTTGTTTTATTTCTGTTAATGATTTTTTCACATAAGGTTTAGTAAATGTTTTTCATCAATTAATGATTGGAAAATGTAACGAAGGGCCACACGGGAGTGCAGCCCTTCGTTATTTTCAAACCATTCCCTTCGATTCTATTTCTTTTTCGGAAAGACTTCGGGTTTCGTTCGAAAACACATATAGTGAGTATTGAACACCGAAAGGAAAGAAGCGAGTCTTTACTCCCCAATAAATATTAAGGCATATATATAACAGTATCGGGCATCGGGAACAAGTCCCGATGCCCGACTGAGTTTTGATGTCAAGACCGATGAAGTTACTCCTCCTCACCGTGGTCTCCAAGCATTGAACTGATATAGTAAGCGCCTTTGACCACAACTTCCGCCTCTTCGGCCAAGTCATCGCCGACAGGTGCAATCTGTGTGTAACCCAATTCCTCGGCGCCGGTCACAACCTCGGTCTTCACAAATGTATTGTCGCCGGCCTTCACAAAGATATAGTCATGGCCCTCGCTTGAGACAACGGCCTCTGACGGCACGGCATCGCACAACTGACTGCCCGTATGGATGACACCGTTGACATACATGCCAGGCACGAGTGTGTGCTGATCCTGACCATTGAGACGCACATGGACCGACAGAGAGCGCGTCTCGGGGTCGAGTGTGGCATTGATTTGCGTCACAGTGCCTTGTAGGTCACTGCGGGAAAGGCTGGAGTGCCGCAAGTCCACAGTCTGACCTATCTGCACGGATTCGATGTCCTTGTCATAGACATCCAGATCACAATAGACGGCACGCGTATTGGCTATGTACATCATCGGAGTCTGAATGTCGACATAACTGCCCGTACTGACGTTGATACGGCCGACCGTGCCCTGTATAGGCGACTTGACCGGAATCGTGTTGCTGATTTGTCCGCGTTCGGCTTGTTGCGGGTCAAGACCAAGTTGCTCGAGCTGACGACGCAGACCCTGCAGACGTGCATTGGCCACCTCATACTCCACTTCGGCCTGCTGGCGAGTCTTCTCCACACCGGCGCCTTGCTCCGCCAAAAGTTCCTGACGGTTCTTCTCTGCCAATGCAAGGGCAGCCTCCTTGCCGGCGATGAGCGCATCTTTCTGCAGAGTGACGATGTCGGTATTCTCAAGCAAAGCCACTACCTGGCCCGCAGACACATGCTGGCCCTCCGTCACGGTTATCTTGCGTATGATACCGCCGACCAAAGAGGCTACCTCGGCCTTGTCCTGCGGATTAAGTTCCAGCCGGCCATTGACACGAACCAGATTGTCCAGGCGGCGTTGAGTCACCTGACCAAGACCGATGCCGACCGTCTCAATCTGCCGGTCGGTAAGCACCACAGTATCAGACACCGAAGTCTCTTCTTCCTGTTCTTCCGCTGCTTCGCCGGACGTATTGCCACTGCATGCGGCAAGCACCGCTGACATCACCATTAGAAACAATCCATATCTTTTCATAACAATAAACCGTATTTCCTTTTCATTAAACTAAGTTTTCTCACCTACAAAACTAAGTTTTCCAAACTTTGAATTACCGCAGACTATTGAGCGTTATGACAGCCTGCTGCCAGTCGTTGATGGCTTTGAGATGGTTGAGATGAAGGCCAAGCGCGGCCTCTTGGTTCTGTATATACTCGATATAGCCGATTTCGCCGTTCTCGTAGCTGACTTGAGCCAACCGGGCCATCTCCTTCTGCTCCGCATGTCCTGTCGTCTCATAATACTCGACGACCTGCCGCGTGCGCGCACATTCGGCCAAAGCCTTGCGATAGGCAGACTCTGCCTCAGCGCGCGACTGCTCGAGGTCAAGTTCGGATCGTTCGAAGGCCAAGCGGGCGGCCTTGGCCTTGCTGCGCTGTCCGCCGAAGAAGACGGGCACAGCCACCCCAACCTCAAAGCCCATAAAGTTGCCGCCGGCGTACTCGGCACGATCCTCGTCATAAGGATTAAAACCCTTGACAACCGCCTGTGTACGAGCAGCGAGCGTGATGTCTGGAGCAAATTCGCTGCGAGCCGACTTGAGCTGATGACGGCTGACGTCGACCTGCTGCTGCAAGACCTGTCCGGAGGGCGAAGCAGCGAAATCGTAGGTCACGCTGTCCGACTGGAAGTATTCGAAAGGCAGCGCCTCGGGTTCGACAAGATAATCAACACCCATGGCGTCCCTCAGTTCGGCCTGCAAGCCGCAGTACTGCTGGTCAATCTCAGCCATCGCCATGCGGTTACGCTGACGGGCCTGACGGGCATTGTAGACTTCCAGCCGGGAGGTTTCCCCTTGGCCGTACCGGGCTTCGGCCAAAGTCTCGAAGAGACTATAGACAGAATCCTGATGACTATATACCTGCAGGGACTGCCGCATCATGGACAGAACACAGTACAACGAGCTGACACGCGCCCTAAACGACTGTTCCAAAGCAGCATAGCGTCGGTTCTCCAACTCTGTCTCCGCCTTGGCCTGACGATGACGAGCTGCATAGACCGTCGGGAACTCGAACCGCTGCTCTACAGACACGGCATTATCCGGCGAACCGCCCGAAGTCGGGTCCTGACTGAGTGTAATCTCCATCTTGTCCATCGTCCATGCCGACCCTTGTCCAGCCTCCGTCTCGGCGACAGACAACCTGCCGCTCTCCAGGATACGGCTCTGCCGGAGGGCAGCCTCCAGACATTCATCCAGTCCAAGTTTCGTCTGGGCCAAAGCCCCCGAAACGGGCAACGCAAGCAAAACGGCGAGCGCCGCTCCCTTATACCTATTATATAATATGTGTAGTTTCATCTGACGATTCAGTTCTTTGGTGATGATTGACGATTCATTTTTTACGACGATTTCGTTCCTTTGACAACAGACATTCCTATTTTCTTTTGCCGCCCCGTTTCATTTCCTGGCAAAGAGATTGTAGATGGAAGGCAAGACGACAAGTGTCAGCACTGTGGCCGTAAGCAAGCCACCGATGACTACCGTGGCCAAAGGTCGCTGCACCTCGGCGCCGTCGCCGGTCGATAGGGCCATCGGCAAGAAGCCCAACGAAGCCACGAGAGCCGTCATGACGACAGGTCGCAAGCGGAGCAGACATCCCTTGACGACGCGCTCACGGATATCGCGGATGCCCTCCCGCTCGAAGGCGTTGAGCTGACCGACAAGCACGATGCCATTGAGCACAGCCACGCCAAACAGAGCAATAAAGCCCACACCCGCCGAAATGGAGAACGGCATGTCGCGCAGCCACAAGGCCCAGATGCCGCCTATCATGGAGAGCGGAATGGCCGAGAAGACCATCAGCGTCTCCCGCAGGTTGTGCAGCGTGCTGAAGAGAAGTACGAGGATGAGCAGCAAGGCCACTGGCACGGCTATGGCCAGACGGTGTGTGGCCCGTTCCATGTTCTCGAACTCACCACCATAGGTGTAGTGATAGCCGGCAGGCAACCGGAACTCCCTGTCGAGGATGCCTTGTATCTCACGGACCGTACTCTGTATGTCACGGCCATGCACATTGAAGCCGACATAGATGCGCCGTTCGCCGTTCTCGTGCGAGAACTGCGCCGGAGCGTTGACATACGAAACTTCGGCCACCTGGCTGAGCGGGATGGTCTGCTTGCCGTCCGGCAACGGCAGATAGAGGTTCTGCAGCGCGCTGGGGTCATTGCGCAGACCGTTCTCCAGTCTCAGCACGAGGTCGAAGCGTTTCTCCTGCTCGTAGACAACGCCCGCCACACAGCCGGCAAAGGCGGTATTGACCACCTCGTTGGCCGCACGAATGCTGATGCCATACTGCGAGAGCAGTTCGCGGCGGTATTTGACCCGTATCTGCGGCAGTCCACTGACGCGCTCCACCTGCGGTTCGCCGACACCGTCGACTTTGCGGATGAGTGCGGCCACACGGGCGGCGGCGTTCTGTAGCACCTCCATGTCCGGTCCGTAAATCTTGATAGCCACATCCTGCTTGATGCCCGAAATCAGTTCGTTGTTGCGCATTTGTATGGGCTGCGACATCTCGCATTCGAATCCGGGAATAGCCTCAAGCGCCTCCTCCATCATCTCCTGTAGTGCCTCGGTTGTGCCGGCCGACGTCCATTGCTGTTTGGGCACCAGCGACACCATGATGTCAGCTCGCTCCGTCGGCATCGGATCGGTCGGTATCTCGGCGCTGCCGATACGGCTCACCACCTGCTTGACTTCCGGAAACTGTTCCTTCAGTATCCGTTCGGCCTGCGTGGTGGTAGCCACCATCTGGCTGAGCGACGTTCCCTGTGCCATCGATGCTTCGATAGCGAAATCGCCTTCCTCCAGACTGGGGATAAACTCTCCGCCCAACGAGGAGAAGATGCCCAAAGAGAGGACAAACAAAGCCACCATCACGGCTATGACACGCTTGCTATGCACCAGGCTACGCTCGATAATCGGCTCGTACACCCGATGCAATGCGCGGTTCAGCCGTTGGGTCAACGGCAACTCCCGATGCTGGCGCAGCACGAGCGCCGAAACCATGGGCACATACGTCAAACTGAGGATAAACGCACCCAAGATGGCAAAGAAGATGGTCATGGCCATCGGGCGGAACATCTTGCCCTCGATGCCGACGAGTGTGAGCAACGGGATATAGACCGTCATGATGATAATCTCGCCAAAGGCTGCACTCTCGCGTATCCGTGAGGCCGACTCGTACACCTCCCGGTCCATCTCCTCGCGCGTCAACCGCCTCGTAAACTGCGACAGGTGACGGCAGACACACTCCACGATGATGACTGCGCCGTCGACGATGATACCAAAGTCGATGGCCCCGAGACTCATCAGGTTGCCACTCACCCCCGTGGCCCGCATCATACCGAAAGCGAAGAGCATGGACAAAGGGATGACGGAAGCGACAATCAGGCCGGCACGGTAGTTGCCCAAAAAGAGAATCAGGATGAGGATGACAATCAGACCGCCCGCTATCAGGTTGTGGGCGATAGTGCCCGTGACGCGGTCGACCAGTTGTGTACGGTCGATAAAGGGTTCGATGACGACACCTTCGGGGAGCGACTTCTGTATGTCGGCAATGCGGTCTTTGACACGTGCAATCACCTCCTGGAAGTTCTCGCCCTTGAGCATAATGGCGATGGAAGCCACAACCTCACCCTCACCATTGCGGGTGACTGCTCCGTAGCGCTGCGCATGATAGAAGCCTACCTTGGCCACATCGCGCACCAGCACGGGACGGCCATTGACGGTCTTGACGGGAATCTGCTCAATATCCCTAAGCGACGAGACAAGACCTTCCGTACGTATATAATATTGTTGTGACTGACGTTCGATGTAGGAACCGCCGGAGTTTTCATTGTTGGCGGCAAGCGCCTCGTAGAGCTCCGGGATGGTGATGCCCATGGCGTTAAGACGGTCGGCATCGACAGCCACCTCATACTGCTTGACGAAGCCGCCCCAGCCCGACACCTCGGCCAAGCCTGGCGTACCCTGCAGCTGCTTGCGCACTATCCAGTCCTGAATGGTACGGAGCTCGGTCAGCGAATACTTGTCCTCATATCCCTCTTTGGCCCGCACGGTATAATGGTAGATTTCGCCCAATGCCGTAGCCACTGGTCCGAGTTCGATGTCGGCATTTTGGTTCGGAAGATCGGCCTCTGCCTCACGCAGCTGCTGGTTGACCTGCTCGCGAGCCCAGTAGATATCAGCATCGTCGTCAAAGACGAGCGTGATGACCGACAACCCCGAACGGCTCACGGAGCGGCGTTCCTCCACTCTCGGGATGTTGGCTAGCGCCATCTCTATCGGTGTAGTGATAAACTGCTCCACCTCCTCCGCACCGAGAGAAGGTGCCTGGGCGATGACCTGTACCTGATTGTTGGTGATGTCGGGCGTAGCGTCGAAAGGGAGGTGCGCCAAACTCCACACACCCCATACCAAAAGAGCCAGGGTGAGGATGCCTACCACACCCTTGTGCCTGATGGATTCATATATAATCTTCTGAAACATAACCGTTTCTATTATGTGTTTTTGCCGTTCCTAAGTAGATTCTTGCAGTGCCTGCAGACAGGCATCCATCCGGACTTCCTCGTCTGCGGGGCAAAGATACGGAGTTTTTGTTGCAATCGGGTTGCAAAAGTGCAGCCAGCTCACATCACGAAAAAATGCTCCACCTGGGTGATAGAGCCCAGATGGAGTTAGGTGACAAATGTATCGCTATTGCGTATAGCCAGTATCCGAAGACTGCAGTGAGGTCAAAGGCAACTGTAAGATCAAAGCTAGCAGTAAGGGCCAAAGGCCGTATGGCCTCAGACACTTACAGCGCCCTTGATAGCCGGATGGCACTGATAGTTTTCGAGCGCGAAGTCGGTAATCCGGAAGTCGCGAATATCGTGGATATCCGGATTGAGCCTCATGGTCGGCAACGGATAAGGCTCACGGCTCAACTGCAGTTTCACTTGTTCGATGTGGTTCAGGTAGATATGCGTGTCGCCCGTAGTGTGGACAAACTCACCGGGTTCCAGTCCCGTCACCTGCGCCACCATCATAAGCAGGAGGGCATAAGAGGCGATATTGAAGGGGACACCGAGGAAGAGGTCCGCCGAACGCTGATAGAGCTGCAGCGAGAGACGGCCATTGGCCACATAGAACTGATAGAAACAATGGCACGGAGGCAAGCCCATTTGGCTGATTTCCTCGACATGCCACGAAGAGACAATCAGGCGGCGGCTATCCGGGTTGGTCCGGATCTGCTGGATAACATCCATCAGCTGGTCGTAATGCCGGCCGTCGTTGCCCAGCCAGTCACGCCACTGCTTGCCGTATATCGGTCCCAGTTCGCCGGTCTCGTCATCGCCCCATTCGTCCCAGATGTGCACGTTTTTCTCCTGGAGGACCTTTTTGTTGGTCGACCCGCTGATGAACCAAAGCAACTCCTCAATAATACCGCGCGTGAAGACTTTTTTGGTCGTCACCAGCGGAAAACCGTCTTTGAGGTCAAACCGCATCTGATGGCCAAAGACACTGAGCGTACCCGTCCCGGTACGGTCATCCTTGCGCACTCCCTGATCCAAAACACGCTGTAAAAGGTCCAAATACTGCTTCATTATGTAATTTTTTTTACATTTCGGTGCAAAGGTAAGTTTTTTTTCATACATTTGCACTTTGTGAAGCAAATATTTTCATTTGTAATAGACAAAGGAAACGAGATGAGGCACATTTTGATTGCAGTGAGTCTGGTTTTGGGCATATGCCTCGGCAGCAGCTGTTCGAACAGCGGCAAGGACCAGCCCGCCCAGATTCCGGAAGGAGAGGCGGTACCCGACATGGTCACCCACGAGGTGTCTATGCTCATCAGCGACTCCGGTGTCATCCGCTACCGCGCCGTCACCCCGACCTGGATTCGCTACAGCGAAGGGGTCAGCGAGCCCTACCAGTACTTTCCGGACGGCATACGGTTCGAGACCATCGACTCCCTCTTTGAGGCGACAGAGACCATACTGGCCGACACCGCCTACAACTGGGAAGACCGCCAGTTGTGGCATCTGATCAAAAACGTACACGTCACGAGCGTACAGGGCGAGAAATTTGATACCGACGAACTGTACTGGAACATGCGCACACATCAGGTGTACAGCGATACGTTCATCCACATCGAACGTGCCGACAACATCATCGAGGGGTACGGCTTCACCTCGACCGACGACTTTGCAAAATACGAAATACGGCAGACCAGCGGCATCTTCCCCGTCAAGGACGAACCCGTGCAGAACGACACGTCTATGGTACAGGGACAGACCGCCGCTCCGGACAGCCTCACACAAAAAACAGACAACCGATGACTCTTTACATATCCATCATCATCACGCTGATGTTCAGCGCCTTCTTCAGCGGCATGGAAATGGCTTTCATGTCGGCCAACCGCATACGTCTCGAACTGGACAAACAGAACGGCGGGCTCACAGCCAAGGCGCTCAACTACTTCTATAGCCATACCGAGAAGTATATCTCGACCATGCTGGTAGGCAACAACATCGCCCTCATCGTGTACGGTATCTTCATGTCACGGCTGCTCAACGGCCCCATCAGCACCTATCTGACCGACAACGACTTTATGATTGTGCTGATACAGACCATCGTGTCGACCATCATCATCCTCTTCACGGCCGAGTACCTACCCAAGACTTTGTTCAAGATTAACCCGAATGCCATGATGCGGGCTTTCGCCATTCCGGCCTACTGCATCTACTGGATTCTGTACCCGCTGTCGAGCTTCTTCACGATGACGAGCCACGGCGTACTGAAACTGGCCCGCATGCCTATCCGCGACGAAAAGGTCAAGGCCATCACCAAGGTCGACCTGGACCACTTCATCCAACGGGGTCTGGACCACAACGACGACGGTGACGAGCGCCGTCACGATGACGAAGACGACGACAGCCAGGAACTGAAGCTCTTCCAAAATGCACTCGACTTCTCGGACGCACAGGTGCGCGACTGCATGATACCGCGCTCCGAACTGACCGCCGTCTCCATCAATACCCCGTTTGCCAAACTCAACCGGCTCTTTGTCGAAACCGGCTACTCGAAGATACCTGTCTACAAAGAGGATATCGACAACCTCATCGGCTACATCCACTCGTCGGAGATGTTCCGCAAGCCCCACAACTGGCAGCAGAAGATTATCCCCATCCCCTTTGTGCCCGAGACCATCTCAGCGCCCAAAGTGCTCCGCATGCTCATGGAGAAGAAGAAGTCAATCGCAGCCGTCGTAGACGAATTCGGAGGCACCGCCGGCATCGTAACCATGGAGGACCTCTTTGAGGAAATCATCGGCGATATTGAGGACGAGCACGACCACCTGCAACTCGTCGAACGCAAGATCAGCGATACGGAATACGAACTGTCCGGCCGACTGGAAATCAGCAAAATCAACGAAGACCTCGACCTCGACCTGCCCGAATCAGACGAATACCTGACCCTGGCCGGACTAGTGCTCCACGAACTGCAAAGCGTACCCCACGAGGGCGACGTCATCACGCTCGAAGAGCCCAAGGCAAAGATTCAGATCACCAAGGCTTCGGCCTCCAAAATCGAAACCGTCCATCTCGTCTTGACCGAATAAAGAACGGGGCTAGTAGGGGGATGTACACTCCTTTTTGGACAAAAACACGACCAAAATGCACTTTTTAGGCCAAAAGTTGTGCGTGATATCAAATTATTTCATAACTTTGCAGCCGATTGTCTGAATTGAATAAATTTGTAAAATAAAATAAATCCAAACCAATGGCAACATTACAATCTATCCGCAACCACCCGGTGCTGCTCACATGCATCCTCGGTGGCGGCCTTATCTTGATGATTATCATGTTCGGCTTTGACGACTACAACGGACTCTTCCAGGGTGACCGCGACACCGTCCTCAAAGTGAACGGCAACAAGGTCGACTATACCATGTACGAGACCGAACGCCAGCATCAGTCAGACTTCATCCAGTCGTTCTACAACCAGGATGTCAACAAGGCAGCTATCAGCCATCAGATTAACAATCAGGTCTACGGCCAGTTCGTACAGGACATCTTGCTCGACGAGCAACTCGACAAACTGGGCATCGGCGTGAGCGAAACGGAAATCAACGAACTCGCACAGGGCAACCACATCTCGCCCGTCATGACCCAGATCTTCGGCCAGCAGGCTCAGATGTACGGACAGACTTTCGCCCAGTTGGTTTCGACCGACGGCTTTGAGGCTTTCCAGCAGCAGTACAATGCTCCGTTCATGACCCGCGAGAACTGGCTCGTCATCGAACGTCAGATTGTCAGCACGCGCAAGATGCAGAAGTACAACGCTCTCCTCTCGGCTGCCATCCAGCCCAACGTACTTGAGGCTAAGGATGTCTTCAACGGCGAGAACACCGAAGTGTCTTTCACCTACGTGCGCAAGCGTGCTTCCGAAGTACCCGATTCGTTGGTTTCGGTCAAGAGCAGCGATATCAAGAACTACTACGAGGCTCACAAGCAGAACTTCAAGCAGAACCAGGAGACTCGCGAAATCACCTACATCGCCGTACCTCTCCGTCCAAGCGAGGACGACTGCAACAACACACTGAACAACCTGAAGAAGGTGTCTGAGGAGTTCTCCACCGGCAATGTACAGGAAATCGTTTCCGCCAACTCGGCTGTGCCTTACATTGACGCCTACCTGAACAACAAGATTTTCCGTGGCGAACTGAAAGAATTTGTCGAGGGCAACGCCGTCGGCGCTGTCAGCGAACCGCAAATCTACCGCGGCGACATCCTCACCCTGCTCAGCGAGCAGAGCGAGAGCGACCAGACCTTGGCCGAGTACTATTATATGGTACGCATCCTCGACAAGAAGAATGCTGCCGACTCTGTCAAACTCGTCATCGCACCCGCTACTGAGGCTACACAAGACAGTGTATACAATGTGATTAAGGAAGGCAAGCAGGACGAACAGGCCAGCTGGACGACCGGTGTAGGTACCGTAGGCTTCGAACAGGGTCTGCGCGACAAGATTGCCAACGCAGCCAAGGGCGAGACCTTCAAGTATGACTTCAACAACGGTCAGCAGCAGGTTTACCTCGTCGGCAAAGTAGTCGACAAGACCGCCGCTACACCTCTCACCAAGGTAGCCGTCTATGCCGAGCGCATCAACCCGAGCAGCAAGACACGCCGCGTCGCTTATGGCCAACTCAACGAATTTGTCACGGCCTATCCGACCATCGAGCAGATGGAAGACAGCGCCCTGTCAGCCGGTTTCCATATGATCGACGCTACAGTATCTACCAACAGCTACGACATCAATCAGGTTAAGGAGTGTCGTCAGGCCGTACGCTTCGCTTTCGACGGCAAGAAGGGCGATGTTTCCGAAATCTACGAGGAGAGCGGTTACCTTCTGCTGGTCGGCATCAAGGGCGACACCCAAAAGGGCTATGTCAGCCTGGAGGACAAGCAGGTCAGCAACTTCATCAACATGATGGTAATGCCCGAAAAGAAGGTCGCCTATCTGATGGAGAACGACTTTGCCAAAGTTACCGACAAGACTATCGAAGGCTATGCTCAGGCTCTTGGCGTAGAAGCACAGGAAGCCAACCGCGTCAACTTCAACATCAACAACATCTCCGGTCTCGGCAACGAGCCCAAGATTGTAGCTGAGGCTGTCAAGGCCGAGGAGGGTGCTGTAGTCGGTCCTATCGACGGCAACAACAACGTCGTTGTTCTCAAGGTTACCTCCAAGAAGGACAAGGGTCTCACCTTCGACGACGCGACCTACAGAGCCAAAGTCAGCGCAACAGTCTACACCAATGCAGGCAACGTAGCCAACGCCAAGCGTTACAACGATGCCGACATTATGGACAACCGCATCCGGTTCTATTGATAAATAACGGCAGGGTGGCTTCTTACAGCCTCCCTACCGCACACAATAAAAATATAAAGGACGCGCTTCCGGGTGCGTCCTTTATTCTTCCTTACCAGACACATTTTAACTCACCAAACACCTTCTGCCCTATGACAGCTCTACTGGGTATGACCCTTTCCGAAATCCGTGACATCGTGCTCGCACTGGGCATGCCCGGCTTTGCCGCCAAACAGATTGTGCAGTGGGTGTACACCAAACGGGTCCGCAGCATCGACGAAATGACTGACCTCTCGTTGGTCAACCGTGCCAAGCTTACCGCTGCCGGTTATGAGGTCGGCATCGAGCCGCCCATTGACGCCGCCGTTTCGACGGACGGTACCATCCGCTATCTCTTCGACTCGCATTGTCGGCCGATGGGACAAAATGCAGCAGGCGACGACACGCCGGCCGTTGGCCACGGACTTCCTGTCGAGTCCGTCTATATCCCGGACCACAATCGCGCCACGCTCTGCGTCTCATCGCAAGTGGGCTGCAAAATGAACTGCTGCTTCTGCCAAACGGGCAAGCAGGGCTTCAACGGCAACCTCACGACGCACCGCATCCTCAACCAGATATTTGCCATTCCGGAGGCTGCCTCGTTGACCAACATCGTGTTTATGGGCATGGGCGAACCTTTGGACAACTGGACGGAAGTATCCAAGGCCCTTGAGATTATCACGGCGCCATGGGGTTTGGCATGGAGTCCGAAGCGCGTCACCCTCTCCACTGTCGGGCAAATGCAGCACTTGCCGGAATTTCTTGCACAGAGTCAATGCCATTTGGCAATCTCCATCCATACGCCATTCGAAGAGGAACGCAGCCAGTTGATGCCCGTACAAAAGGCCTATCCCATCGCTGATGTGCTCGCCCTGCTCCATCAGTACGACTGGAGCCACCAGCGTCACCTCACCTTCGAATACATCGTTTTCAAGGGGTTGAACGACACGCCGGCCCATGCCCGCGCCCTCGTCCGTCTTCTCAGCGGACTGGACTGCAAGGTCAACCTAATCCGCTTTCACGCCATCCCGGGCGTAGACCTACAGACCTCAGACCCGCAGCAGATGGAGCGGTTCCGCGACATCCTCAACAATCACGGTCTCACCGCCACCATCCGCGCCTCCCGAGGCGAAGACATCTACGCCGCCTGCGGCATGCTCTCAAGCATGAAGCGCGAAGGAAAGAACAAAGTCTGAACAGCCAGCTATAGCAAGGGCGTCTTATCCCGACAATCTGCGGCAGACCCCATCTTAACGGGCTTTTTGCACCAAACAGAGATTTTTGAGAGCCTTATTTTGCACCAAACCGAGATTTTTCAGATGGATATTTTATACGAAACCGTTATACAAAATCTTCTTTACGTCCCCATATCTTTGCCATAGGTTCCGTTTCCATATCGTTTTTGAAACTTCTCAGCATCGACTCGATGTCGTATTCCGGTTCGTAGCCCAATTCCTTTCTTGCTTTGTCTATACTCAAGACAAATTGAGGCGAATTCGGTTTGTTAGGTTCATACACGATATCCGATTTCTTTGCGCCATTGAATATCTCTGCAATTTTTCTTATCTGATATTCTATCGACACCGGCTTGCCACAACCCAAATTGTACAATCCGCCGTCGTGGTCAGCCTTGATACAACAATCCATCATATTGACGAAATCGCCGATATAAACCATTTCCTTGATTGATTTCGGATTGCCCCAAACCTCCAAAGTATTTCCTTTTATAGCCTGGTCTATTATGTACCTATAGCCCATCCATTTTTTCTCTCCATTCACATAGTAGAACGGATTGGGCTGATAGACGTAGATGGTTGGTAGGCGCACGATAAAACGTTTTAATCCATATTGTGCATGGTAATGTTCAATCAAGTTGACGGCTGCATTCTTGCAAATGGAATAAACCGAATGGTCAGTCGCAAGGGGAAATTTTCGCTCGACATCGTCAGCTATTGGCTCGGTTGTACCGAACTTGTACAGGATATCCGATATAGATTGGGTAAATACTATTTTCGGACATCCTATCTTTCGCATCCATTCCAATACATTAAGTGTACCTGTGACTATACTGTCGACATAATCATAGGGGTTATACCCCCCCCCATTCGTGCTGGCATTGCACCCGGCGAAATGAAGTACAACATCTATTTGTTGTGGCAGTTTCCAGAAAGATTCTTTATCCCTAATGTCTACGGAATAATAAGGTATTCCATGTTCTTCAAAGAATCCATTGTCTGATTGACGATGAGCGACTGCAATCACTTCGTACCCTTTGTTTTTAAGTTGGACTGAAGCGTAAGCTCCACAAGAGCCTGTCGCCCCAATGATCATTACAGTCTTTTTCATACCGAAATCTTTTGATAGTTAGACATATGGATTTGACTAATAAAACCACACAGCCGAAGTTTCATCATACTCAATCTCGCGATCTGCTTGTGCATCTTGTATTGAGAGTACCTAAGAGCGTTGAGTATAAATTGTTTATCGTATTAGGCTGCAAGGATTTTGCAACGGACTCTGCAAAGATATGGAAAATATCTTATACGCTCTCTTTTTTTGATGATTTTTTATCCTAGCGCCTTATTTTTCTTCTAAAAGGAAGCGGTCTGCATCGGTAAGTGATGGAAATTTGTGACGATAAGAGGCCAAACTCTCCACTGTCGGGCAAATGCAGCACTTGCCGGAATTTCTTGCACAGAGTCAATGCCATTTGGCAATCTCCATCCATACGCCATTCGAAGAGGAACGCAGCCAGTTGATGCCCGTACAAAAGGCCTATCCCATCGCTGATGTGCTCGCCCTGCTCCATCAGTACGACTGGAGCCACCAGCGTCACCTCACCTTCGAATACATCGTTTTCAAGGGGTTGAACGACACGCCGGCCCATGCCCGCGCCCTCGTCCGTCTTCTCAGCGGACTGGACTGCAAGGTCAACCTAATCCGCTTTCACGCCATCCCGGGCGTAGACCTACAGACCTCAGACCCGCAGCAGATGGAGCGGTTCCGCGACATCCTCAACAATCACGGTCTCACCGCCACCATCCGCGCCTCCCGAGGCGAAGACATCTACGCCGCCTGCGGCATGCTCTCAAGCATGAAGCGCGAAGGAAAAAACAAAATCTGAACAGCCGGCTATAGCAAGGGTGTCATATAAATTGGAAGGAACTGATAACCATTCTCTTCCTTGTAATCCATACAATGAATAATATACGGCAGATGAACTTGCTCAGAGAATTTATTTACGAACTTTTCAATCGATGAAAAGGTGTAATTTTTCCCGGACTTGACTTCAACAGGACAGATATTGTGAGCATTGGTAAGGGTTGCCTTCTCCACTAGAAAATCAACCTCCATACGTTCTTCCGCCACATCAGAATTTTTACTATAGAAATACAGCGAATGTCCGCTGGCCTTAAGCATTTGAGCCACAATATTCTCTACCAACATACCTCCGTTGATTTCAAGTTTGTCTAACATCAGTTTTTGATAAAGTTCCTCACCTTGAATCAGTTTCTCATCGAATGCATGTGAAATCAAAAGCCCCGTATCGCCCATATAGCACTTGAATGTCAGGTCGTCTCGCTTTAGTCTCATTCCCACCTGCGGCTCCGTTACATTGTAGCAGGTATTCACGAGTTTAGCATCCATAAGCCACAAGAATGAAGATTCATAGTTCCTGAAACGGGCTCCTTGCTCAATGCTTCCCAAGCGGAATCTCTTTTCATGTTTCTGTAACTCTCCTGGTATCTGATCCCATACAGCCTTCACCTTTTCTGTATAACCCTTGACATGCTTGTCTATGCTTTTGCGATACAAGGAGAGAATATCGCGCTTCACCACATCTACCTTTTGAAAATTTTGTGTTTCCACGAACTTGGCAACTGCCTGAGGCATACCTCCGACAATAAGATATTGACGGAACAGTGTCATTACTTTCCTATGCATAGGCCCCATGGGAATCTTCTTGGCAAAACAATTTTTAATAAACGGCCAAGTCATCTCATCTCCCAAAGCCCAAAGGAATTCCTCAAAGTCCATCGGATTCATCTGAATAGGACGTTCTTCTGAAGGCAAAAGAATTCCTTGAGTATTCTCGTTTATGCTAACCAAAGAGCCTGTCTCAATATAGTCATAACGTCCGTCTGCGACAAGATGTTTAATCGCCTGCCGGGCCTTTGGGGACTTCTGAACCTCATCAAAGATAATCAATGAGTCTCTCTTATAAAGTTGTACGCCAGCCACATTTTGCAGAAACATCAGGAACGTGTCAGTCTCGTTCAGATATTCATCGAAGACGCTCTGCATTGACTTACTGATATGTGCAAAATCAACAAGTATATACGATTTGTACTCGTTTTTGGCGAATTCCTCAACGATATAGCTTTTTCCAACACGACGAGCCCCTTCAACAAGGAGTGCTACAGCTCCCTGCTCTTCCTTCTTCCATTTCAAGAGCTCATCATATATCTTTCTTTTCATACGTTTATTATGTTTTGGTGCTGCAAATATACATAATAATCTGTAAAACAGTCCATTTTACTTGACATTTTGCACCAAAACGAGGTTTTTCAACACACCATTTTGCACCAAACCGAGATTTTTGAGAGCCTTATTTTGCACCAAACCGAGATTTTTGGCCAACATTCAAGAGTTTTGTGCATGCATCTACGATGGGCTACGCAGACATCTTCAATGGGAAACGCAGATATCTGTGATGACCATCTCAGATATCTGCGTTTTTTGATAACTATTCTACAATTCTCAATTCTGCGAATCGCTTACATTCCATCTCTTTCTTATAGTCCTCAAATAGCGCACGACAATCATATTTAGGTTCATATCCCAACTCCTCCTTCGCATTTGTTATATCCATCAAGAAACCGCCGCCACAAACTTTGTCGGGACGATAAAGAATCTGAGAAGGATTTTCTTTGGGTGAGAACACCTCAACTATTGTCTTTATTTGTTCTTCAATTGTAATAGGTATTCCTGTACCGACATTATAAAAACCCTCTTGTCTATCAACCTCGACAGCCTTACATAGCATCTGACTAAAATCGTAGACATGCACCATATCCTTTGCATAATTTTTATCTCCCCAAATCTCTATTGGCTCACTATTCATCGCCCTTTCTATCATTTGATAGACCGGGCGTTTTGTCTTGATTCCTTGTGGAAAGTAATAAGGATATGGACTGTAACTATATATTGTGGGCAGTCGGAATATAAATTTCTTCAATCCGTACTCTTGATGATAATGCTCTATAAGTTCAAGCATTGTATTTTTCGAAATTACATATACGGCATGATCTCCAGTATAACTAAAACAAGGCCTTGCATAAGGAGACAACACTTGTTCATGTGGATATAAAGACACATCAAAAACCGTTTGGGTGTATAACAATCTGTCTACATGATTCTTTCTACAATACTCCAAGACATTATACCCACCATCTATAATTGAATCTATATACTTCTTAGGCTCGTATCCTTGCATATAAGAAGGAATTTGAGCAGATAATAGCATCACTGCATACACATTATCCGTCGGCAATTTTGAGAAATCTTCTTCTTTCGTAATATCGACAGAGTAATACTCTATTCCACGTTTAGTAAAAAAATCAGTTTGTCTTCTTCCGCTTGCGACAATTTCATACTCGTTGCTATCGAAATACTCCAACGCATACTTTAACAAATAAGAACCCACATTCCCTGTAGCTCCCATAATTAAAATTTTCTTTCTCATAACTGCTATTTTTGAATCAATAACTGAAGTTTCGCAAGTGAAAATTCGGGACTGTATTGTTTTGTGTGGGTAACTTACTCTAGGAATCAAAAAAGTTAGTAACTTTGCCGCCATGGAT
>CAVGQN010000012.1:0-60764 GCA_963631395.1 bacterium
GCATTGATTTTCAATGTGTGCCATGTGATGGCACGGAAAAGTGACGAAGTCAGGAAACGTTGGATGTAACAAAAAAACTCCTTAACTTTGTCCCACTTCAAAATGAAAGATTAAACCTGGAGTCTAATACAATGAAATTACAATACACACAAGTATTGCGTTCGGGACGGGTCGGAATAAGACAGATAGCCCGAACGCTTTTTATCGCTTTTTTTCTGCTGGTCGGGGGAGTGCAGCAATGCTATTCCCAATACTGCCGCTTATTTACGGCCGACGATGCCTTGCCCAACACGTTGGTCAATGACATCATCGAGGACTCGGACATGATGATCTGGGTCGCTACCGAGTATGGGCTTTGCCGCTTCGACGGTTCTAAGTTTACGACCTATCAGTCGGTGGAGGGCGATGCCCACTCGCTGCAGGACAACTACGTCCGCACGCTGTATGTCGACTCCAAGGGTCGTCTGCTGATAGGCACGCGCCGCGGACTGCAGGTCTATCGTCCGGATACGGACGACTTCTCCGTGCTGGCCGTGTTTGAGAATTCGGGAGGCGAGAGCGGCGACATCAACAAGATTATCGAGCGGCCCAACGGCGAGTACTGGCTGAGCGGCAATACTCCGTGTTGTGCCCGCATTGCGCCGGACGGCACCCCTGTGCTCTATCCCAACTCGTTCACGGATCAGATTGACTACACGGAGACGATTGTCGAAGACCACAACGGTCGGCTTTGGGCCAACCGCCGCATGGAGGCCTTGTATAGACTGGATGTCGACGGTGCGCTCGTCCGTTTTACACAAGACAGCAAGAACGTGCCCTTCGACAATCTCTTTCCGGCCAGCGACGGTGTGCTCTATGCCGGTGGACAGCAGCCGGGGTTCTACCGCTACAACTCTGTCACTGACCGCTTCGAACGCGTTGACCGGTCGGACGGCCGCTTCTTGATATGCGACATCATAGACCTCGATGACAATCATCTGCTCCTTGCTACCGACAACGAAGGCCTCAAGGTCTACGACCTGCGTACGGGTGCTATCTCCAACTACGACTTTGCCGACGGCCGCATCGAGTCCAGTACGCAAAAGGTCCACGCTGCCTGTATCGACCACAACCGCGTCATCTGGCTTGCTCTCTATCAGAAGGGCGTTATGATGGTGCCGCAGACGCCACAGCCGTTCAAGTACATGGGCGTCAACTCCTCGACGCGCGACTGCATCGGCGACAAGTGCGTGACCAGCATCTTCCAGTCGTCCGACCACCTGATTTGGGTGACGACAGACAATGGCGGTCTCTATGCCATCGACCGTGAGGGCCATCAGCAGCGGCACTTCCCGTCGCCGCCCATGCCGTCTTCGCTCGTCCGGATTTTTGAGGACTCACGTCACCGGTTGTGGTACGGGAGCTACGCCCAGGGATACGGATGGATAGACCCCAAGACGGGGCGTATGACCAAGTTGTCGTTCGAACACAAGGACAAGAATTCCAATGTCTACGACTTCTCGGAGGACCAGAACGGTCGGGTCTGGATTGCCACGATGGGGTCAGGACTCTATTATTTCAACGAGCGGTTGCGTACTGGACTCCAGCCTTTCCGCAGCGACTCGTGCCACTGGATTAGTTGCCTCTATTTCAATCAGATGCGGCACAAACTCTATGCCGGTTCGTTCACGGGACTGACGGAGATAGACACCGACGACCTCTCGCAGCAGCCGAAGCAGTTCCTGGGCAAGTACATCATATTCGCCATAACGCCCTACACGAGCGGACGACTGGCTCTCTGTACTACTCAGGGCCTGATTATCTTCGACATCAACAGCCGTCAGTACTCGCGCTATACGACAGCCGACGGTCTGCCGAGCAACCTCCTTTATGCAGCCCAGTGCGATGCGGGTGGATTGCTGTGGATTTCGTCCAACGCAGGCATCTCGTGTTTCAACGAGATGCGCGGTACGTTTACCAACTACACGGTGCACGACGGACTCCAGAGCAATGAGTTCTACAAGAATGTCTCGATGCGTGACGACCGCGGTTGCTTCTGGTTCGGCGGTACGGCCGGCATCACTTGCTTCGACCCGCGTGAGGTCGACCTGGAGGGTAAGAAGTGCGACGTGCGCATTGTCGGCATTACGGCCGGCAGCAGGTATGTGCGTGAACGACAGCGCAAGGAGTTCGACGACAACAGCTTCAGCTTTGAGATGGCAACGCTGCCCATCGACCAGACCCGACATGCCGTCTACAGCTATTCGCTCGACAAAGACCCGTGGGTGTCCTTGCCGCAGGGACACAACCAGGTGTCGTTCAGTCACATCGCCCCGGGCCGGCATGTGTTCCGCTACAGGGCCACGCTGGCCGGCATCGGTTCGGAGGTCAAGACCTATGCCTTCAGCATATCGTATCCCTGGTACCGGCAGTGGTATGTCATCTCCATCATCGTGCTGCTGCTTGTGGTCATCGCCTGCATGGGCGTGCTGCAGATCAGGCATCGCCGGGCCGTGCGGGCCAAGTTGGCGCGCCATGTGCAGACGCAGGCCATCAACGAAGCCAAGCTGCAGATGTTTATGAACATTGCGCACGAGATACGGACTCCGATGACGATGATTGTATCCCCGCTGCAGAAACTGATTGCGTCCGACCCGGATCAGGACCGCCAGCATTCCTATCATACCATGGAGCGCAATGCCGACCGCATCGTGGGACTCGTCAATCAGTTGATGGACCTGCGCAAACTCGACAAGAAGCAGATACGGCTGTACTGTAGCGAGATCGATATTGTGCCTTATGTCCGCGAGGTGTGCGACTCGATGACCGATGTGGCCGATGTGCGTGGCGTGAAGCTTTCGCTGGCGAGTCATGTCGACGACGGACTCAAGCTGTGGGTCGATACGTCCAACTTTGACAAGATTCTGATTAACCTGCTGTCCAATGCCTTCAAGTACACGCCCCACGAGGGTCGTATAGAGGTTGCACTCAGCCAGGATACGCCGACGGAGCGCTATCCAGAGGGCCGCTTTGTGATGACGGTTACGGATACGGGCGAGGGAATCCCCGACGACGAGAAGCCGCGGGTCTTCGAGCGTTTCTATCAGGTGCGGTCCACCTCGTCAGGCAAGAGCGGTACGGGCATCGGCCTGCACCTGACGGCATCGTTGGTCAAGTTGCATCACGGCACTATTGAGGTGACGGACAATCCCGACGGACCCGGCACGCGCTTTGTGGTCGTCCTGCCACTAGGCCTCGCGCACCTCAAGCCGTCGGAGATGTCCGACCGTACGGTGACGGCGCAGATGGTAGTCCATCCCGAGGTCCTGCAGGTCAATCCAGAGGTCTTCGTCGACGACTCCGAGCCGCATGCTGCCAGTCCGCAGTGTCAGCACACTGTGGTCCTGGCCGAAGACGATGACGAGATACGTCACTATGTGACGCAGGAGTTGTCGGCTTATTGCCGTGTCGTGGAGTGCCGGGATGGCCGCGAGGCTTACGACTACATCATACATCACACGCCCGACTTGCTGATATCCGACGTGATGATGCCCGTGATGGACGGCTTCGAGCTGTGCCGCAAGATACGCTCCAATGTGCGCCTCAATCATATCCCGGTCATACTGCTCACGGCCAAGTCGGACGAAGACAGCCGACTGGAGAGTCTCGACCTCGGAGCCGACGCCTTTATGACCAAGCCGTTCAGCATCGAAGTGCTGCGCAAGACGGTCAAGAACCTGCTGGAGAGCCGCACCCGCCTACGCAATACCTACAGCGGACAGCAGATGCCTGTCGGTCAGGTGCAGGTGCCTGAAGCCAAGTCGCCCGACGAAAGGCTGATGGCACGCATCATGAAGGTCGTCAACCAGAACCTGAGCAACCCCAACCTGACGACCGAGATGATAGCCGGCGAGGTGGGCATGAGCCGTGTGCATCTCTACCGCAAACTGAAGGAACTGACCAACCAGTCGGCACGCGACTTTATCCGCAACATCCGTCTGACCAAGGCCGCCGAACTGCTTTCGCAGAAGAAGGTCTCCGTCTCGGAGGTGGCCGATATGGTCGGATTCTCCAACCCGGGCAACTTCGCTACGGCCTTCAAGGAACTGTACGGCACCACGCCGACGGCTTATATGGACGAGCATTTGGCCAAAGACAATAAAACCGAGGAGCATGAGCAGGAAAGCCAGCATTAGGAGGCACATCCTCCTGTACGCCGCTTTGATAGCGGCCCTTTACGCCTTGTCTGTCACCGTCCTGGGCTACGGACTGCCGCTCTCGGCGTGTTATGCGGAGCAGTGGCGGACGTTCTATTGGGACTGGCACTGGGTGACGTACATCTGCCAAAGCGAGGGACTTTTGTCTTTGCTCGACAGTTTTCTGATGCAGTTCGCCCACTCCACCTGGACGCTGGCCGTTCCCCTTTCGGTGGCGTGTGTGCTGGTTGCCGCCCTAATGGGCTGGCTGCTGCGCCGCAAGGTGCGGCTGTGGCTGGCTACTATCTGCACGTGGCTCATCGCCTTGGCCGGCACCTTGACCGCCAACGGGACGTTCTCCGCACCGGCTCCAGACAGCCAGTACCGGACGGTGATGTGCCTGTCGTATCACGGGCAGTGGTCGGCGGTCACCGACTACTACAAGACCCACGAGGTGGGCAATCTCCTCGAGCAAAATGTCCTCAACCAGGCATGGGCGGAGCGCGGACAGTTGCCGCAGCATCTCTTCGACCACCCTTGCCGCGATGTCAGCAGTCTCGTGGTGCTCAACATCGAGTCGCCCTATGTGGCCGGTCATTTGGCCGAAATATTTTGGTCGATGGGCGAGGTGGCCATGTCGCGCATGTATGCCTTTGAGGCCAACGAGAAGATGGACAACTTCTCGCCCCGCATGCTGCAGCGCCTTGTCCTGACGAATATCGTATACGGCGAGTATGCAGTGGCCGACAAGTATCTGCGCTGGCTGGAGCAGACGCTCTTCTACCGCGACTGGGCGCGTCAGTACCGTCGCTATTTATGGGACGAAGCTGCAGTCTGCGCCGACCCCGTCCTCGGGCCGAAACGCCGGTGCATTCCGATGGAGAACGGCTTCCCGAGCGTGCAGAGTCTTGCCTACGACCTCGAACAGATAGTGCAGTCCAATCCCGGGCATACGGTCTCGGCCCAATATCTTGAGGCCCTCAAACGAATATATCATGTGCAGTAATCGTAAGTCCTTTTTGCCCGTCTCTTTATTCTTACCGGCCCTCTGTCTTCTCGGTGCCTGCTCGGCGCACGTGCAGCAGGCAGAACCGCTGCATCGGCCGGCTCCCGTCTGGCCGGACTACACCGGAGTGACGGTACCTTGCAATCTGGCGCCGCCCCGCTTCACGTTGCCCGACAGTTGCCTGTTAGATTGCGTGCAGGCTGTCTTTGCCGCCGGCAGCGAGCAGTGTGTGCAGACCAGCGGAAGCAACGGCATCGCCATCGGCCTGGAGGACTGGCACCGGCTTTGTGCGGCTTCGGATACTGTCATGGTGCGGATACAGGGCCGGCAAGCCGGACGGTGGGTGGAGTATGACCCGTTTTGCATATATGTCTCGGCCGACAGCATCAACCCCTATCTGGCCTACCGCCTCATCGAACCGGGCCACGAGATATGGCATAAGATACAGCTCTGTCAGCGCAATCTGGAGACATACGACGAGACTGCCTTCCTGGACAACAACTGGAGCGGGAGTACATGCATGAACTGCCATAGCTTCCACTGCTACAGTCCGCAGACGATGCTGCTGCACATGCGCCGGGATTATGGCGGCACCTACGTGCTGCGTGACGGTCAGGTCGAACGGCTCAACACCAAGACTCCGGAGACCATCTCGGCTTTGGTCTATCCATCGTGGAGCCAGTCGGGCCGTTTCGTGGCCTTCTCGACCAACAGCACCAAGCAGGGCTTTCACAGTACCGACCGCAATCGTGTTGAGGTCTTTGACCTGGCCTCGGATGTCGTTGTCTACGATGTGGAGCGACACTGCATTTTCTCTTGTACACGGCTTCAGTCACGGGCTGCGTTCGAGACGTTTCCGGTCTTTGCTCCCGACGACCGTGCCATCTATTTCTGTTCGGCGGACAGTGTGCCGATGCCGGAGCAGTACGACTCTGTGCACTACTCCCTGTGCCGCATCGCTTTCGACCCGGACGCAGCCATGGCAGGGCGCTATTCGGATGCCTTTGGCCAACAGGTCGACACGCTTTACGATGCCACCGCACAGGGCGGAAGCATCTCCTTCCCCCGTGTTTCTCCCGACGGACACTATCTGCTCTATACCCATTCCAGCTACGGCAACTTCTCCATCTGGCATCGCGATGCGGACCTGCGCATGACGGACCTGCGCACGGGCCGGGACGTAGATGTCAGCGCCCTCTGCAGTCCCGAGACCGAGAGCTATCACTCGTGGAGCAGCAATAGCCGCTGGGTGGTCATCAGCACGCGTCGTGACGACGGACTCTACACGCGGCTCTATCTGGCCCATGTCGACTCCATCGGACATTGCAGCAAGCCTACACCGCTCCCACAGGAAGATGCCCTCCACGACCTTCGTCTCATGAAGTCGTACAACATCCCCGAGTTCGTCGACGGCCCTGTCTCTGCCGGTCCTGCCTTTGTCGAGGCTGCCCGGACCCAACCCGGCACAGACCTGCAGTTTGCCCACTGAAGTTGAACGCCCTTCCTATAGATTGTCTCCATAGGAAGGGCGTATTGCATGAATCTTGTGTTGCCGGCCAAAACATAGCTTTGTTTTGCTCTATACAATTAATTGTTTAGCCCCATACAATTAATTGTTCGGGCCTATACAAACAATTGTCTAAGCCTTTACGAACGTTTGTTCAGGCCGATACGAACAATTGTCTTTGCCGATACGAATGATTGTATTTCACTCCTTGTTGTTCACACCCTTTGCCTTCAGAGCCTTGTGGTAGCGGGCAGCATTGCGGTTGTGTTCGGTCAAAGTGGCGGCGAAGTTGTGCAGGCCGCAGAAGTCCTCTTTGGCGCACATGTAGAGCCAACGGTGCGGAGGGCAGGCCAGGAAGGTGTCGATTGTGGCCTTGTCCACCACGCGGATGGGGCCGGGCGGCAGTCCGGGGTGGAGGTAGGTGTTGTAGGGCGATTCGGTCTTGAGGTGGTCGTGTGTGATGCGGCGCAGGGTAAAGTCGCCGACGGCATACTTGACCGTAGGGTCGGCCTGCAGAGGCATCCCCTTTTGCAGACGATTCCAGTAGAGACGGGCCACGGTGCCGCGCTCCCGTCGGTTGGCCGTTTCCTCCTCTGCAATGCTACAGATGATGCTAACTTCCTCTGGGGTGAGTCCGAGACTGTCAGCCCGGGCCTTTCTTTCGTCTGTCCAAAAGCGGCGGTATTCAGCCAGCAGTCGCTGCATCAGGTCGGTGGGAGAGACGTTCCAGTAGACCTCGTAGGTGTCGGGCAAGAGATAACAAGCCACCCGGTTCGAGTCACAACCGCATGCGGCCAGGAATGTAGGGTCGTACATGGCGCTCAGCAGGCTCGTTGAGTCGGCCTCAAGACGCAGGGCCAATCGGCCGGCCAGTTCGGGGAGCGTGCGCGTGCCGATGAAGGTCAGGCGGACAGGGTCTTGCTGGTGTCGGTACAGCCGCTTCAGGACGGTCATGAGTGGTGTGCCTTGTGCAAAGCGGTAGGCTCCGCTGATGTCCCGGTGGGTGAGGTCCGCTTTTGCAGCTTTAGGGTTGTGCTGCAGCATCTGTGAGGCAATATCCAGCCACATGAAACCGGTGTCGGCTCCGGCCATGTCGGCCAGTTGGGTCAGGATATCGGCTCTTGTGGCGTTGTGGCGCACATACAGAGTGCAGTCCCGTTGTATCCAGGACTGTCGGCACATGCGGTCATAAGCACAATAGCCTATAATCCCCGTCACAGCTAACAACACGACGATGACGACGGCTGTCACCGTGAGCACTTTTTTGTTTTTTGTCAGTTTCATTGGGGGCAAAGGTACGGCTAAAAATCGGGATAAGCAAATTTCCGGCCGTAATCTTCCGTTTAGCCTTTGGTTTTGTAGCCTTCGTGGCGCAGTATTTCGGCAGCTTTCTGCCGGCAGTCGCCTTGCAGTAGTATTTGTCCGTCGAAGGGTTCCTCGCTGTTCCAGCAGTGGCTGCCTCCGCATGCCAGCCGCTGTTGCAGCAGTTTCCTGAGTCGCACGAGTTCCTCGTCCGTGCCCTGAAACTCCGATACGATGGTGCAGGGCTTTCCCTTGCGCCCCGCCTTTTCGTAGCTCAGCCGCAAGGTGCCAAGACGTCCCTTCTCACGGTCTGCTGCAGTCTGTGCAGCGGCATCTGCGGCATTGGCTGCAGCCGCTTCGGCCCGTTCCTCGTCCGTGAGGGTCGAGGCCAACATCTCTTTCCAGTCCATAGTCTTTGTCTATAGTTTCAGTCCAGCACTCCGGTCAGGATGGTCGGTCGTTTGATGTCACCGTCGGGCGTGATGCGGCTCAGAATTTCCAGGCACATGCGCGAGTTGTGGTAAGGGCACTTCCAGAAGCCCGCCTTGTCGTCTTTCGTGTTGACCTGGCCTTGTGCATTGCGGCTCCAGTACCATTCGCCGCCCGTATGGTCTACGATGCAGCGCTTGATGTACTGGCTACAGTTGTACGACTGGTCGAGCGACTCCTCGTCGCCGAAGAGCTGATAGTGGTTGAGGAAACCGATGACCGTCTCGGCCTGTACCCACCAGTGACGGTCGGTGTCGACAGTGCCCTGGGTGACGTTGCCCTCGTGGTTCATGGACCCGTCGGAATTCAGTCCCTTGCGGCTGGCTACGGCGACGCGGTCGACAAGCTTGAGGGCGCGACGTGTGACCTCGGGATCGCACAGCACCTCGGCGGCTTCGGTGAGCAGCCAGGTGAATTCGATGTCGTGCCCGTAGCTCTCGATGCGGTCACCGCCGGGCATCCATTCCATCGTGAAGAAGAGGTTCAGATGGTCGGTTTCGAGGTCTACAATGCGACGGCGGAAGATGTCTATCAGGTTGCGGAGCGACTTGCGTAACTGTTCGGACGGCCACACCCGATACAGGTTGGTGTACGCCTCGAGGATGTGCAGGTGCGTGTTTTGCGACTTGGGATAGTTGGCGTCAAGCGGGGACAGGCGCATGTCGGCTATCTGCGACCAGTCGCGGCCCGTGGCCTCGATATAGCCGCCATAAGCGGGATCGATGCTGTGCTGCTCGATGTCGTGATAGAGGCTGATGGCCAGCTTGAGGGCTTTCTCATTGGCCGTGGCCATGAAGTACTCGGCTAGGGCATAGATGTTGAAAGCCAGGTCGTAGAACTGCTTGCGGGTGCTGTGCGGCTGGCCGTTGGGTTTGACCGACCAATAGGTGCCTCCGTACTCGGGGTCGACGAAATGCTGCTCAATGTAGCGGAACGCACGGTGGGCAGCCTCAAGGTAGCTGACCTGTGGCGAGAAACGGTAGGCTGCCGAGAACGCCCACAGGATGCGTGCATAGAGGATGCCTCCGCGCAAGGCATTGCGGTTGAGCATACCGGTGCCGCTCACTTGTCCGTAGAAGCCTCCGCCTACGGGGTCTTCCAGCCGCAGCCAAAACGGGAGGATATTGCCTTCCAGCTCCATCTGCGCGGCACGTCGCCATTCTCTCAGGATGATGTTCTTGGTTTCCATATTTGTCTCGGTGGGGGTCAAAGGTACGTTTTATGAGGTCAAAATAACATTGAGGCCAAAGGTCATTTCTTCAGCGGATAGAACCAAGCCAGGATGCCCATGATGAGTGCGATGCCTGCCGGGATGAGCGAGAACAGCGACCAGACCATCGTCAATACCGTGTCGGTGACAGAGGCAGGGTCGATGACCGAGTTGCCGAATTCGTCGGGTATCATCCGTGCGCCGGCCAGGCCGAGGAAGAGGGCGATGAGCGAACCGGAGATGGCTCCGCCCAACTTCTGCGCCATAGTGCCGGTCGAAAAGATCAGACCCGTCGACGAGGTGCCGTTCTTCTGTGTGGCGTAGTCGGCGACATCGGCGTACATCGACCAAAGCAGCGGCGAGTAGAGTCCGACACCGGCCGAGGTGAGGACAACGAGACCGACCATCACCCAAATATAGGACGGGTCCATCGGAACGAAGAAGAAGGCCACGGAGAAGACGAGGCAGATGAGCGCCGAGGCGATGAATGCCTTGCGCTTGGAGCCGATGATAGCGGCAAACTTGGGAGAAAGTCCTCCGAATATCATACAAGTCACCTCACCGAAGGCCATTAGCACGGTGTAGTTGATGATGAGTCCGCCGACGGTGATGTCGCCGCCCAGACAGTAGGCGATGAGATAGCCGGCCACGGCATAGCGGAATCCGTTGAAGAAATTGGTGCAGATGCCGATACAGGTGAGGTAGGCCCATGGTTTGTTGCGCACCAGGTCGACAAACTGACGGAACGAGAAGCTCTCGGCACGTACGGGTTTGAGTCTTTCCTTGGTGAGCAGTCCGCAGGCCAAGGTCATGACGGCAGCCAGGATGCCGAACACGGCACCGAGGACGGCATACTGGTGGGCATCGGTGCCACCGACCAGTTTCTGCAGATACGGGAACGACAGCAGGGTGATGAAGCCCATGGCGTAGGCGCCGACCATGCGATAGGACGAGAACTGGTTCTTCTCGTCATCGTTGTCGGTCATCACGCCGAGCAAGGAGCCGTAGGGCACATTGACCATCGTGTAGACGGCCATCATGAGCAGATAGAGGACGTAGGCATAGACGCGCTTGCCCGTCGGACCGAAGTCGGGCGTGTAGAGCAGCAGCGCGAAGACGAGACCAAAGGGGATGGCGCAGAAGATGATCCAAGGCCGATAGGTGCCCCAGCGGGACTGTGTGCGGTCGGCAAGGGCGCCAACGAGCGGGTCGGTCACAACATCAAACATACGGGCGATGAGCATCAGGGCTGCCGCATCGGCGAAGGTGAGACCGAAGACATTGGTGAAAAACAGGGGGAAGGCGATGGACATAATCTTCCATGTGATGCCGCCTGCAGCGGCATCGCCCAGTGCATAGCCTATCTTTTCCTTTAGGCTGATTTTTTCTTGTGTGTTTGCCATAATATTACGTGTGTCATTGTTCTTTGTTTCCTTGACCGAAACTCTCGTTGCGGTCGATGAGGGCGTTGATGGTCTCGACCGACAAACCTGTCCGAAGCCTGTCGGCAGGCGTGTGCATACAGTAGTCGACCAACTGTCCGACGGTAGAGGTGGCCACGTGCATGCGTGTGTCGGACGAGGCATAGTAAATCAGCACCCTATCGCCGGGCGCATGCATCGCACCTCCCGGCTGGAGTCCGCCATTCGAGCCTTCGCCACCCTCGGCAATCCAGCCATTACAGAAGAGAACGTTCATGACGTCGCCCACATACTCTGGCCCTTGCGGGGTCATAAAACTGCCGCCGGGAGTGGCGATGACACGTGTCGGGTCGTCGAGTGCCGTCATATACATATACAATACATAGCGCAGGCCGCTGGCGCAGCCACGCACGCCGTGGGCGATGTGCAGCCACCCCTGTGGGGTCTTGAGCGGATGCGGACCTTCGCCGTTTTTTACCTCCATGATGGTGTGGTAGTTGCGTGCACTGATGATCTGCTGCTCACGCACCTCGGCATGGGTGATGTCGTCGACGAGTGCCCAGCCGATGCCGCCGCCCGAACCGGCGTCGATAAATCCGTCTTGCGGTCGGGTGTAGAGTGCATACTTGCCGTTTACCAGTTCGGGGTGCAGGACGACATTGCGCTGCTGAGAGTCGGACTTGAGGTCGGGCAGCCGGTCCCAGTTGACCAGGTCGTGGGTGCGGGCTATGCCGCAAGTGGCCGTGGCGGCCGAGAGGTCGCCGGGTTGGCTGTCGTCGTGCCGCTCTACGCAGAAGAGACCGTATATCCAGCCGTCCTCGTGGACCGTAAGACGCATGTCGTAGACGTTGGTGGCGGGACGTGTGTCGCGACCGTCCTCACGCCCCTTGTAGTAGGGATTGTCGGCCGTAAACTCCGGCATGGTGACGGGGCGGGGCCAAAAGCGGAACCGGTTCGTGCCGTTGGGCGATTCGGCTACGGCAAAGAACGACTTGCGGTCGGCACCCTCCACGCGGACGACCATACAGTAGCGTCCGTGATACAGGATAGCACCGGCATTGAAAGCCCCCTCGACGCCGATGCGCTCCATAAAGTACGGGTTGGTGTCGGGATTCATGTCGTAGCGCCACTCCAGAGGCAAGTGTGCTGCCGTCACTACGGGGTTCTTCCAGCGGAGGCAGACCCCGTTGCCGAGACCGGCCGGCTGGTTGTCGCGATTGATGAGGGCTTCGTATTCGGTGATGACAGCCTGTCGGCGTTGCTCGAACGCCGGGGATGGCTGGACTGTTGTATGTTGTGATGTCGACATTTTGTTGTGATGCGTTTTTCAGTGTGAACGGACCTTTACAATGGGGCGTGCGGGCCTTACATATAGACGTCGACCGTATGCGGGCCTGACGAAACCTTAATCCGGTTGCCCTGTATGGGCTGGCCGTCGACGGTGATGCTCTTGACGCCCTTTTCGTGTCCCTCCGGATTGTGGACGTTAATCTGCAGGACGGCATCGCGCAGTACGCGGCGTACGGAGTACTCCCGCATGGTGCTCGGCAGACAAGGGTCTATCTCGAGTCCGTCGTAGGTGGGCCGGATGCCCAGTATAAACTGCGTGATGGTGTACCAGTTCCAGGCTGCTGTGCCCGTCAGCCATGAGTTCTTGCCTTCGCCGGGACGGGCGGCGTCCTTGCCGGCCACCATTTGGCTGTAGACATAAGGCTCCACCTTGTGCAGCCGCTGGTCCGTAATCCAGGCCGGGCAAATCTTGGTGTAGAGTGTCCAGGCATCGTTGCCACGACCGGCCACGGTATCGCCGATGATGACCCACGGGTTGTTGTGGCAGAAGATACCGGCATTCTCCTTGTATCCGGCCGGATAGCTCGAGATTTCGCCCATCTCGTCGTGATAGACGGTGTAGGCGGGGTTGTTGAGCACCATGCCGTGTTCGCTGTCGAGGTACTTCTTGCAGCTGTCGAGGGCTTTGTCGACCATTCCTTCTTCCAGACCGATGCCGGCCATCGTGCACCAGCCCTGGCTCTCGATGAAGATCTTGCCCTCTTCGTTCTCGTGTGATCCGATTTTGTGGCCGAAGTAGTCGTAGGCGCGCAGATACCACTCTCCGTCCCAACCGTACTTCTTGACGGCATCGCACATCTCGGCAATGCTCTGTTCGGCACGTTGCTGCTCGGCGGTCTTGCCCAGGTATTGGCAAAGCTCGGCAAACTGCCGGCCGCAGAAGACAAACAGACCGGCTATCATCAGCGACTCGGCCTTGCTTCCTTCGGTCTTGTTTTCGGTTGTCTGGAAACTCTCGTCCGGGTCCCAGCTGAAGCAGTTGAGGTTGAGGCAGTCGTTCCAGTCGGCACGTCCGATGAGCGGCAGACGATGCGGGCCAAGGTTCTTCACGACATGGTCGAAGGAGATGCGCAGGTGCTCGAAGAGCGATACCTCGCTGCCCGGCACATTGTCCCACGGCACGAGTTCGTTGAGAATCGAGAAGTCGCCCGTCTCCTTGATGTAGGCCACGGTGCCGAATATCAGCCACATCGGGTCGTCGTTGAAACCGCCGCCGATGTCGTTGTTGCCGCGTTTGGTGAGTGGCTGGTACTGGTGGTAGCAACCGCCGTCAGGGAACTGTGTGGAAGCGATGTCGATGATGCGCTGTCGGGCACGGCTCGGTATCTGGTGGACAAAGCCGACCAGGTCCTGATTGGAGTCACGGAAGCCCATGCCGCGTCCTATGCCGCTCTCGAAGAAGGAAGCGCTGCGCGAGAAGCAGAACGTAATCATGCACTGGTACTGGTTCCAGATGTTGACCATGCGGTCCAGGCGTTCGTCGCCCGATTGCAGCGTGTACTTGCCGAGCAGGTCGTCCCAGAGCCGGTTCAGTTCGGCAAAGGCCTGGTCAACGGCCTCGACGGTGCTGAACCTTTGGATGACGGCTTGCGCCTTTTCCTTGTTGACCAGCGTGTGGTCGCTCTCCTGACTGGTAATCAGTGTGCCGGCCTTCTTGCGGGCGATGTCCTCGTCCGAGAACTTCTCGTCCTGCTTGTTCTCTACATATCCCAGGAGGAAGACATAGTCTTTCGACTCGCCTGGAGCAAGTTCCACCTCGATGCAGTGACTGGCAATAGGGCTCCATCCGTGTGCCACGCTGTTGGCCGAAGCTCCGGCCATCACGCATTGCGGGTTCTCGAATCCGTTGTACAGACCGATGAACGTCTCGCGGTCCGTGTCGTAGCCCTGTACGGGCACGTTGACGCTGTAGTAGGCATAGTGGTTGCGGCGCTCCTTGTATTCGGTCTTGTGGTAGATGACGCTGCCGTCTATCTCGACTTCGCCCGTACTCCAGTTGCGCTGGAAGTTCTCCATGTCGGTCACGGCATTCCACAGGCACCACTCGGCAAAACTGAACAGCTTGAACCGGCGCGTCTCGCCGCTGTGGTTGGTGAGCGTCACCTTCTGCACCTCGGCCCAGGTGTGCAGCGGCACGAAGAAGAGCACCGATGCCTCGATACCGTTCTTGCTGCCCGTGATACGGGTGTAGTTCATGCCATGCCGGCACTCGTAGCTGTCGAGAGGGGTCTTGCAGGGTTTCCATCCCGGATTCCATACTGTTCCTCCGTCGTTGATATAGAAGTAGCGGCCTCCGTTGTCCATCGGCACACCGTTGTAGCGGTAGCGTGTGATGCGGCGGAACTTGGCGTCCTTGTAGAAGTCGTAGCCTCCGGCAGTGTTGGAGATGAGTCCGAAGAAGTCTTCGTTGCCCAGATAGTTGATCCAGGGAAATGGGGTGGCGGGGTCGGTGATGACATACTCGCGGTGTGCGTCGTCGAAATGTCCGTAGACGGGATTGCCCGTAGTCGTATTGTTCATAGTCGTATTGTTCTTTAATCGGTTGATTTTTGTTTCTTAGTTGGTAAATTTTTGTTGCCCAGTTGGTCGGTTCGTGTTGCCCAGTTGGCTTGTTCGTTTTGCCCGAAGGCCTTGTCAGTTGTCCTGTCCGGAGTCTTTCAGTTCCTTGCAGCACTGCCGGATAATCTGCAGCGTCGTGCTGTCGGAAGCGAAGACTGAGTTGAGCCCCTGTTCCTCTTGGGCAGGGTCGCACACATAGTCGTCGTAGGGCTGCCAGATGGTGTGGGCGACGTTGGCGAAGCCGCCCCATCCCCAGAAGTTGCATCCGGCTATCTGACCCGACTGGGCAATGATGTCGAACACATACCGATAGTAGGCATCGCGACCGAGCGTGGGTGTGCCGGCATCGAAGAGGAAACGGTCGCGTGGATACCCGAACTCCTCCAGGACGATGGGCCGGCCAGCAGGTGCCATGACCTGATAGGCAGCATCAATGTAGGCGAGGGTCGAATCGCAGGCAACTGCGACACGCTCTACTATCGGGTCGGGAGCATCGGTCGAGATAGTCTTGTCGATGTCGTAGTTTTGGTTGAACTGTCCCAGCCAGCCCCAGTTGTTCGGCCAGATGTGGATGCAGGCATAGTCGATGCACGGCAGCGTGTGTATGGCTTCAAACAGCTGCATGTCGTCCTGGCATCCGTGGTAGCCCTCGCTGCCTGTTGTCACCAGATGGTTGGGGTCGAGCTGCTTGATGAACGCCGACTGCTCGTCTATCCACTTGACAAACTCGACCTTGTGTAGCGAGTCGTCGGCGAAGCAGCGTGGCTCGTTGGCAATCTCCCAGGCCATCAGGGCCGTCGACTCCGTGTAGGGCTGGCCCGTGATGCTGTTGGTGCGGCTGACCATATTGCGGACGTGGTTGAGGGCCAGTGCCTTGGCCTCGTCGTTGACCACAAAGTTGCTGACATACTGCATGTACTCTTGCCATCCTTCGAGACTCGGCACAGGTGTGCGGTCGAAGTGGACGGTCTGACCGGGTTGCGACGAACTGTTCACATCGCCCTCAAAGCCGACCCAGTCGAGATAGGCGCCGTATCCGCCGCTCCATTCCCAGGCATTGTTGAAGTAGAGTACTGCCTTCATCTGTCGTTTCTCGAGTTCGGCCATCAGGTAGTCGAGTCCGGCGAGGAGCGTGTCGTTGTACACGCCAGGCTCCAGTTGCAGCTTCGGCTGGATGTGGCTTGGTATGCCCTCACGTCCGTCGCCGCCTATCAGCACCCGCACGTTGTCGATGCCGACTTGCTGCATCAGGTCCAGTTCTCGGAGGAGACGGGTGCGGTTGCCGCCGCGGCCTTCGCTGCCGAGTATGGCACCGTACCAGAGGTTGGTGCCGATGTAGCGGTATTCCTTCTTGCCGATGTAGAACTTTCCGTCCTGCACCCTTACAAACTCGGGCTGTGCAACCTCCCGCTTACAGGACGGGAGTGCACACATTAGGCCCAGACAAAGGGCGGGCAAGACAGAGATTAGTCTGTGTCTTTGTGTCATGGTCTTCGGGTATTTTCGGGTCTTTGTTCCAAGGTTCTTGGGGCTTTTGAAGTTCGACTTGGGGTTGTGGCTTTGACCATAATGTCAGAGTTTTCATAGGCATTGTACTATTATAACATCCGACGTTGGCAAAGGTATAACCGCGGCAAATGTAGATAAAAATCCCGACCTTTGCAAGAGGTCGGGACGATATGATGCCCAATTTGGATAAAATTGTATCAAGACGAAACGGAAATGTATCAACACGGGCAGGCAAACATCTTGTTCGCGCTCCGGTGTGCCGTCATTTGACGCTGTCAGACCGTAATCTTGTTCTTGTGGTAGGTGGCTCTGAAGTTGCCTGGCGAGCAACCCTTCTTTCTCTTGAAGATACGGTTGAAGTTGGAGACGTTGTTGAATCCAGAGGCGAAGCAGATCTCGACCACCGATGTCGTCGTGTCGACCAGCAGACGTGCTGCATAGCCCAGACGGATGTCGATAATGTAGTCGGAGAGGGTGCGTCCGGTGCGGAGCCGGAAGAAGCGGCTGAAGGCCGTCGGTGACATGCCGGCCAGGTCGGCCATCGTCTGCAGACGTATCTCTTCCTTAAAGTGCTCGTTGATGTAGTTTTCCACTTTCTGCACCCGTCGGCTGTCGGTCGCTGCCGGGACGGCGGCAAACGATGAGGTGGCCAGCAGGCGGTAGTCGGTTTCGATGCTCAGCTGGTACAGAATCTCGAGCAGTTTCAGCACGCGGGGGAAACCAGGACTTTCGGCCGAGAGCTGGTCGAGCTTGTTGTAGATGCGCATGATGACCGGCATGCCGAACACGATGCCACGCTTGGCATTGTCCATCAGTTGGCGCAGCGACGACATCTGCGACTTAGATAGGAAGTTGTCGTCGAGCAGGTCGGGTGCAAATTGCACGACCAGTTCGCGCACCTTGTGTCCGTTGGCCACGTCGGGCAGCACTTCTCCCGGTACCTGCTCCCAGGCATGCTCCAGATGGCTGCCGATGAGTGCCAGGTCGAAGCGTCCGCAAACCTCGATGGAGTCGCCCACCACGCGCCGCACATTGGTGCAGTTTTCCATAAAGGTGAGTTCGATTTCCTCATGCTTGTGCAGCGGGTAGTCGTACGACTCCTTGAGGTGGTCGAACATATAGAAACTGTCCTGTTTGGTCAAGGGCGTTATCTCGGTGATTACTTTTGGGGTCATGTCTTGTCTTTCGGTTTGTCGGCAGTTCGCCTTTGGCTTGCCGCCTGGGTCGTATTTGCTGAGATGCTGTATTTGCTTTTGTCTTCAGTCGCAGTTCAGTCGATATTGGGCGTCTCCCAGCGGTGCGTTTCGTCGCAGGTGACGGTGAGAACCTGGTCACCGACTTGTATGCGGAATGCCCCTTTCTCCAACACCCACTGTCCGTTGTGGTCGGCAAAGGCCAGGTCGTTGGCAGGTATCGTCAGACTGACAGTGTGGGTTTCGCCGGGTTCAAGGGAAATCTTCTCAAACAGACGGAGGCGGCGCACATCAGGGGTGTCGGAGGCCACGAGGTCACTCGAGAAGAGCAGGACGGCCTCCTTGCCGGCCCTCTTGCCCGTGTTGGTGACATCGACGGAGAAGGTCAGCTTGTCGCCGGCCTTGAAGTGCTCGGTTGAGGCTTTGAGGTTGCTGTAGGCAAAGGTGGTGTAGGAGAGACCATAGCCGAAAGCCCACTGCACGTCGACCACTGCGCCGTAGTCGTAAGCGCCCTCCATGGTCGCTGTCTCGGCAGCCACCTTATAGTCGTAGGTGATGAGTGCGTTGGGGAAGCGGGGATAAGTGAATGGCAAACGGCCCGAGAAGTTGGCGTCGCCGGCCAGGAGGTCGGACAGGGCTTCCCCTCCGTAGTTGCCGGGCAGCATAATGTCTACGATGCCCTGTGCCAGCGGTTCGATGTCGGCTATCAGTCGCGGACGGCCTTCGTTGAGTACCAGGATGATAGGCTTGCCCGTTTTGGCCAAAGCTTTGACCAGATTGCGCTGGTTCTCGCTGAGGGCTAGGTTTTCGAGGTTGCCGGGCGTCTCGCAGTAGCTGTTCTCACCGATGCATGCTACGATGATGTCGGCACGTGAGGCGGCGGCGACGGCTTTCGCTATTTGGGGCTCTTTCTCGTCCTTGTACCGGCCCTTGTTGTTGTACGAGACTCCTTCCTCCAAGATGATGTTGCTGGTGCCGAACTTCTGGCAGAAGGCTTCATAGATGGTGTTGTAAGGTTCCTCATACTTTTCGGCCTTCGACCCTTGCCAGGTGTAGGTCCATCCGCCGTGTAGGGTGCGCATGGAGTTGGCGTTCGGTCCGCAGAGCAATATCTTCCGGCCCGTGGCGAGTGGCAGTATGTCGTTTTGGTTCTTGAGCAGCACCATCGACTCTATGGCACTTTCCTTCGACATCCGGCTGTTTGCCTCAGTGGCAAAGTCCTTGTACTCTGCAGCCTTTTCTGTCGGCCGTTCAAAGAGCCCGAGACGGTATTTCATGCGGAGTACGCGCCGTGCAGCATCGTCGATGCGGGACATCGGAACGAGTCCTTCCTCTACGCATTCCTTCAGTAGTGTGCAGAAGTCCGAGTCGTAGGGGTCCATGCTCATGTCGATGCCGGCATTGATGGCCAGGGCGATGGCTTCCTTGCGGTTTTCGGCCACCATCTCCCGTTTCCACAGGTTATTGATATCGGCCCAGTCGGTCACAATCATGCCGTCCCAGTTGAGGTCTTCCTTCAGCCACTTCGTCAGCCATTCGTAGCTGGCGTGTACGGGCATGCCGTTGATGGAACTAGAGTTGACCATCACGCTGAGCACATGGCCTTCACGCACGGCCTTGAGGAAGGGGGCAAAGTGCTTCTCGCGCAGGTCGCCCGGACTGATGACGGCTGGAGTGCGGTCTCTGCCCGACACGGGGGCGCCATAGCCCATATAGTGCTTCAGACAGGCTGCGATGTGATATTGGTCGATGTGGTTGGGGTCCACGCCCTGGAATCCGAGCGTGGCGGCCGTGCCCATTTCGGCATTGACATAAGGGTCTTCGCCGAAGTTCTCCCAGTTGCGGGGCCAGCAGCTGTTGCGGGTCAGGTCGATAGTCGGGTTGAAGGTCCATGTGACACTGCCGGCGCGCGTCTCGTAGGCTGTCACTTCCGCAGCCTGACGTACGATGTCGCGGTTGAAAGTGGCTCCCATATTGACGTTCTGCGGGAAGATAGTGCCACCGGCCGTGTAAGTCGAACCGTGGTTCTGGTCCAGGCCTATCAGGCACGGGATGCCGAGTTCCTCCATACTGATGCGCTGGATGGGCTCGATGATGGCCTGCCACTGTTCGGGGGTGGGGCTTTGCTTGCCGATTTGGTTGAGTAGAGACCCTATCTTGTACTCTTTGATGAGTTTGCGTGTGGCCTCTTCGTCCACTGTGAAACGGTTACCATAAGGCTCGTTGGGGTCGGCTTCGCAGCGCGCCGTGAGTTCCAGAACCAACTGCGTCATCTGTCCGATTTTCTCTTCGAGCGTCATCTGGCGGAGCTTGTCTTCCACCTGCTTCTCGATTTCGCTGTCTTGCGGTATGGCCGGTGCCACTTGCTTCTGCTGGCAGGCAGTCAACACAAGTCCTGCGCTTAGCAGTGTGAGGAGGGTCTTTTTCATAGTGTCTTCTTATTTGCGTGTGACGGTATCGTGACTGACTCACCATAGGAGTTCCGCCCACATCGGCAGGCTCTTCTACGGACAGCCGACGCAAAGGTATGGATTTTTATCCGTTCTGCCAAATTTTTGGCCGTTATTCTTGTTATTGCCTTATGAGAAGTCCGCAAAAGTGTTCTCCTGATTCTCTCGCCTATGATTAGCGCCTAATGTCTTGATTTAGGATGTATAATGCGTTTTGGAAGTAACAAAATCGGGTGCAGTCGGGTAGTTTTGGCTGAAAAAGCGTAAAAAAGCACAGCCTGGTTTTGTTAATTCAGAAAAAAATATCACCTTCGCATCGCTTTTTGCGAAAATCCTCGGATAATTGCAGACGGCACACTATAAATAACAAAACAAAATTTTAACAGTTAGTTATGAACAACTACGAAACCGTTTTCATTTTGACTCCCGTTTTATCTGATCAGCAGGTAAAGGAAACGGTAGAAGCTGTTAAGGCCGAACTCACAGCCAATGGTGCTACCATTGTCAACGAGGAGGCATGGGGTATGCGCAAGCTTGCCTATCCCATTCAGAAGAAATCTTCTGGCTTCTACTTCCTGGTGGAGTTCGATGGCGAACCGTCCATCGTCAACAAGCTCGAGACTTATTTCCGTCGTATCGACACCGTCATCCGTTTCATGACCGTGAAGAACGAAAAGTATGCAGCAGCGTATGCAGCTAAGCGTCGCTCGCTGAAACAGGCTAAAGCACAGGAGGCATAATCATGGCAGAGACATCTGAAATCCGTTATCTGACCCCAGTGGCCATTGATACCAAGAAGAAAAAGTATTGCCGTTTCAAGAAGAGCGGTATTAAGTATATCGACTACAAGGATCCCGAGTTCCTGAAGAAGTTCCTCAACGAGCAGGGCAAGATTCTGCCCCGCCGCATCACCGGTACTTCTCTCAAGTTCCAGCGCCGTGTGGCTACCGCTGTAAAGCGTGCACGCCAGATAGCTCTGCTTCCATACGTGACCGACATGTTGAAGTAATTTAACCAAGATAAATTTTAGACCGAAAATGAAGATTATTCTGATTGAAGACGTCCAGAACCTTGGTTATAAGGACGACGTTGTAGAAGTAAAGAACGGCTACGGCCGCAACTATCTCATTCCTACCAAGAAGGCTATTCTCGCTACTCCTTCAGAGTTGAAGCAGTTGGCCGAGAAGCAGAAGCAGCAGGCTCGCAAGCAGGCCAAGATTAAGGCTGATGCCGAGGCTCTCGCAGCTGCCATCAAGGCTGCCGGCGAACTCACCATCGCTGTCAAGGCTTCTGAGGAAGGCAAGGTTTACGGTTCTGTCAGCAACATCCAGATTGCTGAGGCTCTCGAGGCCAAGGGTGTTACTCTCGACCGCAAGGTCATCGCTACCGATGCTATCAAGGCTCTCGGCACTTACACCGTTGCTGCCAAGTTGCACCGTGAGGTTAGCGCCGAAATCGTTGTCAATGTCGTTGCAGAGTAAATCTGCAAGTCAGACACATTACATTATATAATATAGGCGGGAGGAGAAGGACATAAGTTCTCTTCCCGCTTTTTTGTTCACTTTGGGTCCATTTGAACCGAAGGTTCGTTGTTCATCGACCCTATGCCCCGAACTTTTCTGATATCTCTTATGTTCTAAAAGCATAGGCCGGACCTTTATGCAAAGGTCCGGCCTATGGCTTCTATATTGCGGATGTCGTGATTCGGCGACGTCTCATGCCGACTATCAAGCAGTGGCACAAAGGGGTCGCATCACGGCAGATGGAGTCATCTCTCCTAAGAGGGGAGAGTGTCGGTTTACTTGTACTCGTCCCAGGCCTTGATGGCGATGTCGTCGATGCTCATCGAGCAGAAGGCATTGATGAAGGCCGTGGCCAAACGGTCGTTGGTGAGCAACGGCACATTGAAGTCGATGGCAGCGCGGCGTATCTTGTAGCCGTTGGAGAGCTCGCCTGAAGAGAGGTTCTTCGGGATGTTGATGACGAGGTCCACCTTCTTCGAGCGCACCAGGTCGAGGGCCTGCGGCTCCATCTCCTCTGATGGCCAGTAGACGTGTTCGCAGGCGATGTTGTTCTCCACCAGATAGCGGTACGAACCGCCGGTAGCGTAGAGCTTGTAACCCTCGGCTGCAAGCTTCATACAGGGCGAAAGCAACTGGGCCTTCTGCTTGGCATTGCCCGAGCTGATCAGCACACCCTTTTCCTTTGACGGGATGCGCAGTCCGACAGAAAGCATCGCCTTGAGGATAGCGCAGCTGGCATCGTCGCCCAGACAGCCTACCTCGCCCGTCGACGACATGTCGACGCCCAGCACAGGGTCGGCCTTCTGCAGACGGCTGAACGAGAACTGCGAGGCCTTGATGCCTACATAGTCGAGGTCAAACTCCGTCTTGGTAGGACGCTCGTAGGGTACGCCGAGCATGATCTTCGAGGCCAGTTCGATGAGGTTCAGTTTGAGGACCTTGCTGACGAACGGGAACGAACGCGAAGCGCGGAGGTTGCACTCGATGACCATGATGTCGTTTTCGCGGGCCATAAACTGAATGTTGAAAGGACCCGAGATGTGCAGTTCGGCGGCAATCTTCTTGGCCACCTTCTTGATGCGGCGCATGGTCTCGTAGTAGAGCTTCTGAGGCGGGAACTGTATCGTGGCATCGCCCGAGTGTACGCCGGCATATTCGACGTGCTCGGAGATGGCATAGGCAATAATCTCGCCCTTGTCGGCCACGGCATCCATCTCGATTTCCTTGGCGCCCTCGATAAAGCGGCTGATGACCACCGGGTGCTTCTGGCTCACATTGGCAGCCATCTGCAGGAAGCGTACCAGCTCGTCGTGGTTGGAGCAGACGTTCATGGCAGCGCCCGAGAGGACATACGACGGACGTACCAGGACGGGGAATCCCACTTGCCCGATAAACTCGTCGACATCGGCCATGTTGGTCAGTTCCTTCCATGCCGGCTGGACTACGCCGATGCGGTCGCACATCGACGAGAACTTCTGACGGTCCTCGGCGTTGTCGATAAACTGGGCCTGCGTGCCCAGGATAGGCACTTTCTGCTCATCGAGACGCATGGCGAGGTTGTTCGGTATCTGTCCGCCCACCGAGAGAATCACGCCGTGAGGCTTCTCGAGGTCGATGATATCCATGACACGCTCGAACGTCAGTTCGTCAAAGTAGAGGCGGTCGCACATATCGTAGTCCGTCGAGACAGTCTCCGGATTGTAGTTGATCATCACGCTCCGGTAGCCCTGCTTGCGTGCTGTAGTCAATGCGTTGACCGAACACCAGTCGAACTCCACCGACGAACCGATGCGGTAAGCACCCGAGCCGAGTACGATGACGGCCTGGCTGTGGATGTCGTCGGCAATCGGCTCCGGGAAGTCGATGTCGTGGGCCACGCCGTTGTAGGTCAAATAGAGGTAGTTGGTCTGTGCGGGGAATTCGCCGGCCAGGGTGTCTATCTGCTTTACGACAGGCAGGATGCCGAGTTCCTTGCGGCGGTTGCGTATGCAGAGTATCTCGCTTTCGGCTACATCCTTCATCTCCTCCTTGAGGAGGGCGCGTCCTATCTGGAAGTCCGAGAATCCCTTCTGCTTGGCTTCGAGCAGCAGGCGGGCGGGTACATCCTCCACGCGGCTGTACTGCTGCAGTTCGTTGTCCGTATCCACGATGCCCTGCAGCTTGTAGAGGAACCACTTGTCAATCTTGGTCAAGTCGTGAATCTGGTCGACCGTGTAGCCGGCCTTCATCGCCTTGCTGATGACGAATATGCGCTTGTCGGTCGGTTCGCGGAGGGCCTTGTCGATATCAGGCACCTGCAGAATCTTGTTCTCCAGGAATCCGTGCATGCCTTGTCCAATCATACGTAGGCCCTTCTGTATGGCTTCCTCAAACGTACGGCCGATGGCCATGACTTCGCCCACCGACTTCATCGACGAACCCAGTTCGCGGTCCACGCCCTGGAATTTGCCGAGGTCCCATCTTGGTATCTTGCAGACGATATAGTCGAGGGCCGGTTCGAAGAAGGCCGATGTCGTCTTGGTCACAGAGTTCTTCAGTTCGAAGAGACCGTAGCCCAGTCCCAGTTTGGCGGCTACGAAAGCCAGCGGGTAGCCTGTGGCCTTCGATGCCAGGGCCGAAGAACGCGATAGGCGGGCGTTCACCTCGATGACGCGATAGTCCTCCGAGTTCGGGTCGTAGGCATACTGCACGTTACACTCGCCCACGATGCCGATATGGCGGATAATCTTGATGGAGAGTTGACGCAGGCGGTGATAGTCGCGGTTGGACAGAGTCTGCGATGGAGCCACGACGATTGATTCGCCCGTATGGATGCCGAGCGGGTCGAAGTTCTCCATATTGCAGACCGTGATGCAGTTGTCGTACTTGTCGCGCACCACTTCATACTCCACTTCCTTCCATCCCTTCAGGCTCTTCTCCACCAGTATCTGGGGCGAGAAGCTGAGGGCCTTGTTGCCTACGGTCTCCAGTTCCTCTTCGTTGTCGCAGAATCCCGAGCCCAGACCGCCCAAGGCGTATGCAGCGCGGATGATGACCGGATAGCCCAGGTCGGCAGCGGCCTTCTTGGCTTCCTCGAGCGTATTGCAGGCATGGCTCTTGATGGTGTTGACATCGATTTCGTTGAGCTTCTCGACAAAGAGTTCGCGGTCTTCGGTATCCATAATGGCCTGTACGGGAGTGCCCAGCACCTGCACGTTGTACTTCTCGAGCACACCGCTCTCATAGAGGGCCACGCCGCAGTTGAGGGCTGTCTGTCCGCCGAAACTCAGCAGGATGCCGTCCGGCCGTTCGCGGGCTATCACCTTCTCGACGAAGAGAGGGGTCACAGGCAGGAAATAGACGCGGTCGGCCACGCCCTCGCTGGTCTGCACCGTTGCGATGTTCGGGTTGATGAGAATGCTGTGTATGCCTTCTTCCTTCAGGGCTTTCAGTGCCTGGCTGCCGGAGTAGTCGAACTCGCCGGCCTCGCCGATCTTCAGTGCCCCTGAACCCAGGAGCAGTACTTTCTTTATGTTCGGATTGATCATATCTGTTCAGTATGTGTGGGTTGGGGGATTAAAGCAGGTCAAAGAATTGGCCGAAGATAAACTCCGTATCCGTCGGACCGGACGAAGCCTCCGGGTGAAACTGGGCCGAGAACCAGGGCTTGCTCTTGTGGCGTATACCCTCGTTCGAACCGTCGTTCATATTGATGAAGAGCGGTTCCCAGTCGGCCGGTATGGTGTTGTTGTCGACGGCATAGCCATGGTTCTGGCTCGTGATGAAGCACTGCGTGGTCGGCTGTCCGTTCTCGTAGCGGCGTACCGGTTGGTTGTGGCCACGGTGGCCGTATTTCAGTTTAACCACCTTGGCACCGGCAGCCAGGCTGAGTATCTGGTTGCCCATGCAGATGCCGTAGATGGGCTTGCCTGACTTCATGAACTCCTTGACATGCTCCACGGTAGCGCCGCACAGATTTGGGTCGCCTGGTCCGTTGGAGATAAAGAGGCCGTCGAAGTCGATGCCCAACTGGTTGAAGTCGCAGTCCCAGGGCACGAGGGTAATCTCCATGTCGTAGTGCAACAGGCAGCGGATGATGTTCTGCTTGACGCCCATATCCACGAGGCAGACCTTCTTCTGTCCGTGTCCGTAGGTCCGTATTTCGCGGGTCGAGACGATAGCCACCTGATTGACGAGGTTCGGATCCTCGAATTCGATATCCTCACCGCCGTCGAACACGATTTTGCCCTTCATCGAGCCCTTCTCGCGCAGTATCTTGGTCAGCTCACGGGTATCGATGCCCTCAATGCCGACGATTTCTTCCTCCTTGAGCCAGTCGGCCAATGAGCGGGCTGCATTCCAGTGGCAGTACTGTTTGGAGTAGTTGCTTACGACCAGAGCCCGTACATGTATCTTGTCCGACTCATAAAAACGAGAGAGCCCGTTGCCATCGAGTTCGGCAGACGGGACACCATAATTTCCGACCAACGGAAACGTCATTACCAATATTTGACCGCTATAGCTCGGGTCAGTGAGACTTTCGGGATAGCCCATCATGGCCGTGTTGAAAACAACCTCACCATTGACGGGTTTTTCGAAACCGAAACTGTAACCATGGAAGACATGGCCGTCATCAAGAATCAGCGAAACTGCGCTTGCGTTTTGCATTGCCTTTTTTGAATATAATAAGTAAAAAGCCGTATTTACACGATGCAAAATTACGGTGTTTTTTGACAAATGACAAAGATGGTCGAGGTTTTTTCGGAAAGTGTCCCGAAAAAGACGGCAAGGGTTGCAAAATGCAATTTTTATTTGCTATTTGACAAAAGTAAACAAGCTGCCGGCTCTCAAGAGGCCGACAGCTTGTCTGGTATAATTATTATAGAGAGGTTTGTAATGTTTTCTCAATCGGATGTCATTCGGTTTTGGTTTCAGGGACAGACGTACCTTCTGCCGTAGCAGCGCTCAATGTCTGTGGCAGCCATACCATCATATGTCCTCGTCCGCGGTGATTCCAGGCATAGTACGGTATCAGTTTCAGACGCACGTCTTGAGGTTTCAGTTTGCCGTTGGCATCGAACCGCATCACCTGGGCGTCGGTGGTGAAGGTCTTCACCGTGTATTTGTCGAGCAGCGTCAGGCTGCCGGCTTCGAAGTCGGGCTTTTGGTTCATCAGCACGTTCTGCAGCGTGTAGCCCTCGTTGTCTATGCCTTCGGCACAGTACACCAGAGGTCCGTACCCGACGGCTATACGTCCGCGGTCGGCTTCGACCTTCTTATTGGCTTGGATGACGCGCGGCTCCATATCCAGATGTATCTGTATGCGGTCGCCATTCTTCCATTTGCGGTCCAGGACGACATAGCCGGTCGAGTCTGCCACACAGTTCACGGCGGCGCCGTTCACGCTCACGCTGTAGCTCGGGCATTTGTCGTCGGCATAGGTGTAGAGGTCGCCGGGCGCCACTTCGTTGCGGGCCCATCCAGGTATGCGCAGGCAGACTGCCATTTGTCCGCTTCCCTTCTTCAGGGTGAGTGTGATGTCACCGTCGAAGGGATAGCCCGTCTCTTGCTGGAGTGTCAGCTTGCGTCCGGCCACCGTCACTTGTCCCGTATTGCTCATATAGAGGTTAACATAGAGACGCTTGTCCCTGACGGCATAGATATAGCCGGGCAGCGACGGGATAAAGCGGCAGACGTTCGAGGGGCAGCAAGCGCATCCGAACCAGGGCTGGCGCAGGTGCTGGCCTACGCTTTCCAGCGGGTTCGGGTAGAAGAATGCACCGCCGTCGAGCGAGATGCCCGATATCAGTCCGTTGTAGAGCGTGCGCTCCAGCACATCGTAGTATTTTGCCAGCCCGTGCAGCAGGAACAGACGGTAGTTGACGTACACGTTGCCGATGGCGGCGCAGGTCTCGCAGTAAGCCGACATATTGGGCAGTTCGTAGTTCCGGCCGAAAGCCTCGCCGTTCGAGGTGGCGCCGATACCGCCCGTGATGTAGTATTTCTTGCCGATCATGTTGTCCCAGATGCGGTCTATGGCACGGATGTAGGCCGAGTCGCCGGTCAGGGAGGCTACATCGGCTATACCTGCGTAGAAGTATCCTGCGCGTACGGCGTGGCCCACGGCTTCGTCCTGTTCCAGGATAGGCTTGTGAGCCTGGCTGTAGAGGTCCTTGCGTGAGGTGTGTCCGCGTTGGTCCAGGAAGAACTTGGCCTCATCCAAGTACTTCTTGTCGCCCGTCACGAGGTAGAGTTTGGCCAAAGCCATTTCGGCAATCTGATGACCGGGCACGCGCACCAGTTGTCCCTCGCCGGGACCGATTTCGCGGCACACGCAGTCGGCATATTTGATGGCGATGTCCAGGAAAGTCCGTTTGCCGGTTGCCTGATAGTGGGCAATGGCTCCTTCCACCATGTGTCCCAGGTTGTAGAACTCATGGCTCAGTTCCTCGACAGCCTCCCATCGGGTAGCGCCCGACCAGTGGTGCGGGTGTTTGGGGTTCATGGTGCGTGCCGTATAGAGGTAGCCGTCCGGTTCCTGGGCTGATTTGACGATAGCCAGGACCGAGTCCATATACTGCCGGGCAGGCACGATGTCCGTGTGTCCGTGACGCTTGATGGATAGTTTCAGGTCCGGATAGGTCTGCAGCAAGTACGAACAGCCCTCGATGGTCTTGTACACATCCGTGTCGTCAAACGAGAACCCTTCCACCTTGACCGTATCCGTATTGGCACCGCGCAGTTGTGCGGCAGCAATCTCGAAGTTGCGGTAACGGCCCGTCTCCTCACATTTGGAGAAGGCCAGGGGCACGGTCACGTTGCGGCTGGCTTCCAGTCTTTGTCCCCAGAACGAGTCTGGCGTGATGAAGACGCTGGTGAAGGGAACGGGAGAGATGGGATAACTTCCGTTCTGAGAGACAGAGGAATCGGAAGGTTTGATTTGAGCAGTGGCTGACATCACGCCAGCCACAACTCCAACTAAGACTAACATTAAATTTAAAATTGCATGATTCATGACTGCAAAAATCTTAAGAAATCTAATTTTTCTAATCAGGTGTGTAATAAAAACGAAAGTATCATATTATATTGTGTTTTTCACCCGATTTTGGTTTTGAAATCTGCTGCAAAGATAGGGCTAAAAACCGGACTTGATTGTAAAAATTGTGCAAACGAATGCAAAATCCGTACAAAACTTCACTTTCCGTTGTCCGACGTGTACGGGTTTTGCGTTGTTGTGTACGGAATTTTCATATTTTTCTTATTATTGTCACTAACTTTGCACCACGAAAACAAGGCCGCCCGTGCGGTGTAACAACCCTTGTTCGTCACACACTTAATCTATTTTGAGTTATGCGAAAAATACTTCGTCGCTTGTCCAGTTCGTTTTTTCTCCGTACGTATCTATACGTGCTTGCCGCCATTGCGCTGATTGCACTGCTGACGTCATGCACGGATACGGTCCGTATGCCTGAGGGCAAGGAGGTCTATATCCCTGGCGATATGAGCGACCAGGATTTGCAGGACCCTGAGTCGGAATGGAGCTACCATCGCATGGCCTATACCGACGACATCGTTCTCCTTTGGCAAAAGGGTTTCGGTCAGGATCCCAATCAGGCGCCTCCGCTGGACGAAAAGCCCATGACGGTCGACCTTCAGAAAGTGATGGACTGTCTGCAGCGCGACTACGTCTTCTTCCGCGACAGTCTGGATTTCCTGTTGCCGGGCAGTGCGGCTCACAGTGTCCGCATGCTCACCTCGCTCGTCTATACGACTGATGGCGTGGCTTGTGGCGGCGTTGTCGACGATACCCTGGGTGCCCTGTGGGTGGCCCCGTGCCGACTGCAGGACGTACATATCAACGTCCTCGCGCACGAGTTGGGACATTCCTTCCAGTGCCAGATAGGGGTGGACCGTCCCGATGGTCCGTGGCAGGCCAATGGCTTTTATGAGATGGCTAGCCAGTGGATGCTTTGGCAGGTCAATCCCGACTGGATAGGCGAGGAGACATATCATTACGATGCATTCCTGCAGGCCATGCACAAAGCCTTCTTGAGTCCCGAAAATATCTACCGGTCGCCTTATGTGTTGCAATACTGGAGCCAGCTTCGCGGACGGGACATTATCGCCCGTCTCTTCAAGCAGGGCCGTGATGGCGAAGATGCCGTGATGGCCTACAAGCGTTTGTGCAGTCTCTCACAGTCCCAGTTCAATGACGAGATCTTCGATGCCTGCCGTCACTTTGTTGGCCTCGACTATACACATGCCTTTAGCGCGACGCGTCCTTATGCCGACCGTGCCGCTACCCCATCCGAGTATGCAGGTGGCGGATGGCAGCAGCCGCAGAGTGCTTTCCGCCCCGAGAACTATGGCTTCAACGTCTTTCCCGTCGACAGCACACTCCTCCGTCGTGGCAGTCTGACGTTGCGGTTCGAAGGCCTTTCGTCCGATGCCAAGGCAGGCTACCGTTATGGCTTCGTAGCCCGTCAGGCCGACGGGCGGTATTCATACAGCCCGACAGGTTCGCAGTCGTCTGGTGCGTTGTCCTGGACGTTGCCTACAGCAGTTAGCAAGGCATGGGTCGTCGTGATGGGCGCGCCGCAGGTACATTGGCGCTCCGACCTGGAGGAGACTCGGTCTGCGGTCTGGCCTTATCGGTTCAAGATAGGGTGAGCCGGTGAATTAGGCAGGGTGAGCCGGTGAGTTGGCAAGTCTGACGACAAAACCATTGTAAACTTCATAATATTAAACAGAAAGAAGGCGGTTTTTGCTCATAAAAAGAGGCGGAACCGTCTTTTTTGTTGTAAAAAAAGACGTAAATTATTTGCAGTGTTGAAAAAGTCATTATATTTGCACCACACATTAGTAAAGACTGATTGCTCAGTCAATTAAGACTAATTGTTCGAATTCTGAAGAATCTCGGCTTCTTTTTGAGACATTACCTATCTGCACATGCGCAAGATTTTGGCCCTTCTCTTTGCCCTCGTCTTTCTGACGGCCGGAGCGTCCAACGACCCTTGGATGCGCTTTCGTCACATCGACATGGGCGACGGATTGCCCTCCAATTGCATCCTGTCCATCCAGCAGGACCATCTTGGAGTTATGTGGGTAGGCACAGACCGCGGCATATTCATCTACGAAGGCATTCGTTTCACGCGTCTGCCGGGTCTGACCGCTCCCGTGCCTGTCTATGCCCTGCACGAGTCCGGCAATCTCATGTATCTGGGCACAGAACGCGGCCTGTTCTGCTACAACTTCCTTGAGGATAGCGTGCATACCGTCCTTCTAGGGTCGTCGGTCCACGTTTCAATGGCCGATGTGACCGATTTGGCCGAGAGCCGTGACAGCACCTTGTGGGTCAGCACGGCGGGTTCGGGACTCTTCTGCCTGTCGCCTGACGGCACACGTCGCAGCTATATGATGCCCGATGGCGACGGCAATGTCAACGGCGTTTTCGTCGACAGCAGCGACCGCGTCTGGGCCTTCAACCGTCTTTCGTCCGAAGCGCCATTGGCCCTGTTTGACCGCGACAGTCTCAAGTTCGAAGCCTTCCCCTTGACCGATGTCCGTCATAAGCCCGTATTCGGTCGTGGAGTGACGATGTGCGAGGCCGATGACCACACCCTTTGGCTCGGTACATGGGACGATGGCGTGCTTAGTTTCAATCCAGACACCCACGAGGCAGAGCAGATACTCTCCTCCGCTCATCTGTCGGTAGGGCACATCCGGTCGATGATGCGCTACGACGACAGCCTCTTCCTGGTCGGTTCCGATTGCGGTTTGGTCCTTTTCAATCCTGCTACGGGCTTCGTCCATTCGTTTGCTGTCGACCATTCCGACCCGCAGTCCTTGTCCAATCAGTTCGTGAGTCCGATGATGCGTGACCGCGAGGGAGGCATCTGGATAGGCACCATCTATGGCGGCATCAGTTATGCTTCGCCGGGTTCCAATGTCTTTACCACCTACATCGTCTCTTGCCAAGAGGATGGCAGTAGCGCGAGCGGCAGTGTCGCCAACGGCTTTGCGGAGGGCGATGACGGCCGTATTTGGGTAGCCACCAGCGACTGTGGCCTTTGCCTCTTCGATCCCGCTACGGAGCAGTTCCGGCCTGTACGCATGGCGGGCAATAACCATCGCCACAGCAGCAGCGTGCAGGCCTTGGCCATCCGGGCCGGTGAGGTCTGGACGTGTACATACGAGGAGGGCCTTGAGGTCTACGATATGCAGACGCACCGTTGCCGTCACTATCCCCAGCTCCTTGATGTCTCCGACAATGTGCTTTGCCTCTCGTGTCACAGCATGCTCTGTGACGGGGCCCAGCAGTTGTGGATAGGTACCTCGTCGGGCGTGTGCCAGTATGACCCGACCACCGACCGTTTCCGTCTGGCCCGTTATTTCGGCGTCGCAGTGACCGGCATCCGTCAGGCGCCCGACGGAGTGTTGTGGTTCTGTACCCGAGGCCGCGGACTCTGGAGCTATGACCCGCGCACAGAACATTGGCATCAGTACTACAAGTGGAACGACCACTCCTACGGACGTGTGACGACGGTAGCCTTCGACCTGCAGGGTCGCTTGTGGGCAGGTACACCGCACGGCCTTTATTGCATCAACGACTCCGACGAAGTCGAGCTTGTGCCGCTCTTGCCCGACGATTCCGACCTCGACGTCCGCAGCATTGTGGCCGACAGCACCACCTTGTGGCTTGGCACGTCGTCCGGTCTCATCCGCTATAACCTCACTGACGACGGTCACCGTCTGCATGTCTTCACACAGGGTGATGGCCTGACCAGTGTCGACTATACGCCGGGTGGCGCCTTCCGTTCGTCTACGGGCCGTCTTTATTTCGGCACGACGTCGGGCATCACCGTCTTCTCGCCGAGGCAAGTGGCGGGCAATGAGGTCACTCCCAATATCGTATTTACGGGTCTGGAGGTGTCCAGTCGTGCCCGTCGTATCTACAAGCCCGAGTTTTCGGTCAACCTCAACCTGGGCACGCAGATCGACCTCGACTATACCGAGGACGAGATCTTCGTGACACTGGCGGCCCTTAGCTATTGCCAGCCCGAAAAGAACCAGTATGCCTACTATCTGGAGGGATTCGACGACGAATGGATTCGCACGGGCAACCGCAATCAGATTGTCTACACGCACCTGTCGCCTGGCCGTTACACCCTGCACGCCAAGGCCGCCAACAACAACGGCATCTGGAGCGACAGCGAGGCCACATTGCGGCTGGTCATCCATCCGCCGTTCTATTGGAACGTCGGGTCCATCATGATCTACCTTCTTCTCATCTTGTTCGTTGTCTTCTGGCTTCTCAATAGTTGGCGCAAGCGGTCCGAGTTGGCCCATCAGCGTAAGATAGAGGAAGTCCAGGACGAGAACAGGCGGCGCATGCAGGAGTCGCGCATACATTTCTTCACTATTATCGCGCACGAAATCCGCACGCCTGTCTCGCTCATCATTTCGCCCTTGCAGAAAGTGCTTTCGCAGAGCAGTCAGTTGCCGGCCGAAGTGCAGACCAATCTCTCTGTCGTAGACCGCAACAGTCGCCGGTTGCTCGACCTCGTCAACCAGTTGCTCGACTTCCGCAAGATGGGCGACGGCCCCTTGCATATCCATCCCCGTCCGACGGCACTCCGTCCGTTGCTTGAGGGTGTGACCTCCAACTTTGAGGACGCCTTCCATGACAGCGGCATCTCGTTTAGTGCCACTTATCCGTCGGCCGACTTCACGGCGTGTGTAGACGGCGAGGCCATGGTCAAGTTGGTCAGCAATCTGTTGTCCAATGCGCAGAAGTATGCCAACAGCCGTGTCACGTTCAGTTGCGGACCATTGCTCGGGCCGTCCGGTGCGTGGCCGGGTCACGAGAGTGCTGATGCGGTGCGCTACTTCGAGATATGTGTCACCAACGACGGTCCGCTCGTCTCCGATAGCGACCGCGAGAAGATATTCCGGCCCTTCTATCAGGCCGATGACAGCAAGCCCGGCACCGGTATCGGCCTTTCCATTGTCAAGAACATCGTTTCGGCTCACCAGGGCCATATTGACCTGCAGAGCGAGCCCGTGAGCGGCACCACATTCCGCGTGCTCATACCTTCCAACCTCAAGCCTTGCGAGGAGGATGCCGCAGAGGTTCTGCCCGCAGGCACGGGAGTCAATGCCGTTAGTGGCAAGGTGGACGACACTCCTGCTGTCCAGCCGCAGAGCGCAGACAGTGCTTCCGGCGATATCGTAGCAACAACATCCACAGCGGCACCTGCCGATACCGCTGCCGGCACAGGAGCCAAGTCCGCACAGACTGCGGGCGGCAAGTCGGCCGAGCGTCCCATATTGTTGCTGGTTGATGACAATGCCGACATGGTCGGATTCCTGAGCGATAGTCTGTCGGAGCAGTTTGAGGTCCTCACGGCCCGCGACGGCAGTCAGGCGCTGGCCACACTTGAGGCCCATCGGGTCGACATAATCGTCTCCGACTGGATGATGCCTGTGATGGATGGCCTGCAGTTGTGTGCCAAGGTGCGCGACAATGCAGCCACCAGCCATATTCCGTTCGTCCTGCTCACGGCCCGCACCGACGACGAGTCCAAGTTGAAAGGCGTGGACAGCGGTGTCGATGTGTATGTCGAGAAGCCCTTCTCGCTCGAGTACCTGCAGGCGTGTGCGCTCAATCTGGTCCGCATGCGCAAGTTGTTGGCCGAGAAGTACCGTCGTCAGCCCCTGGAGCCGATAGGCGCCCTGTCGCCCAACTCAGCCGATGCCCAGTTCCTTTCCTCCTTCGAGAAACTTGTAGAGCGTCACTTTGCTGACACCGACATCAACCACGAGTCCATGGCCCGTGAGTTGGGGATGAGTCGCACGACCTACTACAACAAGATACGTGTGCTCACCGGCATGTCGCCCAGTCAGATGATACAGCTCGTGCGTCTCAAGCATGCCGCCCGTATGCTGCAGGAGGGGGCCACCAGCATCAGTGAGGTATGCTATGAGGTAGGCTTCACGTCGCCCAGCTACTTTGCCAAGTGTTTCCAGCATCAGTTCGGTGTCAAACCTTCCGAGTTTGTCGCCAATGCCAAAAAGAAGAGCTAAGCGTTGTTCGGTGATGTACAGGCTTGGCTCTTCAGTTATTATACACCTTTGTCATATTTACCTCATACACCCCTGCTTCCGCACATGTTTGCGAAGAGACGGTGCACTTCGAGGCAGTCACACAGTTCGGGGTGAAAAGCCGTGACCAGCTGGTTGCCTTGACGGGCAGCCACGATGCGGCCATCCACTTCGGCGAGCACTTCAGTGCTGCCCCACACCTCGGCGATGTAGGGAGCGCGGATGAACGTCATCGGCACGGGACAGCCGATGCCCTTCATGTGGGCCACGGTATGGAAGCTGCCCAGTTGCCGGCCGTAGGCGTTGCGCCGGGCCGTGATGTCCATGGTGGCGATGCGTCGGGTGGGTTCGCCCTCCACCTGACGGGCCAGCAGAATCAGTCCGGCGCAGGTGCCGTACACGGGCAGTCCTGCCAGGATGTCCTGCCGTATAGGCTCCAGCAGTTCCAGTTCGTCCAGCAGTTTGGCTTGCGTCGTACTCTCGCCGCCCGGTATGATCAGACCGTCCTTAGGTTGCAGCCAGTCGCGCAGTTGGCGCACTTCGTAGCTGTCTATGCCCAGTTGGTCCAGCTTCTGGCGGTGTTCCGCAAAGGCCCCCTGGAGGGCCAGCACAGCGATTCTCATTTTCCCCTTTCAGCCATAAGGAGAGCAATCTCCTGTTCGTTGATGCCCACCATAGCCTCACCCAGGTCCTCGCTCAGGTCAGCCAGCATCTTCGGGTCGTTGTAGTTGGTCACTGCCTGTACGATGGCGCGTGCGCGTTTCTCCGGGTTTCCGCTCTTGAAGATACCCGAGCCCACGAATACGCCTTCAGCGCCCAGTTGCATCATCAGGGCGGCGTCGGCGGGTGTAGCCACACCACCGGCGGCGAAGTTCACCACAGGCAGTTTGCCGTTGTCGTGCACATACTTCACGAGTTCGTAGGGGGCTTGCAGTTGCTTGGCGGCCTCATAGAGTTCGTCGTCGCACATCGAAGTGAGCCGTCTGATTTCACTTTGCATCATCCGCATGTGCGTCACGGCCTGCACCACATCGCCCGTACCCGGTTCGCCCTTGGTGCGTATCATCGTGGCGCCCTCCGCGATACGGCGCAGGGCCTCGCCCAGGTTTTTGGCACCGCACACAAACGGCACGTCGAATTTCGTCTTGTCAATATGGTACACGTTGTCGGCCGGCGAGAGCACCTCGCTTTCGTCTATGTAGTCAATCTCGATAGCCTGCAGTATCTGGGCTTCAGCTATGTGTCCGATGCGGCATTTGGCCATCACGGGGATAGAGACCGCCTGCTGTATGCCTTTTATCATCTTGGGGTCACTCATGCGCGACACGCCACCTGCGGCACGTATGTCGGCCGGGATTCGTTCCAGGGCCATCACTGCACAGGCGCCGGCGGCTTCGGCTATGCGAGCCTGCTCCGGTGTCGTTACGTCCATTATCACTCCGCCCTTCAGCATTTGGGCCAGGTTGCGGTTCAGGGTTTGTCTGTTCTCTGCCATAGTGGGTTGTTTTTGTTTTTTTCGGCGGCAAAGGAACAAAGAAAAGTCCAGACAGCGAAATAACGTTCCTGTTTGGACAAACATTGAGTCAATATGTACAACTCTTCCCACTACAAGGTATCGGCATTACACCGCATTGGCAAAACACTGCACCAGTATTAGCTCTATGTGTGCGGCGGCTCCGGCCGTTATGTTCCCGACTTGCGCCTGTAGTCCGAAGGGCTGGTGCCCCTCATCTTCTTGAAGAACTTGGAGAAGTGTGCCTGCGAAGAGAACCCGAAGCCGTAGGCAATTTCCTGTATCGTCCGTGTCGTCGTGGCGAGTTCACGTTCCGCTTCCTTCGCGGTATATTCGTCGATGATGGCCTTGGGCGTTTTGCCGCACATGCGGTGCGTCACCTGAGCGAGGTATCGGCAGCCCACGTTGAGCCGGTCCGCATAGTAGCGCACGTCGCTGTAGGTGTGGCAGCGGTTCACGACCTCCGTGACGAAGGCGTTGTAGAGTTCCGGGCATCGTCCCTGCAGGCGGTTCTCCCGGGCCATGGCTGCATTGACCGCATCGCGTGCGGCAGCCAGGGCTTCCGCGGGGCTCTTGCCTTGTGCGAGGTAGACAGCCAGGGCCGACGAGAAGCGGTTGGTCATGCCATGCGTATTCGCATTGTCCAGCAGAAACACCTCAGGACCTCCTTCCGTCCGTGCTCCTGGTGCCACGGGTTCCGGCGTTCCCTTGCCGTTCCCGGTTTGTCCCAACACGATGTCGCTCTCCCTTTTCCGGGCCACGACGAGCGAGCATAGGGGCAGCAGACGGCGTCTGATTTTGTCCAGCATCTCGGCCGACATTAGGCTGTCGCCGTTGCTTGACCATAGAACAGGCGTGTAGATGACCGTCTGCGGACGATATTTGGCGATGGCTCCGACCACGGCGTCGAGCGTCTCCGCCTGTCGTATCATGCCGACTTTGACAATCTGTGGCTGTATATCGTTCATGATGGCCTCAATCTGTCCCGCCACGATTTCCGCGGGCACGTCGAAGAACTCCTGGATGCCCAGCGTATTCTGCACCGTGATCGACGTGATGGCCGACACCGCATATCCGCCCAGTTCCGTGACCGTGCGGATATCAGCCTGCACACCCGAACCGCCCGTGCTGTCCGAGCCCGTTATGGTCAGTATAGGCGGTATCGTTGACATTGCAGTTAATTGATAAGTAAATAGGAGACGGGAGTAAATAGGAGACGGGCAATCCGTCTGTAGGAGACTTGTTTTTATAGGAGACAGGCTATCGTCCGGGCCATCTTGTCCGTCATATTTCCTTCGGCCGACCAGCCCAGTGCCTGGAGTTTGTCCGTGGCAAACACCGATTTCGTGACGACATTGTATCCCATCCTTTCCTGGTCCGAGGGCAGGTCCATGACCACTTTCTTACCGCCTATGGCGGCTATCATCTCCGCCAGTTCCCGGATGGAGATATTCGAAGTCGGGTCGGCGATGTTGTATGCCTCGCCGCAGTGTCCCTTCAGCAGGATGTGGAGCAGGGCAGAGGCGCAGTCGACCACATAGCACCATGAGCGGTATTGGGCGCCGGTGCTCTTCATGACGATGTCTTCGCCGTTCAGCACATTGCGAATGAACTGGGCGTACACCCTATTGTCCGATTCCGTGTAGTGGGGGCCGTACACGTGGCAGGGTCTGGCGATGACCGACTCCATGCCATATTCCTGGCTGTACGCCACACACAGCGTTTCGGCGGCCCTTTTGCTCGAAGGGTAGCAGCTGCGGGGCGAAACCGGATTGACATAGCCGCTGTAGTCCTCGGTGAAAATCCGTCCGTCGCCCTCGCCGTACACCTCGCCCGACGAGACATAGAGCAGGCGCTTCAGGCCGTGCTGTTTGCCGTATTCGAAGAGGTTGGCCGTGCCCGTGATGTTCGACTGAATGACCTCGACGGGCTTTCGGGCGAAGAAATTCGGACTCGCGTTGCTGGCTGCATGCACGATGTAGTGCACATTGATGTCGGTGGTCAAAGGGCGCGTGACGTCATAGGGGAAGAAGTGGAATCCTTCGTCCTCCCAGAAGGCGGCAAAGCGCTTCTTTGCCCTTTCTTCGTTACGTCCGCAGGCATAGACGCGGTAGTGCCTTGGCGTGTGGGCCATAAGGACTTCCACCAGGCAGGAGCCGATCAGTCCCGTGGCACCCGTGATGAGGATGTTGCATCCGTCCAGGCGGTCCCAGGGCAGGTCGGCCATGGCGGCTTTGCGGATGTCGTCGGAGTAGGTCATTTCAGCCATTCGTCCTTGGTCGTATGTAGCAGAGCCTTCAGGATCTCCAGGTCCTCGACAGTCGTGACCTTGATGTTCTTCTCCGAGCCCGGCACGATGTGCATCTCGTGGCCGCCCGTTTCGGCGACCAGCGTACACGAAGCCACGCTGTCGGTGATGCCCTTGGCTTTGGCCTCCTCGTGCACTTCTATGATGGTGCCCAGCCGGAACGTCTGCGGCGTCTGCGTTCTGATGAGCTTGTCGCGCGGCACGCTCTTGGTCGACGTGAATCCGTCCTCGCTTTCCAGAATGGCCTCACGGCACTGTATGCCCGTAATGGCATATCCGTAAGCCTTGCAGATGGCGATGTTGCCGCTGATGATGTCCTGGCTCAGGAGCGGGCGGACCGAGTCGTGGATGAGCACCAGGTCCTCGTCCTGGCAGCCCTGTTCCTTCAGTCCGTAGACGCCGTTGTGTATAGATTCCATTCCTGACTTTCCGCCCGGGAAGATCCATTTCAGCTTGCTGATGTTGTATTGGTTGGCATAGGCCTGCAGCACCGTTTCCCAGCCCTTGAGGCACACGACGGCTATATAGTCTATGTCCGGATGCTTCTGGAAGCACTGCATCGTCCGGATGATGATAGGGCAACCCTCGATGTGCATGAACTGCTTGGGGATGTCCTGGCCCATCCTGTTGCCGGCCCCGCCGGCTATGAGGAGCGCTATGTTCATGACTTCTTTTCCCTTGGTCTGCTGCCCAGCAGAGGCAGTTCAGTGGCGCGCACGGAGCGCATCTCGTCCACTTCGCGCAGCAGTTTGGCCTGTTCCTCCGTGGCGAGACCCCAGCGCAGGCGTTTCTTGTTGTACTTCCACCAGTTGACCAGGTCGATGTTTTCCTTTTTGCGTTTGTTGGGCAAGTGACCGTGTTCAGTCACATAAGCCTTCATCTTGGCATAATTGCTGAGCCATGCTTCTTCGCGGTGTGTCATAGGTCAAAAAAGTTTATTCTAGTATGTCATTTGACGCTGCAAATATACGTAGATTTGTCGAAGATGCAAAATTCTGGACATTTTTTCTCATATTTTGTGTTGGAAGCCCACATTGTGAGTCATATTGGGCGTTTTGCGGGCCGGTTTGTCATTCCATCTCCGCAAAATGTCGCATTGGGCGACAAAAAGCGGCGTGCAGACCCACATTTCTTTTCCGTTTGTCGTTTGTTTCAAAAAGAAGTCGTATCTTCGCCATTGGATTTAGTGTGTCCGGGAGTGTATATCCGATACCGGCAGACCGTGTAAAGTATGAAACAAGAGAACGACGACATACAGCAGACCAAAGGTGTTGGGCCCGGGCCCGATGCTGCCGACGTCGTCGGTCCAAAGTCCGATGCCGTCTCCGTGGCAGACGTTATCGGGTCAAAGCCCGATGCCGTCTCCGCAGTCGATGTTATCGGGTCAAAGTCCGCAGCCGATATTCCGGCGGCCGTCAGGGAGGCGCGCACGCCCCGCTGGTATGTGCTCAAGACCACCTATGGCCGCGAGCAGAAGGCCAACGACTACCTCGTTGAGCATGGCATCCGGACCTTCTATCCCACCCTTCGGGTCAAGAAGAAGGTCGACGGCAAGCGCGTTTCCCTCGAGGAGAGCCGTCTGCCCAACCTGTTCTTTGCCTATGGCACAGAGAAAGGGTTGACCCCGCTGGTGCAGCAGAATCCCGAGATGCCGTGTCTCCGTTTCTATTGCCGTTACTCCAAGCGCCCCGACCGGCCCCGCCGTGAGTTAATCACCGTCCCGCAGTATCAGATGGATGCCTTGATGCGCATCTGTGCGGCCGACGAGATGGACACCCGCATCTATCCCGAGATTATCCGCAAGTTCCATACCGGCGCCTTGGTCCGTGTCACCCAGGGCCCCTTTGCCGGTGTTGTCGGACGTGTCGCCCGTTTCGATGGCCAGCAGCGTGTTGCCATCGACATCGGCGAACTGTTCACAGCCACCACCTCCTACATTCCCACCTCTTGTCTGGAGCGGATAGAGGAGTAACCGGTCCGCATCTGGACAAAGTACAGACATTGAAATGACACCATCCCAGTGTCAATATTGTCATCTGCGGCAGGATAAGTAGTACTTTATTCTGCCGCGATTGATGTCTTTTATGTTTTTGCGGCAAGATAAGTAGTGCTTTATTCTGCCGCGATTGATATTTTTTGTAACTTTGCGGCAAGATAAGTAGAATTTTATTGGCTGGAACAGGACAAAGAGAAAACAGGATTATGGCAGAGGACAAAGACAGACAGGAGAAGGAGACCGGCGGGATCGGAACCGCTGGAACGGAGAGTGCGCTGGCCGGAGTCGGGACGGCATTCGGACGGATAGGCACGGTCTATCCTGCGGTAGCGATGGAGGGGCTTCAGTTGCCCTACTTCGACCTTGGCATCAAGGCCGGCTTCCCCATTCCGCTCGACAACGACGAGAAGAGCCAGGACATCGACCTGCTGCGCATGATATGTCCGCACCCCAACGCCAGTTACCTCATCCGTGTGGAGGGCGACTCGATGATTGATGCGGGCATACGCAGCGGCGACATCATCATTGTCGACAAGAGCCGCCGCGACCCTTCGCCCTTCGAGGTGGCCGTCTGCGAGCTCAACGGCGAGTACACGCTCAAGCGGTTCGAGCGGCGCCCTGGCGGCGAGGGATGGCTCGTGCCCGCCAATCCCGCTTATCCCGAGATACGCGTCACCGAACAGGATGACTTCTCCATCTGGGGCGTAGTGACGTACATCATCCACAAGGCCAGGGACTGATAGATTAGAGGACATGTTTGCCCTGGTAGATTGCAACAGTTTCTTCTGCTCGGTCGAGAAAGTATTCCATCCGGGCCTGAAGGGGAAACCCGTCGTCGTGCTGTCGAGCAACGACGGGTGCATCGTTGCGCTCACGCCCGAGGCCAAGGCCGTGGGTCTGCACCGGGGCGACCCCGTCTTCCGGGTCCGCGACATCGTGACGCGCCACAAGGTACACGTCTTCTCCTCCAACATGATGCTCTACGCCGCCATGAGCAAGCGCATCGTCAGCATCATGCGCGAGAGCGTCAGCCACGTGGAGCAGTACAGCATCGACGAGAGTTTCTGCGACCTGCAGGGCTACGCGCAGCATTTCGACCTCGTGGAGATGATGCGCGGGCTGAAAGACCGCATCCTGCTCTACACCGACATCCCCGTCAGCGTAGGCATCGCTCCGACCAAGACCCTGGCCAAGATGGGCAGCAAGTTCGCCAAGCAGTATCCCGGCTATCGGGGCGTGTGCATGATCGACACCGACGAAAAGCGGCGCAAGGCCCTCTCGCTCTTCCCGCTCGACGACGTGTGGGGCATCGGCCGTCAGACCCTGGCCAAGCTGGCCTATTGCGGCATCCAGTCGCCCCTCGAGTTTGCCGACAAGAGCGAGTCGTGGGTCCGTTCGCATCTTGCCAAGCCCGGCCTGCAGACGTGGCTCGAGCTCAACGGCCATCCCTGCATCGACACCGCCGAGGTGCACCTCAAGAAGACCGTCTGCACCTCGCGTAGCTTTGGCGAGATGGTGTCCGACTTCGATTCCCTGCGGGCCTCCATCGTCACCTTTGCCGGCAGTTGCGCAGGCAAGCTCCGCGGGCAGGCCTCGGGTGCCCGCTCCGTTACCGTCTTCATTGCCAGCAACCGTTTCCGCACCGACCTGCCGCAGTACGCCACTTCCGCCACCGTCACCCTTCCCGTGCCCACTGCCGACACCCTCGAGATCACCCGTGCTGCCGTCCAGGCCCTGCAGGGCATCTGGCGCGAGGGCATCCAGTACAAGCGCTCCGGTGTCATCGTGAGCGACATCGTGCCCAATGCGGGCATCGAGGGCAGCCTCTTCGACACCGTCCCCAACCGTCCCGAGCGTGCCCGCCTCATGCAGCAGATTGACCGGCTCAACTGCCGCTACGGTCTTAAGACCGTCCAGATGGCCGCTGAGGGCGATGACCGCCAGTCCTGGCGCGTCAAGTGCGATTACCACAGTGGCAACTACCTCACCGACATCCATGACCTCCTGACAGTCAAGTGAATTTAGAACTTAGTACATTTGGCTTACGAAAACGTTCCGCGGATTAATAAAACCCCGATTCACAGCGCTATCCGTTTTATCCGAGTTATCCGTGTTCGTCTAAACCCCGACTCGCGGTGCCAACCCAAAACGCAAAACATAACACATTTATGTTCTGTGGGAGACAAAACCTCCCGTTTACATCAAAAAATACGCTATCTCCGTCATTTTTCCGCACAAAAATGTTTTTGTATTAAATATTTGCTTTATCTTTGGCCACAGAAACAACCTGACTTCCTCGCTTATTTTGTGACTTTCCACAGCGCGCATTGAAAACCGACGCACTGACCCGACATTCTTATTCCCGAATTTATACTACTAAACTTAAATATTATGAAGACCGAATTTCACCTCAGTGGATTACATCCCGCTCCCGATGGGGCAAGACGTGACAAGTGGCAGACGTGGCGACATGTCGCATCGCTTTTGTTTGTGATCTCGTTGTTCGTCTCGCCTGTAAGGGTGATGGCGACAGATCCTTTTTGGGTTGCCGCGCTGCACGAACCAACGCTGGCACAACCGTGGCATATAGAATGGGTAACCATAGTGGATACTTCCACAGGCCAAAAATGGGTGGACACCAGTGGAAACGACGAAGGACCTTCCATCTATGTGGACGACGTCTATGTCGGCAGTCTGTATGAGGAGCTTATATGGTATAATATGGGCAACCTCAAAAACGAAAGAGCCAATAACGACAGCTGGTGGAAAGGGACCTATCAGGCCAGCAGTAACGGCATCACTTATACCGTGAGGTTTTATGACCCGCAGGGATGGACCCAGGAAAATGGTGACACCTACGTCCGCGTGGGTATCGCCGTGCATATCGACAAGGTAGCGTCAGGCTCTACCCATACAGTGAAATTGGTAGGATATTGGGGCACGAGTGCCGACTCCGGGAAGTATACGGCCAAGACAATCTCCTTCGACTATACCTATTCGGCCAGCAAATTCAACAAGCTTTTCCCCGACACGGGACTTTCGGCCAAGCGTACAGGCGGCAAGACCATACAGATTGACGGTACGTTGAATGACAGTTACGCCACGACGGTGAGCACGGTCAAGTCCGACGCTTCCAAAAACTACGGCGTTCTGACGAGCACGGCCTACAATGCAGGAGCAACGGCCTTTAGTGTTACGGCCAACTACAACGACTTGAGCGACACGAATTATGGCAACCACCTGTTTTATTTTCAGCGCTCCACGACCCTTTCCACCTCAAGCGATTGGCCCGAGAAGGACAGCAAGAAGGTGAACAACGTTCAGGTATACCGGTGGAACACGTATACCGTCCTGCGTGAATTCATCCGTCCGAAGTATGTGTCCCTTTCCGCCGACAAGTGGAACAAGAAGGTCGTCGTGTCGTGGGCCCCCGACGAGACTACCAACTACACCAAGTGCACCGCGGGCAAATGGAGAATCTACAGGTATCTGACTGCATCGGGTGCCTCTTCAAGCCTCCAGATTAACACCAACGACCTTGACTACGACAAGACCTCGTACGAGGATACCGACAGCAAGCTGGTGTATGACAAGGAATACACTTACGAAGTGGCGTTCATCCCCACCGATGGCGAACGGTCAGAGCGACTCACGAAGAGCAAGGCCACGACCATATCGCGTTCGTTCAACATCAGCGATTTCAAGGTCACGGGCAATGCACGGACCATAACGCTGACGTGGAATTCCGAGGCGACCCAGACGGGCACGACCAAATTCTCCGTCTACCGCACGACAACCGTATCCAATGGTGTGCCGTCGGGTTGGAAATCCATAGCCGAAGTGACCGCCAACACCTACACCGACCCCGAGTCGAACGTTGCGGCCGGCACTACCTATTATTATAAGGTAAAGGCCACCGTCTCGGCGTTGAACGATTTCACGGTCGAAAGCGGCTATGCAAAAGGCAGCATCAACTCCCTGTCGACGGTGACGAAATTCACTGCCACCAAGGGCGACTACAATGGGCTTGTCAAGCTGACGTGGGAGGCCGACCAGGTGGGCACCACAGCTACGGTCTATAACGTGCAGCGCAGGGAGAAGGGCATCGACACCTGGTCCACCATCTACAAGACATCGGGCACTTCCACTGCCTATTACTACGAAGACAACACGGCGCTTCCGGGCAAATACTACGAGTATCAGGTCGAGAACGGCTATTCGTCCGTCTTGACCGACGACGGCTTCTGCCGTTCCACGGGCATCATCTCCGGCCGCGTCTCTTACGGTACGGGAACGGCTGTGGCCGACACCCGCGTCGACTTGAAGTTCAGCAACGAAGAAGGGGCCAAACGGCAGTTCTATTCCCTGCATGTCACAAGCAACAAGGGCGGAGTGCGCACCAAGGATTTCAGTGATCAGGTGATAGCCAAGTTCAAGAACCAGCCCTATTCCCTGCAGTTCTATATCAAGCCCGAGGCGACGACACTTGACGAAGCCGTCATCTGCGATGTCGGCGGCACATTGCAGTTGCGGCTGAAGAAGCAAACCGATGGCTCCTATAAACTGAAACTGCTGGGCAGGTCCGATGTCACCAATCTTAAGATTCCCACCACATCGTTCTCGCATGTCACCATTACGATGACGGCAGCGGGTGTGCCGACCATCTATGTCATTGACGAACAGGGCAATATGAACACCTGGACCGGCACGCTCAGCACGCGCAACTACAGCACGACTTCCGGCGTCAGCATGGGGTCCGACTATGCTGGGCAGGGTCAGTTCATCAGCTGCTACATCGACGAGATGCGCGTGTTTACCAAGGTGCTCACCAAAGAGGAGATCCTGAAGAACTACAACCACACGCTTAGCGGCACCGAAGACGGGCTGCTCATCTACTGGCCTGTCGACGAAGGCATCAGCAATCCCACCACGGCCTACGATTACTCCAAGACCAGTGGTGTGACCAACAGCAATCATGGTGTCATCGACCCTGCCAACACGAGTCTCTCCACCGATGTTCCCGCCGACAATCAGCTCGGTCTTTTCGCGCTCACCGATGCGATGGGCAACTTCGTCATCCGTGGCGTGCCTTTCTCCGGCGACGGCACCAACTACACCGTGACGCCGACCAAGGGCGTGCACGAATTCTCGCCGGCCTACGTGACCCGTTATGTCAGCGGTTCGTCGCTCGTTCACAGTGGCGTCGACTTCACCGACGTGTCGTCGTTCCCCGTCAGCGGCTACGTTTACTACAAGAACACCAACTACCCCGTGCAGGGATGCAACTTCTATGTCGACGGCGACGTCTGCAGCAGTGACGGCAAACTGATAGAAACCGACGAACAGGGATATTTCCAAATCAGCGTGCCCATCGGCCGGCACTACATCGAGGTCAAGAAAGACGGACATGTATTTGCCGCCAACGGTCGCTACCCGGGTGGTGTCAACAACACCCTGGAATACGTGAGCGAGGTGACCAACCTCACGTTCTACGACAGCACCCTTGTCAACTTTTCCGGTCGTGTGGTCGGCGGTGACATCGAGGGCAGCAAGCCCCTCGGATTCCGCGAGAGCAAGAACAACATCGGACAGGCGCAGCTGGTGCTCACGGCCGAAGGAATCTACAGCCTGAACACAATAACGAAGGGCACCACTACCAGTCAATTCGTAGTAAATGACAGCACGGTGGTTTGTCCGCCCGTCTCCGAAGAGACCTTCAAGAGCGTCTCTTATCGTGGCGCCGACGGCAACGACAACCGGATTTACATACAGACCGATCCCCGCACCGGCGAGTTCTCGGCCATGGTGCCGCCCATATCCTACACAGTGGGCAACATCACGCAGGTGAATGGCGACAAGACATTCTTCAGCGGCAGCGAGGCCATCGACATGAGCGATCCGAAGAAGGAGGTGACCGACACCCTGGTGGTCGACAGCGCGAGCGTAAAGACCTACACCTGCAACTACCGCCTGTGCAAGACCTATCACAGCACTCCCGTGTTTACCGTGAAGCAGGTCGGCAACAACGACGGAGCTTTCGGCGTGAAGTCACTCACTCTGACCGACGACACCGACTCCCTGTTGGTCAGCATGTACGATGTCGACGGTCAGGGCTCCGTAACCTACAAGTACGGCGGTCCCGTGTTCCAGAGCGGTGACCCGTACACATTCGACATCGAGGCGTACGAACAGTATGAGAACGCCGACGATGTCAACAACGTGCAGCGCAGCACCGTGCCTCTTCAGGGGCTCACCGTCACCGTTGCCAACGCCCTTTCCGACGGCCAGGCCGTCTATGCGCTCGGCTATGGCAACGACGACAAGGCAGGCACCGCCGAGGAGATAGACGAAAACCAGCTTGTGCTCGACGACAAGGGCTGCGCCACCTACACGTGGAAGGCCGGCTTGCCCAACATCACCAGTCCCTACACGCGCACGCTTCAGATGTCGTACGACATCGACGGCAGCACCGGCACGTGGCCGGCCAACAACGGCGTCATCAACGGCATCATCCTCGGTTCGCTGTCCACAGGCAGCAACTTCGTGACGGCCGGTCCCGACAAGGTCGAGATGATACTCCGCGACCCGCCGGGAAGCAACTCCTTCTCCACATGGACCTCCGGCAGCGTCACCTCTTCCACCCGGAGCATCGGCAAGGTGTGGGATTCCGAGAACGAGGTGGCCACGGTGACCAACCTTGGCGCTAAGGCGACAACATCATCAGGATCTTTTGGATTTGCATTGATTAACACGATTGATGCGAAGGACCAAATCACTGCTGGTGTCAACGTGACCGTGCAGGGCGTTAGTTCCGACCAATACAGCACCACGCTCACCGTGACCAAGGAGATATCCACCTCCGACCAGCCCGAATACGACGGAGCCTGCGGTGACGTGTTCATCGGCACAGCCAACAACATCATCTATGGCAAGGCCCGCCAGGTAGGGTTCGACATCAAGGACGACGGTTCCGGTCAGAAGACGGCCGAACTGGGCTTGCGGGACATCTGGACCGTAGGCCTGCAGATGCAGACCGGCTTCAACTACACGGCCTGGCACATCGAGAACGTACTGCTTCCCAACCTTCGTGACATGCGCAACAGTCTGCTCAAGTACGTGCCTGACACAACGGCGATAAACACCAGCTCCACCAGTGTTCCGCAGTATCTCACCCAGCTCCATGAAGACGACTGGGGATACGGCAGCGACAACAACGACACGAGCATATGGCCCAATGCCACCGACGAGCCTTCGTCCTCCGGCCCGTCCTACAAGATGGTGCTGCCTGTAGTGGAAGGAGTGCCTGACAACACGGAAAATGGATACAACGACTCCGTGATGTGGTGCAACACCCAGATTTCCAACTGGGAGGCCATTCTGGCCTTCAACGAGCGGGAGAAGGTAGAGGCCTACGAAGACCGCGCCACCTGTCTTGAGCAGAACTACTCGTTCGATGCGGGCACGACCATCACCAAGACCCAGACCAACGAGAACGGCACGGGTTCTTCCTACGAGAACACCGTAGTGTCCAAGCTCATCTTGGGCAACAACGCCGGTTTGGCCATCAACGAAGTGGGTGTCTTTGTGCAGACCACCACACAGACCGGTGGCGGCAAGAACTGGGACTACGAGGACACCGAGTCCGCCATCAGCGAATTCAGCTACACGCTCTCCGACCAGGATGCCGGCGATGCCATCACCGTCGATGTGTACAATAAGGGCGACTACGGCCCCATCTTCCGCACCCGTGGCGGACAGACCAGCGCGCCTTACGAGGGGGAGGTGCTGACGCAGTACTACAAGCCCGGCACCACCATCATGGAGGCCACCATGCAGATCGAGGCTCCCAAGATTGCCGCTTCGCCGCAGATCATCTCCGACATCCCGAGCGGCAGTGCCGCCAACTTCACCCTGTCCATGACCAACGAGTCCGAGACGGGCGACGACGTGTACTACAAGCTCCTCCTTGTCGACAACGAATACAGCGACAACGTCAAGGTGACTATCAACGGCATGCCGCTCACCGACAATCGTCTCGTGAGGGTGCCTGCTGGCGAAACCGTGACCAAGACCCTGCAGCTCTACCAGACCGACCTCGGCGTGCTCGACTTCAACAAGGTGGGCATCGTCCTGGCCTCCACCACACAGTACGACAACACGTCCACCTGGGACCAGATTGCCGACACCACCTACGTCGAGGCACACTTCGTGCCGTCCTCTTCGCCCGTCACCATGGCGCTCGACCTCCACACGCTCAATGCCTCTACGGGTTCCGACCTGACCGTCCGAATGAGCGACTTCGACCGTACCTACAAGAACCTCAAGGCATTCCGCATCCAGTACAGGAAGCAGGGCGCCACCGACTGGATTACGGCCCGCGAATACGTGACCGCCGACAAGTGGCTCACGGGCAACAACGAGCGGCTGCCCGAGTCGGGTTCTTCCGTGACCTACACCTTGCCTATGCAGAGCTACAGCGACGGCAACTACACCTTCCGTGTCCTATCCGTCACCCAGAACGGCTCTGACAGCGAGGTGACCCGTTCCAGCAACGAGATTGCCGTGGTCAAGGACATGCAGAAGCCCTGTCCGCTCGGCCAGCCCAGTCCGTCGAACGGCATCCTCAATGTGGGCGACGACATCAGCCTCACCTTCAACGAGACCATACTCAAGGGCGAGCTCACGCCGAACCTTAACTTCCTCGTGACGGGCGTGCTCAACGGCGTCGAAATTGACCACGGCACAGCCTTGCGCCTGGACGGCACCGACGTGTCGGCATCCACCGAAGCCGACATCTCGCTCGCCAGGAAGGACTTCTCCATCGACGCCTGGGTGCGCATCAGCGGTTCCGGCACCTTGCTTTCACACGGCAACGGCGCTTCCAAGTTCACCGTGGCGGTCAATGGCGACAACAAGCTCGTGGTCGGCCTGGGTTCCGACACCTACACTTCCGCCGACACACTGCCCGCTGGCCGTTGGTCATTCCTCTCCTTGAGTTATACGGCCCGGACAAACGGTGGCATCGTCAATGCCGCAGTGGCCTACGACGACACCAGCATCGACCTCTTCAAGAACCTGTCAGTGGCCTCCTACGAGGGCAACGGCATCCTCACCGTAGGTCGCCGTATGCAGGGCGCCATCCACGAACTCACCCTTTGGGACGAGGCGCACGACATGAGCACGGCTCTTGCCAACCGCTTGAAGACCAAGAATCCGTCCACGGCACACCTCATCGGCTACTGGAAGATGAACGAAGGCGAGGGCACCGGCATCACCGACTACGCCCGTAGCCGTCACATGTACATGCCCGATGCCACCTGGTATCTCAACAACGAGAACAAGGCCGTGGCCCTCGACGGCACCTCACACCTCGACATCCTCACGGCCGAAGTGTCGCCACTCAGCACCGACAACTGCGCCATCGAGTTCTGGGTGCGTGGCGGCAGCCAGGCGGGCGAGGCCCAGCTCATGCAGGCAGGCGACGTCAGTCTTTGGACCACCACCGACGGTCTGCTCCGGTTGACCACTTCCGGCAACACCTACGAGGCAGGTACGGCAACGATACTCGACAATGCATGGCACCACATCGCCCTTAACATCCTGCGCACGGGCAATGCTGCCGTCTATGTTGACGGTCTCCGCACCTTCGCTACCAGTGCTTCCAATGTCGGGCAGATTGCAAGCGACTACCTCATCATGGGTCAGCGCCGCACCAACACCGACGGCCTGATCACCTACGACCGTCCCTTCAAGGGCGAGGTCGACGAGGTGCGCATCTGGAATGCCACCCTCGGAGCTGACATCATCAAGGAGCGCAGTCACCAGCGCCTCACGGGCACCGAGTCCGGCCTTGTGGCCTACTATCCGTTCGAGACCAAGGCGCTCGACGACAACACCCAGCTCGTCACGCAGACCACGGCCCTCGACCTCTGCCAGGGACGCCATTCGGCCACCTACGGCACCTCCCTGACCTTCACCGACGAGGCCCCGGCACTCCGTCAGAAGCCCGTCGAGACCAACGTGCCGTTCGCCTTCACCGCCAGCGACAACACCATTGTCATCACCGTCAGTGCCAATGCTGCCACCATCGAGGGCTGCACGCTCCACTTCACGGTGACCGGCGTGAGCGATGTCAACGGCAACAAGTCGTCGGCCGTCACCTGGTCCGCCTTCGTCAACCGCAACGAGCTGTCGTGGGCCGAGTCTTCCCTCTCCGCCACCAAGCACGTTGCCGACGAGGCCACCCTCTCCGCCACCATCGTCAACGAGGGTGCTCAGCAGCAGATGTGGACTCTCTCGGGCATGCCGTCATGGCTCAAGGCCAGTGCCAGCCAGGGCACTACCGAGGCCCTCTCGCAGACTCCGCTCACCTTCACGGTGTCCAATTCGGCTCCGATAGGCAAGCATGAGCAGACCCTCTACCTCACCGGCAACGACGGTCTCGTCACGCCGCTTGTACTCACCGTCACCGTCACCGGCGATGTGCCCGACTGGAGTGTCGACCCGACGCTCTACGACGGCACCATGAACCTCATCGGCAGTCTCACCATACTGGGCGTACCGTCCAGCGACACCGACGATGTGGTAGCAGCATTTGTCGATGGTGAGTGCCGTGGTGTGGCCCATCCGGTCTACAACACGCGCTACGACTCCTATTTCGTCATGATGGACATCTACGGCAATGCCTCCGACGACAAGGGCGCACTCACCTTCCGCGCCTACGACGCCAGCACGGGCACCGTCTACTCCCGCCTCACCACGGGTCAGGACTTCACCTTCGTCTTCGACCAGTTCCTGGGCAAGTACTCGTCGCCCGTAGCTTTGGCCGCCGACGACCTCATGGAGCAGAACCGCCGGCTCAGCACGGGCTGGAACTGGACCTCGCTCTATGTCGTTCCCGACGACCTCTCCGCTTCCGTGGTCTATGCTCCTGTAGCGTCCAGTGCCGACATCGTGAAGAGCAAGAGCGCCTTCCTGTCGTCCGACGGCACCCGGTGGCATGGCAACGCCTTCGACGTCGATGTGCGCAGCATGTACAAGGTGCACATGACGGCCGACCGGACGCTCGCCCTCACAGGCCGCAGCGCCACCGCTGCCGAGCGCGCCATCACCGTGCAGCCCGGCTGGAACTGGATAGGCTACAACTGCCTCTACACGCTCAGTGTGGCCGATGCCTTTGCCGGTCTCGACCCGCAGGACGGCGACATCGTGAAGGGCCAGTCCGGATTCGCCATGTTCGACGGCTACGAGTGGAACGGTTCGCTCTCTGCCCTCACGCCGGGCCAGGGCTACATGCTCTACAGCACCACCTCTACAGCGCGCACGCTGACCTATCCCACCCGCACCGCAGTAGCGGCCCCGAGTGCCGTCCGCAGCGTGGCCACGGTGCTTCAGACCTTCACGCCCGTCGACCACCATCTCTATTCCGGCAACATGTGCGTAGTGGCCCTTGTCACCTTCGACGGCCAGCCGTGTGCCGGCGCCGAGGTCGGCGTCTTTGCTGACGGCGAGTGTCGCACGGCCGAGGTCACTGATGCCCAGGGCTACGCTTACTTCACCGTTCCCGGCGACAACCCCGCAGCTCTCAGCTTCCGTCTCGCCCGTGACGGCCAGGTGCTCACCACTGGTACGTTACTCACCTACGTCACCGACGCAGTCCACGGCACCTACCAGGCTCCGTTCTCTGTCCAGTTCGGTTCCTCGTCGGCCATTGCTTCCGTCTCTGCCGATGCTGAGGGTCGTCTCTGGCTCGACCTTGGTGGCCGCGTCTACGGCACCCGTCCGACTGCTCCTGGAGTCTACCTCCTCCGCACCACCGACCCTGCCACCGGCGCTGTCTCCACCGTCAAGGTCATCGTGAAGTAGTCGTTAGAGCTGACGAAAAAAACATTAAAAACACCCGAGCGTGTATGGAGGCTTTCTGCGAAAGCCCACGGAGTAAAGTCCGTATCGCCAGTTGTGAGCCAGCTCACACTGTCGCTACAAACTTTCCTCCTGGGGTAGCAGGCTACCCTCCATACCCACTCGAGCAAAAACACCGCTTCGCTCAAAAACAACCCCACGACTCGTAACGCAAAATTCCGTTTAAAATCCGTTTAAGTTCCGCGGATTAATAAAAACCCTATTAACAGCGCTATCCGTTTTATCCGTGCTATCCGTGTTCACTTAAAAACTATGACCCGTAACGCAAAATTCCGTTTAAAATCCGTTTAAGTTCCGCGGATTAATAAAAAAACCGATTCACAGCGCTAACACAAAACGCAAAACGTAAAACATAACACGTTTATCTTCCGTCTAAGTTCCGTTTAAGATCCGCGGATTAATAATATCCCAGTCCGCACGGCATCCATGTTCTCCGTGAGTTCTGCGGAAGCCAAAAACCGCTGATTCTGCCCAAAAATTGCCCTCTTCGTCATTTTTCCGCACAAAAATGTCCGATATTACAAATATTTGTTTTATCTTTGGCCTCAGAAATAAAACAACGGGCGCACGGCAGCGCTTCGCAAGTAACAAACAAGTCTCACTTTACCCGGACCTTTTTGTGGACAAAGTCATTGGCACAAGAAGTTTTCCCCCGAGCGAGACGAACCAAGAGCCAAGGCGTTGAAACACACGCATTTAGGCTCGCTGACGGGACGTTCGCTTCTGTATAGGACGACCTGCCCCGGCAGAAAAGACCAGAGACTATGGCATTCGAGGTGACCATCATCCCAGGATCCATTCGCGTTGGGTTTGCCCCCATCGCCCTCCCCGAGACCCATTTCCCGCCCGTCGCGGAAATGTCACAAAAAGGGGTGTCAACCCGAAGCGTCCGTTTCTCAACAAGTTACTGAGTGCAGCCCTGATTTTTTCGTATGTTTCACCCTTAACCCCGTACGGACTATGAAGAACCAAGACATATACATTCTCGGCGTTGGAGGAGCCACCCCCGTGTTTATGGAGTTGGCCATGGCTTGCGGTTATACCGTAGCGGGGCTGTATCACTACAACGGTGACAGGACAGGCGAGATAGACCACGGAGTTCCGATTCTCGGTTCCTTCGAAGACCTCTATCGGTCAGATTTGCGGGGCAAAGTCTTCATGCTGTCACAGGGAGACATGCAGATACGGAGCGAAGCGACCGACAGGATCAAATCCCTTGGCGGCCGTATCCCCACCATCATCCATCCCACGGCGATAGTATCACGCTTCGCCGACGTATCCGAAGAGGGAGTGATCATCTGTGCAGGATGCATCATCCAGGCCGATGTGACCGTCATGTCCCACGCAGTCCTTTGGGACCAGGTCGTTGTGTGCCATCAGTCCACGCTTGGCCATTACAGCTTTGCCGGTCCAAAAGCCTTGATTGGCGCCCACACCGTCGTCGACGACTTCGCTTTTATCGGGCAAGATGCCCTGTTGATCTCCGGCAAAGTCGGCAAAGTGGGGGCTCACGCCATAGTGGGCGCCGGCTCCGTCGTTGTCCGCGAAGTCACCGCCCGCACCGTCGTTTCCGGCAACCCCGCCCGGGTGAAACGGCCGTTGTAATGATAAACGGACCCTCACTCTTGACTACACTTGGTGGAATTTCTTCTCAAAGTTATGTCTTTCAACCACACTCCATAGCAAATACAATGTACAAGACAATAGAAATAGATGGCTTTCGAGGTATAAAACATTCCAGAATCGACGGATTGCAGCAAGTCAATCTGTTTTTCGGGAAGAACAATTGCGGCAAGTCTTCTATGCTTGATGCAATATTCCTCATTTCCGGAATGTCAAACCCGAAGTTGCCAATCAACATCAATTTGTTGCGCAATTATCAGAGGATTGAAGCGTCAGACATGCTGCTCGACTTCTATGCATTGGATGCCTCTAGTCCTATATGCCTCAAGGCTTATAATGACGAGAAAAGAGAATTGCGCATATCTCTGTTTGAATCAGCCGACAGCAAGGTAGATTTGTTGGATTCCAGCAACAATATAAGCACTACAGAACCGGACAATCAGTATGGCATTGTGCTTAAATATGAAATCGACGGACAGACTTACGAATCCTCACTGCAGTTGAACAAATTGTCAGAAACGGAACTGCGACATACAGTCAAACTGGATTCACGCTACAAGGAGGTTATGCCATGCCGATATCTCAATCCGAAATTTGATTTTTATACATCCATAGAAGGCTTGGGCAATGTTCTGAAAAACAAAGATGAGTCGTTTATCATAGAGGCCCTAAGGCTGATAGAGCCCAAATTGAACGATTTCGTGCTATCCCGCCAGGAAGTGCTTGTCGATATCGGGTTGGGACAGCGTATCCCAATAAATATGATGGGCGACGGAGCCAGGAAAATTTTGTCTATTCTCACTACTATATACGAGTGTAAAAATGGAATAGTCCTTATTGACGAGATAAGCAATGGTTTTCATCATTCTGTCATGAAGGGACTTTGGGAAGTTGTTATGTCGGCAGCAGAGAAAAACGATGTGCAGATTTTTGCCACAACACATGATTTGGACTCTATCAAAGGATTGAGAGATGCCGCACTGCATGGTGGGAAGGAACTGGGCGTCGGCGCGGCGTGCTTTAAGTTGCAGAGGACGAAAGATGCAGAACTGAAGGCTTATCACTATTCTTTGGCCAGTATAGACTATTCATTGAATCAGGAAATCGAAATCAGATAATATGAACAGAATATTTATTGAAGCCGAGAAAGAAGAGACATCAGAATGCAATTTCTTAAAAGCACTCATATCAAAACATTTTCCCGAGGCAGAAGTGGAATATGTTCCGATGAGGGGTGTTGACAATCTGTTCAATGAAAGCATCCTGAACCATATGCGCTTTGCAGCGGATGAAGGTGATAGGGTGATAGTGTTGCTTGATGCCGACACAGTCGGAAAAGGATGGGGATTTGCAAAAAGGCAAAGAGATGTAACCGACAGGATGAAGTCACATGATGTTTCATTTCCATTCTTCCTCTATCCCAACAATTGCGATGACGGAGATGTGGAAGTGTTGATGGAATCAATTGCAAGGACAGATCTTCATCACGATTGGTGGGGCTGCTTCAATGACTATGAAGCATGTGTCGGAGGAATACATGATGCCAATGGCGAGCCGAAATATAACATACCGAACCGGAAGGCAAAACTTTACACATATATCAATTCGCAACAGCTAAGCAGAAAATTGCGGGACAAATTGGGTAGCGGCGATTGGCTATTCAGCGACAAGCAGTTTTGGGACATGGATAGTCCCGAACTGTATCCCTTGCTAGAATTCTTGAAGACCCATATCAATAAGTAAAACGATATAGACATTATTCTATTCAGCGAAGCAGACGGTTCTCGCTTCTCTCACTCCGCATGGCCACCAGTTTCACTGCGCTATCCGTTTCATCCGAACATTATCCGAGTTTCCTGTTTCACGACGCGCTATCCGTTCGATTCGAGTTATCCGTGTTCGTTTAAAACTCACGACCCGCATGGCTACTGGATTCACGGCGCAACTTTCCGTTTAAGTTCCGTTTAAGCTCACTTTGTGCTCATTTTCTCGCCATGGCATAACTTTGGGCCAGCTTGGTTCTGCTCATCTGGCTTACGAAAATGTACCGCGGATAATATAAAAACTGGACTCGTAACGCAAAAAATTCCGTCTAAGTTCCGTTTAAGTTCCGCGGATAATATAAAAACCGGACCGTAACGCCCACGACCAGCAAGACAGATTTCCGTCTAAATTCCGCGGATAAATAATGTCACGACCCACAGGGCAAAACATACCCCATCTATGCAGTCCACTGATAATAACCCGATACAGCCCACAGACCCGCAGATAGTCCTCTACCAGCCCGACGAGAGCATACGGCTCGAAGTTAAAATAGACGACGATACAGTGTGGCTCACGCAGGCACAGATGACAGATCTCTTTTGCACCACCAAACAGAATATCAGCCTGCACATAAGCAATATCTTCAAAGAAGGAGAATTGTTGCCAGAAATGGTTGTCAAGGAATCCTTGACAACCACTCCACACGGAGCAATTCCTGGTAAAGTGCAACAAAAGAAGGTAAAGTTGTACAACCTTGATGTCATTATTTCTGTAGGCTATCGCGTAAAGTCCCATAGAGGTACGCAGTTCCGGCAGTGGGCCACACGTGTGCTGAAAGACCATTTGCTAAAGGGATACTCCGTCAATCAGCAGTTATTGGCGATGCAGCGCCAGATAGATGTCCGCTTGGACGAACAGTCGCAGCGCATGACCCGCATTGAGGACACACAGGTCCGTCAGCAAGAGCAGCTCGACTTCTACATCCGCATGGCCACTCCTCCCGCCCAGGGCATCTTCTATGACGGACAGATTTACGATGCCTACACCTTCGTCTCCGACCTGATCAAGAGCGCCGTGTCGAGCATCCTTCTCATCGACAACTATGTTGACGAGACCGTACTAACGCTCCTTGACAAACGCAGTGCAGGCGTCACGGCCACCATCTACACCCAGCAGATAAGCCGTCAGCTCAGCCTTGACCTTGACCGTCACAACGCCCAGTACCCGCCCATAGAGGTCAAGACCTTCCGCCAGTCTCACGACCGCTTCCTCTGCATCGACGCTGCGGTCTATCACATCGGAGCCTCCATCAAGGACCTCGGCAAGCGTTGGTGCGCCTTCTCCCGCATGGAGATACTCACCCCCGACGAACTGATAGCGAGACTTCCTAGATAGGACATACCAAGCAAAAAGGTCCGAAACGCCCACCCCACACATTTGTGACCCTGCAAGTTAGAATATATGCTAGCAAAATACACCAAGCGCAATACATCCATCGAGCTGCTGCGTCTATGGCTTATGGTGATGATAATGGTCATCCATGCTTATGGACATGGCAGCGGGCTTGACAGCGATTATCTGTATAGTCTCGGCGCAGATTGGAGCATGGTACACCACCTTGGCCTTTATAGCTTGGGCCAGTGTGGAGTTACAGGGTTCATATTCATCTCTGGGTATTATGGCATCTCGCTCAGATGGAGCAAAGTAGGTGGAATGGTGGCGATGCTTGCATTCTACATGGTAGTTCTAATATTGGTTATAGGTGCTTACTCGGCAACGGCCATTCTAAGTCTTTTGGGCTGTTGGAACAACTACTGGTTCGTTTCGTCCTACCTTGTCCTATGCTTGATGTCGCCGGTTATCAACAAAGGGCTGGAATGTTTGGATAAGCGTCAACTTGGGTTGTTAGTACTTGCCTTGCTCTACTATGAGTACGTGGGTAACTTCATTTGGAAAGCTAATAGTCAGGACGCCGTCTTTCTCTTGACAATCTTTTTAAGTGCTAGATTTACGAGGCTTTACATTATCCCCTCCTTGTATTCTGGGAATTGGGAGGAAAGTAGGACTTGGCTTCTTGGTATCAGCCTCTTGTCGGGGATGGCGTTGTTCATCCTGCCCATAGGTTTTAGTATGCTTGGATTTGTAAAGTTAAACTCCTGGTTTATATCCAACAACAATATCCTGTTGTTAATATTCACGGCTTCCTTGGTTATGGTCCTTGACAGTGTCAGATTCACCAATCGGTTCGTCAACTATTTGGCAGCCTCCGCATTAGCCATCTACATCCTTACTGACAATGGCTTTGTCCGAGTGAGGCTAGACCCTTGGCTTCTGCGTGAGATGCTTAGCGGTATCGCAGGCTACGGCTATATCTTACTTATAGCCCTGTGTTGCCTTCTGATAGACAGAGTCAGAGCGTTATTCTTTGACCTGGTGAAAGTGACAATATCCAAAATTCAGGTCAACCAAAAACACGAAACATAACACTCAACACATTTTTGTTCCGTCTAAGCTCACTACGTGCTCATTTTCTCGCCATGGCATAACTCAAGCCAGCTTGGTTCTGCTCATCTGGCTTACGAAAATGTACCGCGGATTAAAAAACCCACGCCCCGCAAGGCCCACGACTCGCGTTGCATTCGTGATATTCGTGCAATTCGTGTTCACTTCGTGCTCATTTTCTCGCCATGGCATAACCTAAGCAAGCTTGGTTCTGCTCATCTGGCTTACGAAAATGTTCGAAAGAAAGAGGTCCGTAACGCCAACACAAAACGCAACACGCAACACGCAAAACATTTATAACCCCCACCAACACATTTTTATTGCATACACACAGATATGGAACAAGTTCGATATAAGTTCAATAAAGAAAAGACGCTGAACGTCATCCTCTATCTCGCGCAGAAAATCCAGCGGCGAGACTTCCACAAGATATTCAAGCTGCTCTACTTCATCGACCGTGAATTTCTGAAAGAATACGGGATGCCGATTACCGGCGACACCTACATCGCCATGGATGCCGGTCCCGTTCCGTCAAAGACATACGACATGTTCAAGATGGTGCGGGGCGATTCCTACGCTCCCGACACCGAAGGGCTTGGAAGTTACCTTCAGGTAGTCAAGTGGATGTACATAGTCCCCTTGCGCGAGCCGAACATGAAAGCGCTCTCTCAGGCCGAGAAGACGGTGATAGACAATGTCATCGTGCAATACGGCTCGCTGTCATACGACGAGATAAAGGAAAAATCTCACGACATGGCCTGGCGCAGCACAGCCAAGGACTATCCCATCGCAGTCGAAAACATTGCATTCGAAACCGGCATGAGCGAAGAAGACATGCCGTATATCGTAGAGACTGCCGAATATCAAAACAGGTTCTGAAGCTATGGCAAACATTCAAGACTTGTTGGATACCGGTGCTTTGCAAACCTTGCGGATGATTCCGGGCATGGTATTGCTTGGAGGAATGGATGGTGTCGACCATTTGAAATTCTATGTCGTTGCAGCTGTTGCAAGCGATAGGGTGTGCATCTGTTCCGTCATCATCAACTCGCGCATCAATCCGTTTGTACAGAAACGTCCCAAACTCCTTGCACGGCAGGTAAAGATTAGCGCATCCGACTATGGCTTTCTGGACCATGACTCCTATATAAACTGTGCACAGCCCTGGAAGGTGGAATCAGTTTACTTCCGAGATTTCCGGCAGAAAGGGTGCCTATCCGACACCGATTTGTCACGTGTCCGTTCGGAGATAATCAACAGTGGCATGTTGTCGGAAGAGGAGTGCGAGCTCTACAACTTGAAGTAGGAGTGTTTCGCATGGATAACCCAAAAAACATAACACTCAACACATTTTTGTTCCGCGGATTAATAAAACCCACGATTCGAGACGCTCACGCCCCGTAAAGACAAACAATCCGTCTAAGTTCCGTCTAAATTCCGCGGATTATTAAAAACCACGACCCGCAAGGCTACTGGACTCGTAACGCAAAAAATTCCGTCTAAGTTCCGTTTAAGTTCCGCGGATTATAAACCCACGACTAGCGGCGCATAACGCAAAACCCACCACGCAACACCCAACACATTCACCCCACCCCATGGCAATACAATCTATCAAACAGTTGGAGTACATAATGGTCTTCGTACGGATGTTTGCCGACCATTTTGGGCTCAATGAGAAGCAGGCGTTCAACTACCTTGACCGTTATCGGGGTATGGCTTTTGTGCGCAAGCACTATGACGTTATGCATACATTGGACTTCGATTACGCCATACGTGATGTGCAGGAAGTTTGTCAGGCCAATGGAGGAAAGTTATGATGCGGTTATATCACGGTTCAGACATAGCCATCCGAACGGTAGACTTGTCACGGTCGCAGATGAACAAAGACTTTGGCCGGGGATTCTATCTGAGCGACAATTCAGTTCAGGCCCGCAAGTTTGCACGCTATAAAGCCGCCAAACCACACTCTGCGACCAAGACGGCGATAGTGACAGAGTACACATTCGACGAAAGTCGTTTTACAGACGGTTCACTTCGCGTCTTGCGTTTTACGGGGTATAGTCTTGAGTGGGTACAGTTCATCAAGGCAAAACGTCAGATGCGCAACGCAGACTATGACATAGTGATTGGACCCATAGCCAACGACGGTGTGCGCACACAGTTCGCGCGGCATATGTTAGGCGAAATAACAGAAGAAGAGTTGTTGGAGAGTCTCAAGTGGAAAAAATGCACCTATCAGTATTGTTTTATCACCGAAGAGGCCATATCACACCTTAATTTAGTAGGCAGTTATGATAGTAAATAACTGAAGTTTCGCAAGTGAAAATTCACATGCATAATTTAACGTAATTTTGAAATA
>CAVGQN010000013.1:0-58133 GCA_963631395.1 bacterium
GGAATTTTGAACTGTAATTGTAATTGTAATTGCTTTGTTGCGTTCCGCTCGCGTCATCCATACAAGCCAACCTCCTCGCCCACAGCGAGTTATGCAAAACGAAAGAAATCAGCTGATGCGGCTCCAGTCGAGACGATGGGCAAAAAGCACCGACATTCGCCGACGGAGAATGGCGTTCTGCGGAGCTTCGAGCAGGAGGTCTTTGTCGAGCACTTCACGGGCTATGTCGCGGGCGAACTGCAGGATTTGGCCGTCCTTGGCCAGCGATGCAATGTGCAGGTCGAAGGCGAGACCGGACTGCTGGGTGCCCTCCATATCGCCCGGACCACGCAGCTGCAGGTCGGCCTCGGCGATGCGGAATCCGTCGGTCGTTTCGCACATGATGTCGATGCGCCGGCGCGTGTCGGACGAGAGGTTATATCCGGTGACCAAAATACAATAAGACTGGTCCGCTCCTCGCCCCACCCGGCCCCTAAGCTGATGCAACTGACTCAGACCGAAACGCTCGGCACTCTCTATGACCATGACCGAGGCATTGGGCACGTTCACACCCACCTCGATGACCGTAGTGGCCACCATGACCTGGGCCTCGCCCGTGACGAAGCGGTGCATGGCGGCCTCTTTGTCCTTGGGTTTCATCCTGCCGTGCACCATCACGACGTGATACTCGGGTCCGAAAGCCGCCTGCATAGCCTCGAAACCGCGTTCCACATCATGATACTTGAGTTTTTCGTTCTCCTCGATTAGCGGATAGACCACATAGATTTGACGTCCCTGCTCGAGTTGGCGGCGCATGCTCCGTATCAGGCCCTCACGCTGCTGGTCCCACCTGTGCAGGGTCTGCACGGGCTTGCGTCCGGGCGGAAGCTGGTCGATGACCGACACGTCGAGATCGCCATAGAGGGTCATGGCCAACGTGCGCGGTATGGGGGTGGCCGTCATGACGAGCACATGCGGGGGCTGCACGTTTTTCATCCAGAGTTTGCTCCTCTGCTCCACGCCGAACCGGTGCTGCTCGTCGATGATGGCCAGACCCAGGTTGTGGAACTTGACGTCGGGTTCTATCAAGGCGTGCGTGCCGACCAGGATGCGTATGTCGCCGCTCTGCAGACCGGCGTGAATCTCCTCGCGCTCCTTGCGGCGCGTACTACCCGTCAGCAGAGCCACCTTGACCCCAATGCCCGCCAGCATGGCCGAGACGCTCTCGTAGTGCTGCGTGGCAAGTATCTCGGTTGGCGCCATCAGGCAGGCCTGGAAGCCGTTGTCGAGGGCGATGAGCATGGTGAGCACGGCCACGATGGTCTTGCCGCTGCCCACGTCGCCCTGCAGCAGGCGGTTCATCTGCCGGCCGCTCGACAGGTCGGCCCGTATCTCGCGTATCACACGCTTTTGGGCTTCGGTCAAAGCGAACGGCAAGTGATTGAAATAAAAGCCGTTGAAGCAATCGCCGATGTGCGCGAAAACAAAGCCCTGGTTGGCCTGCTGGCGTGCCTTGAGCGAACGGATAAGGTAGAGTTGCAGGTAGAAAAGTTCCTCGAACTTAAGCCTCTCCTGCGCCTTGCGGAGGTTGTCGGGATTGGCCGGGAAGTGTATCTGCCGGATGGCCTGGTTGTAGCCCATGAGGTGCATCCGCTCCACGATGTAGTCGGGCAACGTCTCCGTAAAGGGCTGCTGGTGCTGCTGCAGGCAGGAAAGTATAATCTTGCGGATGGCGCGCGAGTTGAGGAAGGCTTTCTTCATCCGCTCGGTCGTGCTGTACATGCCCGCAAGGGTCTGCTGCACATCCGTGCCGCCCGCCTCCGATGCCTCGAGCTCGGGGTGAGCCACGCTGTAACAGTGCGAGTAGTCGTTGTACTTGGGCTGGCCGAAGAGCAGGTACTCGCGCCCTCGGAGCACGCTGTCCTTGATGTACCTCACGCCCTGGAACCACACACACTCCAGGGTGCCCGTCCCGTCGGTGAAGGTGCCCTTGTAGCGGTTGCCGCGTGTGCCCGCCCCCTGCTCCTCGAAGTCCGTAAAGTGGCCGCGCAGCAGAATGTAGGGCATGTCGCCCCGGATGTCGGCTATGCGGTAGACCTTCGACTTATCGACGTAGCGGTAGGGATAGTACGAGAGCAACTCCCCGATGGTCGAGACATGCATCTCTGACTCGAGGAGTGCCGCCCGCTTGGGGCCCACACCGGGTATGTACTGCAGTTCGTTCAAAGGACTGTGTCGGGGTATTTACAATAAGCTCTATTCTGCTTATTTTATACAATAAGCAAAGACTACTCTTCGACCTTCTCACTTGAATCCGTTTCGATAGCGAAAGACAATAATTCTTGTCCGAAAATCCCGAAAAATTCCGAAAATCCAATTTGGAAAATCCGGAATGAAGATTCCGGGATTCTCAGTTTTCGCTCCCGGAATCCGTCACTCTTTCGTGCCGGTAAAACCGCGCTGACGCTCGACCTGGGCGTGATAGCGAAGTGCCATGACACCGAAGACGATGGCAAGGGCAAGGCCGCAACCGAGACCTACGCTATAGGGCAGATTGAGTCCGCCCGTGTCGAGGATGCAGATGAAGGTCGTGCAGACGCAGGTCATGAACATGGCGGGGAAGAAAGTCACAAGGAACCACCATCCCTGCTTGTTGCGAATGAGATAGACCGTAACGGCCCAGAGCGTGAATACCGACAGGAGCTGATTGCACCAGCCGAAGTAGCGCCACAGGATGCCGAAGCCGTTGGCATCGGTCATGGACCAGATGAGGATGGCGAAGGTGACGGCAAACATCGGGATGGAGATAAGCAGGCGCTTGCCCATGCTCTTCTGCTCGACGTGCAGGAAGTCGGCGATGATCAGACGGCCGCTGCGCAGTGCCGTATCGCCCGACGAAATCGGGGCTACGGCGATGCCGATGAGGGCCAGGATGCCTCCGAACGTGCCAAGCCAGTCTTTCGAGATGAGCATGGCCACCGTGCCTCCGTCATAGCCTTTGCCCGTAAGCATGTTGACAAGGCCGTTCTCGTTGAAGAAATAGTTGGCGGCAGCAGCCCACACAAGGGCCACGATGCCCTCGGTGACCATGGCACCGTAGAAGCACACGCGGCCCATCTTCTCGTTCTTCATGCAGCGGGCCATAAGCGGACTCTGCGTGGCGTGGAAGCCCGAAATGGCGCCGCAGGCTATCGAGATGAACATCATCGGGAAGAGGTAGGCCAGATGGCCCTGCTCCATCCACGCCGAGTTGACGAACTTGCCCTCGTCCCACCACTCGTCGAGTGCGGGCTGCGCCACGATGATGTAGCCCATGATGCCCACGGCCATGAAGATGAGACAGAAGGCAAAGAAGGGATAGATGCGGCCTATCACCTTGTCAATGGGGCAAAGCGTGGCTACGATGTAATATATAAAGATGAGGGCTATCCAGATGTAGCCGTTGAGCCACTGCATGTCGGCCGAGAAGAAGTCGGAGGTCAAGGCGCCGAGGATGTTGGCCGGCGACGAGGTGAAGACCGCACCGACCAGAATCATCAGCAGCACCGAGAAGACCGACATCAAGGTGCGCACGTTCTTGCCCAGATAGATGCCGATAATCTCGGGCAGCGAAGCGCCGTCCTGGCGCAGCGAAATCATGGCCGAGAGGTAGTCATGAGTGGCTCCGGCAAAGATGGTGCCCAGCACAATCCAGAGGTAGCAGGCCGTGCCGAACTGCGCGCCCATGATGGCGCCGAAGATGGGACCTACGCCCGCGATGTTGAGAAACTGGATCATGTACACCTTCCACGTGGGCATCGGGATGTAATCGACTCCGTCCTGCAGCGTGTAGCAAGGCGTCTGGCGGTTGGGGTCCGGTCCGAAGACGTGGCACACAAACCGCCCGTAGAGGAAGTAGCCGGCCACCAAAGCGACCAGGGCAATCAGAAAACTAATCATTTTTAGGTATGTATTTTGTCGTTTTAACGTAGTTTTCAGGCGCAAATTTAATGTTTTTCCCGCCATTTTCGCCTATTTTGCACGACAAAATGCAGTTTTTTGCCAAAATTCTTGGATTGTTCTACAAAAAGGATTACCTTTGCCCTCGATAATGCTACCGGCAACGTGTTTCGGCACCCCTACCGGATGCAACGTTAAACAACTACTAATAACAACTATTTCAACCATTATGGCACGTGTAATTGACGCTGAAAAGTGTGTCGCTTGTGGCTCTTGTATCGGAGAATGCCCTGTAGAGGCCATCTCTGAGGGTGATGTGTATTCAATCAACGCCGATGTCTGCATCGACTGCGGCGCTTGTGAGGCTACATGTCCTAACGAAGCCATTTCCGAGGCTTAAGCGGAAAGATAAAGCCATGCCTCTGGCATGACTAATTGTCAGCTTCTCCTTACTCAGTAAGGGTCAGCTGCGGTAAAAAGGGGTGGACCGGAGTTTCCTTTGGGGGATTCCGGTCCTTTTTTTGTGTATGTCTATAGGTATGAATGGATAGAGAAGATGTATGAATAGAATAGCCCCCTTCTGAGATTATTCTTCAGAGATTTTTCTTCCATAAAAAAAGCGAGGCCCTATAAAAGAGCTTCGCCTTTAGTCTCATTCTTGACACCGGACTCTTATTGCCTAATCCAGCGCAGTATTTCCTTGAACGTAAACTTGCGCCCGTACATCAGGATACCCGTGCGGTAGATGCGCGCCGAGAGCCACAGGATGCCGAAGGCCGAGGCGTAGAGGAGCACCAGGCTCGCAGCTATCTCGTAGAGCGGCAGGTCGTAGGGCAGGCGAATCATCATCACGATGGGCGACGTGAAGGGTATCATCGAGCACCAGAAGGCCAACGGGCCGTCGGGGTTCTCCATACAGAACATGCCCGCATAGAGCGAGAAAATCATCACCATCATCAGCGGGCCCACAAATTGCGAGGTGTCGGAGGCCTGGTCGACGGCCGAACCGAAGGCGGCAAAGAGGCTCGCGTAGAGCAGGTATCCGCCCACAAAGTAAAGCACAAAGCACACCAGAAGCGGCACGAAATCTACGCCAGACAGCGTCAGAACCAGCTCCTGCATGGGACTGAGCTCGTGCGTGGCGCCCAGGCCCTGGGCTGCAGCCAGCTGCTGCATCTCCCCCATCTGCTGCTGCACGGCGGGGTCTGCCACCACCTGCGTGAGGTCGACCGACGAAAGCGCATAGACGCCCAAGCCGACGCCGCCCAGGCCGAGCAGGACGACCCAAAGGAATATCTGCGTAAGGCCGACAAGGGCCACACCCGTTATCTTGCCCAGCATCAGCTGGATGGGGCGACACGTCGACACGATGACCTCGACGATACGGTTGGTCTTCTCTTCGACCACGCTGTTCATGATGAGCGAGCCGTAGATGCAGACGAACATATAGGTCAGGAATGCCAGCACGAGACCTATCATCATGGTGACTTCGGCCGACGAGAGGCTCTCCTGTCCGTCCTCGCCGAGCTTGATGCTGCGCGAGCTGACCGTGGGGTTGCAATAGTCGATGATGCTGCGCAGGCTGTCTATGTGGCTTTGTGCGATGCGCTCGTCACGCACCATGTGCTGCAACGAACGGCTCAGGCTATGGTCGAGGTCGGCGCTTACGTTCTTCTCGCTATAGATGCTGTAGCGCGCGTTCTCCACGAATCCTTCGGGGATGACGACCAGCGCATAGAGGTCCAGTCCGTCGCTCTTGGCCCGCTCAAACAGCTGCCTGGCGTCGGTCTCGGCCACCCGGTCGCTCAGGTCAGCCTGGGCCTCGGGGACTGCGGCCGGGGCGCTGCCCTTCAGATCGGCGTCGAAGTGCAGGAAGCGGTACGCGCCGTCGTCTTCTATCCCGGCGGCAAAGGGAGCCCCCGGATTGAGGTCGATAACGGCGACGTTCTTCTTCTCGTCGCTCTGCACCTGCGAGAGCATGACGGGCACGATGCAGCAGAAGAGTATGCTGAGTATGGGAACGAGCAGCGTGGTGATGATAAACGACTTGCGGCACACCATCTGCACGTATTCCCGCTTGACGATAATCCAAAGATTGTTCATAATCCTTTTGTTTGTTTTACGGCCTAAATGTTTACGGCCTAAACCCCTGTTTACGGCCAAAACGTTCCGTTTTTCCTTGACCTTTGCTGATGTTACATCGGGACTTTTGCCCATGTTACATGCAGGGCTTGGCCTTGTTCTCTTGAGATTTAGAGCCCTTACTTTTGAGTTTTTTGGCCCTTATTTCTAGCCTTTGGCCCTGTCGGACGAGGTCACGGCTTCGACAAAGACCTCGTGCATGGAGGGCAGTATCTCCTGGAATCCTGCCAACTCGTACTCCTCGTTGAGGTGGGCGACGGCGTCGTGCATCGTTTCCCCCTCGCGCAGGATGTAGTCGAAGGTGCGTCCGTCGGTGGTGGTGACCTTCATCAGGTGTTTCTTGTACTGCTGTCGGATGTCGCCCACATTGCCCTGGAGCACGACCCTGGCATGGTTGACGAGTGTAATCTCCTGGCAGATCTCCTCGACCGACGACATGTTGTGCGTCGAAAAGAGGATGGCCGCACCCTCGTCGCGCAGACGCAATATCTCACGCTTGAGCACATCGGCATTGAGCGGGTCGAAGCCCGAGAAGGGTTCGTCGAAGACGAGCAGCGAGGGCCGGTGAATCACGGTGGCTATGAACTGCACCTTCTGGGCCATGCCCTTCGAGAGCTGCTCGAGCTTCTTGTCGCGCCACTCGGTGAGCTGGAAGCGCTCCAGCCATTCGTCCATGGCCCGCTGGGCATCGGTCCGCTTCATGCCGCGCAGCTGGGCCAGGTAGAGAATCTGGTCCGAGACCTTCATCTTCTTGTAGAGTCCACGTTCCTCGGGCATGTAGCCGATGTGGCGCACGTCGGCGTCGGTCATGGGCTTGCCCTGCAGGAGCACCTCGCCCGAGTCGGCACGGGTGATGCGGTTGATGATGCGTATCAGGCTGGTCTTGCCGGCTCCGTTGGGGCCCAGCAGCCCGTAGATGCTCGCTTCGGGCACGGAGAGCGACACATGGTCTACGGCCACGAAGTCAGCGTAGCTCTTCGATACGTCTTTTACTTCCAGATACATATTGCGTGTTCGTTTTGTTTATAAAATCCCGCCTTTTTGCGCGGCAAAGATAAGGATAAAATCCGAGATGGCCGCACTCAAGACCATTATATTTTTATGAAATATATGTTACGGCCCTTCTGAAGGAAGAATGGAACATGGCCACAGCCCTTGGAAAAGAAAAAACGCCACAGCCCTTGGAAAGTGGAATACCTCGGCTTTTGGAAGGGAAAAACACCTCGGCTCTTGGTAGGGAAAAACACCTCGGCTCTTGGTAGGGAAAAAAGAATGTCAAAAAGCCTTCTGAAAAGACAAAAAAAGAATCATGCCGCCCCTATGAAGAGACGGCATGAAACTATTGTTGTGTTGCTATAATGGAATGTCTATTCCTTAGCTTGCATCGCGCTGAGGCGAGCCGGGGCTCTCCTTAGCGGACGATAGCGGGACGGCCATTGATGATGAAGATCTGACCATTGGTTACGTTCTGAACCTTGCGGCCCTGGAGATCGTAAACCGAGTTGGCACCTTCTTCGACATTGATGGTCTCGATAGAAGACTCGCCTCCGCCTGCTTCGCCGATTTCGGCATCGATGAAGTAGAGGTGGCAACCGTTGGTGTTGGTCACAACGACGTCGACAACGCCCTCACCGGCAGGAACGGCCCAAGTCTGCTTCTCGTAAGTCTTAGGTGCAGCTACGGCGTTTCCGTCAGGATCGGTGAGCTCGGTTGTGCCTACGCTCAACTTGACGCCACGGCCTTCAGCAGGCTTGTGCGACTCAATACCAATCGTGATGTTGGTGCCGCACTTGACGTTCTTGATGGTGAAGTAAGCGACATTCTTGCTGCCCAACCACAAGTACTGCGGACCGTAGTAGGTGCCGAGAGACGTAGCAGGATAGTTGACGGCAATAGCCAAAGAACGGTCGGCCGTGTTGGTAAACTCGAGACCCTTGAGTTCGGCAATCTCGACGCCATTGGCGGTCAGAGTCTTCTCGCCGGCCTTAACCTGCCAGAAGCAACTGTTCTTCGAGAGGTCGCTCGGAGCAGTGCTCTTGACCTTCTCCACATCCGACCAGCCTGCTTCAGGTGAGACAGAAGCAGAGTTCTCGAATGCACCGGCCATGAGGTTCTTGACGGTCTCCTCACTCCAGTTGTTGAATGACCAGGTGTGGCCTACCAGCACGATGCTGGCCGTAGCAGCCGTTGTTGCGCTATCGAGAGCGATGGCAGTCTGGTAAGGAGCTACCGTGTTGCTCTTGACGAAGGCAGTACCGTCGGCATTGAGCACGTAGACCGTAAAGTCGGTCGTAACGACCACAGGACGCTTGTTGGCGATGAGCTTCCATCCGCTGACAGGCTGCGTGAAGGTGCTCTGTGCAATCGGGAAGGTCGAAGCAGCCTTGGTCTTGAAGATGAGATCGAGACCGGCAAGGGCGGGATTGACCTTGACGAGGAAGTTGCCGCCAGCTGTGATGTTGCCTACACGTACGAGGGTATCGGTAGCGAGGAGAGCCTCACTGACGAGTGCGTTCTTCTCGAACGAGCCCTGAGCCGGAGCACCGGATGTGCCTGCTACAAGGTTGTAGAGGGTATAGCCGTCATTGCGGGTCAGGACATTGCCGCGGCCGTCCATGACAGCAGCCTTGCCGGATTCGACGTCGGCGTTGTTGATGGCAATCGGCGAAACGAGGTTAGCGTAGTTCTCGTTGGTAGCTACGTGGAAGTAGATGCTTCCCGTAGGCTTGAACGTAGTAGCCGGGAGGGAATCGAGCACGAGACCGGCCTTGATCTCCACATCACCCATAGAGGCGATGTTGGCAGGAATGGTGTCGCTTGCCTCGTAGAGCGAGAGGTAAGGCTCGGCGTAAGACTCGCGGGCATCGGCATAACGCCATGCGGGCTCTGAGTCGACATAACCCTCGGCCTTGGCTACGACCTTCATCCAGCCGTACTGAGTCGGGTCAATCTCAAACTCGCCTTCTACCTTGGTCTCAACACCTCCGGCAGGAGTGTAGTAGAGGTCGCAGGCAGGAGCCGAGAGGACGTCGCTGTTGTCCACACTGGCCATGAACGTAGCGGTCTTGCCGGCCCATGTGATGACAGGACGGTTGAGCTTGATTTCCTGGCCATCCATCTCGATGGTTGTGGTAACCACGTCAGAGAGGACATCCATGCAGTTGGCATAAGCCTGTACGGTGGTGTTCTCGGTGATTTCGAACGGCTCGGTGTAGAGCGTGTAGTCGCCGCCTACGAGCGAAGTGTCGACCTTCGTAGCATAAATAGTATCGATACGGGTATAACCGTCAGCAGTTTCTGTAGGTGCAACTTTGACGGTGTCGTAACTTGCGATGTACTGCGACGAATCGTACTTCTCGCTCATGATGCGGTAGTAGATGTCAGAGTGCTCGGTGATGCTTGACATGCCTACCCAACGACGCGTGCCGTTGCACTTGGCCACCTTGATGGTCGGGTCGGAAGTAACCTCCGAGCTGTTGTATACACCTACCTTGTGGATGTACCAGTAGCGTGGCAGATAGACAGTAGCGACACCCGAACCTGTGGCTGTGAAGACGTAGTCACGGTCTGACGATGAAGCGGCATCGAGCGTAACGTTCTCGTTGGCTGAAACCGAAGTGGACTCGGACTGGCCGTTGTGGGCGTTAACCTTGATGACCTGCTTGGCCAGGATGTTGTTGAATGCTATCTGACGTGTGCCGCCGCACATAGAGTAGTAGCCGTGTACCGAAGAGCTGACGTAGCGGAGCAGCGAACTGATAGAACCGGCACCGATGCCGAAGTTCTCGTTGGTCATGTTGCCTGCAGCATCGTAAGCAATGCGGTAGAACGTATAGCTGCTGTTGGCAAAAGCTTCTGTTGTAGTAGTACAGGTGAAGTTGTTGCCTGAGGTCAGTGTGGTCATGGCCAGCGTGTCAAAGTCAATCTCCCAAACCGGGGTCAACTCGGCCGGCTTCTTGACCCAAAGGTGAGTCTCGGCTGAGTTGGCATAACCCTCGGCCATGGCAACGGCGGCAAGCTTGGTTGAAGCCGGGATGTTCTTGACCGTATCGCCCGGGTTGGCGATAACAGGCTCACTAGCTACGCCTCCGAGCGGAGTCAGCGTGTACTGAATCTTGACGGTAGGTGTGCAAAGCGTAGACGACTGGTCGGCCTTGAGCACGAAGTAGTAGAGCATAGCCTCTTCGTTCTGGGCTGCAGTCAGCGAATCGGGATCGACGGCCTTGGCGTAGGTGACACCTGCACAATTGACCATCACGCCGGCTTCGATGGAAGCGGTGGTGGTGTCAGAGAGGATATTGCCTACGTTGGCATCCGGATAGACGGCAACTACGCTATAGTCGGTAGTGGTGTTAATCTTGATCGTGTCGTTGTTGGCTACGGAGTCACCATTGATGGTGAGGTAAGCGGGAGCAGTGGCCGAAGCGATGACTACGGTACGCTCCAGGTTGTTGACGTTGATAACGGTTACGGTCGGAGCAGATACGGCACCGGCAGTTACGTCGAGGTAAGCGGCATCCGACTTGACGCCGTTGAGCTCAGCCGTAGCGGCAATCAGAGCGGACTTGCTGAGGTAGAACGGAGCGCTGTAGGTCTGCTCTTCTCCACCATCGAGCGTATAGGTGATGGTAGCGCCGTCGGTGGCCTCCATCGTAATCAGCTTGGCGGCATAGTCGGCACCATCGGCAGTGATGGTTGGCTGGGCTACGCCTTCGTCTTGACCACCGTAGCGTACGGTAGAGATGCTGTAGATATAGACATTGTCGTTGTAGAAAGCGAGCATGCCGTTCTTAGCCATGGTGTAGGTGTAGCTGACACCATAACCATAAGCAGGAGTGGCATTCTGCTTGATGTCCGATACCATCGTAGAGTCGGCCAATGGCATGGCAGCATGTGCCTCAACGGTTACCTGCTCACCGGCCTTGAGGTCGATAACGGCAACATAACGCTTATCGTTGACTTGAGCGAGACCATACTGAGCTGGCTTACCTTTACTGGTTCGATTACGCACCCACCATGACGGGTTGTCGTCTTTCGTAGCAGGCTCGAACGCAAGTCCGTCCCAGATAGGATCAGTAGACTTATAGAGCATTTGGCCCGTAGGCACGGTGTCATACTCAATGGTCAACGTAGCCCTCAGAACACGGGTATCCTCTGGGTACACGCTTACATCATGGAAGTCTTTGGTCTCTGTTTCATAATAGTTGACAGGCTTCTCGACAAAGATGCGGTACATATATACCCAATTGTTGCTAAATGCAAGCATACCGTCCTTGGCCATCGTGTAGGTGTAGCTGACACCATAACCACAAGTGGTGGTGGCATTCTGCTCGATATTCGATACCATCGTCGAGTCGGCCAAAGGCATAGCGGAAACAGACTCTACGGTTACCTTCGAACCGGCCTTCAAGTCAGTTACAGCAAAGTAGCGAGTCACATTGATACAACCAAGACCATACTTTTCATTTTCATTGGCCTTTTGGTCTCGCACCCACCATGACTGAGTTCCGTCATTCTTGGCAGGCTGAAATGCAAGACCATCCCACTTGGCATCGGTTGACTTGTAAAGCATAACGCCCGAGGGTATAGTGTCGTATTCGATGGTCAAAGAGGCCACTGCGACACGTGTGTCCTTGGGGTATACGGTTGCATCGCGGAAGTTCCAGTCATTGGAGACATAGCGGGTCAGAACAGGAGCTTCGACGATAATCTGGTACATGTACACGCCGGCATTGTAGAGCGCTAAAGTGCCGTCTTTGGCAATGGTGTAGGTCTTGCTGACACCCTGACCGAAAGCGGGAGTAGCATTGTCTGCTATTTCAGACACCATCGTAGAGTCTGCCAATGGCATGGCTGAGGAGGCCTCTATAGTTACCTTATAGCCCTCATGCACATCGATGATGCCGAAATAACGGGTTTGGTTAACTGCAGCCAAACCATATTGAGATGCGTTTCTACTACGTACCCACCATGCTTGAACATTGTCGTCTTTGGCAGGCTCAAACACGAGTCCGTCCCACATGGCATCGGTAGACTTATAAAGTTTGATGCCCGAAGGTATGGTATCGTACTCAATAGTCAACGTAGACCTCAAAATACGGGTATCCACAGGGAATGCTGTTGCATCGCGGAAATTCCACGACTTGAGGGTTACGTACTCTACTTCGGAAGCCGTTGAACTTCCTTCATCGTCTCCTTCTCCATCTCCTTCTCCATCGATAGGAATAGCGACACCGATTTCTCTGTCGTCTTCGAGGTTTGCAGCCACGGCACTCATGTCGGGACTAAACGGACCATAGCCGCTTCCGGCAGCTAAAGCCAACCCGACAACAAGAGCAGCAGCCATCACAGATAATAGCTTTTTCTTCATGTTGTGATTGTTTTTTAGTTAGGTTAGTATTAAGACTTAATAGTTATCTATAATTGAGATAGTTATCTATTCTATTTATAAGAAAAGACAATTATGATAATCATTATTCTCTATAAGAAAATATGATAATCATTTTCTATCATCTATAAGAACAAGATAATTATTTTAAGAATTAAGGCAAAGCACAAGGCAACCGGGCAGTGGTACGAACGACCACCTCCCGGCTGCACTGCCCTATGTGAATTAGCGTGCGAAGAAGACCTTGCGGATCTCGTACGTATTGTCGGTGTACTCGGTCTTGACAATGTTGATGCCAGGCTGGTACTCCTTCACCTTGCGGCCGTCGAGCGTCATGATGGTGCGGGCGAGAACGGCATGGTTCTCCTTGAGCATCGTCTTGATGTCGCTGCTGTCGTCGTTGGTCGGAATCTGCTCCTCTCCTACCGTGCCGTCGGCATGGTGTACCTGAGCGCAGAGACCGATGGTGCCGTTGGTCATGAGGTTCTGGAAGTTGAACCAGTAGTAGATGGTGTCGCCATTGGCCTGCTTAACCGGGATGGACGAAGCCTTGGTGGTCCAGTCCTTGACCGTAACGTAGGTCGTGTCTTCACCCTCTATCTTGTCAATCTCCTGACGGCTGATCGGGAACTCGTACTTAGACATGCCAATCGTGTTGGTCGAGTCGTTGGTCGTTCCGCCATACTCGATGTTGAATGTCGAACCATCGGGAGCGGAATAGCTACCAGAGGTAAAGCCGGCGAGCTTGATGGTGTTGGCCGACCAGTAGTAGTACTTGTAGGTGATGGCACCGATGTATGAGCTACCTGACTCATCGAATGAGCCGAATCCGCCGTTTACGACGGCACCGAGAGAGTGGCCGTTGTAGAGCACGGAGTCACCGCAACCGGGCACAACCGTAACCTTCTCGAGCGAGTCCTTCATGTCGTAGAACCAGTTGTCCGGGTCATTGACAATGTAATCGAGGGCTCCGCCGAGCTCCCAAGGATGGTTGGGCACGTAGATGTCAGCCGAAACGGTGTTGACGTAGGTCTCGGGGTCCTCGCCATTGGTGAACGAACCTGCGCCCCATACGCGGAGGGTATCAATCTCGCGGTTGTTGACCATAGTGCGGTTGGCCTCGGGATACTTGGCCTTGAGACCGGAGAGTACGCTATAGGTAGTCGTATCGCCAGTGGTAGGGCTAATCATCATATAGGTCGTTCCGTCGAGGAAGTAGAAACCGATGGTATCTACGTAATACTGCATGGAGGCATCGTAGGTAGCGGCATCAATGACCTTGTAGTTCTTGACCTGCGGGTTGACGAAGAAGTCAGAGGGCAGACGGAGTGCGTAGTCATTACGACCTGAGGCGAAGGTGTAGGTATCCGTTACGACGAGCTTGTCGGCGTTGCCGGCGTTGTCGAAGTCAATCTGATAAACCGGACCAGTCTGGTTTGTGAAGTTCTTTACGGTCAATGTACCAACGCTGCCTACGGTCGTATCGCCGGCGGTGTAGTACCAGGCACGGCCCTGACCGGTCATCGTAGCATCAAGCCATCCGTTGCCGCAGAATGTAGAACCGGCTGCACGAGTGTTGAGGTCGCCGATGTTGGAGAAAGAAGGCTCGGTCGAATTGATGACAACCGGCATGGCACGACGCTGGTAGAGGGTACTCAACGAAGCGTTGAAACGCGAATTCTCGTTGAAGATAACCGGGCCGCCATAGATAGTGGAATAGCGGTCACTATTGCCACCGGTGAAGACGGCATCATAGCCTGCCGACTGATCGGGTGTAGAGAGCACCTGGTAGCTGCTCGGCAGGATAATCTCGCAAGGACCGCACACCTGAGGAACGATGCCTACGCTCTTGGTAGCGAAGTCGATAACAGGGTTGTTGAGTCCGTTGACATCGAGAATGGATGTGGTCGATGCGTAAGTGGCATTGTTGGAGTTGGTGAGCGAGGTGGAATAAACGCCCTCTGCATAACCGGCCTTGAAGTTGGCGCCCATCACGATGGTGTCGCAAGAATAGCCGTCGAGAGCCTTGAGATAGATAGTACCGTTGAAGCCAGGACAAGCATCATTGGCTGCATAGCCCAAGATGACATCGAACAGCACGCGGCTGGTGGTGTAGATAGTCACGGAACCTGTACCTGAAATTGTGCCGCCGAAGGCGCAATAGGAATCAAGGTAAATCTCGTTGTTGTCGCCATCGATAATCCAGTTGAATGGAATCTCGGTGATGTTGTTGCCAGAAGCATCCTGGAAGTCTGTCCAGTCGCCACTTTCCGGTACAGGATAGTAGGAATCAGGCGAGTCGTAGAACTTGACCTTACCGCCCTCCGAGAGGGTGATGGTCTCGCCCGAGTAGAACGGAAGGGCTGTGGTGTTGCCCTCTTCGAAACCGATGGTTACGGTACAGTTGGTGATAGTCACGTTGCCATCGTAACTGTCTGCAAACTTTGAGTCGAGCGTAATGTCAGACGTAAAATCTGGAATCTGAGCACCAGCCACTGCAAAACATGCAGAAAACGCTGCAAGTAGGTAGAACTTTTTCATGTCAGTAGTTTTTTTATTTGGATTAGTGAACGAATTCACGTTTGGGTTAACTTTTTTGGGTTGTTTTTGGGTTGCTTTTGGTGTTGTTTTGGGTTGTTTTTGGGGGTTACAGGTTGCTTTCTCGGACGACCGATTATACTCGGATAACCGATTATACTCGGAAGACCAATTATACACGGATGGTCGATTATACGAACTCAGATGGTCTGTTTTCTGTATATACGCGGATGGTCTGTACAAAAAGTCAATACATCGAAAGTCGGGTTGGGTCGACTCACCGGCATAAGAATTTAAGTTTACGGGGACAAAGGTAAACAAAAATCTTATGCCGGTAAAAATTTTGGTCAAAAAACTTGCTTCAAAGGGTGCATTTTTGTCTTATCATGCCGTTTTTGGGCAAAATGCGGACAAAACTACTGCGTTTTTGTACAAAAGCCCCTTGTCTACTAGTCAACGCCCGAGTGTGTCGCGCCCGAGAGTGAAGTGTCAACGCTTCGTGTACAACCGGCGTTCAATGGCCTGTCCGTTGCTCTCCACGCTAACCAGATACATGCCCTTCGCGAGCGATGCATCCGACTGGAGCGTGGCCTGCACGTTGCCATACTCGGTCTGGTACTGAGCGAGCGGCTTGCCGTCGAGGGTAAACAGGGTCACGCAAACAGGTGCGCTGGCCTCTATCTCGTCGAGTGCCGATGCATCGGCCACAATGGTCAAAGCACCCGTAGTGCCGAGGAGCGCATCGGTGTTCCAGACCAGGCCATCGGCGAGGGTAGGAAGTTCGAGGGTGGCAAGCGAAGTGTTTGAGCTGTACTTGCTGCAGGTATAGAACGTGTAGCTGTCGCCCTCGGTGTAGGTTACGCCTTCGTTCTCCAGGATGCGGAGCGTGCCCTTGAGTATCAGTTCCTTGCCGATGGTGACATTCGAGCAAGGTGTGCTTGAGTTCTTGCCGTTGATGCGGAACTCCAATACGCCACCATTCTGCACCTCGACCGAAGAACCGGTCTTGAGCGTCGAGGCGTAGTTGTTGCCCGGAGCGAAGACGCCGCCCGACTTGATTACAATCTTGTTGGCCACGTAGCCCTTGCCAGTCAGGCGTCCGCCATTGTTGACCGTGAGGCCTCCCGTACCCGTAGCCGAGGTCGTCGACGAGGTGGTGTTGCTGGCCTTGAGCGTTCCGGCATCGACGGTAATGGCACCGGAACCGGTATTGCCTGTCATCGTCATCGTGCCCGTACCTATCTTGTGAAGAGCTGCGTTGCTGATACCTGCGAAGGTAAAGTCTTTGTTCAAGGAACCGACTTCGAAGTAGTTGGACGACGAAGAACCTGAAGCCAGCGTGCCTCTACCGGTCAGAGCACCGATACGAAACGAGCCCGAAGTGGTCTTGCCGTCGCCGCCCAGCTGGATGGTGTGACCCGCGGTGGCGATATTGACCGTAGCCTTGGGCAGGCCGTAGGTGTTGTTGAACGAAAGCGGACGGCCCGTATTGGGCGTTACGACCTTGATTGAGCCCTCGAATGCCGACCAGTTGCCCGTAAAGTTTGTGCGCGGACAGCTGGTGTCGTTGGGGAGGTTAATCGTAAGTGTGCCGCTGCCCTTGAGCACATTGGAATAGACGCAACGCCGGTCTACGTTGACCGTAGCCGAACATCCGGCAGGTACGACCCAAGGAGCGGACTGGTTGCCGTAGGTGTTGGCGTTGTCGTCGAAGGTCAACGTACCTCCGCGCAGTATCACGGTGTCGCCCAAGCAATTGGATACGGTCGACATGGTCTTGAAAATGCCTTCCTGTATCTCTACTTTCTTGGCCGTAGGTACGGTCTCGAAACTCAGCGTTCCGCTACCCTGCTTAACAAGACGTCCGCCGGTGAGTGCGGCCTGCTGAACCCAATTGCCAGCCGTATAGAGGCACGACGAGTCGCCCAACTGGATGGCATTGGCATTGGTGATGGCCGACATGCCCCAAAGGGTCGCGCCCGTACCTATATATATATTGGCCTTGTCGGGCGAGTAGGCGCCCAGGGCACCTCCGTTCTGCAAGCTTGCGATAGACGAGATCTTGACGATGCCGTCCTCGATGCGCGTGCCGCCCGCGTAGCTGTTGATGGTCTGGATGGTCAAAGTGCCGCTGCCCTTCTTGACCAGCTTGCACGAGCCTCCTATGCTGCCCGTACCCTGGATGGTCACATTATGATTGCCGATGATGGTCAAGGAACCTGGCTCTACGTCTTCGGCCACATTGATGGTGACATCGGCCGAGGTGGCGTCGAGGGTCACACAATCGCCGGTCACGAATGTTACGGCCTGGTCGTCGATGAGGAACGACTCTGACTTGTTGAGGTCCCAGTCGCCCTTGCCGCTATAGACGATATCGGTGGCGACGCGCATGTCCTCAACGGAGAGCACGATGGTGTTGCCGACCTGCTGGAGCGAAGCCGAAAGACCTTTCAGTCCGTCGAGCGTAAGGGTCGACACATCGCCGGAAATGCCCTTCGTAGCCGTCACGAGTACATAAGTGCCGGACACGAGCGTTCCGCTGGCCGTACGACGAATGTAGAACGTAGGCGTAGCTCCGATGCAATTGGCTGAACCGATGATGAGGCTATCCACGGTCAGCTGGTCAAATGACGAGCCGTCGTTGGCCATGTCTATCTCAAGGATGGCTCCACCCTGCATGGAGAGTTTCTGCATCTTCATCGTTCCGATGGCCGAAGCGCCGCCGGGATAAACCGTAGCTCCATACTCCATCGAGACATTGCCGAGAGCGGAACTGCTGCTGAGCTTTGCAAAACGCTTGAGGGCCACCGGTGAGGTGGTGTAGTCGGTCTTGACGTCAAGCGTGCCATACCAGACCTCGGTCGGACCGGTTTGGTTGTACACGCCTCCATCGAGGGTAAGTGTACCCTGGCCTTGCTTGAGGAGCGTCGTCGTGCCCGTCCAAGTACCTCCGGAGAGCGTGTAGTCGGCCGGCGTGTTGATCTGCAAGTAGGCCGGAGAAACCGTGCCCGATACGGATACGGTCTTGTCGCTGGTCTCAACGCCTGCCACAAACTTGCCGTCCGTGGCGCTCGTGAGACTCGTACCGAGCAATTCCTTTCCATTGGTCACCGACGGAGGAGGCGGGAGCAGAATGCCCTCGAGGTCGCCCAGGAAGTAGCTTACGTGAGGAGGTTGGTTATAGCCCGTCGATTGCCAATAAACGGCCTGACGATACTGGGGGTCGTGCATGAGCGTATAGTTGCGCACCGAGGTTTCGTAGGTCGTGGTGTAAATGCGCACGGACTTGTTGTCGGAGGTAGGTACGACGATCTCTTCGCGCCAGTCACCGAGGATGTCGGCCTGCACGCAGGGGTTGGCCTTGGTCGAATTGATGCCCAAACAACCCGAGGTCTGAAAGATGGGGTCGGTCGAACCGTACTTGGTGATCTTCATATCGTAGACCTGGTAATTGGACGTCGAAACGCCATCGAGACACTCCTCGAGTAGGTCTCCATCCCAATAGATGCGGGCATTCATGGAAACACCGGGAGCTGTAGTGGCCACACGGTCTTCGGCATCGCGGGTCGTGGAGGCTGACCAGAGGTTGCCGTCTACGGTCCAAAGCTGTGCGCCCGGGAACTTATTGGTAAAGTTGCCGGCCAGGGCACGTCCGCAATCGGAACTGCGCTTCCAGCGGAAGAGTATCTCGTTAGTATTGGCATCGACAAAGACGGCACCGGGATTTTCCTCCAGACACCTAAACGACTCCACGCCATCGCGGAACGGGTCGAGGTCGCCGAAGTGCAGGGCGTCGCCGTGACCCAAGCCTGTGCTCGAGTGGAACTTGCCGTACTCGTCGACCACCATATTGCCGTGACAAATCTCATCGCGTCCGTCCATATCGACATCGGCGATGGTGAAGTTATGATAACCTTGTCCGTAGAACTCCGAACTCGTGTCGTCGACGGCACACGCCCATTTGAGTACGAGTTTTTTGTTCACAACATCCCAAGTAGCTCCATGGTAGTTGGTGTAGCAACCACGGCCAATATAGACCGAAGGATGACGTCCGTCCAAATAGGGAGCACCGAAGTAAAACTTGGTAGCGCGGTGTCCGCCATCGCTCTTGCTGCTTCCCCCATACCAGAAGGCTACGCTACGGCGCGCCAGGTTGTTGCCAGGAGCAGAAGTGCCGGGTTCGTAGACGCCGGACGGGCAAGTCTTGTTGTTGGTGGTCTTGTTGTAGCCTCCGTCGTTGGAGTCAAAAATCTGATAGTCGAGCGTAGAACCGGTCTCTCCGTCGAGCATAACGATATACTCGTTGCCATTCTCCATATAGGCTTGTGAGCCAGTGTAGTCCGTACGGTAGTTGACCGAAGCGTTGCCGAGCACCGTGCCGTCCGGCAGGATGGTCCCGTCGCCGCCACGGAAGATGATTTCGGCCTTCCCGTCCTCGTCAAAATCGAAAGCGTAGCAGGCATTCTCTGAGCCGTTGCCGTCGCGCATGTTTGGTCCGAGATTGACAGACCAAAGCCTGGTGCCATCAAGACGATAAGCCTCAAAACGCGTATAGGCTGAGTCGTTGCCAACCGTAAAGTCAGTATTCTGGCGCTCCAGGATAAGTTCGTACTGCCCGTCTCCGTCCAGGTCGGCTACCGTGCCGTCCGTAACGGACATCACCGAGGTGACATCGCGGCCGGTTGCGGGATTGATGACCGGTTGCAGGTCGACTTGCAGATACTGGCTCTTCCACACAGAAGTTGAGGTGCTCTTTGCGCCTTCCACACCATCAGTAACGGGAGCTACGGCGTAAGTGTTGGTAAGCGAACCCGAGGCATCGAGATAGTTGGAGACATTGAGTCCCTCTGCTATAAGGCTGCCATCGCGATACAGATTGTACGTGACACCATAATACTCATCACCGGGTATGCGCCATGACGTATAGACGCCTTTCGTGGTCTTGATGGCCACAAGGGCGCGGTCAAGCGTTTCCATCTGTCGTTGTCCCAGAGCCGCATTAAGACACCCGAGACACAACAATGTCGTTAGTAGGATTTTTTTGGACATATTATATAATGTATAAGTAAGGCTAGTTAGGATTCGGCCTTTATTTGGGTTCATATTAGCGGCGCAAATATAGATATTTTGGCCGAAATGAACAAAGCCCAAGTCCAAAAATTGCTAATATCCTATGTTTTTTAACCTTTTACACCCAGGTTTTAACTTTTTGACGGCACAAATTTGGATATTTGAACAAAGGATTGTATCTTTGCCGTACAATAAGCGAACTGACAAGTCAACCCATGAACTGAATCGAGTTGATTTAATGTCTATTAGCCAAGATGCATCATGAGAGAAGAACAAAATAGCGAGTCGGTCAATGACCGAACATGCAAGATGGAACACAACAAAATAGAACACGACCAAACATGCAAGTCGGAACACGACAAAACAAGGATTTCCGATGATAGCCGTACCGGGAGCGAAAAAGACAAGTGTAAAAAAGACGGATTTATCACTCGCCGCGAAGCCTTTGCACGTATCGGACTGGGCTTACTGGGCTTCGGTTTGTGGTCTACTCTGCCCATAGGATGTAGTCCCCGGCGTGGACACCCCGACCAATCGGATTTGCGCATCGCGTGCCAGGAGTGCCGCGAATGTGTGCCTTGCCCTTATGGCATCGACATCCGGACGAACATTGCCGTCTACAACCAGGCTTGTTCGCGTGGCATTCTCCCCGATCCCCGTCAGATGGGCAGCAAGCAATACGCATCGGAAGGAAAAGCTCTGATCAAAGCGCTCAGCAAGCGAGTGCCCCGCCTGGCCCAAGCAGACCGGTGCGTCGGATGTGGACGTTGCACTCCTCTCTGCCCACACGGAGTACTTATTCCGCAATCGCTGAGGCAGATAGAGAATCTCACCAGTCGCGTGAAGGAAGACCTCTTTGACCTCTTGTGCGATGACGGAGTGTTTTGAGCAAAACGGAGGTTTTTGAGCGAAACGGAGTGCTTTGAGTAATAGTCTTGCTAAAGCAAATGATTTAATCAAAGGAAAGTTATAAAAACAGGAAAAAGGTTCGACACAAAACTTTGAACAATAGAACTAAAAGCTTTGACCGACCAAATATATAAAGAATAAAGCAGCAGTATGGACCCCATCAAAAAAGATACAATTTTCCTGGACGACGGCTCGGTAGAGGTGTTGACCCACGGAGGCGAAGAACTCACCAAGCGATTCTGCACCACAATGCCCGATGGCAAGCCTGCAGCTCGACGCTACACGGCCATTATGCCGCCATGCACAGTGGACCGCGAACCTTATCTGGCCAAGTGCAACAAATGCGGCAAGTGCATAGAGGTTTGTCCGCAACACATCCTTCGGCCTGCCACCGACGAATACGGACCTGGTCATGAGGGAGTGCCCACGATGTCTTTTGAAGCAGGATGGTGCTTGCGTTACTGCAATCGTTGCTCCAAGGTCTGCCCTACTGGCGCAATACAAGCCAAGTCGGATGCCGAAAAGGGCGACGACCGCTTGGGGTGGGCCACCTTCAATCGCCTCACCTGCATCACGCAAACCGACGATGTGGACTGCAATGCGTGCTATCGGCATTGTCCTACGCGCGCCATTACCCTACGCGAGTTCGGCGGGCACAAAATACCCGAAGTGCGCATTTCGCAATGCATCGGTTGTGGAGCATGCGAATTCTATTGTCCCGCACGTCCCAAGGCCATCCACATCGAAGGACTTATGTACTAACATCACGCATCTCAATAAACCAGCGTCACGCATCTCTCGACGAGCTAGTATTTTGCTTCTAGAAGCACTAACACCACGCATCTTGCTTTGCTTGCATCTCACCTCTTGCTTTGCTTGCGTCACTCCTATTGCTTTGCTTGCGTCACACATCTCGATTTACTAGCGTACACATGTCTATGCGCTAGCCTCGCCTCTTATAGCACCACCGGTTTCTGCGCAAGCAGCAATCGATTCTTTGTGTTTTGTGAAGAGCCTATGGTTCAATACCTACATTTTTTGTTTCCAAATCTAATCTTTAAGACATTTCGAACCCATCATTGACCTCATTTTGCCTAAAAAACTTAAAATAACGGCATATTTCGATTTGTACTCACATTTATACTTAAAAATTGCACGTTTGTTGCAAAATTCAGCTTTTTACAACAATGGCACAAATTTAAATATCTTGGATTTATTTTAGAATTATACATTCATTTTTAAATCATACCTTTGCGGCAACAAGACAAAAATAGAATCATTCACGAATATATACCTATTATAATGTAACAGTCAGTGAACAATTGTCAAGAAACACATACGTACACTTTTGTACTCATATTTCACGCAACTTGATTCTCGCTACACACATTACATTAGACACGCAAATATAATCAATACCATTATTATACTTACCTACATATCTAATTTACAAGACAGATGAATGCTATGTTACACTCGAAGGCGAAAAGAGCCTTGCTACTTTTCGTACTCTGCATTTCCTTCTGCACCTGTTTCGCTTCGGTGAGGGTGAAAGGACACATCAAAGACGCTATGGGCCCGCTGATTGGAGCCACAGTGATGGAAAAGGGCACGACCAGCAATGGTGCGGTCACGGATGCCGACGGCAACTTCGAACTCAAAGTCCAGGACAACGCCACGTTGGTCATCTCTTATCTGGGCTATGTGACGGAAGAAGTTCAGGCCGCTCCTACCATCGAAGTTACGCTGCAAGAAGAGCGCAACAATATCGATGAGGTGGTGGTCATCGGCTATGGCGTGCAACGCAAGGAGACCGTAACCGGTTCGGTGGCCAACATCGGCGGTGACAAACTCAACCAAATCGCTGCCACCAACGCTGCATACGCCCTCCAGGGACGTGTAGCAGGCGTCAATATGCAGCAAACTTCGTCTCAGCCCGGTGCTGAGATGCAAATCCGCATACGCGGACAACGTTCGCTAAACGCCAGCAACGACCCGCTCATCGTGCTCGACGGCATTCCGTTTATGGGCAATTTGTCAGACATCAACCCCTCTGACATCAAGAGCATGGACATCCTCAAAGATGCCTCTGCCACAGCCATTTACGGTAGTCGAGGTGCCAACGGCGTCATCATCATCTCTACGGTCAAAGGTACTCAAGGCGCACCTGCCAAGGTGTTGTACAATGCTTATGTGGGCATGAAGAAAATCTTCCACAAGTACCCGATGATGAACTCGGAGAAGTACCAGAAGATGCGTGACTATGCCGGACTTTACACCAACTCGGTGGACGAGGAGGCTGGAGTCGATACGGATTGGCAGGACCTTTTCTACCGGACCGGTATCAGCCAAAGCCATGATCTCGGCATCACGGGAGGCACCAACGGAGGCAGCTATAGTATAGGTATAGGCTATTACCACGACGAAGCTGTTATCCCTACGCAAAACTACGACCGCTATAGCCTGCGCGGAAGTCTAGACCAAAAGGTGGGCGAATGGTTCCGCTTCGGCTTGAATACCAACACGAGCTACCGGGAGAACCACGGCAACAACGTGAGTCTCTACAATGTACTCTCTCTCACTCCTATGATTAACCCCTACACGGCTGACGGCACACTCAAGACCACCGTGCAGATGCCTATGGACCAAACCTACGTTTGGACCAAAGACCGCCTCAATGACCTGAAGGACAGCTATATGAGCGAAACTAAAGGCATTGGCTCGTACAACACCTTCTTCGGCGAGGTCAAACTGCCTTGGGTCGAGGGATTGAGCTACTTGATGAACATTGGCCTCAACTACCGCCACTCGAAGGACGGCTCGTTCGTCGGCACTGGCATCAACAGCACCAACGAGAACCAACCGAACACGGCCTCTGTGCAGGAGAGCACAACCAAGAACTGGGCAATCGAGAACATCGTCACCTACGACCGCGTCTTTGGCCAAAAACACCATATCACGCTGACTGGCCTCTACTCTGCCGAAAAAACGCGCTATGAGCAGATAGCCATCTCCGGACGCGACATCCCAGCAGAATATTTCCAGTACTATCAGATGGGTGCTGCGCAACAAGACCTAACCGTCGACCCCAGCAAGCAAAACTACTGGCAGAGTGCCCTGATGTCGTGGATGGGTCGCGCCATCTATACTTACGACAACAAGTATATGCTCACCGTAGCATTCCGCTCGGACGCATCGTCACGCTTGGCCAAAGGTCATCGGTGGCACACCTACCCTGCCGTTTCAGCCGGTTGGAACATCTCTCGCGAGGAGTTCATGAAAGACTTTGACTGGATTGACAACCTCAAACTTCGCGTAGGCTACGGAGAGACCTCCAACCAGAGTATTGACCCCTACTCTACTCTCGGAGCCTTGAGCACCAAGTACTACAACTATGGTACGAACTACAGCACAGGATATTACGTCTCCAAACTGCCTAACCCCGAGCTCGGATGGGAATATTCGACCACATGGAACTATGGTCTGGACTACTCTTTCCTCAACGGACGCATCTACGGTACGTTTGAATACTATGTGCAAAACACCCACGACCTGCTTCTCTCCGTCACCTTGCCGCCCCCATCGGGTGTAGGCAACTACATGGCCAATGTAGGCAAGACCGAGAACAAAGGCTTCGAACTCTCGCTCAATGGAGTTATCTTCGAGAACAAAAACGGATGGACTTGGGAAGCCGGCGTCAATCTCTATGCCAACCGGAACAAGCTCGTGGCTCTCGCTTCAGGCGCCCAGCAGGACGTAAGCAACCGCTGGTTTGTCGGACACCCCATCGACGTAATCTACGACTACAAGAAGATTGGACTTTGGCAAGCCGGTGAGGAAGATCTCCTCAACATCCTGGAGCCAGGTGGCAATGTTGGCATGATTAAGGTCGAATACACCGGAGAGTATGACGAAGACGGAAAGCCAGTACGTCAAATCAATACCGACGACCGACAGGTTATGAATATGGAGCCCGACCTTATGGGCGGATTCAACACCACGGTGTCGTACAAGAACTTTGACCTAACGATGATTGGAGCCTTCCAGGTAGGCGGCACTTTGATCAGTACCCTCCATTCTTCCAATGGTTATTTGAATATGCTCAACGGACGCCGTGGTCAGCTGGACGTCGATTACTGGACCGAAGACAACACGGATGCCAAATATCCGAAACCGGGCGGCATGTCAAGCAACGACAACCCCATCTACGGTTCCACGCTAGGATACTTCGACGGCAGCTACCTCAAGGTGCGCAGCATCACGCTGGGCTACACCTTCGACCACATGCCTTTCATCAAACGTTGCGGCATCAGTCACCTGCGAGCCTACGCCACGATTCAGAACCCGTTCGTGCTCTTCTCGCCCTTCAACAAAGAGTGTGGACTTGACCCCGAGACCAACACGCTCAGCAACTCGTCGAGCACCATGTCTGTGACCATGGAAGGCTACACCGGTTCGCACAAGATTCCTGTAGTCGGCTACAACACGCCGTCGACCCGCAACTATATGTTTGGCATTAATCTGACCTTCTAAACTACATTCGAAAATGAAAACTAAATATATCAGACTCTATACTTTGGCCCTAAGTGCCATAGGTATGGCAACCCTGGTTTCTTGCAACGACATACTGGACGAACAGCCCCGTAGTCTTTATGAGCCCGGATTCTTCAAGACAGAAAGCGGCATTGACGGAGGTCTGACCGCTCTCTACGCCCATTTGCGCAGCATCTACGGCAACGGGTACTATCTCAATATCTGCGAGACGGGTACGGACGAGTACACGTATGGCCAAAGTGCCGACGGCAACTTCAAGGATGCAGACCTCTCCGGTGTCGGTTCGCTGACGCCCTCCAGCAGCCGTTCGGATGTGTTGTGGAACAACGTCTTCACTTACATCAATACGGCCAGCGGCATCATCGAGAACGCCACTGCAGCAGGTATGGATGAAAGCAAGATTTCCGAGGCCCGTTTCTTCCGCGCCTTCGACTTCTTCCAGCTCGTACGCACTTTCGGCGGCGTGCCGCTCGACTTCGGTTCTGGCGAACTGGCCTTCAATGCCACGCCATCACGCACCTCTGTACGCAACACTGTGCCGGAAGTCTACACCAAAGCCATATTCCCCGACTTGCTCACTGCTGTCGAAAATCTTCCCACCGAACCCCGTACCACAGGAGCCGTAACCAAGACCGTGGCACGCAAGTTCCTCGCCGAAGCCTACTTGACCTATGCCTGGTGGCTAGAAAACCCGAAGAACATCCCGACCTACCCCGAGTGCGACCGCACCGACCCGGACGGACACGATGCAGCCTGGTACTTCCAGCAGGCTTACGACGTGGCTTTGACCGCTATCGAGACCCCCGGCCCCTACGGTCTTGAGGAGACTTACTACGACGTGACACGCTACAGCAATGACCGCAACAAGGAAATCCTGCTCTACGCAGACCATACGCCCGACAACTCCCAGTACAATGGCATGACCGAAAACGGAAGTACGTGGAGCTATGCTTCGGGCAGCTCGCCGGACAACTTCGCCGGATGGATGGCCAACTGGAACTACGGCACCACGCAGATTAAGGCCGAAGACGGCACCTACATCAACCCAGTGCAGCGCGAAGCCATCCAGAACCTCGGACGTCCCTGGATACGCATGGCGCCGACCATCGATGCCATCAAGAATTTCGGAGACAAGTCCAAAGACTCGCGTTACGATGCCACCTTCACAACTGTATATCACGGCAATTGGCATTATGACGGCACACACGAGAACATCAACTACGTTTTCGGCAACCAGGGCGAGCACATTATGCAGGGCGAGATTGTCGTACGCTTCCTCGACGAAGACCCGTCCACTCCCGTCACCTACTCAAGCAAGGCGCGTGAACACCTCCAGATTGGTGTAGGCACACTGGCCGGCTACAAAGAGTATGTAGTGGAGCCGGAAGGCATCAGTCGTCTGCGTTTCCCCGGTCTCTACAAGCTGGGCATGTATCCGATGGAAACCCTTTCAAGTGACGGCAAGCGCCAGTTAGGTTCGCCAAACGGTTCCAACGGACGTCCGTTCAACATTGCCAAGTTCTCCGAACTTTATCTCATCGCTGCCGAAGCTGCCGTCAAGGGAGCTACAGTGAAGAGCGGCTACTCGGCACGCGAGCTGGTCAACGTGCTGCGCGCCCGTGCCGGCAAGTGGACGCACAAGGTGAACGGAGACCACGAGTATTGTGAGGATATCGCCGATCTCGACTACAGTGCCGACCTTGTGGCCGAAACGCCAAGCGTCATCACCATCGACTACATCCTCGACGAACGTATGCGCGAACTCTTCGGCGAAGGCTATCGTTGGTTTGATTTGACCCGCACACAGACTTGGCAAGAGAAGGCCGGAGAATACCGTATCTGCGGATCAAAGGCCAAAGACCACACCGCAGAGACCATCACACGCACCATACCGGACGGCTACTACCTACGCCCCATCCCACAGAACACTATCGATGCCTTTGAGATGACAGACGAGGAGCGTGTGGCTTACCAAAACCCGGCTTACCGTTGACAAAGTAACGTGACCCCAAGGTCACAAACGCCTTGGGGTCACTTATCTGAATTGAAGTTTGACGAAGCCTAAAGTTCAAATCAATAGACACAAGAAGAAAATGAAGAGAGCAATATCCATAGTCCTGTTTTGGCAACTGCTGCTGATGGCTGTAGCGGAAGACGGTTCACGCCTTTGGCTGAGGGCTTCCCTACCGACGGATGTGGTCGAAACACCCGTGCTTCTCTTCGTGCCAAATGACTTGTCTGCCGATGCAACGCAAACCGTTCAACTTGCAGCCAACGAACTTCGGAACCACTGGTTTGAAACTCCCGTCAAACTACTACTCACTTCTGAAGGCAGCTTAGACAAAGAAAGGGATTCGGACAAAGAAAGGGATTTAGACAAAGATGGGAACCGAATCGCCGACGGCTTCCGTATCGAAAAGGGCGACACAATCACTATATCAGCCGAAACTTCGAATGGATTGCTTTATGGCGCATACTTCCTGCTCCGGGCACAAGGCATGGGTGACGGATGTCTATGTCAGATTATGCACACTGTGACTTCAATGGACCAAACGCCCAGCAGCAACATCCGTGCGCTCTATGTACCGGAAGGGATGGACGACATCCTCAAGCGAGGACGATTGCAGGACTTTGCCCGTGCCAATGCTTCAATAGGCATCAACGGCATCATCCTCTCTCCTGCCGAAAGTCATCAGAACATCAGTAAAACACTCGCGCTTTACGGCATTCAGGTCTATGCTGCTGATACGATGGCCGAAGAAGCCTTGACAGACACGCTTTGGCTGGAAGATGTACCCAACTGGTGCGGTAGCCATCTTGCACAATTTGAGTGGTACAAGGCAGGCCGGATGCTATGGAATCCGGACCTCACGCTTCAGCAAGTGGCTTACGAATGGTTGGCACAAACCTTCTCCGATGTTCCGCTCTTCATCCGTCCCGCTATGGAAATTCTCTTCCACCTTGGCGAAGCAAGTGCCGAAGAATGCGAACGCCTGGCCGAAACCTGGCAACAGCTGCAAGACTATGTCGATGCGCGAAGGCACTACGAGATAGAGTTGGAGATAGAATCAATGGCAGAAGGCATAGAGTCAATGACAGAAGACGAAGAATAGTGTTTGGCTCATAAACAGGCGAACACGACACCAATAATTCACAAATATTAAATTCCATAAATTCATAACTACAAAATTCAACAACACAAAAACTGGTTCTTTAACAAAGGTTATTACCACCTATTAAATCAACCCATTAAAAACTATTATTATGAAGAAGTTTACAATTTTGAGCGCAGCCTTGATCTGCTTGTCAGGACAGGCTTACGCAAGCGAACAGCTCGAGTTGACTACGGGATGGAACTGCCAACTCAGTTCTGTCGAGTTGGGTACAATACCCCAATATCCGGCCGAGGCCAGCATAGGCGGTCAATGGCAAAACATCAAGATCTGCACCGAGTCGTTCGATGCACGTTTGTGGACCAACTACAAGATTGTCTTTGCCGAGGCTACCACCGAAGGGCAGATTCAGGTCATGGTACGCAACGCAGCCGAGGCATCGTCATACGGTGGCACGTACCAGGAGATTCCCGGTGGAGTGACAGAGTATACCAACACATTTGACAACATCACTTTCACCGACGGTGACAGCATCGTCACTACTTTGGGCATCCAAAACCGCACATCAGATGCCGTCAAGTTTGTCATCAACGATGTAATTCTCTACAAGGCCGACGGCACAGCCTGGCACACCGACCTCGGTGCAGACTGGGGCGGCTCCGTGACGAAACTGAGCGACGGCGAGCGCGTCAACATGTACACCTTCGGTCAGTGGGGCACATTGGGCCACAATTTTGGCGAGAACGTCGAACTGGCTGGAGAAGACACACACCACTTCATCCTCACTTCATCCAAACCATTCCCGGCCGGATTGCAGTGGAAGGTAAGCCGCGGCTCTGACGAAAGCAGCGCCCTCTATCCTTCGGTTACTATAGCAGAAGGCGACACAGTAGCCATCCTGGACCTCAATGCAGAATCAATTAAGAAGAGTGCCGATGATAGCATCAACTTCTATACCGGCGTATTCGTACAGGCTATTCAGGCCGACACACTGCCTACCGATGTCCAGTTGACACGCGAAGTCGCATACGGCGGCGGAGTCGTTTCGCGCACTACCCTGCCTATCGTAGCCGGTTACAATGCCGAGACCATCGACCCCAATCCGAGTGCGGAAACAGGTGCCAACGGCCTGCCTGTTATGGTAACATTAGGTTCGCAGTGGAGTTCCATCAAAATCTGGCTCGACAACTTCGACGTAACAGAATATCCCGGCTACAAGATTGTGCTTGGCAAAGCTCCGACAGCCGATGCCATACAGATGTTCTACCGTACAGAGACTCACGGCTCTTCAGGTGGCGTATATGTACCTTGGGAGACGAGCGAAGATTTGTTGTCGACCGTTTCGGAAGACGGTATGACCATGACCGGCGAATTTGATGTCGATGCTCTCGACGGCGACAACACCATTTTGGCCTTTGCCCTCCAAAACCGCACGAGCAACTCCGTGACCATCACTGTCAAGAACGTTTATCTCATTGACGAAGACGGCAACGAAATCGAGACCGGCGGATTGAGTTCTACAGGTATGTGGAACGGCGGCACGACCACACCTATCGGTGGCGGCTACGACGATAACGGCAATATCTACGATGCATTCCTCTCAGTCAAGGCCGACAACGGCTATCTAGGCACCTACTCAGACTCTGTTCCTGAGGGACACTACGAGCGTCTAAGCTTCTATCTGAGCGAGCCACTCCCAACCACATTCGTTCCCGTATGCTACAACGGAAGTCCTTGGTACGAGGCATTCGGATGGGGTTCGCCGATGGTCAACATCCCTGTATTGGAGTCAGGTCGCGAAAGCAACGTCTACGTCGTTGAGATTCCGCAGAGCTATGAGACCTTCATGCTCCAGTATCAGGCACCTCTCAAGAAAGATGCAGAGGGCAACAACGTAACCGACAGCCTCGGCAACACCATCAAGGAGGACGTGACCTATCCCGTTCAGATTCGCATCAACAAGATTGTTCGCGAGATAGTTGAAGGCTCTCTCGACATCCCGGACGGAATTAAGGCCGTCAAGGAAGAGAATGGGGCAGTAGCCAAGACCGAAGTCTATAGTCTCACCGGAAGCAAGGCCAATGTCGCAACCCGTGGCTTCAACATCATTGTTGAGCAAATGAGCGACGGCAGCATCCGTGCCAAGAAGGTGCTTGTACGCTAACAAGTTTTGCTTAGACTAAGACAAGTTTTGCTTATCAAGATAAAAGTTTTAAAAAAGCCAAAACCAAGTTAGCTAATGCCAAAACCGAACAAGCAAAAGCAAAAGACTAGCAAAACGGTTTTGCTATAGGTTGAAGCCTTTGCAATAAGCAAAAAAGTAAAAAATAAGAAGTCAAATACTTTTAGTTTTGTGACTATGAAGTACTTCATGTCTGTTTTATCCATGTGTTCACTCTGTGCGGCAATGCTCGCACAGAGCGAACCTTTACAGTCCGACAAAATGCCCGTTGTAGCAGACCTCGGAGCCGGTGTTCTGCAGGCTGACGGTACGATTATGACCGTTTACCCTGCCACTGTCACCCTCGAAGGCCAATGGTGCGACATTGCGCTTTGGAAAGGACCGTTCAGCATAACAGAGTATCCAAAGTACCGTGTACGCTTGCAGCGAGGCTTTGAGGACGCCTACGTCCAGCTCTTTGCCCGCAACGCGTGGTCTTCCTCCAACTACGGAGGTCCTTACATGCCGTTTGAGGCCAATCAGGTGCTGCTCGAAGGCGAATTTTCTGAAGACGATACCGACGGCAACTTTGAGGACGACCCCGTCTGCACCTGGTTTGCCTTGCAGAAGACCAATATAGGTCCAGAGTCGCTGACGGTCACCGTGCTTGAGGCGGTTCTGATTGACGAAGACGGCAACGAAATCGTCTCGCACAATGTCCGCAACGGCAGTTGGAAACCATCGCCCGACTGGGTGGAACCCGACCCTCTGTACGAAGCTGACGTCAAGTTTACGAGCAAAGGCATAGTAGGCCTGTACGACGCTACAGTTACCCCCGGCAACGTGCACCGCTTTACGTTCACTACCTCCACCCCGATGCCTGCAGGCTTCACGTTCTACTACGTTCTCGACGATGGCGATGACACGACCTACTCCGATGAAGTACCGGCAGGAAGCACGACCTACGTTTCGCCCCTCATCGACGACAGCTACAAGCGCGCTTACCTGGAGTTTGAGGGCGAATATCCCACTACGCTCCATTTCTCCAGCGTCACACGCGACATTCTGGAGCAGACCGGGATTGGTGACATCAAGGTCGACACGTCCGGAGAACCCGTCTACTACAACCTGAACGGCATCCGGCTGAACGCTCCTACCCGGGGGCTCAACATCGTCCGCCAGCAGCAGAAAGACGGCAGCGTACGCACACAATACATTACCAAGTAATTTAAACACTATCACACACCTATGAAAAAGATTATTCTCTTAGCACTTACCATACCGGCACTCTGCGCATCTGCACAGGACATTCCGTTGGTATACAGCGTCGAAAACACGGCTGCGGGCAATGCAGACCCTGTTTTCCCCACTTTCGAGCAGCTGCCTTACTGCGAACCGCTCACCGACCCCTTCCTTTCGTCTGACGGCAAGAGCCGCGCATTGGATTTCAAGGACTGGTCAAAGCGCCGTGGCGAGATAGCCCGCGAAATACAGCATTACGAAATCGGCGACAAGCCTGCTGTCTCGATGGACAACATCCAGGCCACACTCGTGGACGGTGTGCTCACCGTTATGACCATCAACAACAACGACACACTCACCCAAACTGCCACCATCAGCTACCCAAGCGGAGGTACTGCTCCCTATCCGCTCATGATTGGTGCTGATAACAACAGCTTGCCGAGCAGTATGATGTCAGAGCGCAACATAGCCACCATGAACTTTACGGCCAATCAGGTCAACGGCTATTCGCAGTTCGGAGGCAGTTCGGCGCGCGACTTTGAGCGTCTCTATCCCAATCTCACCGACAATGGTGCTTACAGCGAGTGGGCATGGGGCTTCAGCCGTTTGCTCGACGGCTTGCAAAAACTGGGTCCGGAAGTCACCAAAATTGACATGAACCACATCGGCGTGACCGGTTGTTCGTATGCAGGCAAGATGGCTTTGTTCTGCGGCGCCTTCGACGAGCGTGTTGCTCTCACCATCGCCCAGGAGTCGGGTGGCGGCGGTACAGCCGCTTGGCGTGTGACCCGCGTGCACAATGCCTACTTCACAAAAGAAGACGCTTGGGAAGGTTTGGACAACACCGACTACAGTTGGTTTATGAAGAGTCTGAAGTCTACCTTTGGCCAGGACAACACCTTCTATCTGCCCTACGACCACCACGAACTGGTAGCCCTATGCTGCCCGCGTGCCATCCTGATGCTTGGCAACCCCGACTACAAGTGGTTGGCCGACGGATCGGGTTACGTCTCCATGCACGCTGCGCGCAAGGTATGGGAACAGTACGGCATTGCCGACCGCTGCGGTTATTCCATCGTGGGCGGACACAGCCACTGCTCGTTGCCAGAATCGCAGTACGAAGAGGTGGAGGCCTTCCTCGACAAGTTCCTGCTTGGCAAGACCGACGTCGAGACCAACTATACCAAGGCCCCCTATTACTCTGACGCCACCCAGGCAGGAGCAACGACTCTCGTCGAGCTGAACCAGTGGACGCGCTGGTGGGGCACAGACAAGCCCGACTCGCTGGACTGTATGGAGAAAGTGCTCCCTACTTACTATTGGGGAATGCCCAAGGACATCAATCCCAACAATAGCACAGACTTCTCGCTCGAGACTGACACAGCCTCCTACACCAAGACACATCTCCGCGCCCTCAACACCAACAAGACCTGTCCGGCCGATGCCAATCAGGCCCTCTGCTTCACCTTCAATGTCGAGAAGCAGCAAGACTATTACATCTACGCTTACGTCAACTGCGCCAAATCGGCCAACGACGCTTTCTTCATTGCCTTCGACGACAACACCCCTTGTGTCTCCAACGGAGCAAGCACCAAAGGCGAGTGGGCCTGGAAGAGCCTTTCGGCCCTCTTGAGCAAAGCCGACAAGACCAGCTTTGTCAAGAACCTTGTACCAGGCACGCACACGCTCAAGATCTACAACAAAGAACCCGAGGCCAAGATCGGTTTCCTCTGCGTAAGCAACTGCGAGAGTCTCAGCGACTTCAAGGACGCCATCAAGGATGTCGATTTCGCCAGCCTGACCGGCATTGCACAAGCCAAATTGCAGGACGGAGTGTTGCTGCAAAGCATCACAGCCACCGACGGTGCAGTCAAAGTCCTGCTCAATGCAGACCGGACCTTTGATGGCACAATCGAAATCTACAACCTCATCGGAGGCAAAGTCGCCGACCTGGCCGCCCAGCTTCCCGCCGGTCTGCATGAAGTGACCATACCGGCTGCTCTGCAGAAAGGCAATATGATAGTACACGTCACAGACAGTGAGGGAGCTTCTGCCACCAAGATATTCGTGGTCAAATAACGGAGGGCTTGGCCAAAGTCCAATGACCGGACTTAAGTCTAATGTCGGATATATAATCAAAGACTTCGTAAAAGATTTAGTCAAAGCCTACTCATAGACTCCGGTCAAAAATAAAGAGGAAGGCCAAAGCAAAATTGACAACACACTAATAAAAATGGAGAGGGTGTACCAAATGTCTCTATGTTTGATACACCCTTGCTCCTTCCATCCAATACCGACAGCGACACAAAACACAAACACCTTTACTCTATTATCAGCCGATTCGTACATTTTTGTAATGCAGAACATACAAATCTGTTCACTTTTTATTGCAAATCTACTTACCTTGCAAAATAAAATGAAACATTTCTCGCTTTTACTCTGTTTTGCCGTTGTGACGACGATTGTGGTCAAAGCCGACGACACAGTGTTTTCGTCCAATCTGCCGCTCGTGTACATACACACCGACACGGCCATCAATGCAGACAAGAAAGTGCCCGGCACCATGCGGGTGATAGACCAAGGAGAAGGCCGTCGCAACTATTCGACCGACACGGTCTACAACTACAATGGACGCATCGGCATCAAATGGCGTGGCAACAGTTCGCTGAGTTTCAATCAAAAGAAATATACGGTTGAGACGCGCGATTCGCTTGGCCAGGACTTGAAAGTTCCCATACTCGGAATGCCGTCAGAGAGCGACTGGGTGCTACTTGCACCTTACAACGATATTTCGTTGCTGCGCGACGTCTACGCCTTCAGTCTTTGGAACGAGATGGGCCATTGGGGTCCGCGCACGCGGATGTGCGAAGTCTTCGTCAATGACACCTACATGGGAGTGTACGCCTGCAGCGAGAGCATCAAGCGCGACAAAGAGCGCGTCGACATTGCCAAACTCAAGACGGCCGATATCGAAGGGCGAAACCTCACGGGCGGTTACATTGTACGTGTCGACGTGACCGACGATGACGACTATTCGTTTACGTCAAAGGTCAACGGAATCCAGCCGAGTATGTGGGGAGGCGGTTCTGCTGGCACAGTAACTTGGAATGTCTACTATCCGAAGAAAGACAGTCTGCAGGAGGCACAAGCCAACTATATCATAGACTACGTCAACCAAATGGAGCAGTCTTTCCAGCAGAGCAACTTTGCCGACACCGTTGAGGGCTATGCCAAGTGGATAGACATTCCTTCGTGGGTCGACTATTTCATCCACACGGAGTTGAGTCTCAATGCCGACGGGTTCAAGCGGAGCGTCTACTTCCACAAGGACAAAGACAAGAAAAACGGCACCGTGCGCAAAATGCAGGCCGGCCCCGTCTGGGACTATAACCTGGCCTTCGGCAATTGCAACTTCTGCAACGCCAACAACGTCGAAGCATGGGTGTACGAAGGGTGTTACACCAACCCCACCCCCGCCTTCTGGAAGAAGTTGACCACCGACCCCAGCTTTATGGCCAAAGTCAAGGCGCGCTACGCCCAGTTGCGTCACACCGTGCTGAGTCAAGAGCACATCGACGCCTTCTTCGACGACTATGCCGCGCTGCTTGACGAAGCGAAAGACCGACACTACGAGAAGTACTCGGAGCTCTTCTCCACCGGTCAGAGTTCGGGGCAAGGCACCGGCTGGGATTGGGACTGGGGCTGGAACTGGGGCACAACCACCACCAATCCGGCAGCGTCTTACGCCGGTTATCTCGTCTCCTCGTACGAGGAGGAGATTCAGTCCGTCAAAGCCTGGTTCGGAAAGCGCCTGGCGTTTCTCGACCGCAACTGGGAGTACGACTCCGCAGCATCAATAGCGACGACGTCAGGACAGTACTTCGATGTCGAGGCTACGCTCGCCGGCGACGGACTGCTCAAGGTCACTGCCCCGCAAGGTCTGATTGGTGTCGAAGTCTACTCCGTGTCCGGCCACTTGCTTGCCAGCCGGTTCCTAGCCGATGACAATCAAGGGCAATATGGGCAAAAGATATATGGACAATGGAAAGGCCAAAGCGGAATCACCATCCCCATCCCCTCATCGGGGCACACAACGCTGGTTGTGGCTTGCTACGGAGAGGACGACGCCTTCGCCACTTGCCGAATCCATGTGCGAAAGTAAAACGCCTGTTTTTTGGACGAACACGGATGGAACAAATAGAACGGAAGCGCTTCGGCCCGATGTATTGGGTGATTCTTGTTCGAAAAAAGAAACCGCGGAAATAGCGGATACAATGCAAAAAACGCATGTTATGAAATATAGAAGTTTGACAATCCTGCACCTACTGCTCACTTGCCTGCTGAGTTGCGACACCCTTATGGCGCGGGCGGCCGAAGGCAGGTTGTATTCCGCCGACAAGATGTCCAGCACGTCCATCCTGTGTGTCACCCAAGACGCCTACGGGTTTATATGGACAGGCACGGACTATGGATTGAACCGGTTTGACGGTTATCAGTTTGACAAGTATTTCCACGACACTGGCGATTCGACCTCCATCTTGAGCAACGAGATTACGGCTTTCTTTGTCGACAGCCGGCAGCAATTGTGGATAGGCTGCCGCAAGGGACTGATGCGCTACTGTTATGAGAACAACACGTTCCTGCGTTACGCATTTCCTGACGGTCTTCAGCCACGAGTCATTTCCATAGTCGAGAATGACCGGGGAGAGATAGTCATCGGCACTTCGGGCTACGGACTGTTTGTGCTCGCCAAAGGCGCGAACACCGCTGTGCGTTCTGACCGGTACAAGTGCAAGGAAGACAATAACTTTGTCAACGCCCTCTTCGTCGACAACAACCAAAATCTGTGGTGCAGCGACACGGAGTCAAACCTCATCCGCTACGTCACTGGCAAGACTGGTGATAAAGGCACGGGGCAAAGCAATGTAATGTCCGGCCAGGTCGCATCCGACAGCGACTCAAGCCAAGATGCTCAAGGTCAGAATTCGCAAGGCGACTCAAGTCAAGAAACCCAAGGCAAAGCAGCTCAAAGCAAGACAGACTTCGGAGCGTTGGCCCCGGACACGGTGCGGTGCGACACCCTTCTCTACCATTCCGCTTACGGTCCGGTGGTCAGTTTCCTCAAGCAAGATTTACGCGGCTTCTACATGGTCTGCATGTACGGCATACTCTACTACGACACCATGCGCGATACCGTCATACAGACAGACCATGACCTCTCCGTGCTCGACGGCAACATATCCATCCGCGACGCTTCGTTCGACCAGGACGGCAATCTCTACCTGGGCACATCCGGCTGCGGACTTATGACCATCCCCAAGGGCAAACGCACGCTGCAGAAGGCGAACAACATCTACTCTGTCTACGACCTGGCCACAGCCAATGTCAACAAAGTTTACGAAGACCGTAGCGGCAACCTCTGGGTCAGCTGCTACAAGCGCGGACTGCTGCAAGTCTACAAGAGCAAGAGCACTTTCTCGACTTGGCGCATATCGGTACAAGACCACATCACCGGCAGCGGAGTCATCAGTGTGGCCCCAGCCGCAGACGGAGGTGTGTATTGCGTGATGCAGAAATCAGGCATCTGTCACTTCGACCGCAACGGCAAGATGACAGGGATGCTTAAATCGCCCGAATCGCCCAACGCACTCTACCGCGACAACAAGGGCCGGTATTGGCTCGGCACAGAGAAGTTTCTCTATGAGTACTTCCCCGAGACGGGAAACTACCGGCGTGTCTGTGCCGCAGAGGGACTGGCCGTGGCCTGCATCTCGGGCGATGGCGAAGACCACATCTTCTTCGGCTGTGACGGCAAGGGACTTTACATCTACAACACGCGCAACTCGCAACTACAGAGCTACACGACCGAAGACGACCCGAAGGTCAACGGACGACTGTGCAACAACTGGATACGCGGACTCTACTATGACAGCCGCCGGCTGCTGTGGATTGCTACGGTCAACGGCTTGTGCTGCCTCAACCCTGCCACACGCGACTTCCGCACCCTAGGCTGGAACTCGCAGTTTGAGGGCGTGAAGTGCTACTCGCTCGCCGAACAGCCCGACGGCAGTATGCTGATAGGCACCGAGAACGGCCTGTACAAGTACGAGCGGGAAACGGACCGTTTCGGCATCTACCCCAGCTCAGGGGCACTGCGCGAGAAGTCCATCTACAGCATCGCTCTCGACGGCAAAAGCGACATTTGGATGAGTTTGCCCAACGGAATCCTCTACCTCAATGCCGAGTCGGGAGAGACAAGCCATTATGTGAATGGCGACGGACTGGAAATGTCAGAGTACATCGTCGGCGGACAAATCGTGACGCACGACGGCCGCATCCTCTTCGGCAACAACGACGGCGTCACGTCCTTCTATCCGCGCAGCGTCTTCTCAAGCAGCGAAAAGGTGGAAAAGCCTTGTTTGAGCAGGTTTTCGGTCAATGGTAAGTACCGTGACTGCCGCAGCAAGTCCTTCCATATTTACAATCACAACGATATGGTGCAGATAGGATTCTCCACGCTCGACTATCAGCGACAGGACAACACCACCTATGTCTACCGCCTCAATGCCGACGATGAGTGGAAGGAACAGGCAAAAGGTATCAACACACTGTCGTTCAACGAACTGGCTCCGGGTTATTATGACGTAGAGGTCAAGACACGCATCGGCAACAGTCTCTCCGGGCAAGCGTGCACCTTCTCCATTTGGGTGGCCTCGCCGTGGTATCTGTCCTATTGGGCCTGGAACCTCTATTTCTTCTTGTTTATGGCCCTCATAGCGCTCTGCATCTATTTCTACCACAGGCATGAGCAACGCAAACTGGAGGCCGAGAAGCAGAAGTTCCTCTTCAATACGACCAACGAGTTCCACACACCGCTGTCCATGATCATCGAGCCGCTGACCAAAATCAAGGAAATCACCGACAAGGAAGGCGTATACATCGACCGCGAAGCCATAGCCAAAAACTGGCAGATTATCACCGAGAACACCGAAAAGCTCGTAGATCAGTTCAATCAGATGGCCGAAAAGACCCGAATGGACAGCGGCAAAGAGAAGATGCATCTCGTCTTCAAGCCAGGCAGCATCAAGGACATTGAGGTCAAAGGCAACGACGAGATGCTGCTCGAACGGATTGTAAAAAGTGTCAACGCACACCTGACAGACCCGGATTTCGACGTCCAGGTTTTGGTTGACGAAATCGGACTAAGCCGTTCTCAGCTGCACCGCAAGATGAGAGCGCTCACGGGACTGGCAACCGCCGACTTCATCCGCACCGTCCGCTTGCAGCAAGCCGAAAGGCTCATTCGAGAGGACAAAATCAACATCACACAGATAGCCCTTACTGTCGGCTTCTCCAACCAGTCGCACTTCTCGACTGTTTTCCGCAGGTATTATGGCAAGTCGCCGAAGCAGTTTGCAGCTGAAGTGCAGCGCGAGAAGAACGGGAACTCGGCCGAGACACAGGCTGCCACCATGGCCAAAATCAACGCCGTGCTTACCGACAAGGTCAATCAGGATGCTGACGAAGACAGCCGGTTCGGTTACCCGGAGGGCTTCAAGCGGTAAATGTCATCCAAGCACAAACACAACAAGCAACGAGTATATACATACGCTACAACTCGACAAATCTCAAGTGAATACAAGCATCGTGGGTATTATGCGAAAAGTGATAATACCCACGAGTTTTTTCTTAAGCGGCAAGCGCTGCTACAGAACTCTCACGCAAAAAGAAAACCATGCATATGAGTCACCGCGTGGCGCTTACGCGTAGGGATAGCGGCTGTGCCTTCTGCGTTCGCTGATGATATAGATGATAAAGAGCAGGATGGCGATGCCGACAAGCGCATAGGCGCCGTAGGCCCACCAGGTGCGGTACCAGGGCGATTCGATTTCGATGCGCAGCGAGGTGTTGGCGTCCATAGTCCAAAGGCCCTCGTCGTTGCAGGCGCGGACGTGAAGCGTGTACGTACCCGGCGAGAGGTTGCGGTAGGCAGCCACCGGATTGGGGCTCGGTTCGCTCCACGACTTGTCGCAACCCTCCAGCCAGTAGCTGAAGTTGCGGCGCTGGTGCGTGCCCGTGCAGAAGAACGTAAAGCTCAGGCTGTTCTGTTCCGGCATAAGGTGAACGTACTTGGCATAGGTGGCGGATTGCGTCAGAGCAATGTTGTCGGGGTCCGTCAGCAGAATCTCCTGGCCATTAACGAGCAGGCTCGAGATGACCGGCTTTCGGCTCTGTTTGCTGGGCGTGTACTTCGACGGGTCAATCACCGTCAGACCATAGTAAGTCCCCTCCACGATTCTGCCGTCGCTGAGCACGGCCACATCGCGCGGGTCGTAGACATTGCCGAGAGCTTCCTGCGAGAAATCGAACGAGTCGAACGACTTGTTGTCGATGTTGAAGCGGGCCATTCCGCCCAGCGTACCAATCCACAGGTAGCCCGACTTCTGGTCGGAGTAGATATTGGCAATCTCGTTGCTGATAAGACCGCGGCTTGTATCGTACACATCATAGGCAAGACGGCGGTTTGGCTTGGTGAGCGAGCAGGCCACGATGCCTGAGCCCAGGGTACCTACCCACACCTTGCCCGAAGCGCCAGCCCAAAGGCAGTTCATCTCGTTGGTGCAGAAATTGCCGTTTTTCAAACTATACACTCTATAGGACATCGAATCGCGTTGTATCGAGTCCGGATGGAAAACCACGAGGCCGTTGCCCGTAGCGCACCAAATCCAGCCCTCGTCGTTGTCCTGCACAATCTGCTTGAAGTTGTAGCGCATCGTGCTGCTGTGCATGAAGGTACGGAACGTGTAGGGTTGCTTGGAGGTGTCGACCAGGGCTACGCCGCCGCGCATCGTAGAGACCCAGATGCGGCCCTTGTTGTCCTGTATGGCACTGAAAACGTCGTCCGACTGTAGAGCGTCCGGATTGTTCGCGTCCTTACGGTACGAGACACCGTCCACGAAGAGACCCTTGCCGCGCGTACAAATCCATTCACGGCCCTCTTTGTCGTAGAGCACGTCGTAGACGTTGGCGCCGAGTTCGCGCTTGCTGATGAGGTTGAAGTTCTGGTCATAGGCCAAGAGTTCGCCGAGTCGGTTACCGACCAGGATGTCGTCGCCGCAGTTGCCAGTATAGCAGATGGCATTGACGCCACCCTGGTCCGACTCGTCGCCCACATACCAACGCGAGGCGCCCTTGAGGTTAGGCATCATGCGGCACACGCCGGCACGCGTTGCTCCAATCCAGATGCCGCCCTCGTGGTCCTCGTACATGCACGAGATGTTAGGGCTCTCTATCATGTTGTGGTTCTGCACGGTACCCGGGGCGTAGTGCGTCGAGATGGGGTCGCCCTTGGCGTAGCACACAATGCCGCTCACGGCTGTCGACACCCATAGGTTGCTGTCCAGGTCGCGCAACACGCAGTAATTCTCCTTGTCGATGGAGGTCGACGAGCGGAAGATGTCCTTGGCTACAATCTCCGGTCCCGTTTTGAGGCTGTCGGCTATCGAGTAGAGCGTGCCCGTATTGTCGTAGAAATACGATGCGCCGCAGTTGTCCTGAATGATGCGTGCGTAGACCCTATCGTAGAGCGGGCTCTTGACAAGCGTTTTTTCGTCAAAGTCGAACTCGTAGCCGGCCGTACGGGTCATGATGAGCCATTTGTTGCCCGTCCGCACATGGGCAGAGACCTGATAGGGCGGATTTTCCAGCGTCTTGCCGAGCTTGTACGTACCCAGGCGTTTGGAGAGGTTGGTGGGCGAAAAAGCCTCGACCAGTCCCTTGCGGAAGAGAATCCACACGGCCGTATCGCACGCCAGTCCGGCCTCGCAGTACGATGCCGTGTCGAGCACGAACGAATCCTTCGCCTTGGCGTACTCCGCCTCGGGGTTGGCTATGACGGCATAGCCGTTTTTGGTGCCAATCCAGATGTTCTCTTTCGAGTCGGCCAGCATAAAGCGGATTTCGTTGTTGGGCAAAGCGCCGTTCTCGGCTGAATAGAACTTCCAGGCCAGCGTTCGGTTGGGCGTCAGCGAGAGACGCAGCACGCCGTGCTTTTCGCTCATCACCCAGACGTGGCCGTGCGAGGCGTAGAGATAGCGCTCGTAGTCGTTGGGGTGGTTGTCGGTGACGGGGATGTTAAGGAAGTGGCCCTGCATCAGGTCATAGCAGCATATCTCGCCGCTCACGCACATCATCCAGAGCAGGTGGTTGTCATCTTCGTGCAGGTAGTTCACGCGATTGTCGGCATACGTGAGCGAGTCGGTGCGCGAGAGGGGGTGCTCGATGTTGTAGAACTGCCGACCGTCGTAGCGCGACAAGCCGTTGTTCGAGGCCATCCAGATAAAGCCCTGCGAGTCCTGCAGGATGTCGAGCACGCGGTTGCTCGAGAGGCCGTCGGATGTATTGATGTGGTCGTACTGTATGGAGATGCCCGCTTGGGCAGGTACGCTGGCCATGGCCAGCAGGCAAGGCACGATGAGGTGCAACGTGTGTTTCATCATGGGGTATATGTGTTTGTGTTTCATGCTCAAAAGGAATTTTAATGTCGTCTGTAGCGTAATGGGTACGCTGCAAAGTTATGGTATTTCGACAAACCTTGCAAACAAAATGCGATTTTTTTTGACAAATTACGGACAAAAAACGGACTATCGGGGTTACGAACAAAGAAAAGACAAAGAAAAAAAGCTTTTTTGTTTGGAACATTCGAAAAAGCCGCGTACCTTTGCCACATCTAATAAACAAAAACTAGTAAGTATCTTACTCATGAAGACAAATGCTCTCATAGCATTGTTACTGATTGCTAGCGTGCAGACCGTCTGCGCACAGACGGTTTTGCCCAAAGAATACACCACCACGGTCGGTGACCAGCTCCTCCTCTACCAGCGCGTCACGGGCGGATGGCCCAAAAATGTCGACATGGCGCACGTTCTGAAGCCCGAAGAGGCTGCGCAGGTGCTCAAGGACAAAGAGCGCCGCGACGACTCGACCATCGACAACTACGCCACCACGCGTCAGATGATTTACCTCGCCAACCTCTATTACGCCACGGGCGAGGAGAAATACCGCGAGTCGTTCCGCCGCGGACTGGAGTATCTGCTAGAAGCACAGTACGCCAACGGCGGCTGGCCGCAGTTCTACCCCAATGCCAAGGGTTACCATCGTCACATCACCTACAACGACGACGCCATCTACCACGTCATGACGCTGCTCCACGACATTCTGACGGGCAAGTCGGTCTTCAAGGGAGACCTCGTGACCGACGAAGAGCGTTCGCGCGTCCAGACGGCCTACGACAAGGGCATCCGGTGCATTCTCGACACGCAGATACGCGTGGACGGCCGCCTCACCATCTGGTGTCAGCAACACGATTTCGAGACGCTGCAGCCGGTCTTGGCCCGCTCGTATGAGCTGCCGGCCTTCGGTCCCATCGAGAGCGCCAACCTCATGCGTTTGCTCTTCGACCTGCCAGATCCCGACGATGAGGTTATCGCGGCCCTGCAGGGTGCGATGCTGTGGATGGATCAACACAAAATCGTGGGTCAGCGCTATGTGCGCATCAAGAAGAGCGAGGGCGGCGGCTCACATCTCGAGGCCGCCCCCGAAGCGCTTCCGCTATGGGCACGTTACTATAGTCTGCAGGACGGGCAACCCTTCTTCTGCGGACGTGACGGTGTTCCCTACCGGTCTATGAGCGAGATTGAGCCCGAGCGCCGCGACGGCTACTCGTGGTACGGCTCGCAGCCCTACAAACTCTATAAGAAGTACAAGCGCTGGACGGCCAAATACAACGTCACTCCCGTCATCCCGCTTGACGGAATAGAGTAAACTCTAGAACTTAGAAATTAGAACTTAGAAAGTTCTTAGAGTTAAAACTAAATGAGCAGAACCAAACACGCCAAGAGGGAGGTTAAACAGTTTGCTCTGAATGGTTTGTTTCCATGTTTTTTGCTTAATAGGCTAACACAAAACCTAAAACACAACACATTCAGAACGCGTACCCTACGCAGACATGATGGTGGCACAACTTGTTGTTGTCACCATATATTTTGTCCAGTCGGGTCCAGTCCTTTTGGAAGAGATAGCTGACCAAATAGTGCTTGTAGCGTAGGCTGAGGCCGAGGTTCCAGGAGAGCTGGAAGCGGTTGTACTTGAGCGGGTCGAGGCTGCGGTTCTGACACAGAGCCTTCATATCGTTGTGGTCGAAGCAGTCGTATTGCTTGACGCCGTCGTAGAGTTTTACGCCCGCCAACTCCTTGCCCGTCGGCACGCGGTCGTCGATGCGGCCCACGATGTACCAGTGCGGCAGGACGCCCGCCGTGGGGATGGCCTCGAGTTTCGTGCCGGGCAGCATAGTGCGATAGGTAAGATTGACGGGAATGCCTGCCCACAAGTAGCTGGAGCGAAGCACCACGCGCTTTGTCCTAAACGTCAAGTTGCCTTCCGCGTCGGCACTCATCACACTGCTGATGGTCCGCACCGTCTTGGTCTTGGTGTAGAACGCCGCACTCACGCCCGTCTCCACATAGAGCGGATAGTCACGCGCTAGGCGCCAGTCCACCAGACAGTGGACCGAAATGCCGCTGTAGCTGCATGTATCGTTACCAGCATCGCCCAGCACACTGTTGTAGCCCACCATGGCGCGCGTCCACAGGCGTTCGTAGCCGTTCCCCTCGGACAGCGCCTTGTCGCTGGGCAAAAGCGCCGTGACCGACGTGGTGGTAGTCGTTGTAACGGACGAAGAGTCGGCCATAACGGAAGCCTGCGACTCGCTGAAGAGGTCGGCCGTGCCGTTGGGATAGACAATACAGCGCACGTCGCTTTTGGCTATCTTGTAGACGGGACCGTCCGGGTTATCGGCGCGGCGGTAGGTGATTTCACTGACGCCCACTTCGATGACGCGGGCCTTGACGGTGGCGCCCGACACGAGCACGATTACGTCTTCGGCCTGTGCAATGAGACACACGGCCATCAGCATGAGAGCCAAAATCAACCTTTTCATATCGCTTTCTCTTTGTTAGTCAAATATTTTGTCAAAGTCAGTACATTTTGTCAAATGTGCTTTGCAAACGATTACACAAACTCACTAAAATAACACCAAAATGCAAAAATATTCATGCAATCTATTGCACTATCCATAGAAAGTCCATACCTTTGCGCAGTGTTTTTCATGGTATTAGATTTAAGGTAATGAAGTGAATGGCTGTCGTGATGACAGCCGTTCATGTTTTAAATCCGTCGTTTTTTCCATTGGATTTCCATTGGTTTTACTGTTGATTATAAACCCGTTGGATTCAGCCTATGGCTTTGCCTGGTTTGGGGCCAAACATCAGCTTTCGGCTTCATCCTTAGCCTACGGGTTCATCTCAGTCTTCAACGACTTCGACCGAAAGGATTTTGACATCCTGCTCCGGACGGTCGCCAGGCACGGTCTTGACGCACTGGATGCGGTCGGCCACGTCCATACCCTCCTCTACTTCACCGAACACGGTGTAGTTGTTGTCGAGGAACGGAGTACCGCCCACGGTGGTATAGGCTTCCCTCTGGCTGTCCGTAAACTTGAAGTCGCCCACTTCCTTGGCCTTGGCATAGGTCTGCTGCTCGAGTTCCTGCTGTAGCTTCATCAGGCCGTTGTTGTCGCGATTCTTGCGCAAGGCGATGATTTCGTCGCGGTGCTCGGTCACGAGGCCGTTGAAGATGTTCTGCAACTGCTGCTGCGTCATGCTGCGCTCCAGCTGGGTGAGTTTGCCGGCGCTGTAGACCTCACCGGTCACGATATAGAACTGGCAACCCGATGAACGACGCTCGGGATTGACCTCATCGCCCGTACGGGCAGCGGCCACGGCGCCCTTCTTGTGGAAGAGTTGCGGATAGACAAACTCGGCGGGAATGGTGTAGCCCACGTCGCCTGCGCCCAGGGCCTTGCCTGCCGGAGCGTCTTTGCTCTGCGGGTCGCCGCCCTGAATCATGAAGTTTTTGATTACACGGTGGAAGAGTGTGCCGTTGTAGAATCCCTCGCGCGCCAGCTTGAGGAAGTTGTCGCGGTGCTGGGGTGTTTCGTCATAGAGGCGTATCGTGATGTCGCCTTCGCTAGTCTTGACTTGTACTTTTGCCATATTATTAGTGTTTAGAATTTAGTATGTAGAACTTAGAACATTCGTAAGCCAAATGAGCAGAACCAAGCTTGCTTGAGTTTTGCCATGGCGAGAAAATGAGCACGAAGTGAACTTTAGTATTTAAGTTCCGTTATTTTCGGCGGCAAAGATAGGCATTTTTTCTGCAATGACCGAAAATTTGGCCGAAAATTTGGCTATAAAGCGAAAAACGCCTACCTTTGTGCCGCTGCGAGCCTGATGCAGGCGCACTTTGACCGTCAGCGACACACACATTACGCACATGATAAAAGACGAAATAACCCCCATTCTGGAACAAGACCGCGTCGATGCGGCCCAGGCCCTCATTGCCGAAAGCACGAAGATAGTAGTATGCACGCACATGTCGCCCGACGGCGACGCATGCGGTTCGGCGCTCGCCCTGGCCGGCTACCTGCGGCGCAAGGGCAAACAGGCCACGGTGATATTCAACGACGCACCCGGCGACAATCTCAACTTCATACCCGGCGTGCGCGACGCCTACGTACTCGACAGCCAGCGCAAGCCCGGCGTGCGCGACACCCGTCCCGAGTCGCTGCGGGCCATCCGCGAGGCCGACCTCTTCATGATCACCGACCTCAACACCCCGCTGCGCATGGGCGAGCTGGGCAAGGAGGTCATGGCCCAGTCGGCCCGCAAGGTGCTCATCGACCATCATCTCGACCCCGACACCGACAGCTTCGACATCGTCATGTCGCACCCCGAAACATCGGCGGCCAGCGAGCTCGTCTACAACTTCATTCTGCAGTCGGGCGACGACAGCCTGCTCGACGCGACCACGGCCACGCAAATCTATTGCGGCATGATGACCGACACGGGGCAGTTCGTGTTCAGTTCCAATCGTCCGCAGGTCTACCTCATCGTGGCAAGGCTGCTTCAGGAGGGCTTCGACAAAGAGAGCCTGCACCGCCAGCTCGCACTCGAACCCGAACGGCGCACGCGGCTCAAGGGCTACGTGCTGAGCGAGAAGCTCAAGATAGTGCCCGGCCCCGTGGGAGGCGCCTACTTCAGCCTGAGCAAGACCGAACTCAAGCGCTTCAACCACCAGAAGGGCGACAGCGAGGGCTTCGTCAACCTGCCCCTCGACATCTACGGCATCCAGGTGAGCGCCTTCTTCCGCGAGGAGAAGAACTTTGTCAAAGTGTCGTTGCGGTCGAAGGGCGACTATCCCGTCAACCTGATGGCCCAGCGCTTCTACAACGGCGGCGGACACCGCAACGCTGCCGGCGGAGAGTTTTACGGCACGCTCGAGCAGGCCGAGCAGCTCTATGTCAAGGCGCTGCCCCTCTTTGTGCCCAAAGCCGCACCCAAGGAATAAACCCTCTTTAAGGTTACGGCCAAAGCCACACTCGGCCAAAGAGTGAAAGTCCTTTTTACGGCCAAAGCCAAGCCGCAAGAGTGAAAAAAGTTGAAATTCTCGGCCCATTATGTGCAAGGTAAGGATATTATGACTAACTTTGCGCCCAATATGCAAACTGCGCCCTACGGCCCGCACGCCCATAGCCGCGAGTCAGCGCCCTATCACACCACACACACCGATGAAGAAACTATTGTCCATAGCCCTGCTGGCGGCATTCGCCTGCGTCTGGATATCGTCGTGCAGCGACACGGAGACCTATGCCGACCTCGTTGACAAGGAGAAGAGCAACATCAGCCATTGGATCAAGCACTGTCCTTACACCGACTTCGGCCACATTGTCAACAAGAACGAAGACTGGGTCGACTGGACCACCGACTCCATCCTCTCCGACAGCCTGCATCCCAGCCAGGTAGGCATCAAGCTCAACCAGTGGTACTGCATCACTGAGGGCAACTTCAAGCGCCTTTATTTCTGCATTCGCAACTTCGGCAACGACGGACTCGACAGCCTGCGCCAGGCCGGCATTGAGCCTACCGCCGAGCAGTACCGCACGGCCATGCGCAACAAGAAGAAGTTCTATGCGGGCAAGAACGTGCTCGTGCGCTACGACAGCCTCTACCTGCTCAACGACTACGACTACGACAGCATCTCGGCCAATTCGAAGGGCGACAACCTCGACCCCATCAGCTACAGCATCTGCTACAACTGGAACGCCTCCTACTACTCCACCTCGACCTACAGCTACTACTACAGCACGAGCAGCAGCTACGAGTGCACGTCGGGCGGTCTGGCTTACCCCGTGCGTTACCTCTGGGAGGGCGGCGAGGCTTCCATCATCTGCCCCTTCTCGCTGGTCGAAAGCACCTACTCGAGCTACTACTACACGCTCTACTACGGCGTCATCCGCTACACTAAGCCCAACTACCTGCCGCAGTAAGCCGTAAGGCCAAAGCATGCGGCAGAGAGCCGACTTATAGAGGAATTGTCTGAACTCGGAAAAGGTCGGGCAAGTAGAAAAGGCCGGACAAGCAGTAGAAAAAAAGGACAAAACCATAGAGTAAACATACACCATCATCATGTCACTAATCAAATCCATATCGGGCATCCGGGGCACCATCGGAGGCCACCAGGGCGAGGGACTCAATCCCCTCGACATCGTCAGATTTACAGCCGCCTTTGCCACGGTCATCCGCCGACAGATAAGCGACGGGCACAAGGGCCGCATCGTCGTCGGACGCGACGCACGCCTGTCCGGCCAGATGCTCCAGCAGTGCGTGTCGGGCACCCTGATTGGCATGGGCCTCGACGTCACCGACATCGGGCTGGCCACGACGCCGACCACCGAGATGGCCGTCACGGCCGAACATGCCGACGGCGGGCTCATCCTCACGGCCTCGCACAACCCCATCCAGTGGAACGCCCTCAAGCTGCTCAACAGCCAAGGCGAGTTCTTCGACAAAGCCTTGGGCGAGGAAGTTCTCGCCATCGCCGAACGGGGCGACTTCACCTTTGCCGAAGTCACGGAACTCGGACACGTCACCACACGCGACTACACCGACTACCATATCCAGCAAGTCATCAACCTTCCCCTCGTCGACCCGTCGGCCATACGACGCGCTGACCTCACCGTCCTCATCGACGGCATCAACTCGGTGGGCGGCATCGTCCTACCTCCGCTGCTCGAGGCCCTCGGCGTCCGTCACGCACACTGCGTGAACTGTACGCCCGACGGACAGTTTGCCCACACCCCCGAACCGATTCCGCAGAACCTCACCTCGACGGCTGCCGAGATGAAGCGCACGGGAGCCGACGTAGGCTTCGTCGTCGACCCCGACGTGGACCGTCTTGCGCTCATCTGCGAGGACGGCACCCTCTTCGGCGAGGAATACACCCTAGTCAGCGTGGCCGACTACGTGCTCAGCCACACGCCGGGCAACACCGTCTCCAACCTCTCGTCAAGCCGCGCCCTTCGCGACGTGACCCGTGCCCATGGCGGCGAGTACAATGCTGCTGCCGTAGGTGAGGTCAACGTCGTGGCCAAGATGAAGGAGACCCACGCCGTGATTGGCGGCGAAGGCAACGGCGGCGTCATCTACCCCGAACTTCACTACGGACGCGACGCCCTGGTCGGCATCGCCCTCTTCCTGACCCACCTGGCCCAGTTGCGCCAGCAGAAAGGCGACATACACGTCAGCCAGCTGCGCGACTCCTACCCGCAGTACTGCATCGCCAAACAGCGCATCGACCTCACGCCGGGCACCGACACCGACGCCCTGCTGCGCGCCGTGCACGAGAAGTATGCCGCCCAGCCCGATGCCGTCATCAACGACATCGACGGCGTCAAGATTGACTTCCCCGACCGCTGGGTGCACCTCCGCAAGTCCAACACCGAACCCATCATACGCGTCTACGCAGAGGCTGCCACCGCCGAACTGGCCCAGCAGACGGCCGACAGCATGATGGCCGAGGTACGCAAGATGCAGTCTTGAGGCGCAGCCTCCCCACCTCTCCCGCCAGAGCATGGAGTTGCGCGATTTGACCATCGGATACGGCCGTCGGCCCCTGGTGACCGGCATCAGCGCCACACTCCGTCCGGGGCAGTTTGCGTGTCTGACGGGCCGCAACGGCACGGGCAAGAGCACGCTGCTCAAGACGCTCGCGGGCATTCTGCCGCCACTGGGTGGTGAGGTGTGGCTCGAAGGCCGTCCCCTGGCCGACTACCACCCCACGATGCTGGCCCGACAGGTGGGACTTGTGCTGACCCACACGCCTGAACTGCCCAACACGACGCTCCGCGAACTCGTCGCCTACGGACGCCTGCCTTACCTCTCCTGGTGCTGCCGCCCTACGGCCGAGGACCTCGAGGCCACCGACACCGCCATCCGCACACTCGGCATCACTGCCCTGGCCGACCGGCGACTCAGTCAACTCAGCGACGGCGAAAGGCAAAAGGCCATGATAGCCCGCGCCCTGGCACAAGGCACCCGCTGGCTGCTCCTCGACGAGCCCGCCGCCTTCCTCGACTACGAGAGCCGCCTCGAGCTGATGCAGACGCTCACCGCCCTCGCCCACGACGCCGGCCGGGCCGTCTTCCTCTCCTCGCACGACCTCGACCTCGTCCGCCACTACGCCGACACGGAGTGGCACATTGCCGAGGGCAAGATTGAAATTTCAACTTGCGGAAAATCGAACTGTAACTGTAACGTAACGCTATAACGCATAACGTAAAACACAAAACGTAAAACGCATAACGCTCAACGTAAAACATAACACATAACACACATACAAGCACTCATGTCACGCGTATTACTGATTGGCTGCGGTGGCGTAGGAACCGTAGCAGCCCACAAGATGGCACAGAACGCCGATGTCTTCACCGACCTCTGCATAGCCTCGCGCACCAAGGCCAAGTGCGACGCACTGGCCGAGGCCATCCGCAAGCGCCTCTACACCAAGGGAGGCAAGAGTACCCGCATCACCACGGCCTGCGTCGATGCCGACGACACCGCCGCCCTGGTCCGCCTAATGAAGGAGTTCAAACCCGACCTCTGCGTCAACCTGGCCCTCCCCTACCAGGACCTGACCATCATGGACGCCTGCCTCGAGGCACACGTCAACTACCTCGACACGGCCAACTACGAGCCCAAGGACGAGGCACACTTCGAGTACAGCTGGCAGTGGGCCTATCGCGACCGCTTCGCCAAGGCCGGTCTGTGCGCCATCCTCGGTTGCGGCTTTGACCCGGGCGTGACCTCGGTCTTCACGGCCTATGCCGCCAAGCACCACTTCCGCGAGCTGCAGTACCTCGACATCGTGGACTGCAATGCCGGCAACCACCACAAGTCGTTTGCCACCAACTTCAATCCAGAGATCAACATCCGCGAGATTACGCAGAAGGGCCTTTACTACGAGAACGGCCGCTACATCGAGACTGAACCGATGGAGATTCACCAGCCCCTCACCTATCCCTGCATCGGCCCCAAGGAATCGTACCTCCTGCACCATGAGGAGATAGAGAGTCTGGTCATCAACTACCCCACCATCCGTCGCGCACGCTTCTGGATGACCTTCGGGCAGCAGTACCTCAATTACCTCGACGTCATTCAGAACATCGGCATGGCGCGCATCGACGAGATAGAGTACAAAGCCCCCTTGGCCGACGGCTCGGGCGAGGCCACCGTACGCATCGTGCCGCTACAGTTCCTCAAGGCCGTGCTGCCCAATCCGCAGGACCTGGGCGAGAACTACGAGGGTCAGACCTCGATTGGCTGCCGCATCCGCGGCATCGGTCTCGACGGCAAGGAGCACACCTACTATGTCTACAACAACTGCTCGCACCACGAGGCTTATCTCGAGACGGGCATGCAGGGCGTCAGCTACACGACGGGCGTGCCTGCCATGATAGGCGCCATGATGTTCCTCACGGGCCAGTGGAGCGTGCCCGGCGTTCACAACGTCGAGGAGTTCGACCCCGATCCGTTTATGGCGCAGCTCAACGCCCAGGGTCTGCCTTGGCACGAAATCCACGACGGCGACCTCGAACTGTAAGGTAGCCGCATCGCCAGCATTGGCTTTACACCAACTGAGGGGAGGATGTCCGGTAGCGGACTTCCTCCCCTCAGCAATTTATAGCGCGCGTGAGTCAGCTTATGGTGCGCGACGGCTTTATGGCGCGTCAGTCGGCCAGCAGCTGGCCGGCGGTGTTGTAGCGCTTGCCGTCACGGACGACGACGATGCGGTTGTTCTGCATGCACTTGACGGGCTGCGCCTTCACGTCGGCACCGGCAATGGTCCGGATGCCCGAAGTGGGCTTCGGTCCGCAGTAGAGGGTGATGATGAGGCAGGTCTGCTTGCCGGCCACGGTGAAGGGCAGCGTGCCTGCAGCCGGGCTGTCCGTGAGGTCGAGGGTGTGGGTGGCATAGACGGCGACACCGTCCGTACTCTTCTCCGGGAACACATAGTCGGTGGCGGAGAACGTCTTGCCGTTGCACTTTGAGATGTACGCGTTGCCTCCGTTGTAGTTGTCGTAGCCGTAGAAAGTCACCTTATTGACCACCAGCGTGTCGGGCACGGTGATGGTGAAGTCCACGCCGGCCGAGTACTTGACGGTCTGCTCCTTGCCCGAAGCATAGCCCTTGTCCTTGGCGTTGGTGATGGTAAAGCCGTTGTTAAAGACCCAGCAACCCGCAGTGGTAGAACTCGAATAGGTGGCCTGCGAGAGCGTCAGAACTTGGTTGTCGCCGGCTATCTCCTCGATGTCGCGCTGGGCCTTCCAGGCCGTGTATGACTGGATAGTGCCATCGGCCCAGCTGCCCAAGTACTGGTAGGAGCGGCGGTTGCCGGGCAGCAGCGACGTCTTAACCGTCTGGCCGTATTTGTCGGCAGCATCAGGCGTGTCCTCGTAGTTGTAGAGGTAGCGGTAGAAGAGCTCCGGATAGTCGTTGCTGTAGATGGCGTAGATGGGCTGGTAGGCCTTGGTCGAGTCGTACGAAGCCTCGGCAATCTGATACTCGTAGTAGGTGTAGCCCGTCGTGCTGTGCTCGCGTTTCTTGCCGCGGGCCTTCAGTTTGTTGTAGAACTTCTCGTAGATCTTCTGGCCCGAGTCGCCGCCTATCTGGATGAAGCGGCCCCAGAGGTTGCTGCCCTGCTTCGTCACGATGTGGCGGTCAGCCACGCCGTCACTGTTCGTATAGTCCTCGATGGCGGCATTCTCCCTGTACTTGTGGTTCTGCAGCCAGGTAACGCCGGCGGTGATGCACTCCTGCAGTTCCTTCGACGGGTTGGGCACGGTCATCAGGAACGAGAGCAGCGAGGCCGATTCGCAGCCGCTGATGGAGGGCAGCTCGTGCGGGCGTCCCTCGACGGGCAGGAAGTCGGCGGGGTCGTGCTGGGCGCACCATGCCGACTTAGTGCCGTTGTCGTCCACCTGGCAGTTGATGACGCACTCGATGGCGCTGTCGAACTGCGTCTTGCACTTGGTGCGGGTCTCTTCGTCAAAGAGTCCGGCAAAGTCGCCTTTGTCCTGATAAATCTCCATCAGCAACTTCATGATGTTGGTCATCAGGTCGTCGTTGAAGGTGATGTAGTTCTGGTAGCTGTACGTGTCGCTCGAGAGGGGCCAGTACTGAGCCCAACCGCCCTTCAGGTTCTTGCCGGCAGTGAAGATGAGGTTGAGGGCCTTCTTGAGCGAAGTGAGGTAGCGCTCCTCACCGGTCTTGTTGTACACCTTGGCCAGGAAGCGCATCTCCTGGGTCGTCGAGCCGTTGTCGAAGCAGGAGTGCTCCACACGGCTTGACGTCGACTTGTAGGTCTTGAGTTCGGTGGCGGTGAGAATGTGGTACTGATAGTTCTTCATCCATCCGCCATTGGTCTTCTGAGTGGCGATGAGCGTGTCGGCTACCGACTTGGCCTCGTCCGAGCCATACCAGTCGGCGCCCATTTCACCTTTGCACAGTGCAGCCCAGGTCTTACTCTGATAGCCCGAAGCTGCTACGCACTGCAGCTGCACGCACATGAGCAGGAGCAAAAGGGTAGCGAGTTTTTTCATACTTGTATAGTGGTTTTGTTAGTGGTTGTCTGCCTACGGATTCCGAAGACGGTTGCAAAGATAATGACAAAAATCGGGATAGCATCTCCGCCGGACGGATTATTTAGCCCGATGGCCAAATTTGACGCCCATTTTGAACTGTTTTATGGATTGCGCAGCGGAAAATGCACAATTTTTTGACCACAAACGTACGCACATTGACAGATTATGTCTATATTTGCGCCATACTTAGTACCAACGGCTCCCTACTGTCGAGCCACAACAAAGACACAATACATAACATATTATGGAAGAAAGATTTTGTAAGGAAGAGGCTTCGCGCTGTCTCCTTTGTGAGAATGCCCCGTGCAGCGCCGTCTGCAGTCATGGCGACCCGGCCCGCATGCTGCGCGCCATTCGCTTTGACAACACTCTGAATGCCGGCCGATGGATTGCCCAGTGCACGGACGACGAACTGTCGGAAGCCGAGCGGGCCTGCATCCACTACGACCGTCCCATACGCATACGGCAAGTGGCCCAATCTCTGAAGCCCGAAGCTTCGGCCGGCGATGCGCCTTGTGCAAAGGCTGCCGCCGGATCCCTGCCCGACCTGAGCATAGACTTCTGCGGCTTGCGGTGCGAGAATCCTTTCTTCCTCGCCTCGTCGGCCGTCTGCACGAGCTACGACATGGTGGCCAGGGCCTTCGACGCCGGATGGGCCGGAGTCTACTACAAGAGCGTCTGCCTGGAGGAGATACGCGAGGTGTCGCCACGCTTCGACTCCGTGGGCGAGACCGGCGACACAGGCCGCTTCTACGGCTTCCGCAACATGGAACAGCTCAGCGAGAACCCCGCCGAGGTGGACTTCGACATCATGCGCCGGCTCAAGCACGACTACCCCGACAAGATTGTCATAGCCAGCATCATGGGACAGACGCTCGACGACTGGGCGAAACTGGCCCGTATGGCCGAAGACGCAGGCGTGGACGCCGTCGAGCTCAACTTCTCGTGTCCGCAGATGGGCCTTGAGGGCATGGGCAGCGATGTGGGCCAGAACGTCGAACTGGTCATGCACTACACCTCGTATGTCAAGAAGAGAGTCAGCATCCCCGTCATTGTCAAGATGACGCCCAACATCACGCACATCAGCCAGCCGGCCGTGGCCTCTGCCCTGGCCGGAGCCGACGCCATCTCGGCCATCAACACCATCAAGAGCGTCACGATGTCCGACTCGTCGATGGTCTCCCGCCAGCGCACCATATCGGGCTACTCGGGCCGTGCCGTCAAGCCCATCGCACAACGCTTCATCCTCGAGATGGCCCAGAATCCCATCCTGCAGGAATCTGCCGCGCTCAGCGGCATCGGCGGCATCGAGACGTGGAGGGACGCCCTCGAGTATCTGCAACTGGGCTGCAGCAACGTGCAGGTCTGCACGGCCGTCATGCAGTACGGCTACCGCATCATCGACGACCTGATCCTGGGACTGCAGACCTATCTCCAGTCACGCGGCGTGAGCGACCTCCGCACCATCGTCGGCGAAGAACTGAAGAACTTCGTCCTGCCCTCGGCCATGGACCGCGACACCGTCGTTTATCCGCAGATCGACAAGACGCTCTGCATCGGCTGCGGCCGCTGCCACATCTCATGTCAGGACGGAGGCCATCAGGCCATCACCCTCGACGCCGACCGCCGTCCGCATGTCAACGGCAAGAAGTGCGCCGGCTGCCTCCTCTGCCAGCACGTCTGCCCCGTCGGAGCCATCACGCTGTCCAAGCGCGTCAGAAAGGTCTGACACAGGGCCAATCACTTCCGAAACCGTTCATTTGGAATGAGTAATTTCGATAAAAACCGTTCATTCTGAATGAACGGTTTTTTATTTTTTTATTCACTGCGAATGAACAAAATTGCCAAAACATTTGAGCATATCGAAGAAAAGCCTTAACTTTGCAGCGTACAAACATAAAAGGCAGATACAATATGAAAGAACTGTTGAAGAGGCTCATCTTCGAGCAGCAAGAGACCTACAAAGACATCGTCAACCATACCATACCGCGGCACATCGAGCCGGAATGGCTGTCTACGTCAGAGACTTTGGTCATCACCGGCATACGCCGGTGCGGCAAGTCCGTCTTGCTTCAGCAGTTGCGCCATCAGCTCAAAGAGCGGGATTTCTTCTTCAACTTCGACGACGAACGTCTTGTCAACTTCACGGTGTCTGACTTTCAGACTCTTCAGGAGTGCTTCTTCGAGTTGTTCGGCGAACAGCACACCTATTATTTTGACGAGATACAGAATGTCAGCGGATGGGAGCAGTTCGTACGGCGGCTCTACAACGAGGGCAATAAAATCATCGTCACGGGGTCCAATGCCAGGATGTTGAGCCGGGAATTGGGCACGCACCTCACAGGACGTTACATTGCCGTCGAGATTTATCCGTTCTCCTTCGGCGAGTATCTTGCTTTTCAAGACGTACATCCTGCCGAAAAAGATTTCTACACCACAGCAGGACGAGCGCTGCTCCTTAAGCATTTCAGAGACTTTTTGAACCGTGGCGGCTTCCCCAAGTACATCGAGTCGGGGTCGACCGGCTATCTGTCGTCGCTCTACGAAAGCATCATCTTCAGGGATGTCATGGCGCGCAACGGTCTGAACAACGAAAAGGAGATACAGGAACTGGCATTTTATCTTGCCAGCAATGCCGCCAAACGCATCACCTATACTTCGCTGGGCAAACTCATCGGAATACGCCATGCCGAAACCGTCAAAAACTACCTGGAGTATATCGAGCAGACCTATATGATATTCCAGCTGATGAAATACGCCCCTTTGGTCAAGACTCAGATGCTCAGCCCCAAGAAAATCTACTTCATCGACAACGCCATCATAAGCCGCATCGGGTTCAATGCCACCGACAATGTCGGCACAAAGTTGGAAAACGCCGTTTTTGTCGAACTCAAACGCCGTGGCTATACCTTGTTCTATCATAGCAACAAGAGGGAGTGTGACTTTGTCGTACGCCAAGGCGTCACCATCACCCGAGCCTATCAGGTCACCGTCTCCATAAGCGACCCGAAGACACGGCAGCGCGAAATGGAAGGTCTGCAAGAGGCCATGCTCGCTTACGGCCTGCCAGAAGGACACATCATCACTTTGGAGGAGAAAGAAGACATCTCTACCGCAGAGGGCACCATTCACGTACTCCCCGTTTGGGAATGGATGCTTTCCGCCTCCCGGCAGCCATCATTGTAGGGCCTGTTTGTATGCCATAGGAAAAATATTTTGGCACTTTGCACGTCCGGAGTGCCGGGGTTCCGTTATGTCAAAGATCTTGCCGGCCGGCGGGCCGTGTGAGTCGTCGTTGGGAGGGGTATTTGCGGCCTAACTGGATTTTTTTTGAAACTCAACTGGATTTTTTTTAAAACCCAACTGGGCTGCATTTTCGGCCTAATCGGGGGCTTCGCGTTTAGCCCTCTGCTTCACCATTCGGGGCTAGCGCTGCCCCTCTCATTTCACCTTCTCTCTCCGCGTTGGGGCTCCGCGTTGCCCCTCTGCTTCGTCCCCACTTCGTCGAATCACGGCGCAAAGATAGAGCCGATTTTCTTAGCCTCCAATTTTTTTGCTGTGAATTGGGGTCAAAACGCGTGTGAATTCAGCCCATTTCGAACTGACCCGCGCTACAGGCCACTGAAACGGATGTTGGGTTTTCGCTCAACTATCGACTCCGCGCTCAACTCACGACTCCGAACGCCGGTTCCAGCAAAATTACGTTTCCTGCAGAACAAAATATATTTTTACCCTTCACAAAACATAATTCCTTCAGAAGAGGCGCTGCGCGGCCACCCAATGCCTCGTTCGCTGCCTCAGCGGGATTGGAGCGCTTGTCTGCACCAGCGTGCTTGCGCGCGCGGATACGCGCGCCTACCTCCGGGCAAGTTGCTTGTCGGATGCCGGATGGTATAGGGCGTGGCTCATGAAAGCAGGTGTGCCTCCACGGAGGATGATTCAGGGAGAGAACAAGCGATAAGAAAACGATGCGTTACGTTACAGTTACAGTTAGATTTTCCG
>CAVGQN010000014.1:0-56247 GCA_963631395.1 bacterium
CCAACTGCCAGAGCCGAAAGAAGGAGGCCTTGGAGTTTCACTTCAATATGTCACTATCCTCCATCAATGTCATAAGGGAATTTGCAAGGGAGAATAACCTCAGACTTTCTGTCTCCGGAGTCAAGACTCTGATACATAACGCCGTACTGATAAAACAGTTTTTGCGTAAGTGTGGCTGCAGACCAAACTTACTATTAAATACCAACGATTTCAAAGATCTTTTATTTTATGGGGTCGCGCATGCGGCCTAGTACTCAAATTTTTAACGAACTATTGATCTATGAGTGACAGAGAATCGGCTTCGAAGAAGATGCTTTCTGTTGTTATTCCGGCTTACAACGCTGGCGATTTGCTTAGAACGTGTCTTGATAGTGTCCTCTCGTTGCCATACGATTGCGAAGTAATAGTCGTCGATGACGGCTCAACAGACGGCTCAACAGACGTTGTCGCTGATTATGGCCATGGCATCCGATTAATTCGTCAGCCGAATCGTGGGGTGAGTGCTGCACGTAATGCGGGATTGTCCTTTGCGCAGGGAGAATGGGTATGGTTTGTCGATGCCGATGATAGGGTGTTTTTGTCAGACGAAGAAACTGATAAAACGTCTGTGTTCGATGCGATTAGGGTGTCAAGCCTCGTGGTTTTGCCGTTCGTATGGGAAAAGGGCGGTCAGTCCAATCGTTTTGCAGCATACGATGGTGAGGTGCCCTACAATTTGTGGCGTTGTTGGTTTAGGAGATCCGAACTGCTTCGGCAAGGCCTTCGGTTTAATGAAAATCACCGGTATGCCGAGGACCAAGAGTTTATTTTGACATACCTATTAAAATCAGGTGTCGTGACCAAGGCTCTTTCTATGCCCACTTACTACTATACGATGCGCCCGTCTGGCGCTATGATGAAAGCGGGGACTAAGTGTAGACAACTGTCAGACGTAGCTGCTGTGATTTTCACATTCGCTTGGACGGCGGTTGCAACAAGGTCTTGCTTCCATTTATGGGTATGGCAACAACAGAAACGACTACTTCGCACTTGGTGGACTGTCTTGCGGAGCAAGTAAGTACAAATGGAATCAAACGCCAAAATATTAACAATCGCAAAAAAACAGATATTTATGAGACTTAGCATCATACTGCCTGTCTACAATACAGGGAAATGGTTGGGGCAATGCATAGCATCAATCCGAAATCAAGGATTAGACCCCAACGACTATGAAATCATAGCTGTCAATGACGGCACGGAAGACGATGCAATGGATGTATTGCAGTCTTTTCGCAATGAGGAGGAGAAGGCTGGCGTACAAACGGCTCCATGGGTTATCATCGAACAGGAAAACCAAGGCCTTTCGTCTGCCCGCAATGCCGGATTGAAGGCTGCCCGGGGTACTTATGTGTGGTTCGTTGACAGTGATGACTATCTTGTGCCTGGCGTTCTCCCTAATTTGCTTGCCCATGCAGAGTCAAAATGTCTGGATGTGCTTTGTTTTGGTCTGCAACTGGTAGCCGAAAATGGAGATATTGTACCTTTCCATGTACCCGACAGTTCTGGGGGAAAGGTGATGCGAGGCGAGGAATTTTTGCTTAACGTTGATGCACCTCCTGCCGCTTGGTCGGCGCTCTATCGCAGGGGTTACCTACAGTCACGCCATTTGACATTCTATGAAGGTATACTGCACGAAGACCAAGACTTTACTCCGCGGGCGTACTTTATGGCTCGTCGCATTGCTTTTGATCCTATTGTGGCTTACAACTACGTGCAGCGTGAGGGCAGTATTATGAAAAGTGCCAATCCGAAGAAGTCAACAGACTTGCTGCTCATCTGCCGCAGGCTTTGGGATTTTGCTATGGAACACACCCAAATAGAGAGTTCTATCCGTTATTTGTTTGTCAATCGTATCTCGTTCCTCTTCTCGCAGGTACTTTCTAATCTCTGCCGTTGTGGAATTCGTGAATTCCCCGTCGATGAGAAGACGTTGCCTTATTATCCGCTTTCAATTAACAAGTATCTAAACAAGAAGGAAAGGTACAAATACAAACTTATCAATGCCGGAATTCCTCTTTACCTAAGCCTTTACTCCAAGTTCGTCAAAATGGACCGACCTGCCGCTCCGGCCAAGCGGCTTCGCATCCGTCCGTAAGTTTGTCAAGTACAACGACTTGCAACACCACTTATAATCTCGACAAGTGCGATGAGATTGCTTTTCTTCCAAAACTGTGTGAGTCCACACCAGATGCCTTACATTGAGGTGCTTTCCTGTCGGCATCGGGTGTCGCTTGTCGTGCCTACTGTTGGGTTGGACTCTCGCCGTGCGTTGGGCTGGGAGGAAAGTCTTGTGTCCTCTTCGGTGAACCTCAAGGTTAACCCCACTGAGATTGAGGTGAGAGAGTTGTTGAATGGGAAAGACGGAGAACGTACTGTGGCACTTTTCAGCGGCATCACCGCCTTCCCTGAAGTGAAAAAGTGGCTTGATATAAGTCTGGACTATGACATCGAGCGAGGCATCATCACCGAACCGCCCTATACCTATCGCTACCCGCTTTGGATGCATCGACTGCGCTTTTTGTTGCAAGATTTGCGCTATGTCCGACATCTTGATTATGTATTCGCCATTGGTGCTGGGTGCGTTGGCTACTATCGTAGTTGGAGTCACAGATGGCGTGTTATTCCCTTTGCTTATAGCGTTGAGGAGATGCCGGACGTCTTGTCGTCTGGTTTTAGAGAGGGGAAGGTGTCTTTGTGCTTTGTCGGCAGCCTTGACAAGCGTAAGGATATGATGACTCTACTTCGGGCTCTTTGGCTATTGCGACAAGAGCACCCCAATGCTTACAAGAGGTATTGTCTCACTGTAGCAGGGGACGGCCCCGAACGAACAGCGCTCCATTGTTATGTCTCTACCCACAAGATGGAAGATTGTGTGACGTTCGTAGGAGTACTGCCCATGCCGAAGGCCCGACAGCTGATTGCCGAGAGTCAGGCTTTGGTGTTGCCTTCCCGCCACGATGGCTGGGGTGCAGTGGTTAGCGAAGCTTTATTGGCTGGCACAACTGTCTATTGCAGTCGACAATGCGGCGCTTCTGTCCTGATAGAATCAGGTCGAGGACGTCTCTTTGATGTAGGTCATCCACAACAATTGGCCCAATGCCTATGGGAAGACTTCGACTTGTTCAGCAATGAGGAACATACTACGGCCTTGCGGAAGCAAATCAAAGACTGGGCCGAAACACATATCTCAGCCGAAGCTATTGCTTGGCGGATGGAGGATGGTTTGGAACTCAAGAGAAATGACTAGAATCCCTGTCGGAAGAGTGAGATTTCGTATATCATAGGGAAACTACATGAAAGTTTTGCAGTTTGTACCGTCTCTTAATGCCTATGACGGGGGAACAGCAACCTATATGCAACAATTGGCTCCGGCCTTGGGCGGCCTTTGTGAGTTGCATATCTGTGCAATGACTCCTATCGAAGACTTTGTTCCCCTAAGTGGATGCCATCTGCATCGCATTCCCTTGAGTCTGTCGCATATACGGGAAATGAAGACCTCTTGGCTGCAGTTGCTTCGCGACATACAACCCGATATAGTACACGTCAATGGGTGCTGGATGCTGCAAACGGCTCTTGTTATCCGTTGGACAGAGCGATACAGAATTTCGTCGATATCCTTGAGAGAAGCAAAGTCTCGGCCGGTCATCGTGCTGACGCCGCATGGTATGCTCGAACCGTGGATAGTGCACCGGCACTATCTCACACGCAAACTGCCTGCACTTCTGCTTTACCAAAGACGTGCATTGCAGCAGTGTGACTTGTTGGTCGCCACCTCCGAGTCCGAAAGGTCGCATCTGCAGGATTATGTGCCGAGCAACCGTATTCGTGTGGTTAGCAATGGTATTAATGTCCGTGATATTGTGGTTAAGACTGAGTATCAGGCACCGCAGCGCTTGCTTTTTATGAGTCGCATCCATCCCAAGAAGGGTCTTGAGATGCTATTCTCTGCCATGAACAAGGTGCCGGCGTCACTTAGTCTCATCATAGCAGGAGATGGAGAACCAGGTTATATTGCGACTTTAAGACGTCAAGTGGATGATTTGCACCTCGGTGATCGGGTGTCATTTGTGGGGGCTGTCTACGGAGAGAAGAAATGGAAACTCATCCGACAAGCAGATGTGGCGGTGTTGCCTTCGTATAGCGAGAATTATGGACTGATTGTGGCCGAGTCTTTGGCAAGTGGCGTGCCTGTTTTGACCACGACGGGAACTCCCTGGCAAAGCGTGGCCAAGTGCGGTTGCGGGTGGTGGGTCGCCCCGACAGTTTCTGCTATTACTCAAGCTCTGCAAAATGTGGAGACACAGACTCCTGATACTCTACGGCAGATGGGAATTAACGCACGAAAACTTGCTGAAACTGACTGCGCTGTCGATGGACAAGCCGGCCTTCTGATGCAGATTTACCAATCTGAGATGACCTAATTATAAAAAGGAAACAATAGAATCTAAAATGAACTATTATCCAGTCTGTATCCCGACGCTCAACCGCTACGAGCATCTCAAGGCTTGCGTGGAATCGCTTCAGCGTTGCACTCATGCCGATAAGACCGAACTCATCATCGGCCTTGATGCTCTACCCCCCCCCGCCGAACTATGAAGTATACCGCGAGGGTTATGAAAAAGTAAAGGCCTATTTGCCCACCATAACCGGGTTCGCCAAAGTCACCATTTTGGAACGGGACACCAACTATGGGGCAGAACGGAACTCGGATGCTTTAGAAGAATATTGTCTAGAGCGTTACGATGCCTATATTTTTACCGAAGACGACAACGTCTTCTCTCCGTGCTTTCTCGACTTTATGAATAAGGCGCTCGAACGTTATAGAGATGATGAACATATCTCGTCGGTGTGTGGATATTGTCGCACCGAAGATTATGGTATCAGTTCGTATAGTGCTTATTTGGCTTATGACGATACAGGATGGGGTGTCGGATATTGGGGATACAAGCGGTTCGAATATATGAAAGCAACCAACAACAAGACCTTTTTTCGAGATGTAATTATGTCAAAAGCCACAATAGATAAATTTTTGGACGTTTATCCTGAGGGCCTTGGAATGCTACTGGATATGATAAAAATGAAACAGTCTTGGGGTGATGTAAAACATACTGCTTACAATATTATGACTGGTCATTTTCAAGTCAAGCCATCCATATCAATGGTTCGTAATAGGGGTTTTGATGGCTCTGGTATACATTGCTCCATAGCCCCATCCTTTAGTCAACAAATAATCACTCAACAATTGACCTATGACTTGCCTAATCTATTGGAGGTTTGTCGGTCAAAAACCGTAGATGCTGATGCTAATCGTGACGAAATTGCACGACTACGTAAGCGAGTACGACGACATCGCTTGCGGTGTATTCTTCCTGAGTGGTTACTGGCGATTGTTGATTGTTTATGGCGAAAAATATATCACTCCAGACAGATGTCCTAAGGTTGAAGATGTTGGTTTATGATGCTTGATTGCCAATCTGAAATGGTATCCCAAGTTGAAGAATGGTGCGAAAAAGTAGTAAAATAGGGCGTTTTAACGTATTTTTTTTCAAAAAGTTTGTGAAAAGGACAGAAAACCCTATCTTTGCGCATATTGTACGTTGTGACACGTATGCTTTTATGTGCACAGGTGTGATAATAAAAGGGTGTTAGGTACATAAGGTATTGAACACGGAATATCAAAAAAAGAACGGAAATTCGAGCGGAAGTGAAACTTCTTTAGAAGTCCTGAAGAATTTTTTTGAAAGTAAGCGGTTAATTCTCAATGAAAAGATATATACTGTCACTGATTCTGGCTTGTGCAGCCTTCCCTATGCTTATGGCGCAAGGGGAAGTGGATAGCTATGACGATAATACTACTGAAGGTGACGATGAAACCTCTGTTGACATTAAGGCTCTGATTGGTGACCCAACCGTTGATGAGTCTGATGAAGTGGAGACGACGTCGTTCAGACAGCGTATGACCTTCACCCGTCGCGAACTCGACAAGATTACCGATCCGCGTATTCGAGACCTCTATTGGTACGCCCTCAATGATACGACAGACCGCAAACGTTATTTGCGCGCACACTATGCCTTCAACTCCTGGAATGACAACTGGTCGTTCGAAATTCGCGGCGGCGTCCAGTCTGTACTTATGGATGCTACCAAAGAGAAGTTTGACCTCGGTCCTCAGGTAGAACTCGGATTTATGAAAGACGTGCACCCTTATTGGGGTCTGCGTGGAGACGTCACCTGGTCAAAGTACACACATGATCTCTATACCCCGCACCTTTCGACCATGATTTCTGACAATGGTTGGTCCAATTATGTGGCGGGTTCTGCCTGGTGGCAACAGATACAGTATGTGTCAATGGGTGCGCGTGTTGCCGTAATGATGAATTTGGTCAACATGTACGCGGGTCGTGAGATGCTCTATGCTCCAGTCTCTATGCGTGCATATGCCGGTGCCGGCTTTATCTATGCTGCGAAATCCCTTTCTCAGCGCGATGGTTCGTGTCTCGTACCTCAGTGGTTCTTCGGCTTGCAGGGCGGGTACAACTTCACGCAGCGTTACTCCCTGATACTCGACGGCAACTGCTCTTGGCAAGGTGATGACTTGGAGGGTTATACCACTCAGAACAGTACTTGGAAATTTGCAGTCACTTTGGGCATTTCCTACAAGTTCTCTAAGGTCATACACTTCCAGCGACTTGGTTACGATGACAGTTTCGCCGGTCGACAAGTGGTTGATGCCAGCGACGAAGATGATAACATGCTACAGACCGTTATCGAGATGAATAGTACGCAGGAGCAGGCCAATCTTCCATCTACATTGATTGAAGCAGCCTTCTTCCAAATAGACCGTATCGAATTGCAGCATACATACGTGCTCAACCTCGGCTTTTATGCCCGGTTGATTAATGACCACCCGAACCAGAAGTTCCTCGTCAAGGGATTCGCGGATATCGAAATCGGTTCCAGCAAGCGTAATGAATGGTTGGCAGAGCAACGAGCCAAAGTCGTGGCTGACGTGCTTGAGAAAACGTATGGCGTCAATCCCGATCAACTTATTGTGGGCGGCGGCGACCTCGACTATGACTTCCCGTTCCTGCGCGAGAATGGACACCACCGATTCAACCGTTGTGCCATAGTCTGTCCGCTTGACCAAAACTATCAGATTATTGATCAAAAGACATTCCAGGACAAGAGCGAATTGATGGACGGTCGTGTGCCTACGCCTAAAAAGAACTATTAAGTCATACCGTGAAAGTTTCAATCGTCACTACATGCCGGAATCGTGAGGCTACCATTGGCAATACGGTCCGGAGCGTCATGAGACAGACGTTTCCCGACATCGAGCATATACTGGTCGATGGTGCATCTGATGACCGTACTCTTCAGAAGATTGAAGAGTGTCATTCACCACGCATAGCTACGCTTATTAGTGAGAAAGACCGCGGATGCTATGAAGCCTTGAATAAAGGCATTCGTCGTGCCACTGGTGATATTGTGACTTGGCTGCACTCAGACGATATTTATTTTAGCGATGATGTGGTGGCCAAAGTGGCCAGAATTTTTGAGGAAACGGGATGTGACCTCTTCTATGCAGACGGTCTTTTCGTTAGCCACGAAAATCCCGATTGGGTCATACGTGATTGGATTAGCGGCACTTGTTCGGATAAGAAAATCAGTAATGGATGGCTACCCTTGCATACAACGGTCTTTGTGCGTCGTGATGTCTTCGACCGCTTCGGCTACTATGATGAGGATTATGTGATTTCGAGTGACACGCATTGGCTGCTCCGAGTACTGTACAAAACGGGTATCCGTGTCCACTATCTGCATGAATACACGGTTCGAATGGGTTACGGAGGGTTGTCGACGAGTTGGACACGTACCTTCCATCGTTGGCGTGAAGACTTGGGTATCTATAAGCGTGTGGGGCTCTCACCTCGTCGGGCATTGTTTAAGAAGGTAGCACGAAAGATACCGCAGTATCTGAAAGCACCTTTTTCAAAGGCAGCCAAGAAGCAGTAGTAGCTTTAAGTTCCTACTCGTTATTCTTTCGCGCAAAAGCCATAGCAAAAGGCTGAACTCCAAACAAGGAATTCAGCCTTTTGCTATGCTTGACTGGTTTACTCTTATCTCGCAGCATCAAGGAGTGCGGGAGAGGGACATTCAAAGTTTGTGATGCCGAGATTAATCTTCTTCAATTGTTGAAGTGTATAGATTGGTTTCGCGGCCGTAGAGGGCCACGACAAGCTATTGATGCTTTGAAAGTAAAGCAGACAGCTGTCGTGCCACCAAACGGCATCTTTGTACTGAGTCTCGAGTCGACGGTTGATATCTTGCCAAAAACCGTCGGGTAGCTGACCCTTCAGCGACTGCCATTGGCGCTGCATCTCTATGACTTGCTGCACGCCATGCTCATAGTGCCGGCCCAAATGTTGCCAAAGCGTTTCGGTGGTGCCGCAGCATTCCCATGTGCGTTGATAGTTCCACTTGACGTGATGAAACCACAGAATGTACTTTTCCGGACAAGAGTCTAGACTTTCGTATTCTTTGGCAATTGAATCGGGATATTGCATCGTGGCCGCACTGCCTGTTGCTGCCGTGCGATCAAAGCCTAAACCTATAGAATCGGCCTTGTGATAGTATGAAGGCATCCAGTCCGGTCGCGCGCCCGGGATATTGCACCAAGGTTCTGGACCATAGTGATGTCCCCAAGCAAAAAGGTGATGCAAGCCCAACGGCATCATATAGTCTACTACTGCCTCGCGGCTCATCAGTAGCAGTCGGATTAGGGCATTCTTGCCTTTTTCATTTAGCTTTGGGAACTCTCCGTTGACCCATTCTTCGGCAATTGCGTCTGCAGTGAGCGAAGGGTCTGATGCCAGCCGTCCGAACGCAAACCAATTGGCTTCGGCCAAAGTGTTGCCACAGTGCAGCGTGCCGATGTTGCTCACCCCAGCCAATCCTGCCAGATTGTGCGGCATACCATGGCTGCCAGCCCAGTACTCCTGCAGGAATTCTGTCCACATTGGGGCTAGGAAAGCGATATGGTTTGAGTGGCCGAGATACTCTTGTGTAATTTGCAGTTCGGCCATCAGACGCGTGTGCGGCATAGCAAAAAAGAGCGGTGATATTGGCTCGCGAGGTTGGAAGTCTATGGGGCCGTTCTTGATTTGCACAATCACGTTGTCGTCAAACTGCCCATCCAGTTTGGCGAACTCGATGTATGCTTGTTTGGCCCGGTCTGGGTCACTCGGACTATATACAAAAGAGCGCCAGATAACTATGCCATTGTGCGGAGCTAAGGCTTTGGCCAGCATATTGGCTCCCTCTGCATGGGTGCGGTGATAGTCGCAAGGTCCGGGTTGTCCTTCGCTGTTGGCTTTGACCAAGAAGCCGCCGAAGTCAGGTATGCGTCGGTAGATTTCGTCTGCCATATCCTTCCACCACTGCTGTACATCGTCATCGAGCGGGTCAGCCGTTGTGGTGGCTTTGAGCGCCATCGGTGAGGCGAAGTTGACAGACAGAAAAACCTTGATGCCGAATGGGCGCAACAAGTTGGCATAAATGACAGTTGTGTCGAGATAAGCATCCGTGAGCATGCGCGGCGAGGCGTTTACGTTGTTAAGCACAGTGCCGTTGATGCCGATAGCTTCGTTGCGCAAGCCATATTGCTGAATGGAAAGCGTGTCGATGTATCCGCGCCCCCAAAAAATACTGTGTCCGGCGTAACCGCGTTCAATGGTGCCATCGGGATTGTCCCAGTGATTGAGCATTCGCAGTGCAGGCTTGCATACGGCTACTTGTGTTGAATCAACAGATGGCTTGCATCCGATTAGACAAATTGCTCCTGTCAATGCTGCCGTCAGAAGCAGAAATCTCCTGCCCCGGAGTGGTGACAGGAGAATGTGCATTTTACTCAGCCATGCCATCGATGGTAATAATTTTGCCATTTTCGTCATATTTGAGCTCGCAGACTTTCAGACTCCGCAGAGGTGTATAACCCTTAGACGGACCGCAGTCGTGGTGGAACAGATACCACTTTCCTTTGTACTCGATGATGCTGTGATGCGTTGTCCAACCTGATACCGGAGTTAAAATCTCGCCTTGGTAAATAAACGGGCCATAGGGATTATCACCGATGGCATAGCACAAATAGTGTGTGTCGCCTGTTGAGTAGCTGAAGTAGTATTTGCCGTTGTAGCGGTGCATCCACGAAGCCTCAAAGAAGTGATGCGGGTCGCCGGCTTTCATCAGCGTTCCGTCCTCGTAGACAATGCGTATGGGCTTCGGGTCTTCGGCAAACTGGAGCATATCTTTGCTGAGTTTGACGATTCGAGGCGAAATGCAAGGTTCATCACCCTCAGGGAAGCGGATGTCGTTGACGGCTTCGTTGTCCTCGTTGTAGCGTTGAAGCTGTCCGCCCCAAATGCCGCCGAAGTACATATAGAAATCGTCTCCGTCCTTGAATACGGCATAGTCGATACTATAGCTGCCGCGTATCGGATCAGGTTGCGGAATGAAAGGCCCTTCGGGACGGTCGGCAATAGCCACGCCACAGCGGAAGATGCCTGTCTTGTCCTTGGCGGGAAAGTACATGTAGTACTTTCCGTCCTTCTCCTGTACGTCGCAGTCCCAAAGCTGTTTTTTTGCCCAAGGAATATCTTCGCGCTTCAGTACTACTCCGTGGTCGGTTACTTTGCCTGTCATTGGGTCGCCGTCGATAGAGAACACATGATAGTCCTTCATGTCGAAGTGCACGCCCCAGTCGTCTTCCGGAATGCCTGAATAGTAGTCATGGCTCGGATAGATGTAAATCTTGCCGTTGAAGATGTGTACAGAAGGGTCTGCCATATAATCTTCGGGCCATAAATATCGTTTTGTTGCCATAGTGTTTTGTAGTATATAAGTTGTTAGTATTATGAACAATGATGTGTGTCAAGAGATAACGGGAATTGTCTACTTCTCATCTGTGCCGCATGTCTGTTTCTTTGTCTCTTATCTCTTGCCTTTTATCTTTTTCAGTCGCCCAAAGTGTATTTCTTCATGGCATCCTTCAGTTGGAAGTTGCGGTCGAAGAGAAGCGGGTAATTGGTGCGACCTGGCATTGGCCAATCATTCAGCCACGACTGCTGGTCATATATGCCCCAAACGCACACACGACGGAAGTGCTCGTGATATTTAAGAGCCAAATCGAAAAGGCCTTGTATGCGGCCGTCCCATTGCTTTTGTACTTCCTCCGGCATGCCGTTGACGTAGGGGTTCATCTTGGATACATAGTCAAAGTGTTCCTCGACTGCTGCATTCTCGTGTCCACCTTCGAAGACGTTGGGCAAGGCGTTGATGTCCATTTCGGTGAACATCACGTCAAAGCCGGCGCCGATGTAGGCTTGTATGGTTTTCTCCATCTCTGCCAAGTCCGGATAGTCCATACCGGCGTGTGCCTGTATGCCGATAGCATCCACGCGCAGCCCTTGCTCGCGCAGTGAGGTGGCCAGCTTGACATAGGCTTCACGTTTGCCGGGTTTGGCCATGCTGTAGTCGTTTAGGTAGAGTTCAGCGTCGGGGTCGGCCTCCATAGCACACTTGAATGCCCACGGGATGAACTCTTCGCCCATGATGCGGTAGAAAGGACTCTCGCGATAGCTGCCGTCGTCCATGAGAACCTCATTGACAACATCCCAAGCCTGGACGCGGCCTTTGTATCGTCCGACGATAGTGTAGATGTGGTCCTTGATGCGTTGCTTGAGCACGTCTGCGCTCACGTCGTTGCCTTTCTCGTCAACGCAGAACCAAGGAGCACACTGGCTGTGCCATACCAGGCAGTGGCCGATGATGTACATGTTATGGTCCATGCCGAACTTTACGAACTGGTCTGCATCGTCCCAAGCGTAAGTGTCTTCGAACGGGTGTATTTTTTCGCACTTCATGCAGTTTTCTGCCACGATACTGTTGAAGTGGCGAAAGAGGATGCTGTCGCCTTTCACGTCACGGCCTGAACTTTGGTTTACGTTGATGGCACATCCCATCAGGAACTTGCCGTCGAAGGCCTCCTTTAGAGTCTTCTCAGCCTTTTGTCCGGACGTACAGCATGTGGTTCCCATTACAGTTGCGGCCAGCAAGAGCGAGGCCCGGAGTAGATTAAATGAATTCTTAAGCATTTCGTTTTTCTATTTCGCGGTTGATTTCGTCTATTTTTTCGTCGGTCAGACTATATCTGCTGATTATGAACATCGCAAGCATCAGGAGTGCGGCTGGTATGATGCATACGAGCCACAAGATACCCTCTTCAGCTTCGGGCGTCTGAACGGTCGACTCCGGGTTGTAGGCCACGTAGGCGAGTACGGCTCCAGGGACAACGCCACCCAAGGCCATGCCGGCTTTGTAGAAGATGCCGGTCAAGGCATTGACAATGCCGGCGATGCGCTTGCCGCTCGTGTATTCGCCATAGGAGATGACCTCGGGGACAAGTGCCCACATATAACCTGTCGCTACAATGACACCTGTCGATTTGACGAACTGTGCTATATACACGAGTGTCATATTGGGTTCGTCCATCTTGGCTACAACATAGAGGAACAGCATGCCGACAATGGCGATACCCAGGAAGATATAGAACATATTCTTTTTGCCAACTGCGCGCTTGATGGCCGGAACCAAAGGCATAAATATGAAGGAAGGCAATGAACCCAAACCCATAAAGATGGAGAGTTCCATGGCCGAGCTGTGCAAATTGCTTGTCATGAAATATGAACCTGCAGCGTTGCCTACACTCATCATAGCGAAGGCCGTGATGAAGAAGAAAGCAATGACGCGCAGCGGCCCGTTGTGAGCAAATTCGGTCCAAAGGTCAGATACTTTGACATTGGCAGTTTCCTTCTCGTCCATTACGACGCGTTCCTTACATTGCGAGAAGCAGAAGAAAAGCAGCAGTAGTCCGGCAATGGCAAAGATGGCCATGGCCTGAAACCACGCGTCAGGGTCGGTTGGAAAAGAGCCATTGGCATTTTCTCCCTTGGGAGCGAGTGCAGCCACCAGCAACGGCAAGCCCGAGCCTACAGCCAGTCCGCCGCAATTGGCCATAAACATACGTGTTGAAGTCAAGATGGTGATTTCATTCGTGTCGCGCGTCAATGAGCTGTTGAGCGCGCCGTAAGGTACATTGACCAATGTATAGAGCATAGACAGACCCACATAGGTCACATAGGCATAAAGCAGCGAACCGCTAAATCCGTTCCAAAAGCAAAGGATGGCTAGGCCTGTCAGCGGAACACCGGCCAGGACAAGATAACTGCGGTATTTGCCTAGTTTGGGCGTGTGCTTGTCAACATACGTGCCGACCAAAGGGTCCCATAGTACGTCGACGATTCGTACGATGAGGAACATCAGGGCTGCGTCACCTGCTGATAGTCCGTAGATATTGGTATAGAAGAACAGCAGGTACATGCATACCGTTTGGTAGATGAGGTTCTGCGCCATATCGCCCGAGCCGAAGCCGATGCGTTGTAGCCATGAGAGTTTGTAGAATCCTTTTGTTTCTTTTGTTTCCATAAAGAACTGTGTTGTATGAATGAGATAGTTTTTGTTTTGTTTGTCAATCTGCGGTACAAATATCGACATTTTTCTCTTTGCAGCCAAGTGCAAATGTTACAAAAACTTTTCTGCTTGCTTTGTCTCGCTTAAAAAATGAAAACTTGTGGTTTTTTGCATCAAAACAATACGTTTGCATTGTTTCCATTTGTTGGTCGACACCTTCTAAAGTGCCGTTTCCTTTATGATAAAACGTAACTTTCTTTGAAAAATTGCATTTTTGTTTATCGTAAAACGGCACTTTCTGTGCCGAACAAGTGCTGAGGTTCATATCCGCCGTAGTCGATGACGACTTTTTCCAGGACCATACCCGGTTCGATAGGATGAATGGTCAGCGTGTGTAAGCCATCGGCAGAAGGTCGCAGGGTCACGGTCTTCTCGATGACACGGGTAGCCACGACGTCGTACATGTGCCACTGATTGTCTTCGGTCAAGTCGCCGTTGTAGTTGACCTCTTTGGCCTCGCCGTCATCCAGTTGTACTGTATAGCGGTGTCCTTCGCGACGCAGGAAGGGTAGGGTAGAGTTGGTGATGACGTGTATTTTGACCTCCTTCACCTCCTTCGGCAATTGGAAACGGTAACTGAGGCTAGCTCCCTCGGTTGTAGCCGTGTATGGCCAAAGAGCAACACCGCTGAGGGTGCGGCCATAGTTCGGAATGGTGAGCCAGCGGCTGTCGTTGTTTGCTTTCGCTTCGTGATAATGTTCGGCTTCAATGCTGATGTAGCCGCCTTGAGGACCGGTAAAGGTGTAGCCGTCCTTTTGGTTATTGGCTTGCTGTTGTTCCTCGGTCACGATGGGCATAATGTCTTCCATCGGGCTATTCCAGCTCGTGTAGCCGATATGTGTCTGGTCCATCAAGTGATTCCACTTGCCTCCGTTGATGTTGTGGTAGAAGCGGGTTAGCTCTTTGTCACGGTTGAAGTGCTTGACGACCCCCTCTTGATTGCCCGCAGCCTGTGCGTAGTACATTTCGTAGAGATTGGCCATTGACTGGATAGGGTAGAGCAACAACTGGGCGTAGCTGTCCTTGGCAGCGTCAGGCAACTGGCGGTAGAGGTCCAGGGCTTCAGCCTCAAGCGCTTTGTATTCGTTGACGACCTGAGCCCATTCACCGGTTCGCAGGTTGTAGGTCTTGGCCGAAAGCATCTCGGGCGTTACGCGTCCGTTGTAGTTGGTGTAACGGGTGTACATCTCACCCATCTTGCCGGCCAAGACTTCGATAGCCGAGGTGTCAGAACTCACTGCATTGGCTATAGCATGGAAGAACTTATTTGTGTGGCGCTGAATGCTACTCGGGTCGGAGAAAGCCTCTGGATCCCAGGCCATATCGAGGAAGAGCTGGATGGGATATTCCATCGGCTTGAGGTCACCGACGTTGAGTATCCAGAGTTTGTCGATGCCGTATTGCAGGCAGAGCTGCATTTGTTCCCACATGTGGGCAGAAGGTGTGACGTTGGCCCACTTCGAGCAACGTGGTGCACCGACATAATCGACGTGGTAGTACATGCCGTAGCCTCCCTTGTGCGACGTGGTCGGCACACGGCGGATATTGCCCCAGTTGTCGTCGCAGAGCAGGATAATGACGTCATCGGGTACGGTCAGCCCGAGGTCGTAGTAGCGCTGCACTTCCTTATAGAGAGTCCACAGTTGCGGACGCTTTTCAGCGGATTTTCCGGTTTCTTCGCGGATGATGCGACGCTGGTTGCGGAATATCTTTTCGTAGAGGCGGAGGTAGTACTCGTCGTTGCTGACAAAGTCCTCGTCATGGCCTTCCTTTCCGCCCATTGCAGCGTCACCGTCACCACGCATTCCGATGGTGATGATATCCTCGTTGTTTTTGGCGCGGCGTATGCCCTCGCGGAAGAAGCGGTCGATGACTTCCTGGTTGGTGGCGTAGTCCCACACACCATTCTCCTTGCGGTGACGGGCCCACTCCTGGTGATTGCGTGCCATCGGTTCGTGGTGAGATGTTCCCATCATGATGCCCATCTCGTCGGCCAAGACTGAGTTGAGCGAATCGTCGGCGTAGAAGGCGTTGCTCCACATTGCCGGCCACATATAGTTGGCCTTCAGACGTTGGAGCAGTTCGAAGACGCGCTCGTAGAAATGGTGGTTAAATCCCCGGGCCAGTTTTGGGTCAGCTGAAGGACATTCGCTGTCGGGGAACTTCTCCTTGACCCAACCTGAGAGGCATGGGGCTTCGTCGTTGAGGAAGATGCCACGATAGCGTACAGTGGGTTCGCCGTCAGTGTATGAACCTGGCAGAACGTAGACCTCGTCTTGCTTGACCACTGGCATGTCGGCCCACCAGGCCCAGGGAGAAACTCCAAGCTGGCGGCTGAGTTCGTAGATACCGTATATAGTGCCGCGCTTGTCGCTGCCGGCTATGATGATGCTTGATTTGGAACCATTTCCCTGACCGTCTTCCGGCAGTACGGCAATGATGTATTTTTCGGTTTTGCCTTTGAGGGCATTGCCGTCTATCTTTTTGTCACGGATGAGAGCCTTGATGGTCGGGCTCTGCTGTATGGAACCTACTGTGACGGGTAGTTCCATGCCACAAGCTGCCAGCATGTCCTGACGCAGTTGACCGGCAGCGCGTATTACGCCCGGATATTCTTTATCGTCTACGTGAATAGTACCTGCAGAGAGACGGTAAGCACCTTCGCTTTGCGTGCGTGTAGACGGGAAGAAGACGAATGTATCGGCGGCTTGCAGACTGCAAATACAAGCGACTGCGGTAAGGATTGAGGCAAGTTTGCGTATCATTGTTTTTGGTGGCGAAAATCGCCTTAAAAGGATGAAATTTGGATAGAAAAAGAAATGATCCGGCCGGCTTAAGGCCCGCCGGATCATTCATATTGGTTTATTGCATCCCTCACAGGAGGGAGCGTGTGTACTTATGTGCTGATTACGCTTTGCGTACTCTAGCTTACTTTACAAGTACCTTCTTGACAACAGTGTAACCGTCGGCGTAGCGCTCAACCTTGATGTTGATGCCGGCCTGTTTGCCCATCTGTCCGTTCAAGTTGTAGTACTGGGTCTGTACAGGAGCATCGGTGCGTGCAGCCTGGATGCCTGTCATGCCCTCGAACTGTGTCTTCAGAGCCGAAGCAGCTGTAGCGTAGTCGAAGTTAGGATCTTTGGCAGTCAAGTAGAGAGCTGCGTTGTCGATAGAACCTGTCGAGATATGTGTCTTCAGACGGGCGCCGATGGTAGCAGCATAGTTATTTGCATTACCTTCGCTGAAGCCATTCTTTCCGGCCATGACGGTTGTAGTCTCGCCATACCACTGACCCATATTAGAGAGGTTGGCCAGGATGGTGTCGTTGTTGAAGTAAACGACGGTCATGGTTGTGTCAGAGAATACGTTGGCTCCGTCAGTCCAGGTGGCGTTGCTACGGTCGCAGATATCGATGCTATAGGTGTAGACACCGCATGGGAGTTTGACAGCCTGAGCAACGTCAATTTCTGTGTCACCCCAACCGTTCTTAACCTTGGCGTTGACAATCGGGTTGGTCGGTGTGCCTGAATATACGTCCCAGCTAGGAGACCAGCCAGAAACGATGTTGCCGGAGATGAGCGTAATGTTCCAGCCAGGGTAGTTGGCAGGAGTGGCTGTGTAGTCGGTAGACGTGCAGTAGAATGCGCGGTTGTTGATGAAGGCCGAGATGTCAAGTGAATCCGGGAAGGTTTGGTCATACTCATCATCATAAGAGGTGAAGTTATAACCCTCGGCAATCTTCTTGTAGATGCTTGCCATAGCTCCGACCTTCAACTGGCTTACGAGCACGCTGTCGTCGGTCAAGGTATTGGCTGCAGCAAGGACTACTTCATCCTCTTCAAGCGACTGATCGTAGTTGACAATCATATCTGCAAGGTCGATAGCCTGCTGCGTGAGCAGCGTTACACCTGTCTTAACCAAGTTGTTGAGCAGATTGTAAGTGTCGTTTATGGCAGTTACTGCTGCAGCAAGATCTTCGTCATTGAGCGAAACGCTTGAGATATTCTCGTAAGTCTCATTGAGTTTTACGCCTTCTTTATAGGCTTCGAGTCCGGTGTACTTGGTGTCTGCACAACTAGCGAGTACATCCTGCAGGTTCTGCAGAGCAGAAGCGTAGGTGGTGACGTTGGCACGGCGTGCAACCATGCTCTTCACGAGTGCTTCCAGCTCGGCAATAGCAGCGTTGTAGGCGGCTGCAGTGTGCAGGTCAGGATCGCTGTACTGCTTGATGGCAGCGGCCAAAGCGTCGCGGGTAGTGCCGGCAAAGAGCGAATCCTTGTTGGCAGTGTCAAGTTCGTCCTGAGCTTCAGCTACAGCTTCCTTCAAGAGGTTGCGATATCTAACGGCCAGTGAGCCCAGAGTCTCAATCTTGATGTTGCCGAAGATGCTCTCGTAGTCTGCCCAGAACTTCAATCGGTAGTTGCCAGCTTCAGGAGTGTAGGTAAACTGAATCTTGTTGGCTTCTGCGTTAGTTGACCTATTACCGCCTATGTTGGTTGTGAGAGAGTCTACGCGGCTGTAGACAACTTCGTCTGCATCATTGATAAGCTGGAAGTAGAGCAATTGTGCATTTGTCTTCCAACTTACGCCGTACCATGTAAACTGATACTTTTGGTTGCTGAGTGCAAGAGTAGCGTTGTCCTCGCCGTTGCTGTAGAGGAGGTAGCTATTCGGATTATCTGCACCGCATCCGCTTGTGCCAGTGTAGTAGCCGGCAGTCAGGTTCTTGGCACCGAGTCCGGTGAAGATGCGTGCTCCGTTATAATTGTAGTCAGCGCCAGGATTGCGCTCGGCTCCACCATAATATGCAATCCACGGAGATTCCGTAGTAGGAGCGGTATTGTTTGAATAAGTAGAGAAATCGTCAGCAAAGATAACCTCGCTGTCGGCTTTCTCGCCTTCGGTTTCTGTATAAGAGTAGATCTTGAAACCACCGCAAACAGCCTGCTGGTATCCGCCGGTAGCAATCACTTGAACCTTGAAGATGTATTTGCCGCCATCAGAGGTAAAGCGAATCTTCTCTTGCTGGAACTCCTGGTTTTCGCGGGTGCTGCCAATCACTTTGGTGATGGCAAATTTCTCGCTTGCAACGACTACTGAATCGGCAGTGTCAATGTCTATGATGCTAACCTGTACATTGAAACCTGTCTTATCCCAGCCGCCGAGCATAGCGCGGAGTTCGACATTGCCTGCAGGAATGACGAGCTGGTAGTCTGCGCTGTCACCATATGTTGCATAGCCGATGCCATCCTCTTCTGTGGTGCGGAACATAAATGCCTTGTCGACGGTAGAATTCGTCCAAGAGAAAGTACGTGGGCCAGAGCCATAATTCGTGCCTGCGGTACGAATTTCACCCATATTGTTGACAGTCCAACCGGCAGGGATTTGACCTTCAGTAGCATCTGGGAAGAGAACAGACAGAACTTCAGTGTAGGTGGTCTCAGAAACAGACACCTTGCCGACCTCGATGGAAATCTCGAAAGGAGTGGTGTTGACAACATCCTTCTCATTGGCTACGTTGTCCACGGTAATGGTGTAAGTACCCTTGGCCAAAGCAGCAGAACCAGAAGGACGGTGGAAGGTGAGAGTAGTCTGTGTGTTTTCAAACTCGTCAAGAACCAGGTCCTCGCTAATGCCATTGCCAGAGAGCACGGCCGTTGGCTTTCCGTTTTCGGGAGCGTTAGCCCAAACGGGTTTGTTGAAGGTGAATGAGAAATCAGAGATGCTGTTGTCTACCTCGAACGACTCGTTCTCAGGTGTGGTTGATACCATCTCTGCCTCCTCGTATACTACAGACTCTGCCTGGAATTCAGAATCGAACTCAGCCCCTTCGTTTGAGAAGTCGTATACCTTGCAGTTGGGGTTCGTCCAGCACTCGGGCGCTGTTGTGGTCGAATAAACCAAATTGCCCGGGTTGGTGAACTGCGTGATTGTTACGACGCTTGATTCATCCAAAAAATGGTTTTCGTCGAGGAAGATGTAAAGCATACCGTCGGACTTGAGCTCGACGCTTTCGGGCGTAACATTTGATGTGCTACCATTCTCTGTTAGTCGGAGAGTGATGCAAGAGTTGTCGAGCACGAGTGTGCCGCCAGCCTTCTTGGCCAGTTCGGCGGCGTTGGTAGGATAACCGAATTTGACACGGATAGCATCGCCGTTGTAGACAATGCTTTCGACAGTAGATTGTGTTATACGAATGTCATCTACGAAATACTGTCCCTCTCCTGTGAAGGAAAGACGGAGGAACTCTCCGGCAGCCTTCTGGGTGTCAGTGTGGAAATTGGAATAGAATTGGTTCTGAATTTCCTCTGTGGGATGGTAGAAGACGAACGATACGGGTTGATAACTGCCTGCATCGCTGATAGTGGCATCGTAAACCTGCTGCGTGTAGCTCTCGCCATTGCCCGTCAAGAGAGGCATGTCGGCATTCCAGTCGCCCTGCATCAAGGCAACGTTGATGGTGCCTGTACCTTTGGCATAAAAACGAACACGATAGGAAGTGTTTTCGTTCATCTGAATGTCCTTGAAAGCGATAACGCGCTCCCAGCGGTTGGCGGTGCCGGTTGCCGAGACGCTCAAAGCATAGTCGCCTGTTCGGGCATCATTGGATTGCCAATTGAAAGAGGATTCTGGATACGCCCCCCAGTTGGTTGTGTCTTTGGAGGAAAGGTCAAACTCAAATCCGTACCAAAAAACCGTTGCGCCACCACCTGCATATGCAGATAAGGTAGCTGTCGTCAGTACGGCAAGTGATAGTAAAACTTTTTTCATGACTTTAGAGTTTTGTGAATAAAAAGTGTAACAGTTATCTGTTTTATTTGTTTCTTAGTTGGAGTGTTTCGTTCTTGATTTTGCTTGTTTCCAGTCTTCTGTTTCTAATCCGTCGGTTTCGTTTTTGGCATAGGATATCGGTCGATTAAGGTTTCACGAATCAATGCTTTTTGTCCTTCCGACGGTGCAAAGATAGGGTGTGTACACGAATCGGGCTACCGATTTCGTAACACATCCTATCAGATTTGAAACATCAGTTTAGTTTCTCAAGTTTTTGTGCTCTTTCCCTTATTTGCGGAGTGGCAAATACCAGTTGGAGGTCTGGAGCAGGCGAGCACGGAGCGTGTTGTCTATGTCTGTTGCGCCGTTACGGGCAGCCACGCGGTCGGCCAGATAACTGGCATCGCCACGGCGTGTAGCGACACGTATCAAGTCATAGTAACGTTGTCCCTCGAAGCAGCCTTCCAGTGCCAATTCGTCGACAATGCGGTCTTCGACCCAGGCGATGGAGTCGGACGATGAGGCGCAGCTTGTCGGGATGACATACTCAGGATTGGCTTCGGCATCGCCGCATCCGCGCGAGTGAATGCCCCAGGTGTTGGAAGACGTAAACGTGTACTGACTGAACGTAATCAAGTTGCCGATGCTTTCGAGTTCTGCGTCAGCAATCGGATATTCGGCGGCGCGGTTGAGCGTCTCGGTCGACAGACCATACTTGAGCACGGCGAAGGCAGCGGACGGATAGCCGGCACGGTTGAGGGCCTCGGCATAGTGCAGATAAACGATCGGCAAGCGGTACAGGATGACGTGGTCAGACTGGAACTTGCGGATGTTCTGATAGCTCGTATTGTACTTCGATGAACTGCTCTGGTTGTTGGCACGCTCCTGGACGATGTTGTAGAGACGGAGGTCACCCACTTGCTTCCTGTCAGTGATGTAGGTGTTGACGATGCTGTCGGCAGTCATACACACTGTGTCACGCACGTTGTTCTCCTCATATACGTAGTAGTAAGCCTGCTCGGCCGACAGATTGACCAGTGCATTGGAGTAGGTGAGCTCGAAGTAATAGTCATTGTCCTCGGTCGAATTGTAAAGGTCTTGCAGGTAGCTGATCGTTCCGTCGAAAGCATTGCTTTCCATCGGAATGAAGGTAACCCATTCGCTCCGGCTGGAGAAAGCGTTGGAGTGACCGAGTGACATCATCGTCGAGGGATTGGCGTTGGTGCTCCATGCAGCGGCGTTCGAACGTGTGATAGGGTGCGGGTTGTCAGTGTCGGTCAGCCAGTCGTGATACCACTGTGCAGCCTCACGATAGCGTCCGCTCCACAGACAGAGTTCGCCGAGCATCACGCGGGTCGGGATGAAGAACGACTTGCTGGCATTGCTGCTGATTGAGCCGTAGTCCAACGGAAGGACAGTAGCCCATGGAGTGAGGTCTTCTATCAGCCAAGAGCAAATCTCGTCGATGCTCTTGTAGGGTCGCTTTGACACTTCTTCGGCTGCCTTCTCCGTGCCGAGGAACTCGGTATAGAACGGCACTTCGCCATAGTTGATTGCAAGTTGCAGGTAAGCCCAGGCACGGAACGTGTGCATCACGGCCATCTCGCGTTCGAAGACCTTCAGGCCCTGCTTGGTGTAGCTGGTGTCGGCAGTCTGGATGAAGTAGTTGCAGTTGTTGACAATGGCATAGTAGTCTTGCGGCTTGTTGTAGCTGTTGTCGGTGTCGGCCGTGAAGTCGGCTAGTGCCTGCAGATCGGTCGAAGCATCGGCTGTGACTGTCACAAGGTCTCCGCGCACTTCGCCGAGCAGGTTGGTGCGGTCGGCTACCTTCTGCATCAGGTTGACTACGCCCATCACACTGTACAGCGTGTCGTTGACGCTGTTGAGCCGATTGTCCTTTTCGTACATTACCAGATCAGACTCGGGGTCGAGCATATCTTCGCAGCTGACGGCTGCAAACATCACAGATAATGTCAGGACGCTATATAGTATCTTTTTCATAGTTGCTTACGAATTAATCTCAATGGTTGCTTACAAATTAATCTTAAGTCCTGCACTGAAAGAACGGCTTGCAGGTAACAGGCCGCGGTCGATACCCTGGCAAAGGATGTTGTTGGATGCCGAGAACTCCGGGTCACTGCCCAAATACTTGGTCAGCGTGAAGAGGTTGGTCCCGGAAACCCATACGGTGAGACCCTGCAGGAAGCGGTAGTCGAAGTTCCACTTGTAGCTGAGGGTTACGTTCTTCAGACGGAGGTACGAACCATCCTCAATCCAACGGTCAGAGAAGCGGGCATTGCCCATGGGGTCTTCGTAAGTGATGCGTGGGATGTCGGTTTCCTGTCCTTCGGAACTCCAGCGTCCGCGTATGGCCTTTGTCTGGTTGTAGAAGCGGCAGCCGCTTTCGAGTATCGAGCGCTGGTAGTTGTAGACATCGTTGCCCAAAGAGTAGTTGAAGGCGATGTCAAGGGCCAGTTTTTTGTACTGCACGTGAGTGGAAATATTGCCGTACAGGTCCGGATTCGGATTGCCGATGATGGTGCGGTCGTCACTGTTGATTTCGTGGTCGCCGGTGCGGTCGGCAAAATGCATGTCACCAGCCTCGAAATACTGTTTCGCACCCGTTCTGTCCTTCTGATAGAGAGCGGCGGATTCGGCTTCGGCTGTGGTCTTGAAGACGCCTTTGGTGCGGTATCCGTAGAATACGCCTACCGGTTCGCCCACCTTGGTGAGGATGTCAGCTCCGTAGAGGGTTGTTTCGGTTGTGCCAGAAGGCAGAGCCGTCACTTCGTTCTTGTAGTGGCCGACACTCAGACCAAGTTCCCATTGCCAGTCACGGCTATTGAAGAGCTTGATGTTGGCATTGATGTCAAATCCGGTGTTCTCCAGACTGCCGCCATTGGCCCAGTTGCCATCGGCGACACCGGTCAGATATGACAGCTGTCGGAGCGCGAGGAGGTCTTCGGTTTCGCTCTTGAAGAAGTGAGACGAGAGGGCCAACCGATTGTTGAACAGGTTGAGGTCAGCACCCCACGTGAGACGTTTGGTCGTTTCCCACTTGAGGGAAGTGTTGCCGATGTTGCCGATGACAGTGCCGTCGATGGAAGACAGCATATTGACGGCCTTGAAGTAGGTCTTTGAGGCGTTGAGGTCAAGGTCATCGTTACCCGACATATCCCAGCCCACGTTGAGTCGCATGTAGTTGATCCAGCGGTTGGCGGGGAACCAGTCTTCGTTGGTGACGACCCAAGAGGCGTTGACCGACGGGAAAAGTCCCCATGCCACTCCACCCATCTTGATGGGAGCGTCGGCATCCTTGCCGAAGCGGCTGTTAGCTTCCATGCTCATTGCCACGTTAGCGTAGTACTTGCCGGCCAGGTTGTAATCGCCCTGGATGTAGCCGGTCACAGTGGTGACCTTCTCGTTGTCGCCCGATGTGGCCTTGTACGAGAGGGATGTGTTCATGTCCGGGCTCTTGTCGTTGCCGGAGTTGTAACCGCGCATTGCGTTGAGCTGGTAGCGTGACAGGTTGTAGCGCCAACCGCCGAGCAGGGAGAGTTTGTGTCCGCCCATCTGCTTGTCCCAGGTGAGACGCAGGTCGCTTGTGGTCAGGTACTGGTGTGCAGAGTTGGAAGCGACGAGGTTGGATACATAGCCCACACCTTCTACCTCATACTGCGGAACGCCGGTTACGGGGAGATAATAGTTTTCGTCCGTATTGAACATCACGAAACTGAAGCTCTCGGAGAGGTGCAGCCCGTAGCCGAGGTCGACAGTCGGTGTGATGCCGAGGGTGACCATACGGTTGCCGAACTGGTTCTTGTTTTTGGCATCGCCGTACTTGAGGATGGCAGAGGGGTTGGCTAATGACGCATCCGTGCCGATGACTTCGTCCAAATAATCGTCAGCTCCTGACAGGAACGAAGAGATATTGCCCTGTGTGTCGTATGCATAGGGAGAGAGGAACGGGCTCTTGATGAGCGACAGGAAACTCGGCGCCGTGATGGTGTTGTCGTCCACATCGGCAGATACGCCATCATCGCGCATATCGCGGTTCACATCGCTGTAGCTTGCATCCAGACGTACCTTGACGCGTTTGGAAAGTTTGACGTCCGTGTTAAGACGGATGTTGAAACGTGTGTAGTCGTTCTTTTTGAGCGTGGCATCGGCGTTGGTAAAGCCAAGCGACAGATTGTAGTTGGCGATGTCGTCACCACCCTGCACGTTGACCGAAGCCATCTCCGTCAGCGCCTCGTCATAGGCTTGCTTGCTCCAATCCGTGTCGTTGTGGTACACACGGTAGTAGTAATAGGACGGTTCGTTGCGGAGAAACTTGAACTCGTTGAGTTTCGTGTCGGTTGTGCCCAGAAGTTCTGACACGTAAGTGCGATACTCCGATGCGTTCATCATGTCCGGCAAGTTGGGCGACTGCTCAATCTTGCTGGCCAGGGAAACATCGATGTGCGTGTTGTACGAAGTGTTGCGCTTGGTGTTGATCTGAATCACACCGTTTGCGCCCTTGGCACCGTAGATGGCCGTTCCGTTGCGCAATACCGTCACAGAAGCGATATCCTCAACCGAGATGTTGGCGAGCAGGTTGTTGTAGAACCCGTCGTGCAGTGCCTCGCGGTTGTACTGCATGTCGAGAATGATGCCGTCAAGGACGATAAGCGGCTGTGCGTTGGCGTTGAGTGAGTTAATGCCGCCCAGCAGCATGTAGGCACCCATGCCGGGTACGCCGCCACGGCTGATGGAACGGATTTGTCCACCCAGCGAAGCCCCGATTTGATTGTCGACAGAGACATCGGCGGTATTGGCCGAGATGTTGGCCGAGATGCTCTGCATCGAAGTCTCGTCCATGCCCACGCTGTTGGAGAACGCCTGCGGATACAGATTGGCATCAATGCCCTCTGTGCGTCCGTTGACGGGCAGCTGCATCTGGTTGTAACCGGCTCGACGAACGCGGAGCGAAGACACATAGTCCGGAATGCTGAGCCGGAATGTGCCGGTCGAATCCGTCATGGCAGAAATCTTGTCGTCGGTGAATGCCTGTACATATACACCGGCCAATGGTTGCTGGGTACTGGCGTCACGGATGGTACCGGAGATGGTCACATCGGCCTGTGCGGCAAGCGGCATGCAGGCAGCCAGAGTGAAAAGGGTATGTCTGAACAGATTTTTCATAGCTTTCATCTTTTTTCTTTATAACTTTTCACTCTCCCTTATGAGGTTGGAAGATAATACAGTCAATATACATTGTGTTGTTGTAGGTATTGGTCTCCTTAGAGCCAATGTAGTTGGTAATCTTCACACGAGTGGTCACCTTGGTCTGGTCGTAGTTGCAGGTCGGGAAACTCATCGTGCAGAGTTTGATGGTATCCACGCGGTAAGGATCGTTGGTGAATGCACGTGTAGAGGCCACATTCGGGTTCTTGTTGCACTCGAAGAGGAAGTCGTTAGATGTGTCGGAATTAGACTCCTGGGTGTAGTACCCCGGCGTCTCGGCATCGAAAGAATAACGGTGGTTGGAGTCGACCGTGTATTCCTTTCCGTCGGTACCCGTATAGGTGATAGCAGCCTTAAACTTGACCGGTCGTACCAGGCGCTTGCCCTCCGTCGTGGTGGGGTCGATGCTGGTGTAGTAGACAGATTTCGGCAACATCACAACATTGACATCGTAAGTGCCGGACAGGACATCCGGTATTTCGTAGATGATGTAGTATGGGTCAGTACCCGTACGAGGAGTCAGCACGATGTAGCCGTTGGAGATGCTGTCGGCCGATGTTCTGCGTACATCGATGCCGAGCGTTTTGGTCGCCGTCTCTTTGGCCTCGTAGTACTTGTTTTCGGCTTCGGTCTTGATGGGGATGAAGTAAGTCTTCTCCTTGTCAAAAGGCCAGTGGTCAATCTCGTAGATAGTGCCGTTGGCGCACGTCATAGAGTCACTGAACTGTGTGAAGAGACCGCCGGGTTGGAAGGCATTGTAGTAAGTGTGGTACTTGCCGGCATTCGCCTTGTTCCAGGTAGTACTCCGGATTGAGTCGAGGATAGATTCCTCGATATTCGGATTGTAGACCAGGTCCTGCATCAAGGCGTAGTGGCTCCAGTAGTCGTGGATAGAGTCGGCCTTGTTGATGATGCCGTAGTTGTAGTACGTCTCGGCCTCGGCATAGAGCGAATCCCAAATGGCGCGGGTGGGGACAATCATCCAGTAGGTAGAGTCTTCAGAGTTGATAAAACCGTACTTGTAGAGCAGTTCGTTCTTGACATTGAAGACCGAGTCTACATAGACAGTCTTGCCGTCAACGATGCCCATAGCCAGGGACTGCGTTTCGTCGAATTCGTCGATTTGGTACGAACGGAGAAACGAGCCGATGTGCTTGTAGTCATCCAGCGAAACTAGAGCCTCGTAGATGTTGTAGTAGTACGATACGGGCGTCTGCATAATGTGGAGCACACCATTGTTGGCGGCTACGTTGGCTGTCTGGATATCGATATTGCCGAAGACAGAACCATTGAAATCGAGTGTCTTGGAGTTGAGCATCTTGATGCTTTCCTCCTTGCCGTTGACCGAGTGTGCGTAACGGGCGATGTGGTTCTTCAGGAAGTGAAGCTCGACGAGCGAGTCACCTTCGTTCGTGCTGCACAGTTGGAGCAGCGAGTCCTTGTCGAACGAGCCGTTGGTCGGAGCCCATACGGTGAAGAACTGACCTTCGCCCAGCATCTCGTTGTAGTGGATGGGCGTGATGCGGTTGTTGGCAAACATACGGACCGAGTCGAGAACCTCGCGGAAGTCGCTTAGTTCCGGCTGGGCGCAGATGACCTCATAGAGGTTGGCGTCGCCGTATTGTGTGTCGGCGGTCTGACCATAGTGGTCATTCCAGTCGTCCTGACAGGCAAACAATGTCAGGCATATCGTCAAATAACAAAGTTTCTTCATTGGTGGAAAACTTTTTACTTTTTATTATATCAGTGTTTGTCTTCGGCCGTGCTGCCGTTGTAGACACTCTTTGGGACGATTTCGATATAGTCCAGACTCATCTCGGCGTTGTTGTCGAGTACCTGACGGAGGCGGATGTAGTAATCGTGCTCGTCCTCAAGATACTTGGTCGTGAGTATACGGCGCATGCACTGTACGGCATCACGCGGGAACTCTCCGTTGGGGAACGAACAACCATCGTAAGACTTCATGTAACCGTTGTTGCGCAGAGCCTTGTCGTTGGCTTCGATAGCCTCTTCGGTTACGAGGTCGGCATCCGATTCCCAGCCATACTCGAAGGCATACTTACGCAAGTCGACAGGGATGCCGCACGGGATGTCGCCCGTCAAGTTGTCGTCCAGGTAGACCTGTACGACGGTACGGTTGGTACCGCACACATAGCCCAAACGAATCTCGTAGGTTTGTCCGGAAGGAACAGGCGGGATGCGGAACTTGATGTCGAAGTTGTCGAGACAAGCGCACATGTCGCTCTCCCACGAGTTGCACCAGAAGCGGTTGTGCACACCGAAGAACGTATCGTCAGAGAAGATGAAGTTCTTGGCAAAACCGGGCTTGAAACCGGTCATCAGGAAACTGATGCCGTCGCCGAACGAACTGGGGTTGATGTTGCGCGCGCCGGCGTTCATGAAGTCCGGGCTCAGCGTTGTGGCATCGATACGCATACGGATGTTGAGCACCTGGTCGATGGTCTCCTTTTTGTTGTACGTCAAGATGCGGTCGATATAGAAGTAGATGCCGTTAGGCGAGTCGCTGTAGTTGGGGTTGAGCGTCTTGCTCTCTGTCGGAGAGAGAATCTTCGAGCCAATGACATTGTAGCGGGCACCGACACCGCGGCGGTTGATGTACTTGTTGCCTACGGCATCGCAGACCTTCATGATGGTGTGCGGGCACAAAGTCTCGTAGAACTCCTGAATATCCTGCACATTGGTTTGGAAGTACTGGCGGATGTTGAAGACAGCCTCACTTACCGTCATCTCGCTGTATGAAGCGTAGCGGTCCAGGATGTGGTAGGCTACGAAACGGTTGAGCGGGTTGCGGCGGTTGGTCGGGTCGTCGTCATACTTGCCGGCATCGTTGGGATAGGTGTCGTCATATACCTCTTTGGCGTATGCGGTCAAATCTTCAAGTGTTTCGATACCCTTGGCCTTGAAGACGTCGTCAGTCTCGGCGAACACCGTAAACTTCTGAATGCGCTGGGACGGGTATCTCCAGTAGACGGTATTGTTGCCGAATGTACGCTTGTGCTGGGATGTGGAGGTCACTGACGAAGAGTCGGCAGACACGCTATAGCTATTGTCGATATAGGCTACCAGCGAGTCGGCCAGACCTGTGGCTACCAGTGCCTGGCTGAACAGCGTCAGGTTCGGGTCGTTGCAGACCAGTTCGCCGATTAAGACGGACGAAGACGTGAGTACTTCGTTGACGACGTGCATTACACCGTTCTCAACCGAGTCGTCGCGCACTACCATCTCAGCACCGTTGATGCGGTACACGACATTGCCTCCGTTGGAAGCCGAGGTGTCGCAGGTGAGGGTCAGGTAGCGTTCATTCATGTTGGTAGAAGGCAGCGAACCTTCGCCAAGGTCTGTCGTATAGTAGGCGGCCTTGAGCAGATGCGTCCAGGCGAGCGTGTCGCACTCGGCATCAGACAAGTCGTCGATAGAGCGAAGTCCTTGCTTCTTCAGATAGTCGTCGATGGCGGCGTTGGTAGGAGCAAAGCAAGTGAAGTCGCGGTAGGTAGAGAGGAAATCCCACAGCTCGGCACGCTGCAGCACGCCGATAAATTCGGAGAACGTCTCCTCGCGGTTCTTCAGATAGTCGGTCACCATCTCACCGGTGAAAGTGTAGTATGAGTCGCCTGACGGGTCATCGTCCACACACCCGGTAAACGGCAGGGCCATTGACAAAGTCAAAAGAATATATAAAAGCTTTTTCATAGTGTGGAGTCTTTACTTTATGCTAGTTTCAGATGTGATGTAAGCGGGATTCTGGACAAGGTTGGGGTTGGCATCCAGTTCGCTTTCATAGTATGGCCAGAACAGGGCGTCTGTCGATTTCAGCTTGACGCGTGTAGCACTCTGCTTGTCCTTCTGCTTGCCGATGACAGCCTCGATGAGTGCGGTGTTGTCGCCCACACGCAGGCTATAACGGACGAGGTCGAACCAACGCTTTCCCTCGAACATAAGTTCGCGGTGGCGTTCGGCCAGGACGAGTTCGCGCATCAGCTGCTGGCCCTGGTAGTCGTCACGCTGCAGGCAGTCGGTGCTTGTCTCGTTGAGATTGTTGGCGCGGTTGTATATGGTCGATACAATTTCGAAGGCATCGTCCATCAGCGAGTCGGTGTTCAGTTCGACTTCGGCCTCGGCCTTCATCAGCATCACGTCGGTGAGGCGGTACAGAATCCAGTTGGCGTAGTTGGTCGAGCGCAGTTCGCTTGACACGGATGGAGCAGTGCTGGATTGGCGGCTCGGGGTGATATTGACCGTTTCGCGCAGGTACTTGCGGATGACGTACGACGAACCACGCTCCTCAATGTACTCTGCAGCACGGTAGTCGGTTTCCTTGAATGTCGTACCTGTGCCGTCATATACACCGGTCATCAGTTCTGCGTAGGCACCCAGCGAACCGATATTGGTCGAAGTGCCGAAGAAAGAACTTACCAGCTGGTTGGTCAAAGTCTGGTTGTTCTGGAAGTAGAGTTCCATAATCGACTCGAACGAGTTGCCCGTGCCGAAGATGGCATTGTAAGCACGTCCTACCGTATTGCCGCTAGGCTGTTCCATCAGGAGCGGATACTTGTCTGAATAGAGTTTGATGAGGGCGTACTGGTCCGGTTCCTCCTCCTTGAGTTCCTCGTAGCGTTCGTTCTTGTACTCGAGCACGAGGTCGCAGTAGCCGATGCACTTCTGATAGTCCTGTTTCCAGAGATAGAGGTCGGCGAGCAGCGCATACATGGCGCAGGTCGTGACACGGCTGGTGTTGGCTGCAGTACCGGTACCCGTTTCCTCCGGATAGAGTTTGAGGGCATCGTCCTTGACAGCTTCCATATCTACGATGAGACTGTCGAGCAGGGCATCGAAAGGTGTGGCTGCGATGCGGTAGTCTCCGTCAATGTCATTATCGTTGAGCGACGGCTTGCGTGTGTAAGGCACATCACGGAAGGTGCGCATCAGCGTGAAATAGCAGTACGTACGTATCCAGGTGGCTTCGGCTATGTTGGCCTTCATCTCGCTCTCTGCATAGTTCGGGTCGCGCTCCACGACGATAGGTGCGTAGTAGATGACCGTATTGCAGCGGTTGATGACCTGGTAGATGCTTTGCCACGAGAGCCAGGTGTTGGTCTCGAGAATGTTTTCGGCAATAATCTGCTGGAGAGCCCATGCGGTCGACGTCGACGTCGTAATATTGTCCGAACGCACCTCGCCCCATACGAATGCACGCTGTATGAAGTTGCTTTCCTCCATGCCTGAGTAGCAGGAGTAGACTACGCTCTGTACATCTGCCTTCTCCTTCCAGTAGTTGTCGGAGACGATTTCGTTGAGCGACTCGATGTCGAGGAAGTCGTCACAGCCGGTAGTGAGTGAAAGACCGGCCGCCAATGAGATATATAATAGAGTCTTTTTCATCATTTTCATCCTTTATCTTTCAACTTAGAATTGTACGGTTGCGCCGACAGAGAAACTGCGGGCACGTGGTGTTTGGGCGGTATCCATCGTCACGCCATAGCTGCCGTAGTTAACCTCCGGGTCGGCACCCGAGTACTTGGTGATACAGAAGATGTTTGAGCCCGAGATGAAGAAGCTGACCTGGTTGAGGTGCCATTTCTTGACAATTTTCGGGTCGAGTGAGTAGTTGAGGCTCGAGTAGTTGAGACGGAGGAAAGAACCGTCTTCGACAAAGCGGTCAGAACCCAACCAGTTGTAACCGTACTGATAAGTAGCGCGCGGAATTTCCGTTTTGTCACCCTCTACACGCCAGCGCCAGTTGACGGCCTTTGATTGGTTGTTGTTGTCGTACATGGACTCTGCGAGCATACGGGCCTTGTTGATAATCTTGTTGCCGTAACGGAAGTTGAACTGGTTGTTCCAGGACAGGCGGCCCCATGTGATCTTGAAGCCGAAGCCACCGGTCAGTTTCGGCAGAGAAGAGCCGAGGTAGACGATGTCTAGTTCGTTGATGTTGCCGTCGTGGTTGATGTCTTCGTAGATGGCATCACCGCCCGTGAACTTGTACTCGGACGAGGTGCCGTAGGCGAAGTAGACCGGCAGTGTGTTGCCGTTTTCGTCGAGGATGACTTCGCCCTGAGCGTTGCGTGCCACCGGAGCATCCGGGCCGCTCACGCCGGCCACTTCCTCGTCAGAGTACTGCGAGTAGCGGTAGACGCCCTTGTAGCGGAATCCGTAGATAGAGCCGAAGGCATTGTTAAGCTGTACGCGCGACAGGTAACTGCCGTTGCTGTAGTTGAAGTCGCCGTTCATGCTTTCCAGAATCGTGTCGTCCATCTTGACGATTTCGTTCTTGTTGTTGGCAAAGGTGACATTGAGGTCCAGGCCCCAGTTCTTGCCCCACTTGATCAGCTTGTTGGTATTGATGTTGAATTCCCAACCCACGTTGTCCATGTCGCCGGCATTCTTGTACGAAAGCGAGCCGAATCCGGATGAAGAGGGTATTTGGTAGTTGAGCATCAGCAGGTCTTTGGTCATCTGCTTGTAGACGTTGAGGTCGGCCGTAATGCGGTCGTTGAGGAATCCGAGGTCGATACCGACGTTGTATGATTCCTTCTCCTCCCACTTGAGGCTGTTGAGCGCAATGTTGGACGGATAGATGGCCGAGTGGCCCATATAGCCGTTGGTTGTGGCGTACTTGGCAAAGAAGAGGTTCTCGGCCGAAGGCTGGTTGCCTACGATACCCCAACCCGGACGGATAGAGAGCATTGACAACCACTTGTCAGACCAGTTCATCCACGACTCGTCGCTGATGTTCCAACGGAAAGAGACGCCCGGGAAGTTGCCCCAGCGGTTGTCTTTACCGAACTTGGTAGAACCATCGCGGCGGTAGGTGAGGTCGACGATGTAACGTCCTTTGTATGCATAGTGCAGGGAGGCGGTCAGGTAAAGGCTCTTCCACTCAGAAGCAGAGGTTGAAAAGCTCGAGCCGATTACGCCGTCGGCCGTGGCCGACTGGATGCTGCCGTAGGGCAGGCCGTACACGCTGCTCGTTTGACTGCGCGACTCACCAGAGGTCATCTGGAAACGGCCCATGGCCATCATCGAGTGGTCGGGGTTGCTGAACACCGGCATATAGGTGAGCGTGTGGGTCGTCGTGAAGGCGAACGACTTGTATGAGTTGTCGTACGAGAGGTTGTTCTTCGAGTTAGACCAGGTGCTGCTCACCAGGCTTGAGGGGTAGAACGTGTCGTTGTACTTGTTGAAGACAGAGAAGTTGATCTTGCCGTCGTATTTCAAACGTTGCTCGTCGTACTCCGTGCCGAGCAGGTCATACTGGATGATAAACTCAGGCTGGATATTGAACGTCTTCTCGTTGTTCTTGGCCTCCTTGGCGAGAGCGACGGGGTTGACATACGTCTTCTGGTCGCTGTCGAACTGGCTCGATGCCGTGCTCTTCATGTGATAGAACTCGCCAGTAGAGCCGTTCTCGTCTTCCTCGTAGATGGCGAGGTTAGGCATTTTCTGATAGGCCAACGTCAGCAAGCTGCTGTAGTTCTTGTTGTTGTTGGTGTAGGTGAGGTTGAAGTTGGTCGTCACCTTGATGCGGCTGGAGATAAAGTAGTCCAAAGCCGTGCGCGAGGTGAAGCGGTCCAGTTTCTGTTCGATGACGGAACCCGTCTGATGGTCGTAACCGGCCGACACGCGGAAGTTGGCCTTCTCGCCACCGCCGGTCAGGCTGAGGAAGTGTTTCTGCTCCAGACCGACCTGAGTGACGGCGTCGCGCCAATCCGTGTTGTTGTCGTACATACGCCACTCGCTGAACTCTGCGTCAGAGTGCAGGTACGAGATTTCAGGAATATTGGCAGCGTCATCAGAGAGCTTGGGGTTGAAGTAAGCCTCCTTGAGGTACATGGTGTACTGTCCGCCGTTCATCATCTGCGTGCCTTCCGGCTGGAAGGTCACGTTGGCACGGTAGCTGTAGCTGACCTTGGTAGCGCCACGCGAACCGCGTTTCGTCTTGATTTCGATTACACCGTTGGCGCCCTGTGAACCCCAGATAGCCGTAGCGGCGGCATCCTTCAGTACGGAGATGCTTTCGATATCTTCGGGGTTGACCTGAAGCAGTTCGGCGAACTTGTCTTCCGTAGCGTTGGCAAAGTCAAAGTCCTTGTTGTAGTCCGACTCCCAGACGTTGCCGTCCACTACGATGAGCGGTTCGGTGTTGCCGTTGATAGAGCTTACACCACGCAGACGCATCGAAGTGCCTGCACCCAGGTTGCCGCTGGCGAACACGATGTCCAAGCCGGAGATACGGCCCTGCAAAGCTTCGTCGATAGTCGTGATAGGCAGGCCCTCGAACTCAGTGGCCGAGATGGTCTGCGAAGCTACTGAAACCTCGGTCTGCGGGATGTCAAGGCCGGAGGTCTGTGTGCGCTTCTTCTGAGAAACCACCACCTCTTCGAGCTGACGGTTGTCTTGCTCAAGCACAATGTGGTAGGTCAAGCCCTTGATGGGCAAAGTCTTCGTCTTCAATCCGATGTACGAAATCTTCAAGCGGTCTTGAGGATTGCGGATGGCGAATGAGAAGTTGCCGTTGATGTCGGTGATGCCCGAGGCCATTACACGGTCGTCTTTGTTGACCTCCACCACGTGTACGCCTGCCAGTACGTCAAAGTCGTCCGACACGGTACCCGATATCACGTCACCTGCCTTCTGGGCCCAAGAGGCTGTGCAGGCGGTTATAGCAAATACAAAAGATAAAATATATTTTTTCATATTCCTTTTACTGTCATTTTATGTTTTGTATTCATTTGGTATAGTATAATGGTCCGTCGATGCGGTGCACAACGGCGAACGAAGAGGCCGAGATATTGCCGTACTTCAGCTGGTACTCGCGTGCCGTCTGGTTGTAGAGCATCTCGTTGTCGGTGAGGACGTGGCGTTCATTGCCCGCAAGGTCCGTTACCGTGATGGCATCGGGCGCTACCGCTACCTGGAGCGTGTAGAACTTGTAGTTCTTCTTCGTCTCCGGGTCGGTGAAGTAGCCGTTAGCCGTCTCATAAGTACGCGTGAAGCTGTCCGAGCCACCGTCGACAGAGTAATCCATGCCCATCACCAGAGAATTGTCCTGGATGTGGTAGCGCAAGAAAGCGTTGAGAGCCGCGCAGCGGGCATCGTAGGTCGAGTCGTCGATAAGAGCGATGTTGTAAAGCGAGTCGAGCTCCTCCCAGGTGTCGATCTTGTCGGCCTTGATGGCTTCTTTGAGACTTTCGTTGGTCGGAGCGTAGACCGTGTAGTGGTAGTTGTTGAATGCGCTGATATTGCCAGACAGCGAACCCGGTGTAGCGCCGTTGCGCGAGGTCTCCATCAGTTCAGAACCTGAGAGCAGTTCGTAGAAGACGCTGAACTCCGGATTGTTTTCCAGAATGTCAAACACCGAACGGTTGGTCGTCAAGAGCGGTTCGCCGTCCAGGATGTAGGTCTTGCCGTTTCCTTCCTTGGTTTCGTCGTAGACCTTGACGATAGGAATCCACTTGTCCTGGTCGCGCTGGAGTGTGCCTTGTACGGCTGTGCAGTCGTCGTTGATACGAATCACGCCGCCGTTTTTGGTGCGGTAGTATTCGTGGCCGTTGTCAACGCCGCCGTAGGTTGTGCTGCCCACCACGATGTGGTTGTCGAGAATGTCCTCGAGACGGTCCAGAAGGGTGCTTGACGATGTCACTTCACGCAGAGAGTCGCCCACCGTGCCCGTCGTCAGATCGTAGGCCCAAACGGAAGCCCATACTCGCTGGCTCTCGTCGGCAGCGTCCTTCTTATAGTGGAAGCGCCAAATCTCCGTCTGAGTCTCGCCGTACGACACGGGGTCGATGTAGGAGAGGAGGGCGTTGTTGGTCGGGATAAAGAGGCTATAGTAGCTGTCGAGTGAGTTGAGGTACGAGCGGTACTCCAACTGGCTGATGGCCCAACGCATGATGTTCATGGTCTCGTCGATAAGGGCGGGGAAGCTGACACTGACGTACGATGTCGGTGAGAACACCTTGTTGGTCAAGTAAATCGCGCCGTTGCAACCCAGCCAAACGCTGTCCACGTCGTTCTGGGTGATGCCCATATTGTCCTGGTTCGAGTTGACGATGCCGTCGAACTTCGAAGGGACAGAGTTTACCCACGAGTTGAGCATGTTGTTGTTGATGAGTTCGGCGATGACATTGTTGGGCACGCTGTCCCAATCGCCGTAGTAGTCCTTGAGCACCTGACCGGAACCGCTGTTCCAGTACTCGTCGAGGGCGGCGTCGCTTGGCACGAGCATCACGCCCATGTTCTTCTGAAGGGCTACCGTGGTCGAAATGGCATTTGGGTCATCGCTGTAGAAAGCATTCCAACCCGGGTCGAACTTCAGGATTTCGTCCTCGTCGTAGGTGGTGTTGTCGAGCAGCGTGTTGAACGTAGCGCCTTGGCTGCGCTTGCTGAGGTATCGCCACTGGAAGACAGAGTCGACCGATGTGCCGTACTCGAGGTTGTAGGCGTTGGTCACATCGCGTCCCGTATAGTAAGGTACGCTGAAGCGGTCCAGGAAACGGCTGAACGTCTTTGTCTGGCTCTTCTTGCGCAGTATCTCGGCCATGTTTTCGAGCGGGGTGACTACATCCTCCATCTGGTGTATAAAGCCATTGGCAGAGCGGATGTTGCCTTCCACGACACGGACGCCGTTGATGTGCGCATCGCCCGACTGACGGTCCAGCTTGTTGTTGAACATGAAGTTGATGTCTTCGTTCGTGATCTTGTTGTTCGAAAGGAACTTCTCTACGAAGATGGCCATCGGCACGGCGCTCATGTCCTTCATACATACGAGACTCTTGCCGCTCTCACGGTAGTAGCGCCATGCCTCGCTGTTGTCCGGCATCATGTCGGGAGTGACGATGGGCACTGAGTCGTAGACGGAGGCTGCGGTCTGTCGGCGCATGCAGTTTCCCTCCGTCACGCCGCTTGCGCCAGTCGTGCTGGACAAGTTCATAATCTGGAGAGAGTTGTCGAGCATCGAACTGTACAGCAACATCTTCTTTTGGGCTTCAGTCAGGTCAGAGTACTGCTTGACGCCCCAGGTGTTGGAGGCGTAGAAACGCTCAAAGGCCTCGTCGTCAGCGGCGAAGAGGGTTTTGAGTGATACACCGGACAAGGCTTCCTCGTATCCCAAGTCCTTGACCAGCTGACTGTAATTGGTGAAGTTGTTGGCTTCAAGATACGTCATCAGGCTGGACCCGAAGTTGTCGGGGAGTCGTTCGTCCAGATCGTAGGTGTCCTTGCAGCCGGTACCCCAGGCTGCAGCGGTGAGCATCAGAATGCCGGTCAGCAAACGCTGGCGGCTAAGCCCACAAGACAGAGACGTTTTGTTCGGATCTGTTTTCATTTTGGTATTGTTTGTTTTGATTGATTTTCGGTGAGAAAAATGTGTGCCGAGGAGTGGTTTCACTTGAAACACGGCGCAAAGTTATATACATATTACGGGACGCCGTTGCATAAAGGAAACAAAACATTTCGATTTTGAAACATTGTTTCCGGACTACAACTTTATTGGTTGAATAGTCGGCAATGCACTTTGGCGCACGGAAAAGGCATTTAACCGAAAGTCGGGCTCGAAATATGAAAAATCCGACCTGGCTTTTGCAATTTCGAAACAATGTGTTTTGACCTTGATACAACCTCTTGGAGGCTTTCTGATTCGGCCTTAACTTTGCGGCACACATTATTATATATGTAATGTGCGGAAATGGCCGCTGTTGCAGCAGCTTTTTACAGAAAATACAGCAGTTTACACGGAAAAGTAAAGCAATTTATGCAGAAAAACAATACAATACCCAAAAACCATATGAAAACTATAGGTTATCTTACAGGCGTTTTGACCCTAGCCGCAATGGCCGTATCTTGCGGCGGCAGTCAAGACTATCCACAGCCTTTGTTCGAGTCATTCGTCTATACGGGCAATGACAGCCGTTATGCACAGGACTACAATCCTGACACGCAGTACCTCAATCCTATCATTTCGGGCACCAACCCTGACCCGACCGTCTGCCGTAAGGGCGAAGACTTCTATATGGCCAACAGTTCCTTTGTCTACTGGCCGGGCATTCCTGTATGGCACAGCCGCGACCTCGTCGACTGGGATTTCTGCGGCTACGTCATCACGCGTCCGTCGCAAGCCTATTTTAAAGAAGGAGTGCGCATCTCCGGCGGTGTCTATGCTCCGGACATGAAATACTGCGCCGAGAACGAGACCTTCTATCTGATTGTTACTCTCGTCAACGAAGGCGGCGGTAATGTGATTTTCAAGACCAAAGACCCCTATCAGGGCTGGAGCGAACCCATCGCCGTGCCTGAGGTGCATGGCATCGACCCCTCCATGCTCTTCGATACCGACGGCAAATGCTATATTGTCAACAACGACGAACCGGCCTATCCCGCCGAGTACAGCGGTCACCGTGCCATCTGGGGACGCGAGTATGACCTGAAGACCGACAAGGTGTGCGGCAAACCGGTGGTGCTCATCGACAAAGGCATCCGGCCGGCCGAAAAGCCTATTTGGATAGAAGGTCCGCATCTTTATCACTATGTCCAGCAACTGGGCGGCCAGACCTATGACCAGTACTACCTGATGGATGCAGAGGGCGGTACCGGCGACTGGCATTCGGAGGTTGTACTGGCCGGAAAGAGCGCTTTGGGCAAATTCACCCCATGCGAGGCCAATCCCATCTTGACCCAGCGTACGCAGCCGCACGACCGTGTCAATCCCGTTTCGTGTGCCGGACATGCAGATCTTGTCAACGTCAACGACAACTCAGAGGTCGAGCAAAACGAGTGGTGGAGCGTCTTCCTGGGCTGTACAACTTATGGAGGCGACCAGCTCTACAATACCGGACGCAGCACCTTCCTCCTGCCCACGTCTTGGCAGCGCGATGCCGTCAGCGGCGGTATTCAGCCTATGATACTCGACCCCGATTCGGTCATTCCTGTGGTCAACGCCAAGAGCAAATGGCAGATAGAGGCAGGTCTGAAAGCAACGCAAGCCACCGACCTCATCGGCAACCGTGCAGACAAGCGTAACCTCCTCACCGGCAACGGCACTTACCAGGACGACTTTGACGGTGGCAGTCTCTATCCGCTTTGGTTCGTGCTTCGCACCCCGCAGGAGGCGCCTGCCGCCGAACAAGGCACGCCTGCCGCATGGTGCAAGGTGCAGAACGGTTGCCTCCAGCTCGACCCGCGCCCTGTGCCGCTGAGCAGCAAGGGCCAGCCTTCGATGGTTTGCCGTTGGGTAAAGAACGCTACCTATACGGTCGAAACGCAGTTGCTCTACACGCCGCAGGATACCGCCTCGATGGCCGGTCTGACTCTTTTCCAGAGTGAGCAGTGCCACTACATCCTGGGCAAGCGCCTCAATGCTGAGGGCCAGGCAGAGGTCGTCCTCGTCCGTACGGACAAGGATGCGGCCGACCAGGTCGTAGCTACTGCAGCTTTGTCCGGCAGGGAAAACGGCGCTTGTATAAATCTGCGTGCCGAGGTTGCCGAACACCGTGTGCAGTTCAGCTACTCAATAGGGAAGAAGGGAGAATATGTCAACATCGGCGAACCGCAGAGTGCCGACATCCTTACCACCAACTATTCGGGCGGCTTCACGGGCAGCGTGGTCGGACTCTGTGCCGTTGCCTCGAAAAACGTGCCTAACTGGGAAACAAAATAATTCCAACTGGGTTTCACATTTTTCCTAACTGGGAAGCAAAAAAGGCTGTTATGCCCAAAGAAAAAGTTTTGTCTGGAAACACCCGGAAATTTTTCCTGTAACACCCGACAGTTTTGTCTAAAAAACTCAATAAAATCGATTATTGTAACTTTAAATTATAGAAGAATGAAAAAGACTTTAACCTTAGCCTTGTTGGCTCTGGCGGCATCTACGGCTTGGGCAGATACCAAGACTGCCTCGCTGTATGTCGATGGCGACCAGAAGTGCCAGAAGGTGACCGGCTTCGGCGGCTTTGCCTTCTCAGCCACCTGGGGCGACAACTTGACCGATGCCAGCACCAAGGCCCTGTTCAGTTGCGACAATACCAACAAGACGCTGGGCCTCAACATACTCCGTGCCCGCATCTCGCCCGACAGTGTCGCCTCGTGGGGAGCTGACAACTGGAAGAGCACCGTCGAGCGTATGAAACTGGCCCGCCAGTATACCAAGGCCAGCGGCCGTCGCCACATCAGCTTCGCTTCGGCCTGGACACCTCCGGGAAAGTATACTTCCAATGGCGAAAACACGAAAGGCCACATCCTGGAATCGTGCTTCGGCGATTATGCTCGATACCTTAACTGCTTCATAGCACGCTGCGAGCGCCTTGGCACGACAGTCGACTATATCTCACTGCAGAACGAGCCGGACTGGGAACCGGACTATGAAGGGTGCATTTGGCCTGCAAAGTCGTTTATAAACTTCTACAGCAACTATGCAGATTCGGTCAACCGTCCGCTTATCGGCCCTGAGTATCTCGGATTCCAAAAGAACCGTACCGACTCCATCCTCAACAGTGCGTCAGCCATGAAGGGCCTCGCCATCGTGGCCGGACACATATACGGCAGCGGCAACTTCGACTACCCGCTCATCCGCAAGGTCGGCAAGGAGAAGTGGATGACCGAGTATCTGCTCGAAGCCGGCGATATGGGCTATGACGACAAGAGCACACACGTCTACACCTGGGCCGACGCCATCGCCTTCGGCCGTGTGGTCAACACCTCCATGCTCGCCAACTTCAATGCCTGGGTACACTACGCCCTCAAGTCGTCGTACGGCCTCATCGGCGACGGCACGCATGGCACTACGGAAGATGCCATTACGAAGCGCGGCTATGTCTTCGCCCACTTCGCCAAGTACGTGACCGGCACGACCCGCGTCCACACCGTGCTCAACGACCCGAACTACACCGGTCTGAGCACTTCGGCCTATCTGACCACAACCGGCGATACGTGTGTCGTCGTCGTGCTCAATCCTTCGACGTCGAGTATCAAGTTGGATTGCTCGCTGCCCTTCATGACCAAAGGCGGCAAGCGAGTTCGTACCTATTCGAGCGGAAACCTGGTTTCCACAACCATTACCTTTGACGAAAGTAGCGAACCCAGCATCATCGTGCCTGCCATGAGCGTCTGCACCTATATGCTCCGCAAGAGCGGCGAACGCACCGTGGCTCAGGAACCCATCCATCAGCCATTGTGGGCCGACAGTCTGCAGAACTACAACGGTCAGTGCGTACATCCCAACGGATGGAAGGTTACGGTCAATGGTACCGTGCGCACAACTACGAGCGGCAATAGCTTCTGGAACGGTTCGCAGACCCGTCTGCTGCCCTATTCGCCCGAGAGCCCGATACCGGCAGGCATTCTGCTGCACGCCACATCATCCTCCAAGAGTGGTATTGCCAATTACGGCAGCATGAATGGCCATCGTCTCTATCTCGAACCGGGTGAGTACCGGATGATTTGGCACGGCACCGGCTATAACGGTCCGCAGACCCTCTTCACCTATATTACCAAGTCCGGCAGTTCGGCCAACATCGCTTACCACGCCGGCGTTTTGGCAACCGAGGATGTAGGAAGCGCTTGGGGCTCGGGCAGGGACAACTTCGGCGCCGTAGCCGATACACTCGACTTTAAGGTGACTACAGCCGGCAACTACGAAGTCAATTTTAAGGTGACCTACGTTTCGGCCAAAGCTGTCGACGGTGCATGTATGGCCGTAGTCGGTGGCATTACCATCGACGAGAAGCCGCAAGTCAGCGCTATCCAGCAGATTACAGACGACAATCACGCTACAATACAGCAAGATGAAACTTACTACGATATCCTTGGCCGCCGTGTTGATGCTTCCCGCGTCACTGACGGAGGCATCTACCTCCGCGCTGACGGCACTAAAGTCCGTTTCTGAAGGCAATCCCATCACCCCAATCGTCTACTGCGCTGACCCGACCGCCGTCGAGTATCAGGGCCGTCTCTACGTGTACGGCACCAACGACCAGCAGCAGTACGACTTGATGGGTGGCAAGGGCGAGAACAACTATGGCCGCATCAAAAGCCTCGTTGTACTTTCGACCGACGACATGCAGAACTGGACCTACCACGGACAGATTAACGTGGACCAGATTGCTACCGGGTCGTGGTTCGGCGTGTCGTGGGCGCCTTCGATAGTAAGCAGAGAGGAAAGCGACGGGCTGACGCATTTCTATATGTATTTCAGCAATGGCGGGTCAGTCGGCCTTTTGACCGCCACCCATCCTCTCGGACCTTGGAAAGACCCTCTCGGCAAGTCGTTTGTCAACAGCAGCACGCCCGGCGTGGGCGATTGCAGCAATCCCTTCGACCCGGGCGTCTGCATCGATGATGAAGGAACGGGGTGGCTCGCTTTTGGCGGTGGCTCTATCAACAAGACCGGTACCGATGCCCAGCCCGGCAATGCCCGCATCGTCAAGCTCGGCAGCGATATGAAATCGTTGGCTTCCAAGGCCTCGGAGATACGCGCGCCCTACCAGTTCGAAGCCAGCGAGCTTAACGTAATCGGCGGCAAACTGGTCTACACGTACTGTTCGCGGTGGAGTGACCCCAGTGCCTCTTGTTCAATGAACTATATGGTATGTGACCAAGCAACCGCCAATCCGCTTGATACGGCCTCGTGGCGGTATGTGGACAACTATGTCAAGAATCCGGGCACTTTCGGCTTCGGTTATGGCAACAACCACACGCACCTGCACAAGTATCGCGGCACCTGGTATATTATCTACCACAACCTGAAGCTGATTAACGCCAGCGGCAATACAGAGGCTTCGGGATTCCGTTCGCTCGGCATCAACACGATGTCCGTCTCCGAAAGCAGCCAGAAGCTCTATTCGGCCACGATGAATAGTAACGGACCGTCGAAGTTGCAGGATCTCGACCCTTATCGCCGTCATTCGGCTACCGAAATGCGTACCGGCGTCGGCGTGTCATTCGCCAATCATCCCGACTATGCCGTCAAGAAAGACACGCTTCGCGCCGTGCTTACAGATGTGCAGGATGGGGCATGGGTGGCCTTGAAGAATGTGGCGTTCACCACGAATGGCGCATCTCGCTTCACGATACGCGTCAAGGGGACGGGTTCTGTCAGCTTGCAGAAAAACAGTGCCACGCCTACAACGGCCAATACGTTGGGCACGGTTACCTTCTCCGGTCTCAAGGATTTTACCGACGTCAGCATCGACCTCAGCCACACCAAAGTCCGTGGCACGATAACGTTGTATCTCGTTTTCTCCAATCCCGCCGACTGTCAGGTCGAGTCGTGGGAGTTCGAGCCCTATGACAGCGGCTCCGGCATCGAAGAGATGCCGGCTGCCGACTGCGTTGAGATAGAAAGTGTGTGCTATAATCTGTCGGGACAGCGAATCTGCGGCAGCCGACTCAGGCAACTGGCCATAGTTAGAAACCGTCTTTGCTATACATTGTCCCGATGAGAGTCGCCTTACTGCAATATTTAGATTTCAAAACGAGCGTTTTTGGGCCGATTGTAGTTCAAAACACGACGTTTCCCTTGCAGAAGTTTGCCGGATATTGACAAAATCCATATCTTTGCACCCGCTAAAGTCGACAGAGTCGCGGCAGTAGTGTGAAGAGCTCCAATAGCTCAGTTGGTTAGAGCACATGACTGTTAATCATGGGGTCGTTGGTTCAAACCCATCTTGGAGCGCAAAGGCTTGGGAGTATTCCAGAGTGGCCAAATGGGGCAGACTGTAAATCTGCTGTCTACGACTTCGGTGGTTCGAATCCATCTGCTCCCACAAACAAGGCTTGAGGGATTCCTCCTTCGACAAAGCAACGTTCTTTCAGATAGCTCAGTTGGTAGAGCACGACCTTGCCCCAAAGTTTGAGGCTCGGGGAGTGGATGCGAAGCCGCGGGTTTATATAAAATGCGAAAATAGCTCAGTTGGTAGAGCACGACCTTGCCAAGGTCGGGGTCGCGGGTTCGAGTCCCGTTTTTCGCTCACAGTTCAAAGTCTTTCGTAGACGAGAGCAAAGTTCTTTGGCATATTGACAGATTCAATCTGATAGGTTAGGTATGAAGAAGTATCCAAACCTACATTTACGACATAGATGACTCCGTAGCTCAGTTGGTAGAGCAACTGACTCTTAATCAGTGGGTCGAGGGTTCGAGCCCCTCCGGGGTCACGGTTTTACAATGACAGAATAAAACAAGCGCTGTTGCGCTGACTTGTCTCATCTCTGCAAAAGAGCAAGAGAAAAGTTCTCGTCCTTGGTGCGTTAGTTCAGTTGGTTAGAATATCGCCCTGTCACGGCGGAGGTCACGGGTTCGAGTCCCGTACGCACCGCACTTCGTGTGCAAATAGCTCGTCGGTAGTATTGGACCATATCATCTTAAGGTGGTTCCGGCACAGCGAGTTATATAAATACTAAAATGCGAAAATAGCTCAGTTGGTAGAGCATGACCTTGCCCCAAAGTTTGAGGCTCGGGGAGTGGTTTAGAAGCCGCGAGTTATATAAATACTAAAATGCGAAAATAGCTCAGTTGGTAGAGCATGACCTTGCCCCAAAGTTTGAGGCTCGGGGAGTGGTTTAGAAGCCGCGAGTTATATAAATACTAAAATGCGAAAATAGCTCAGTTGGTAGAGCATGACCTTGCCCCAAAGTTTGAGGCTCGGGGAGTGGTTTAGAAGCCGCGAGTTATATAAATACTAAAATGCGAAAATAGCTCAGTTGGTAGAGCATGACCTTGCCCCAAAGTTTGAGGCTCGGGGAGTGGTTTAGAAGCCGCGAGTTATATAAATACTAAAATGCGAAAATAGCTCAGTTGGTAGAGCATGACCTTGCCCCAAAGTTTGAGGCTCGGGGAGTGGTTTAGAAGCCGCGAGTTATATAAATACTAAAATGCGAAAATAGCTCAGTTGGTAGAGCATGACCTTGCCCCAAAGTTTGAGGCTCGGGGAGTGGTTTAGAAGCCGCGAGTTATATAAATACTAAAATGCGAAAATAGCTCAGTTGGTAGAGCACGACCTTGCCAAGGTCGGGGTCGCGGGTTCGAGTCCCGTTTTTCGCTCACATTCAAGACGCAATGTCTATGCCCAGATGGCGGAATCGGTAGACGCGCTGGTCTCAAACACCAGTGGAGCAATCCATCCCGGTTCGATCCCGGGTCTGGGTACAGTCTTTTCGCAAGAGAGACTCCACCTGCGGAGGTGGTGAAATTGGTAGACACGCTACTTTGAGGGGGTAGTGGCCGTTCGGCTGTGTGAGTTCGAGTCTCATCCTCCGTACTTTATTTTTTATGGTGCCATAGCTCAGTTGGTAGAGCAAAGGACTGAAAATCCTTGTGTCACTGGTTCGATTCCCGTTGGCACCACATTCTAAAGGTCAGTTGTGATTGCACACACATAGACTATTATTCCTATTGGTCCATTCGTCTATCGGTTAGGACGAGAGATTTTCATTCTCTAAAGAGCAGTTCGACTCTGCTATGGACTACAAACCTATTAAGGTCGCTTAGTAACGAAGGTTGCTAATCGAACAAGGTCGCTTAGCAAAAACAGGTTGCTAATCAACCTATTTACATCGGTCGCTTAGCTCAGTTGGTTCAGAGCGTCTGCCTTACAAGCAGAGGGTCGGGGGTTCGAATCCCTCAGCGACCACTACACAAGTTTAGGCGAGGTTACTTCCCTCGGTATCTGATGTCAGTATTGTTCTTCTGTCGATATGTACAAACGAGGGTATGGGAGAGGATGCATCTGGCTCTGTTTGTTGACGAGTCGGATGTTTTTTGTTTCTTTCTTTGCCTGTTACAAGATTAAGCTTGTGTGATTTTCGTTATTGAAAATTATCTTACCGAATATCTAACACATAACACTTCCTCACGTGATGAAACACCGTATCTTCCTTCTGTTCGCTTGCGCTGTGGCGCAGACTGCCGTTGTGGCACAAACCTACAAGGAATGGCAAGACCCGGAGGTCAATGCGACCAACCGTCTGGCTATGCACGCAAACTTTTTCGGTTACGAGTCGGTCGAGGCTTCTCAGCTTCCGCCCGAGATGTCTGAACGCTATTTGAGCATCAACGGCACGTGGCGTTTCGATTGGCAAAACGATGCCGTCGATTACCGCCGCGACTTCTACCGCCTGGATTATGACGACAGCCAGTGGGGAACGATTCCCGTGCCCGGCTGTTGGGAACTCTACGGATACGGCGACCCCATTTATGTCAATTCGCAGTACGCATGGGCCGCACAGGAAGGCAACAATCCGCCTTTCGTCCCCACCGTCAACAATCACGTAGGTTACTATCGCCATGAGGTAGAGATACCGGCTCAGTGGCGTGGCAAGCAGATTATCGCGCATTTCGGTTCGGTGAGCAGCAATATGTACCTTTGGGTCAATGGCAAGTATGTCGGATATAGCGAAGACTCCAAACTCGAAGCCGAGTTCGATATTACGCGCTATGTCAAGCCCGGCAGCAAGGCCCTCATCGCCATGCAGGTCTTCCGCTGGTGTGATGGCACCTATCTGGAGGACCAGGACTTCTTCCGCTATACGGGCATACACCGCGATTGCTGGCTTTATGCCCGTCCCAAGCAGCATATCACCGACTTGCGGGCCGTTCCCAATCTTGACGCTGACTACCGTGACGGCACTTTGACCGTCTCTGTCGAGACTACAGGTGCTGCCGTCGAACTCTCGCTTCTCGATGCCGAGGGTCAAGAGGTGTCAACGGCCAAGGCCAGCGGCAATGGCAAGCCTGTCGTGATTTCGGTACAGAAACCCCGGAAATGGACGGCAGAAACACCTGCGCTCTACACGTTGCGTGCCGTGCTGCGTGACGGCAAGGGAGGCGTCAGCGAGGCGACCCAAGTGAAAGTCGGCTTCCGCAAGATTGAAATCCGCAATGCCCAAGTGCTCGTCAACGGCCAGCCCATACTCATCAAGGGCGTCAACCGCCACGAGATAGACCCTGACGGCGGTTATGTGGTGAGCCGCGAAAGGATGCGCCAGGATATTGCGCTGATGAAGCAGTACAACATCAACGCCGTCCGTACCTGCCATTATCCCGACGACAGCTACTGGTACGATCTTTGCGACGAGTACGGTCTCTACATGGTGGCTGAAGCCAATATCGAAAGCCACGGTATGGGATACAACGACGAGACTTTGGCCCGTAGGGAAGATTACCGCAAGGCCCACCTGGAGCGCAACCAGCGCAATGTGGCCCGCAATTACAACCATCCTTCGATTATCTTCTGGTCGCTGGGCAACGAGTCCGGCTATGGCCCGAACTTCGAGGATGCCTACCGTCTGGTCAAGCAACTCGACCCGAGCCGTCCCTGCCAGTATGAGAATGTTACCTCCGGCATCTGGCGCAAGAAGGTTACCATGGCCGATGCGCCGACCGATATTTACTGCCCTATGTATGACAGCTACGGAGGGATGGAGCGCTACGCCCGCGATACTACGATGACGCGTCCCTACATCCAGTGCGAATATGCTCATGCCATGGGCAATTCCGGCGGCGGCTTCCGCGAGTACTGGGACCTGATCCGCAAGTATCCGGTTCTGCAGGGCGGTTTCATCTGGGATTTCGTCGACCAGTCCGTACGGTGGACGAATGACAAAGGACGAAGCATTTGGGCTTATGGCGGCGACTTCAATGCTACGGATGCGCACGACCGCAACTTCTGCGACAACGGGCTGATGGCACCTGACCGCACGCCCAATCCGCACATGCACGAGGTGGCTTACTACTATCAGAGCATCTGGACGGATTTGCTTTCCTTTGCCAATGGCCAAGCACGGCTCGGCATCTATAACGAATACTTCTTCCACCCGCTCTCCGATTACCGCATGCGCTGGGAACTCTTGGCAGACGGCGAGCCGCTTCGTTCGGGGTTCGTCTCCGACTTCGACATTGCTCCGCAGCAAAAGGGAGAAGCCGTTGTTCCGGTCGGCGCTTTGCCTTGTGGTAAGGAATGTTTCATCAATGTATACTACGAACTCAACAACCGCGACGGCCTTCTGCCTGCCGGACATGTGGTGGCAAGGCAACAGCTGGCATTGACGGCCGACGGCACGCCTTCGGTCAACAGCAAAGACCTGAATCCCTCTCGCCTTGAGAGCGTGCAGTGCGAGTCGGCAAAAGGCCCGCGTGGCGGACTGATGTTGACGGCGCAAAAGCTTACCAGCACGAAGACAGACACAACCTTGACGGTCGGCAACGACCGCGTCTGCGTGACTTTCAATAGCAAGACAGGGTATGTTTCCGGCTATGAATGGGACGGTACGCCTATGCTGCTCGAAGGCGCTTCGCTTACCCCCAACTTCTGGCGAGCACCGACAGACAATGACTTCGGCGCCAATCTGCAAAAGAAATGGCGCATTTGGCGCAACCCGCAAATCGTCTTGCAAGACTTCCAGTCGACGCCAGGCGACACGACGACGTTGGTTGAAGCCACCTACACTATGCCAGAGGTGGGCGCCAGTCTTACTTTGACCTATACGGTTGATGCCAATGGCTCGTTGACAGTGACGCAGCGTATGGACGCCAACAAACAGGCTGCCGCCAATAAAGCTAACGGTCAAAACGAGCAGGCCAAGGAAGTGCCGCCGATGTTCCGGTTCGGTATGCAGATGCAGATGCCTTCGTCGTATGAGTACCTGCGCTACTATGGCCGTGGCCCAGTTGAGACATATTCAGACCGCAAGGATTCGCAGTTCCTCGGTGTGTACGAGAGTACGGTGACCGATGAGTTCTATCCCTATATCCGTCCGCAGGAAAACGGCAACCACGTCGATCTCCGCTGGTGGAAAGTCACCGATGCTGCAGGTCGTGGTCTGACCGTCTGCGCCGAACGGCCCTTCTCTGCTTCGGCCCTTCATTACACGGTCGAGAGCCTCGACGAGGGCGAGGAGAAGCGCAACCTTCACTCGCCGGATGTCGAGTCCCAGCCGCTGACCAATCTCTGCATAGACGCCGTTCAGATGGGCCTTGGCTGCGTGAACAGTTGGGGCGCCTGGCCTCGCGACGAGTATCTCGTCCGCTATCAGGACCGAGCCTTCACCTTCACCCTTGTGCCCGTACGCCAGAGGTAAGACGGCCGGGTATAAGGTAAGACAGACATTTATAGACAAGATGGTCATATATAGATACAAAATCCCCAAGCTAAGACAGCCGGAAGTCGTAATGGACAGATTGACTTGGATAGACGTGCTTCGCGGCATGACTATGATAACTGTTGTTGCACAACATTGTATGCCTTTGGGCGGCATGATATTGTGTTTCCACATGCCGTTGTTTTACTTCATATCAGGATTGACATTCTCGCCGGCCAAATATGACGGTCTCAAAGGCGCTCTTAAGGCAAAAACCGAGGGTATCGGCTTGCAATATGCTTGTTTTGAAATTTTGGGCATTATCCTGAACTTTTCGTTGTTGGCGCTAAAGTCATCCTATGCAGCTGACGTCTCGCTTCTCTCTGCATTCATCGGTATATTTTTCCCCGATGAAAATATTGGTCATGACGTCACTATGGGCTTTTGGTTTGTATATGACATTGTCATTATCAATTGGATAGCTCTGTCAGTCTACTGGAGCCGTAAATCCAAGCGATACACGAGTCTTATACTTTGTGCCTTGTACTTGACGATGTTGTCATTGAGCAATACGAACATCATCGTTCGGTTGGGTTACGGACTTGTGTTTTTCCTGGCAGGAGCATATTTTATGCAAATACTGAGCAGGCATAAATTAAGTCTTAAACCTCAACTGGCTATAACTGGGGGGGGTAAGTGCGCGTGCTTGTTGATTGCCGTATCAATCCTTGTCCTATTGAAATATAGCTCTAGATGGAATGCCCCGGTATTTATGTTTATGCCGGAGGTCGGCCAACCGTTTATCTTTATATTCAATGCTTTCATTGGCATCGTGGCATTCCTCATCCTGTCTGTTGTGATACGGAAAAACAGTATATTGGAATGGATTGGGAAACACACACTTGCCATTATGTTCTCCCATTTCGCCTTGATGCGGGCGTGGAATATGATAATGAATTTCACATTCCCAAGTCTCGAGCAGACCTATGGTGAACATGTTTGGATATTCTTCCCATTCTGGATTTTCAAAGCAGCAGGTGTGCTTCTGATGGCTTGCCTGTTTGCCTATGTCATGAACCGATGGTTCCCCTCGCTCATTGGCAAGGGGAAGTTAAAATCATGGGTGTCAGAAAAGTTATCTTGACCGCCGCGACGGTTATTCCAGCAGCTTCTGAAGTTCGGGGCTGTCGGGATTTTCCGTGTAGAGCGAGATGAACTCTTTGGGGGTCATGCCGAAATGCTGCGAGAAGTTGGACGAGAAGTAGGCGGGTGAAGAGAAACCTACGGAGTAGGCGACCTCGGCTACCGTGACGTTGTTCTGAACGAGCAGGAAGGCGGCTTGCTTGAGGCGCGTCGTCTTGATGAGGGTAGAGGGCGAGACGCCGATGAGTTCCTGGAGTTTGCGGTTAAGGTGAACGCGCGAAATGCCGATTTCAGAGGCCATTGTGTCGACTGAGAACTCAGAGTCGCCGAGATTTTTGTGAATGCAGTTGACCACGCGGTTGAGCAGGCGTTCGTCGGCCGACGAAATCTGTTTCTGCGTGTAGTCGAAGCCTAGGTTGGCCTTGCGTTGGTGCTGGCGCTGCTTTTCCTGCAGTTCTTCGTTGAGCATGTCGATGAGTTCCTTGCCCTTTTCGTCCTCCTTTTGGGCCATGTGTGCGGCAGTTCCCTCCCGCATTGCCCGGGCTTCGATTTCCTTGTCGTTGTCAGTTGCCTGGGGCTGAGGCTCTTGACGCAGTTCCTCGGCAGTATAAACTGCGCTACCGATGGGAAGCTGGACGGTGAAGGTTACGCCGTCTTGCTCGTTGGTGGCGCTGAGCGTGCCGTGGTGCAGTTGGGTCAGTTCGGCAGCCAGGCTCAGGCCGATGTTGTCGCCCGCCTCACTGCTGAAACGCTCGAATATCTGACCCGACTGCGCGTCGTCGATGTGCGAGCCCGTATTGAAGACCGAAATGAGGTAGAATCCCTTTTCGTTGTCGACCTGCACGCGGATGTGTACTTGACCCTCGTCGTTGACGTACTTGAAGGCATTGGACAAGATGTTGAAGAAAACCTTGTCGAGCTGGTGGAAGTCGGCCCACAGCGTGAGGTCGTCCTGACCTTCGGGCATAAAGAGGCGGTAGTCAATCTGGCGGCTCAAGGCGATGTTGCTGAAATAAAGCATAATGTCGTCGAGGAAGCCGCGTATCGACATTTCGCTGACGTGCAGCCGCACGAGACCTTTGTCCAGTTTGCGGATATCCATCTGCTGGTTGACGAGCATCAGGATGCGGAGCGAGTTGCGGTACATCATCTCGTAGACCGACTGTATGGCATTGTCGTTGTTGCGGTCCAGCAGTCGGCGTAGCGGGGAGATGATCAGGGTGAGAGGCGCTTTGATTTCGTGGCTCACCGAAGCGAACATCTTCAGTTTGGCTTCCTTGATTTGGCGGGCGTGTTCGTTGCGCATCAGCACGTGCCTGTGGTGTGCCCGCATGCGCAGGTTGTTGAGGCCGAAGACGACGAGAATAGCCACGATGGCGAAGTAGATCAGGCAAGCCCACCAGGAAGCCCACCAGGGAGCATCGACGATGATTTCGAGTTCCTTTTCCGACCTTTGCACATTGCCGTTTCCGTCCGACATTCCGGCGCTCACCTGAAGGTGGTAGGTTCCCCACGGCAGCGAAGTGTAAGAGACCATTTGCCCTTGTCCGTGTACGTCGTGCCAGTCGCGGTCGTAGCCGTTGAGGTGGTAGGAGTAGGTGATACCTACGGGGTTGCAGTAGTCCTGAACGGCGAATTGTATCGAAAACGAGTTGGCCGTAGCCGGCAGGTGCAGCGTGTGGGCCTTCCACAGCGACTCGTCGAGCATGTTGTCTTCGGCGCTCAGGCTTGGGTCGTAGTCTGTTGCGACATTGTTGACCCATAGCTTGGTGAAGTAGATGGGCCGTAGCGGATGCCGGTACTCGCTGATCTGGTCGGGCGAGAAGGTCAGCACGCCGTTGTCTCCGCCAAACGACATCGTGCCGTCGCTCCACACCATGGCCGCGCGGCTGCTGAACGAGCCCACAGCGGCTATCTCAGGGTCAGAGAAATGCGTGTAACTGCCCCTTCGCACATCGTAGGCGCAGAGTCCGTAGGACGAAGGCATCCAAAGTCGGCCGTCGTTGCTGCGCAGAATAGAGTAGTAGGTGTCTTCCTGGCTGCGCATGGGGTCGGCGGCCAGGCGCAGCGAGTCGGCGGTCGCATCGTACGACATCAGGCCGAGGTTGGTGGCCATCCAGATGGTGCCGTTGAGGTCCTCGGTGATGCCGTAAGCCCGCAGCGGGCGTGGCAATTTGGGCGTGAGGCGAATGCCCTGGTCCTCGTCAAAGCAGAAGACGGCGCCCTCGGTGCTGGCCCAAAGCCGGTGGCGCTTGTCGGCATAGAGCGAGACAATCCAGAGGAGGTTGCGTTCGCCCGAGATGCGGCGCAGTTCGTGGGTCGTGAGGTGATAGGCATAGATGCCGTCGCCGTTGGTGCCGATATAGAGCATACGCCGGAGGCTGTCGCAGGCCATCGTCATGATGCTCTGCTCGTCCAGCAGGTGGAGGTAAGGGTCGCGGCTCAAGCGCTGGCCGTCGTAGACGAAAACGCCGTAGTTGTATGTGCCGACATAGACCTGATCTTGCGCCGTCATGAGCGACAGGATGGCATCGCTGGGCAGCGTGCTGTTCCGGCTGTTGTAGTGAGTGGTCGTGCCGTCCGGGTGGCGGTGTACAAAGCCGTTGCCGTCGATGGCATAGAGACGGCTGCCGTCCTCCATTTGCGCAAAAGACGCGATGTTGCCCAGGTTGTATGAACCGCCGTCGGCCTGTATGGCCTGGCAGCGGAAGAGGCTTTGCTGTTTGGGTATGACCATCAGTCCCTTCTGGTAGAGGCCCAGCCAGAGGTTCTGCTGTCCGTCGTAGGCGATGCTGTGAATCTTGACGTGGTCCAGGTCGACGGGGCTTTCGTCGACACTGATGCGCGACGTTGTTCCGTTCGATTCCAGCCGCCACAGACCTTCGCCTTCGGTGCCGATGAGGAGGTCTCCCTCCGGACTTATGTTGAGCGACGACAGGTTCTTGTGGTTAAGGTCAGGAAGGTCCAGCGCTTCTACCTTCATCTTGCTCAGGTCACAGCGCAGCAGTCCGTTGCGCAGTGTGGCGAGATAGAGGCAGTCGTGCCGGCGGTCTTCGACGAGAGCCTGCACGATTGTGCTGTACTGCCCGGCGGTATCGCCCGACAGTGTGATGGCCTGGTTGGCTTCCAGGTCCAGACACAGATAACCCTGGGGCGCTGTAACCCAAATGTGGTTGTGGGCATCCGTCAGCAGATGCGGACAGTTCCACCGGAGCAATAAGGCCGAGAGCCGAGCCGAAGCTTTCTCGTCGAAAGTCCGGGTCTCAGTGTCGAAGATGTGTAGGCCGAATCCGTAGGTCGCCAAGAGCAGACAATTGGGCCGGGTTGGGTGTCGGTCGATGCACGACACGCTGACATCGTCGTGGCCGTCCCCGATGCGGTAGTGGGTGAACTTGTTCTCAGTGCGGCACAGGTAGTAAAGGCCGTTGGCAGTACCGATCCAGTGCTTGCCGCTGCCGTCTTCGTACATGCAGGTGACGTGGCTGTCAGAGAGCGCCATGTCGTTGTCGGACTGCCTGGAGTAGGTCGTGAAGGTCTGTCCGTCGAAACGGACCAGGCCCATGTTGGTCGAAGCCCACAGGAAGTTGTCGCGGTCTATCGTGATATGTTCTATCTTGGTACTTACCAGTCCCTGGCCTGTGCTGTACAGTCTGGGCGACTGGGCCGGCATCCTGCAGGGAAGCAGCAGAAGTAGGATAGTGTAGATGCAAAGCCGGGAATGTAGACGCGGATGTATCATAGGTTTCGATTTTGAGGGTCTTCGGGAGACCTTTGTTTTCGTTTCTGAACATGGCAAAGGTAAGCATTTCGGCTCAAAAAAACAAATTTTTGATAAAAAAGTAACACTCGTAACCTGAAAAGTATCCTTTAAAGTATGTTTTTGTAACAAAAAAGCGCTCATTATAAGAAATAAAACCTTAACTTTGCACCACGATTCGTATGGTATCATATTGCCGCGCAAGGTGTCGGATTGACGCACGGACATTATTGTATTAGTATGCCATATTGTTTTACAACGATTACAGTCTAATAAAGCAACCAATGAATAGTTCTTTCAAGTCTTTGATTCTGGGCGCAGCCCTCACGACCGCCCTTTGCGGCGTGACATTCCCTAACGTAGAGGCAGCAGTGCGTCTGCCTCGGGCCATCGGTAGCGGTATGGTTCTGCAACGCGGCGATACCGTCAGCATTTGGGGTTGGGCCGACGCCGGTGAGGAAGTGCAGGTGCGTTTTTTGTCGAAGCGCTACAAGGCAGTGGCCGATGCCGACGGAGAGTGGGAGGTGCGCATCCCGACCCGACGGCAGCGTCAGGGCGGAGGCCCTTACACGATGCAGATCGGTGATGTCACGCTTCAGGACATATATATCGGCGACGTGTGGCTCTGCTCGGGCCAGTCGAACATGGACTTGCACTGCGACCGCCTCGTCGACCTCTATCAGGAGGAATTCAGCACCTCGACCTATCCTGCCATACACTTGATGCAGACGGCCCGCAAGCCTTCGCTCGACGGCCCGCAGGATGACCTGACTGGCGGAGGCGGCTTCTATGCCTGGGAGGATTTGCGTCCCGAGCACGTCGGTCACTGGTCGGGCATCGGCTACTTTTTGGCCAAGGCCATGTACGAAGCGACGGGTGTGCCGCAAGGCGTCATCAGCGCCTCGATGGGCGGTTCGGACATTGTGGCCTGGTGCAGCCGTTCCGTACTCCAGGCCAATGCGCCCAAGTATCTGGCCGATGCAGCCCATCTGAGCACGCCGGGTTACCTGGAGCGCAATGCCGAGATCAACCGTGCCATCGGCCAGGCCTACGACCGCCTTTATGACGAGCAGGACCCAGGTCTCTCCGGCGCGTGGATGAATACAGACGTCGATGACTCCGACTGGGAAAGCGTCAACCAGTACGACCCCGCTATGGGCGATGCCAACGGGCGGGCCTGGCGCGGCAGCCTTTGGCTGCGCAAGCACTTCACTGTGCCTGATTCCCTGGCCGGACAGGAGGCGCTGTTGCGTCTTGGTTGTCTTGTCGATGCCGATGTCTGCTATGTCAACGGCACGAAAGTGGGCGAAACCGGCTACCGTTATCCTCCGCGCAAGTACGTGTTGGGCAAGAATGTGCTCCGTGCCGGTGACAATGTGGTCTGCATCCGCCTGAAAACCGGCGGCGGCAGAGAGAAATTTGTGGCCGACAAGAGCTACAAAGTCATTTGGCCCTCCGACACTTCGCTCCAGGGCCGCGCGCTGCTGGGCGTCACCTCCGGCCGCGCCGAGGTAGACCTTATGGGCAACTGGCTCCTGCGCCGCGGCGTGCTGATGCCGGGCCGTCCGGGTGTAGAGGGTGTCAGCAACGGCTGTGCCAGTTCGCTTTACGACAATGTCATCCGTCCGCTGTTGAGATATCGCGTGGCCGGTATCGTGTGGTATCAGGGCGAGACCAATGCCGGCCGTCCTGACGAGTATGCGCGCCTGCTTCCCGCCATGATTAGCGACTGGCGGCAGAGCTTCGGCGAGGTGCCTGCCGTCATTTGCGGACTTGCCAACTACATGCAGCGTCACGCCGATGCCGGTTACTATGGCGGCTGGGCGCGTCTACGCGAGGCTCAGCGCCTTAGTGCAGAGCGTCTGCCGAATGCTGCCTTGGCCACATTGGCCGACCTCGGCGAGTGGAACGACATCCATCCCCTCAACAAGAAAGAGGCTGCGCGTCGCATTGCGCTTCAGATGCGGGCTTTGAAGGGCGAAAAGGGACTTGCCCATGAAGGTCCGCGCGTAGAGTCGGTCCAGTACCGTGACGGCCAGGCCATCGTTACCTTTGCGCTTTCGACGGCAGAGGAGACTTTGGCCGTTGCCCCGCCGCGCGAACAGCACACGTCGGCCGGAGTGGTACGCACATCAGGCCAGTTGGAAGGTTTCACTGTGGCTGGCAGCGACGGACGGTATCATTGGGCTGAAGCTACGGTTTTGCCCAAGGACAAGGGCGATGCTCTGCGTCAAAGCGTCTCGCTTACGTGCCCCGACGTGCCCAATCCACAACATGTGCGCTACGGTTGGGATGATGATCCGCTCCTGACGCTGTACAGTTCGACGGGCCTTCCGGCAGCGCCGTTCACGAGCGACAACCTCGGAAAATAAAGCATCACACAAGACATCACTTCATACAAGCGGGAGGATTTGGCCAAAAAGCCAAGTCTTCTTGTTTTTTCGTACAATCCCGCTACTTCGCGAGACAAAAGGCCTTTGAGGGAAAAGCAGAGGGGCGTGAATCCAGCTGGGTCTCGTGCCCTCTGCCTGAACCTCAGGGCAGACCGAACCGTGTTTCAATGTTTCAGTGTTTCAATGTTTCAATTAAAAGATGGTACCCCTTATCTCTTCTTCTCTATTATATATATTATTATATAT
>CAVGQN010000015.1:0-22630 GCA_963631395.1 bacterium
ATATTATATATTATATATATTAAAAAATCTTTTTCTTAACTTTTCTTAACGGTAACTTCTCATTTCTCGCCTTTGACTTAATCTCTTTGACCATAACGAAAAAGTAACTTGCGGAATTTTGAACTGTAACCGTAACCTGTAACCAACTTTCTAAATTTTTTGTACTCGTATGGCTAGCGGCTTGGCCTGCAGAGGTTGGGAGCGATGCGTAGGTCTGGCGAGAAAAATGCTGCCCAGTTGGGTTTCAAAAAAAATCCAGTTGGGTTTCAAAAAAAATCCAGTTGGGCTGCAATGTACCCCCTCGAACCACACGGCTCGGCCGCCGGAAGAGGGGGCCCCGCTCCAGCCGTGTATCCAACCGGTCAGAACATAAATGGGTCAAAATTGACAAGCTGGGTTGTCACTCGGGTGGTTCTGCGTGCTCGCGAAAGCGAGCGGTATTTTCGCCCGAAGGGTGTTTTTCTTGTTCTTTCGCTCTGCCCGACGCACTTAACGCAAAACGTAAAACACCCCAATGTGCCTCACAGGCACTTCCAGCGGGGGTCGGTTCGAAAACGGCCCTTAACTCGTCCGTTTTTGACCCATAACTCGAAAAAAAAATTGGAGGTTTCAGAAAAAATCGCTATCTTTGTACCCGCAAGCCGATGGAAAGGTGAACACAGTGTTGGGTGAACGGTTTTGGGTTTCCGGCCAAAACGCACTACCGCAAACGCAACACAAGTGAAGCGGACCGAAAGCTTGCCGCGCTCCGGCCAAGCGCGAGTGAAGATGCCCCGTGGCGGCACGACACTGATACGATCTTTGACAATTTGGATGATATTGGACTGACATAAAAGCATTTGGATGCTCAGCATACTTGTCAAATGGCATCCTTTTCCCCGAGATTTTTATTTTTTAGTCGTTCGGAGAGCCGTTTCCAGTCGGGATTTATGTAACTTTGCAGCACAAACCTATTTATTAACCATTTAATTGATTGTGTTATGATTGAAACAATTGGTATGAACGCAGGTCTTGTATGGAATGCTCTCAATGAGTCGAACAACCAGGCATTCAAGGCCCTGAAGAAATCCACAAAACTGAAAGAAAAAGATTTGTGCGCAGCTCTCGGTTGGTTGGCCCGCGAAGGCAAAATCAACATGACAGAGGGTGCAGAAGACATCATCGTCTCTCTGCTGTAATCACACTAGACTCTGTATAATCGAGGAAAGGCACACCCAGTCCAGGTGCGCCTTTCTCCGTCCTTATAGCAGCCCTCCTGCCCTCAAAACATAAACCGGAGTATAAACCGGATCATGCTCAAGCCCACGGCACTGAATCCGCAGTAGAGGAAGTAGCGGAAATAGTCTTCGTTGACGGGGTCGCTCGTCTTGTAGGCGATGAAGAAGCCTATGCAGGCTACGATGAGGATATAGAACAGCCAGCGGATGATTTTGATGAAAAGATTCATAACGGCATTTTATTTTGTGTAAGAAACAGTTTTTTCCAGTGAAAATTGCCATTCATGTTTGTGAATGTATCCGCAAAGGTAGGGATAAATCCTAAATATAGCAAATTTTGGAAGAAAAATCGGCGTTTTGTCTTTTATTTGATAAAAAAACGCTACCTTTGCGGTGAAATGTGCTTTATATGTAACTGAAGCTTTAATTTCGATGAGGAAGATTACAGTCATTGTCAATCCGATTTCGGGCGGAAAACAGAAGTCCGACATACCGGGCATCGTGAGCAGGGTTTTCCCCGAATGCGACTACTGCATTGACATTGAGCAAACGCAAAGGGCCGGTCATGGCTACGAACTTGCCCTCAAAGCCATCGAAGACGGCGCCGACACGGTGGTCGCCGTGGGCGGTGACGGCACCGTGAACGAGGTGGGACGTGCACTCATCACCGACACCTCGGTCAAGATGGGACTGGTCCCCATGGGGTCAGGCAACGGCCTTGCGCGCCATGCCGAAATCCCGATGGACGCCCTCAAGGCCTTCGAACTCATCAAGGAAGGCCACAGCGAACTGATCGACTACGGCGACATGAACGGGCACATCTTCTTCACGACGGCCGGGACGGGGTTCGACGCCGAGGTCGGCGAGCGCTTTGCCGAGATGTACCGCAAGTTCAGCCTCATCGGGCGGCGCGGACCCATCACCTACCTGCGTGCCATCTTCGAGATGGCTACTACCTACATCCCGAAGGAGTACACCATCATGACCGACGACGAGGTCTTCAAGCAGAGAGCCTTCCTAATCACCGTCGGCAATGCCGCCCAGTGGGGAAACAAGGCCTACATCACACCCAAGGCCAGTCAGCAGGACGGGTTGTTCAGCATCACTATCGTCAAGCCCTTCCTCTACATCGAGGCCCCGGTGATGGCCGTGCAGCTGATGAGCCGTCAGTTCGACCGGAATCAGCACGTGCGGAGCGTCAGCACCAGGCACATCCGAATCATGTGCGACGATATCGGCTACAGCCATGTGGACGGCGAGCCCATGCAGCTGCCTTCGCCGCTCGACGTGACGATGCATCCGGCAGGACTGCGCATCATCGTGCCCAAAGACAGAAAGAATATACTCTAAAAGACAGAAAGAACATAATATACACAAACAACAGTTATGGCAGAATCACAGACAAACGAATACGACTACGACGAGGCCGTGCGGTTTATCCAGAACCGGCTGCCTCAGGAGGTGAAAGGAAAATACTCCGATGACGACATCGAACTCGTCATCGACACGATGGTCGACTACTTCGAACGCAACGGATGGTCGTCGGCCGACGAGGATGAGGTCTTTGACATTGACGTGGAGGACCTCGTCGATTTTGTGTCGAACGCAGGCAAAAAGAACGCACTGAGTACTTACGACCCGAATCCGGAATATCTGCGCTGGGTCATCGAAGCTGAATTGGACTATGAAGAGAGCCTTGATTAGTGCGTGCATTTCGCTGGGCCTGGTGTGTGGCGTCTATGCCCAGAAGTTTGAGCACCTGACGCCGTACGAAGAGTCGGTAATCGGAGCTACAATCAACGCCACGGGCACCTACGACGCCCTGCGCAATGTGCACCGCTATTGGGTGCAGGAGAGCATGCGCCTCAAGAATCCGAACTACGACTTCACCCTCTGCGGCAACAACGACGCCGTGCTCAAGGTGACCATCCCGTCGCGGGTGATTTTCCAGCAGGGCGACACGCTCTTTTCGGCCCAGGCAGAAGGGTTGCTGCATCCCTTCCTCCGCTACTTGCGCGAGGACAACGCGGTGGCCACGGTGGTGGTCGTGTGCTATAGCGACAACAACGGTTCGGACCGCTATCTGACCTCCATGACCCAAAGCCGTGCCGACGCCATAGGCCGCTGGCTGCAGAAGAAAGGCGTCAACACGGAGGATATCACCATCGTCGGGATGGGCAACAACGTGCCCCGCACGGACAACAGCAATATAGCCATGAGGGAGGCCAACCGCAGGGTGTCGCTCTATCTCGTCCCCAACAAGCGGATGCTGAAACAGGCCAGAAAAGGTACGCTCCCCAGCAACTGAGGCCGCGTGAACAGGGGCTCGGACCTTGGCTTCGGATGCACCCGCGGCGAACTGATGTAATGATAATTTTTCAAGTACACATATAAAGATAAGTAACAAACAAAAATGGCAAAAGAACTGAACAAAATGACCAAACGTGCCGATGACTACTCGAAGTGGTACAACGATTTGGTCATAAATGCAGATCTGGCAGAGCAGTCGCCCGTGCGTGGCTGCATGGTTATCAAACCCTATGGATACGCTATCTGGGAGAAAATCCAACAGACCCTGGACGGAATGTTCAAGAAGACCGGCGTGCAGAACGCCTACTTCCCGCTGCTGATACCGAAATCCTATCTCTGCCGCGAAGCGGAACACGTGGAAGGCTTCGCCAAGGAATGCGCTGTCGTCACTCACTATAGGCTGAAGAACGACCCGAACGGCAAGGGCGTCGTTGTCGACTCGGATGCCAAACTGGAGGAGGAACTCATCGTCCGCCCGACCTCGGAGACCATCATCTGGGCCACATACAAGAACTGGATTACCTCACACCGCGACTTGCCTATTCTCTGCAACCAGTGGTGCAACGTGATGCGCTGGGAGATGCGTACGCGCATGTTCCTCCGTACGTCCGAATTCCTTTGGCAGGAAGGCCATACGGCCCACGCCACCAAGGAGGAGGCCGCCGAGCGCGCCATGCAGATGATTAACCTCTATGCCGACTTCGCCGAGAAGTGGATGGCCGTACCTGTCATCAAGGGACCCAAGAGCCCGAACGAACGCTTCGCCGGCGCTTTGGACACTTTCACCATCGAGGCCATGATGCAGGACGGCAAGGCTCTCCAGGCCGGCACAAGCCACTTCCTGGGACAGAACTTCGCCAAGGCCTTCGACGTGACTTTCACCAACAAGGACAACAAGCAGGAATATGTCTGGGCTACCTCATGGGGCGTTTCTACCCGTCTGATGGGTGCGCTTATCATGACCCACTCCGACGACAACGGACTGGTGCTTCCCCCGAAGCTGGCCCCCATACAGGTGGTCATCGTGCCTATCTACAAGAAGCCCGAAGAACTGGAGGCCATCTCCGCTCGCGTGGCTCCTTGGGTGGAAGCCTTCGAGAAGAAGGGCATCAGCGTGAAGTATGACGATGCCGACAACAAGAAACCGGGCTGGAAATTCTCCGAATACGAACTCAAGGGCATCCCGGTACGTCTGGCCGTCGGTCCGCGCGACCTCGAGAACAATACCGTCGAACTTATGCGCCGCGACACCCTCGAGAAGGAATCCGTATCGCAGGACGGCATCGTGAATCTCGTAGCCAAACTGCTCGACGAAATACAGGAGGCCATATTCGAGAAGGCCCGCAAGATGCGCGACGGATACATACGCCGCGTAGACTCTTGGGAAGAGTTCAAGACGGAAATCGAAAAGGGCGGCTTCCTGCTCTGCCATTGGGACGGAACCACCGAAACGGAGGAATACATCAAGGCCGAAACGAAGGCCACGATACGTTGCATTCCTTTCGTGCCGCAAGACCCCTCTGACCTTGAGCCCGGTGTCGATATGGTTACCGGCAAGCCGAGCGCCCGCCGCGTGATCTTCGCACGTTCTTATTAAGCTATAGAGTGGAAAAGAGTGGGGTGCTTTCTCATAGTATCCCGCTCCTTTCTGCATTATGACTATGAAAGTAAAAGACATCGCTACGCTGATTGAGCACTATGCCCCATTGCAGCTCCAGGAGAGCTACGACAATGCCGGACTTCAGTTGGGCAACCCCGAGCAGGAGGTGACGGGCATCGTGACCACGCTCGACGTGACTGAAGCTACGGTCGCCCTTGCCATCGACAAGGGGGCTAACCTCATCGTGAGCCATCATCCGCTGCTCTTCCGGGCAACGAAGCAAATCAACCCGCAGCGCGATTACATCAGCCGCGTCATCATCTCGGCCATCAAGCACGACATCGCCGTCTACAGCGCCCACACGAATTTGGACAATGCTCCGGAAGGGGTGAACGACCGCATCGCCCGGCTCCTGGGACTGACCGATACCCGTCCTTTGGCCAAATTGCCAGCTCAGCAGACATCCGGTTTGCCGGCCGACTATGCCTCACGTTGCGGAAGCGGCAAGGTCGGCGACCTGCCCGAACCCATGACCATCGGCGATTTTGCCTCGATGCTGAAGAGACGGTTTCATATCGACGCACTGCAGGGCAATGTGGCGGATATGGACAAGGACAGGAAAATAAGGAGGGTCGCTCTCTGTGGCGGCGCCGGCGACGAGTTCATAGCCGACGCCATCCGTGCACGGGCCGACGTGTTCGTGACGGGCGAAGTGAGCTATCACCTCTATTTCGGCCATCCGGAGATTCTCGTCCTGTGCGGCGGGCACTTCGAGACGGAACAGTATACGGCCGACTTGCTGCGCGACATCATCGTGCGCGAGTACAGGGACCTGCCCGTGACCATAGGGCCCAAGTCGAGTCCTGTCGTCACGCTTTGACGGACCAAGAACGCTTTGACGAACCCCATAACCCTGTAACAGGACATAGAACCTTATAGCGGAACGGACCAACCCGGGATTCTTGTCAGGACCAAGCGCGAAATGCCCCTACACATCGAAATTGTCACACCATAACAATATCTAATGACATGAAAAAAAATCTTGGTTTCCTTGCGGGATGGACTGTCCTCATGGCCGGTTCCCTGTTTTGTGCAGACGACGTTTCTGCGCAAATGACTCTCAACAACGGAGTCCCTTACTTGCTGACCCAGACCATCGACTTCAGCCAACAATTTGTCGACCCGACCAACACTTGTTTCTTTGCCGACAGCCTCGTGAACTTCGATGTGAAGACGGGACGGGGAACTATCAAGTGGACGAGGCACGAGATGCAACCGCGACAAGCTTTCAACCTGAACGGCTATTGGCCCGTGCCTTTGACGAACCTCGACTTCCCCAATCCGGCTTATGACCAAAGCCCCGAACTGGAGTTTGCGGTGGAGCCGGTCAACGAGCGTACTTTGCGTGTGCGTTTCTACACTTCGCCCATCATTCCGACCGACCCCGACGACGATGTGATGCTGGTGAAGAAGCCCGAAGTGGACTTTGCGGCCTGGAAGATCTCGAAGACCGACGGCGGATATGTGTGCCAGAGTCCGGAGGGCAGCCTGGAAATCTGCACCTACCCATGGCGCCTCATCCTTCGCGATGCACAAGGCAAGGAGTTGACCCGCACCCGCACACTGAGCGACAACGACTCGACGCAGGTCAAGACTCAACCCTTTACCTTTATCAAGCGCGGTTCGGACAATAGCCGTGCCATCGAACCCGTGTTCAGCCTCGCTGCAGGTGAGAAGATATACGGTTGCGGCGAATCGGCCACTTCGCTCAACAAAGCGGGGCAGAAGCTCAACCTGTTCGTTACCGACCCGCAAGGACCCGAGACGCCCGACATGTACAAACCCATTCCGTTCTGGTTCTCAAGCCGTGGCTACGGCATCTTCATGCACACGTCGGCACCGGTCACAGTCGACTTCGGCCATTCGTACATCGGAACGACCCGCCTGTTTATGGCCGACGAACAGGCCGACCTCTTCATTATGGTGGGCAACCCGAAGGAAATCCTCGGCGAATATACGAGTCTGGTGGGCCGTCCGGACATGCCTCCGTTGTGGTCGTTCGGTACCTGGATGAGCCGTATCTCCTACTTTACGGAGCAGGAGGGCAGGACCGTGGCCAAGAAACTCCGCGACCTGAGACTTCCGGCCGATGTAATCCATTTCGACACGGGATGGTTCGAGACGGACTGGCAGTGCGACTACAAGTTCAGCCCGAAGAACTTCAAGGACCCGCAGAAGATGCTCCAGGACCTGAAGAAACAGGGATTCCATACCTGCCTGTGGCAATTGCCGTATTTCACGCCCAAGAACCGCTACTTCCGGACGCTGGTCGAGGGTGACATGGCCGTCAAGAACGGAGCCGGACAATTGCCGTACGAGGACGCTGTGCTCGACTTTACCAATCCGCAGACGGTGGCCTGGTATCAGGACAAACTGGCCGGTCTGCTCAAACAGGGCGTTGCCGTCATCAAGGCCGACTTCGGCGAGGCCGCTCCTCTCTACAACGGCATCTATCACAACGGACGCAGTGGTCTGTACGAGCACAATCTCTATCCCGTGCGCTACAACCGCGCCGCCTACGAGGCCATACAGAAGACCAACGGCGAAGGCGTAATCTGGGGCCGTTCGGCCTGGGCCGGTAGTCAAAGGTATCCGTTGCACTGGGGTGGCGACGCCGCCACAACCAACACGGGACTGCTCGGCACGGTGAGGGAAGGCCTTTCGTTCGGCCTTTCGGGCTTCTCGTTCTGGAGCCACGACATCGGAGGTTTCGTCACCAAGTCGCCCGACAATCTGTACCGCCGTTGGCTGCCCTACGGAATGCTTACGAGCCATAGCCGCGTGCACGGCGTCGAAACGGAACCCTGGCTTTACGAGGGAGATTTCGTCGATTATTTTCGCCAGTGTATGGAAATGAAGTACCGCCTGATGCCTTACGTTTATGCCCAGGCGAAGATGTCGGCCGAGCAGGGTCTGCCCATGCAGCGCGCGTTGCTGTTGGAATTTCCCGACGACCCGGGTGCCTGGCTGATAGAAGACGAATATATGTTCGGCTCGCAGATGCTGGTGGCTCCTATGATGGAGGAAGCCGCATCGCGTGAGGTGTATCTGCCCGGCCACGGCAAGTGGATTGACTACCAGACGGGCAAGACCTATGCGTCGGGGTGGCAGAACATCGAACACGGCCAGCTGCCTATCGTCATTCTGATAAAGGACGGTTCGGCTATTCCCGAGGTTCCCGTAGCCCAGTCGACCGACCAAATCGACTGGAAGAAACTGGAATGGAAACAATATAAGGCTGACCAAACCGAAACCACCGGCTTCCGATTCGTGCCGGGTGACCAGGAGGTTCAGACTATGCACTTTTGAAAGTAAAAGAGAATGATTGATTCGGATATCACGACAGAGGAGTATGCCCAATATCCTTCACCATGCTATGTGGTGGAGGAGAGGCTGCTCCGACGTAATCTGGCTTTGATAAAGCATGTGGCCGACGAGGCCGGCGTTGAGATTATACTGGCCTTCAAGGCCTTTGCCCTGTGGAAGACGTTCCCCATCTTCCGCGAGTACATAAGCCACACGACCGCGTCGTCTGTCAGCGAGGCCCGACTTGCATGGGAGAAGTTTGGCAGCAAGGCCCATACTTATAGCCCTGCCTACACGGAGAAGGATATCGACACCATTCTGAAATGCTCTTCGCACATTACTTTCAACTCCCTGTCGCAATACGGTAGGTTTGCCGACAAAGCCCGCGCTGCCGGCGTGTCGTGCGGATTGCGCGTCAATCCGGAGTACTCGGAGATAGAGACTGAGATATACAATCCCTGTGCACCGGGCAGCCGGTTCGGGGTTCTCGCCGACGACCTTCCGGACATCTTGCCGGATGGGGTAGAGGGTTTCCATTGTCATTGTCATTGCGAGTCGTCAGCCGAAACTCTCGAACGGACGCTGACTCACATAGAGGGGAATTTCTCCAGGTGGTTCGGCCAAATCAAGTGGCTCAACCTCGGAGGCGGACACCTGATGACGCGCAAGGACTATAACGTCGACAAGCTTATTGCGCTGCTGAAAGGATTGAGGTCCAGGTATCCCTGGCTCAAGATTATCCTCGAACCGGGCTCTGCCTTTGCCTGGCAGACGGGTCCGCTCTTGGCCCAGGTGGTCGATGTCGTGGAAAACCGGGGTATCCGTACGGCCATCCTCAATGTGTCGTTCGCTTGCCACATGCCCGATTGTCTCGAGATGCCTTATTGGCCCGCCGTGCGCGGAGCGGAAACTCTCGAGAACGAGTCTTCCACCGAAGCCAATGTCTACCGGCTGGGCGGAAACAGTTGTTTGTCAGGTGACTATATGTGCTCCTGGCGATTCCCGCATCCGCTCAATGTCGGCGACTATGTCGTGCTGGAAGACATGATACACTATACTACGGTCAAGACAAACACCTTCAATGGCATTTCCCATCCGGCCATTGCCATGCGCCATTCGGACGGAACCATTGAGGTGCTTCGTCACTATACGTACGAGGACTATCGGGACCGAATGGATTGAGTCGCACCAGCGAGGTCGAAACAATAAAGGACCGGTACACCATTGCGGCAGTACCGGCCCTTTCTTTATTGTATATTGGTCTGAAGTGTCGGGTCTTACGACCGGAACCTCCGGACTTGTGGATTAAATAAGCATTTGCCGGAACCTCCGGACTTGCGTTGACTCAAATCAGCAATTGCCGAATTTAGGCAATTTTGACAAAGACTCGGCGATGGCCTCATCACTCGGAATGACGTCAGACATAGTGCCGTCGTTGAACTGCTGATAGGCGGCCAGGTCGAAGTAACCCGTACCGGTCAGGTTGAAGACAATGGTCTTTGCCTCGCCGGTGGCCTTGCACTTCAGAGCCTCGTCGATAGCGACACGGATGGCGTGGCTTGACTCCGGTGCAGGCAGAATGCCTTCGGTGCGGGCAAATTGCTCGGCGGCCTGGAAGACGGCAGTCTGCTCGACGGCGCGGGCCTCGAAGAGTCCGTCATGATAGAGCTGGGCGAGTACGGGGCTGATGCCGTGGAAGCGCAAGCCTCCTGCGTGGTTGGCCGACGGGATGAACTGGCTGCCCAAGGTGTACATCTTGGCCAAAGGACAAATCATGCCCGTATCGCAATAGTCGTAGGCAAACTTGCCCCTCGTGAAGCTCGGGCACGAAGCAGGCTCGACACCGATGATGTGGTAGTTGGCTTCGCCTCTGAGCATTTCGCCGAAGAACGGAGCAGCAAAACCACCGAGGTTCGAACCGCCGCCTGCACAACCAATCAGGATATCGGGCTTGATGTCGTACTTCTTGAGCGCAGCCTGTGTCTCAAGGCCGATGATGCTCTGGTGCAGAACGACCTGATTGAGCACGGAACCGAGCACATAGCGGTAACCGGGGTTCTTGACGGCAGTCTCTACGGCCTCGGAAATGGCGCAACCCAGCGAACCGGATGTGCCGGGATGGTCGGCCAGAATCTTGCGTCCGACCTCAGTCGTCTGACTTGGCGAAGGGGTTACGGTGGCTCCGTAGGTGCGCATCACTTCGCGACGGAAGGGCTTTTGCTCGTAAGACACTTTGACCATGAAGACCTTGCAGTCAAGTCCGAAGTAGGAGCAAGCCATACTGAGGGCTGTGCCCCACTGGCCGGCACCCGTTTCGGTCGTAACGCCTTTCAGACCCTGGGCCTTGGCATAATAGGCCTGCGCAATGGAAGAATTGAGCTTATGTGAACCCGAGGTGTTGTTGCCCTCAAACTTGTAGTATATCTTGGCAGGGGTGTCCAATGCCTTCTCCAGGAAATAGGCACGGGTGAGCGGCGAGGGCCTATACATCTTGTAGAACTCCAGCACGGGAGCCGGGATGTCGAAGTAGGCCGTTGTGTCGTCCAGTTCCTGCTTGTTCAGTTCCTCGCAGAAGACAGGGTTCATATCCTCTATGGTAAGCACATGTCCGTCGGCGGGACTGATGAGCGGTGCAGGCTTGTTCTTCATGTCCGCACGCATGTTGTACCATTGGGTAGGGATTTCGTCCTCAGACAAATAAATCTTGTATGGAATGTTTTTTTCCATTGTAAAAGAAAAAATTAGAGTTTATATTACTACGGATATTGTCTTGTGTAAGTACGGATATTCTGCAGTCTGACACATCAAAAAACAGCCGGTTGGACATTACGTGCCAACCGACTGTATAGGTGTACAGAAAATGCAGGATTTTTATTCGTTGGCAGGAGCCTGCGGTGTCTCTGCAGGGGTTTCTGCAGGAGTCTCGACATTTTCAGGAGTGCCCATAGGCTGCTCGATGGCGTCGGCAGACAATGCGCTACCCTGCTCAACTACATTCTTGTGGGTTGTCACCGAGCAAAGGATACAGAGTACGGCGATGATGCCCATGATGCTCCATGTGGCTTTCTCAAGGAAATCTGCGGTCTTGGGAGCTCCCATAATCTGGTTGGAAGACTGGAAACCGGCAGCAAGGCCTCCGCCCTTAGACTTCTGGATAAGGACGACCACGATTAGCAGAATCGCTAAAATTACAATGACGGGAACAAAAATTGTGCTCATTTTATTTATGTTGTTATTTATTTCTTTTTGTCATTTGCTATCTGAAGATTCGTAATCTTTCCGGCTGGCGATTACCTTCTCCAAATATCTTATTTGGTCCGCAAAGTTACGGCTTTTATTTGGATATTTCAAATTTAAAGAGGAAAAAATTTCCAAAGCCTGTTCAAATTTACCTTGTTTGATATATAGTTTTGCCAAACTCTCGGTCAGAAAGGCCTTTTCCGAAATTTTTCCGGGCTCCGGTGTCGGAATTTCCGAGGTCGCTCCTTCGTGTTGGGAAGAGGCCTGTCCGTTCTCTCCGTAGTCGTTCAGGAAGCGGTCGATGAGCTGGTCGGCCTCCGCGTCCTGTCCCGTCGTGTCGTCCGCCATTTCGTCGCCGTCCAGAATGGGGTCATAATCGGGCATGGACGCCAATGTTTCCAGGCTGTAGGGAAGTCCGGAGGGGAGATCGGCGGTCTCGGTATCGGCGTCTTGCCGTTCGTCCAGGAATTTTTCGACCAAAGAGAATGCGTCCGGTTCTTCTGCGGGGTCGAACTGCTTCTTCTGGCCTTGTTCGAGTTGCAGCAACAAGGAGACCCAATCGTGTTCTCCTTTGTTGACCGACCGGAACAGTTTGGTCCGGTCAGGCAATGCAGCTGCTGCCGCATTCAGACTTGTGCTGAGCCCGGTGCTGTGGGTGTTGGCCAAAGCAATGGCGTACAACATTCTGAAAGTGGCACAATAGGGATACTGGCTGATGAGTTGAGGCAGAAGCTCAACCGCATCGGCTCCCATTTCGTCCGGGTGGTCTATCCAATTACCAATTTGCGACAGTTGCATTGAATATTTCTTCTACGAGTTGTTCTATCATCTCATTGCACAAGTCGTCCTGTACGTCGGTGAGGAGTTGTGTGGCGTCAAAGTCACGATAGGCCGAAAATTCCCGTTCGAAGTTTTCGGTAGAATTGTTCTTGTTGACGAACTTGACTTTGATTTTGATGGTCAGACGGGTCTCTGCCGCATAGGCGTCGCTTTTGACGGCTTGAGGGGACAGGGAGTAACCGGTTATGGCTCCGCTGATCTGCAGGTCGCCGTCGGTCCGGACTTGCGACAGACGGGTCTGCGAGGCGTACTTGGCCTGCAATGCGTCGTTGAAGTTCACCGCAAGAGGGGAGTAGACCAACGGGGCTTTGATCGGGAAGTTCTCGAAGCTGATGGTCTTGGTCACGGTGTAGTCTATGCTTGCGCCGTTCAGTTTGTAGCTGATGGTGCAGGAGACCAGCATTATGGCAAGTATACCGCACAGGAAGGCGGACAATATCTTTCTCATCGTACGTGTGCTGTTGTGTTACGTATGTTGTGTTACGTTACGTATGTGTAGTAGTTATGTGTGAATTGACGTGTGCCTATGGGGTCGGGAAAAGAAGACAAGCCCATAGTCAAAGCGCAACTTGCAAATCAGGCGAGCCCGTAGTCTATGATTTTCCGGTGTATCGTCCTTTCGGAGATGCCCAGCTCGTCGGCAGCCTTGCGTTTGTTGCCTCCGTTACGCAGCAAGGCTTGTTCTATGGCCTCTTTCTCCATCTGTTCCAATGTCTTGACCGAACTTGCTCCGTGCCCTTGTGCTCCAGAGGCCGGTTGTTGGATTCCGGAGGCCGGTGTCTGAAGTCCCGAAATCGGTGGCTGCACGCCGGCATTTGACGGCTCTGTCGAATAGGGCACTTCAATGGCTTCCTGTTCCTCAAACTCTTCGGTATCAGGCATCTGGACAACTTGCGAAGGATGGGTGGCAGGAGAGGGCGTGATTATGGGTCCGCCTTGCGTCAACTGGTGTGGAGCGCTGTGCATGTGCGAAGCCTGGTTGGTCTGCACGCCGCCCGTTCGGGCATAAAGTTCCTCCAGCTGTTGCTTCATCTCGAAAATCACCTTGTAGAGCATGGCCTTTTCTCCGGGGCCGAATCCATTCTCATAGGTGTCTTTCCGCCCGCTGCTGGACGAGGTGATGCGCGATTCGAAGTCGGGCAGATACGTCTTGAGCGTCTCGGCGTTTATCGTGCGGCTTTCCTCGACGATGCTGATTTCCTCTACGAGGTGCAGCAACTGGCGCACATTGCCCGGCCAACGGTAGGCTAGGAGTACCTGCTTGGCTCCTTCATCGACGCTGATGGGAGGGATGTGGTACTGATTGGCCACATCGCTGGCAAACTTGCGGAAGAGCAGATGGATGTCTTCGGGACGTTCCCTCAACGCAGGCACGCGGATGGTCACGGCGGCGAGACGATAGTAAAGGTCTTGTCTGAAAGTACCGGCCTGGATGGCATCCTGCAGGTTCTTGTTGGTGGCAGCAACGACGCGCACGTCCGTCTTGTGTATTTCGCTCGAACCCATCCGCTGGTATTCTCCCGACTCCAGGACGCGCAGCAGACGGGCTTGTGTGTCAAGGGGGAGTTCGCCGACCTCGTCGAGGAAGATGGTTCCGCCGTCAGCCTCTTCGAAGAATCCCTTCCTATCGGCAATAGCTCCTGTGAAAGCTCCCTTTACATGTCCGAACAACTCGCTGTTGATGGTGCCTTCGGGCAAAGCTCCGCAGTTGACCGGGATGCACTTCTTGTGGCGGCGTCCGCTATAGTTGTGGAGTATCTTGTAGAACGACTCCTTACCGACGCCGTTTTCGCCTATCACGAGCACATTGGCATCGTAGGGCGCGGCCTGGATGGCAACGGAAATGGCCCGTTGCAAGAGAGGACTTTTGCCTACAATCCCCAAACTCTGCTGCACCGACAAAACATCATTGTCCATACCCTTGTACTGCGATATAATTCATTTTTCAGTGTGCAAAGATAATGTTTTTTTGTCATTGCGTGCAAAAAAAACGGAAAATAAAGCGGATATGTATTTTTTTTATTACCTTTGCGCAAAAAACAACGCTGTGGATAACCAAATACAGTCTCTATATCTCAAATATGCCGGACAGGAACCGACGGCGTCGGAAGCCATAACAGGTTCTGCCGGCGAACGCCTTTATTGCCGGTTGACGGCTGCCGACGGACAAACGGTGGTGGGTGTCAGATGCGACAATGCGCAAGAACTCCGTGCGTTTTGCGAACTGGATGCAGCCATGTCTGCCCAGGGAATACGCGTCCCCAAAATCTTGGCGAGAGAAGGCAATTGCTACCTCCTGGAGGATTTGGGACCCGTATCGCTCTATTCTTTTGTGCAGGAATGCCAGAAGACCGGAGTGTGGAACGAACCTACGCGACAACTTCTGCATCAGGTTATGGCCGACTTGGCAGATATTCATTTCCGTACGCTTTCTGCTTTTGACTTGACACACTGCTGCCGCGAGTCGGTCTTTTCGGCCACCAACATCAGATGGGACCTCAACTACTTCAAATACTGCTTTCTGAAAGGAACTGGGGTGCACATTGACGAACTTCAGTTGCAGAAGGATTTCGACAACCTCGAACGGGAACTTCTCAAGGCACCTAACAGCGGATTCCTGTACCATGATTTTCAGAGCCGCAACATCCAGGTCAAGGACGGCCAACCTTATTATATTGACTTCCAGGGAGGCTACAAAGGGCCTTTCTATTACGATATCGCCTCTTTCCTATGGCAGGCAAGGGCCGGTTATCCGGACGACCTCAGACAAGAGCTGCTGGCTACGTGCCTAAGCAAACTGAAGCAGTACACCGAGGTGGATGACCGGGAATTCTATTACAGACTGGGCCAATTCGTCTTCTTCCGCTTGCTGCAGGTGCTTGGCGCCTATGGTTTCAGGGGAATCTTCGAACGGAAAACGGCCTTTATGACACCTATTCCCAAGGCTTTGAAGCTTATTCTGAGCCTGGATGTTTGCCACGAATACCCGTACCTCAAGCAGGTGTTGGAGTGGACGGCCTCTTTGCCGCAATTCCAGGAACAAAGCCTGGAAGGTCCGCTGACCGTAAGGATAACGAGTTTCAGCTACAAGCGGGGGATACCCGAAGACTATAGCGGCAACGGCGGAGGATTCGTCTTCGATTGCCGTGCACCCCATAATCCCGGTCGATATGCGGAGTACAAACAACTCACGGGCCTTGACCAACCTGTCATTGATTTCCTCGAGGGAAGAGATACAAATCCGGAGCACAAACCCTTTGGAACAGAGCTCACTATACCGCAATTCCTCGAGCATGTCTACGCTTTGGTCAACCCTGCCGTAGACACCTACTTGGTGCGGCATTTCAATAGCCTGGTCGTCAATTTCGGGTGTACGGGAGGCAGACACCGCAGCGTGTATTGCGCTGAACATCTAGCCCGCTATCTGAAGTCATTACATCCCGGATTGCATATAGTTCTGACGCACCGCGAACTCGGTATCTGTCAAGAATTGTAGTGCTCAAGATTTGTAGTATCCTGGATTAAACTCGTCTGGCAATCCGCATGCAGTAGTACTCAAGGATTGTGATACTCAAGAGTTGTAATGCTAAGAGCTGTAGTACACAAGAACAGTAATACTAAGACAACAGCAACAAATCCCTTACTTCGTGCAGATTCTAATGTGTAACTTGCACGAATACAATAAAATAGTAATATCAGAAGATGATAAAGAACATCAAGGTTCGTGTCCGTCCCGAAATATGGACCGACCCGCAAAAACTGAAGACGGAACTGGCACGGCAAGTTGCAGTTTCCCCACTTTCGATACGCGGACTCAGAACCGTACACCGAAGTATTGATGCCCGTCAGCGCCAAGTGATGATTCAGTTGGAGATGGACCTTTACATCAACGAAGAACCGCCACAGCAACTTTTTGTACCTCAATGCTATAAAGAAGTAAATGGTGACAGACAGGCTATTGTGGTCGGGCTTGGGCCCGGAGGACTCTTTGCATCACTCAAACTCATCGAAAACGGCATAAAGCCCATCGTCTTCGAACGTGGCCGCAACGTAACGGACCGGCGTAGGGATGTGGCCCAGATAGCCCGACAACAACAGGTTGATCCGGAAAGCAATTACTGCTTCGGTGAAGGTGGAGCAGGGGCTTTCTCTGACGGCAAACTCTTTACGCGGAGCAAGAAACGCGGCAATGTGCGGGGCATCCTCGAACGCCTTTGCCAATTCGGTGCCGACACGGGCATTCTCGACGCCGCTCATCCCCATATCGGTACGGACCGGTTGCCGGCCGTAATAGCCAACATCAGAAACGAAATCCTGAAGTGTGGAGGGGAAATTCACTACGAAACGGTTGTCAACCAACTCCTGACGAAAGACAATCAAGTGGTCGGTGTCAGGACTAACAAAGGGGAGGAGTATCTCGGTCCCGTCATCCTGGCTACGGGACATTCGGCCAGGGATGTGTACCGGATGCTTTATCGCGAGCACATCCCCATGGAACGGAAAGGTATGGCCATGGGAGTTCGACTTGAGCACCCGCAGACTTTGATTGACAAAATACAATACCATAGCGAAGCGGGGAGGGGCAAGTTTCTGCCAGCTGCCGAATATAGTTTTGTGACGCAGAGCAATGGCCGTGGCGTATATTCATTCTGCATGTGTCCGGGTGGCGTTGTCGTCCCCTCTGCCACAGGACCGCAACAAGTGGCCGTAAACGGAATGTCGGCGTCCTCTCGTTCTTCGCGTTGGGCCAATTCCGCTATGGTTGTCGAAATCCGACCGGAAGATTTGTCGGGGATCCTGGAGGGGGAATCCGTTGAAGGATTGCCGACCGGACTTTTCCTCGAGGAAATGAAGGAAACCTTTACCGGCGACTCGGTGTTGGCCGGGATGATGCTGCAAGAGCAAATCGAACGGAATGCCTGGCTGAAGGGCGGAATGAAACAGACGGCTCCGGCTCAGCGTATGGTAGACTTTGTGCGTGGCAGGTTGTCCGACTCTTTGCCTGACTCTTCCTATGCTCCCGGGGTGGTTTCGTCTCCGTTGCACATGTGGCTGCCTGAGTTTATCGGTTCCCGGTTGCAGGCTGGCTTCGGCACATTCGGCCAGAATGCACGAGGCTTTTTGACCAACGAGGCCATGCTGATTGCTGCCGAAACCAGAACTTCGTCGCCGCTCCGCATTCCCAGAGACCGCGAGCAGTTGTGTCACCTCACGATGTCGGGATTATATCCTTGCGGAGAGGGCGCCGGCTATGCAGGCGGCATTGTCAGTGCAGCCATGGACGGGGAGAGGTGTGCCGAGGCTTTGGTAGCCAAGTTTTTTCCTTAATTATATTGTCTTCAACTGATTGATACTGATATAAGTAATGGATTTTTGCTGAAGCCAATACAACCAAGCTGGCACTTATAAGTTGACATAAGAAGCCGGTTCTGTAAGGAAATCGGTTTTACAAGAATAAACTATACAATCTAAAGGAAACAAGGTGTTTAAGAAAATACACGAATAAGTATGGAAATCAAATTCAAAATCATATATCATACCGTTTGGGGCGAATCGCTGGGGGTCATCATTTCCGACAAGATTGTCCCGCTTTCGACATCTGACGGCAAGGTGTGGGAAGGGAGTGCCGACATCCGACTCCCGAAAGGCGGTTTACCGCTTCTGTACCGCTATGGAGTGTTCCGCGAAGGCAACTGCATCCGTCAGGAACGCAATTGTATGGCACACGTCATCGAAAATGTGTCTCAAGCAGAAGAACCGATGTTACGCGATGACATTTGGTGTGACGAAAAGCGTGTGGCAGGCGTTGCCATCCCGGTCTTTTCCTTGCGCAGCGAAGGAAGTTTCGGAGTCGGGGATTTCGGCGATTTGAAGACCCTGGTCGACTGGGCCGTCAAGACGGGGATGAAGGCCGTTCAGATTCTTCCGATTAACGACACGACCGATACCGGAAAATGGACGGACTCTTATCCATACAACTCCATTTCCGTCTATGCTTTGCATCCGCAATATATCGACCTGCGACAGTTGCCGGCGTTGAAAAGCAAGAAAAAGACGGCGGAATATGAAGCGAAACGCAAGCGGCTGAATGCCCTCAGTCAAATCGATTACGAAGCCGTAAACGAAGTCAAACGTGCCTACTTGCATGATATCTACAAGCAAGAAGGGAAGAAGTGTCTCGCATCGGAAGCTTTTCAAACCTTCTATGAAGCTAATAGTGTTTGGCTTCGTCCGTACGCAGCATTTTCCGTCCTACGCGACACTTACGGCACTTCCGACTATACCAAATGGCCCAAGTACAGCACATATAGCGAAACGGAAATCGCGGATTTCACCAATGCGGAGACTGAAAGTGTAGGTTTCTATTACTTCTTGCAATACTCTCTACACGAGCAACTGCTTGCGGTTTCGGCCTACGCACGCCAGAACAATGTCATCCTGAAGGGAGATATCCCCATCGGTGTATGTCGGACTTCGGTTGAGACATGGGTGGCTCCGTCGTACTTCAATATGAACGGTTCTGCAGGTGCTCCGCCTGACACTTTCTCGACCAACGGCCAAAACTGGGGCTTCCCGACCTACAACTGGGAAGCCATGCAGGCCGACGGTCTACAGTGGTGGCTACGGCGATTCCGCAAGATGCAGGAATATTTCTCTGCCTATCGCATCGACCACATACTCGGGTTCTTCCGCATTTGGGAAATCCCTACACATGCCGTACATGGCTTGTTGGGTCAATTCTCTCCTTCGTTGCCGATGTCGCCCAAGGAAATCGAATCCTATGGCCTGACTTTCTGCAAAGAGTGGATGACGGAACCTATGATTACCGACGAACTTCTCGAACAGCGCATCGGCAAACTCTCTCATTATCAGAAAGAACAAACCGAATGGCTGGGAGGAAAAGACCCCGTGACCTTTGTCAAAGAGGTCTTCCTCGACCCGAAACCGGATGGCAAGTGGCAAATGAAACCTCAGTTTGCGACGCAACGCCAGATTGAGAAGTTTTTTGCCATTGAGCACGATTCTGCAACCCTTGAGCACGATTCAGCAGCCCTGGGACACGAGTCTGCAAGCACGGAGTTTAATCCTGCAACCATTAAGCACGATTCTGCAACAACAGAACTGAAAGAAGCCGTCTATAGTTTGGTTTCCGATGTCTTGTTTGTCGAAGACCATCGGACTTCCGGTCTGTATCATCCGCGCATTTCCGTCCAGTTGGACTACGTGTACACGTGCCTGACGGAAGGGGAGAAGCAGGCCTTCAACCACTTGTACGACGACTATTTCTACCGCAGGCACAACCAATTCTGGTACGACCGCGCGATGCAGAAACTGACTCCTCTGATTCAGGCGACACAAATGATAGTGTGTGGCGAAGATCTCGGCATGGTTCCTGACTGTGTGCCGTGGGTTATGAATGCTCTGCAGATTCTCTCTCTCGAGATTCAGCGCATGCCCAAAGAGCCCGGACATCTCTTTGCGCATGTGGCCAACTATCCAGTCCACAGTGTCTGTACGACAGGTACGCACGACACGGAGACACTTCGCCAATGGTGGACACTCGACCCTAATCAAACCCAAAGATACTGGCACGAAGAACTTGGTTGTGACGGTCCTTGTCCGTCGGTCGCTACTCCGGAGGTTTGTGCCCGCATCATCGGTGACCATCTCGCTTGTCCGTCATTGTTGTGCATCTTGCCTTTCCAGGACTGGTTGTCCATCGATGACAACCTCCGTCTTGCCGATGCTGATGCCGAACGAATCAACATCCCGGCCAATCCGCATCACTATTGGCGGTATCGGATGCATATTTCGCTCGAAGAACTCCTTGCTCAGGAATCCTTCAACAACCGGATTGCCAAGATGATAGAATCTGCCAACAGATAGGACAGTTGCTTGAATCTGCAAATTTAGGTGAACACGGAAAGCGAAAACAAGAATGTTGAGGGGATATATTTTGTGATTGCCTATTACACATATTATGTTTTACGTGTTGGATTTTGACAATGATGAAATAACAAATCTATGAAAGTCATATCTTTTGACATCTTTGACACATGTTTGGTTCGCAAGTGTGGTAACCCTAATGCCGTATATTATCTTTTAGGTAAAAGACTTTTTCCTGGAGATAACACAAAGGCGATGGAGTTTGCTACCCAACGGCGTTTCTATGCAGAAGAAAGGGCAAGGAACGCGTATGGTACAAAATACCCGACTTTGCTGCAAATTTACCAATGCATAGGATTGCCCTATATGCAACTTTCTGCAAATGCACTTACTTCCGCAGAAGAACAACTAGAGAGAGAATTGTTATGTGGAGTGGACGTCTTGAGAATAAAAATTAAAGAGTATAGATTAAAAGGACATAAAATAATTTTTATTTCAGATATGTATCTCTCTTCTAACTTCTTGAAAGAAGTTCTCAAAAGAGAAAAATTGTTGAACGATTGTGACTCAATTTTTGTATCTTGTGAATGCAACTGCTCAAAATACGATGGTGCCCTATATAATTATGTCGGAAATGAACTTTCCATAAAACACTGGCATCATTATGGCGATAATATGTATAGTGATGTAAAGATGGCACGTAAGGCAGGACTTTACCCTCATCACATAAAACATGAATACAATCGTTATGAATCGTTATGGCAAGAAAATAAGTCGGAGTTTTCAGCAGAGGCTCTTTTAGCTGGCTGTTCACGATCAGTCAGATTAAGCAAAGGATACACACATGCACAGACATTAGCAGCTGATGTTATAACAACTACTTACTTGCCGTTTGTCGCCTGAATCTTGAGGAAAACGAAGGAGGCTGGCATTAATAAAATTTTATTCTTTGCTAGAGACAGTTTGCTCTTTCATCAGATAGCCCAGGTACTCGAGAAGAGAGAAAAGACAGGCATAGAGATGCATTATTTCTATGTATCCAGGTTGTCGCTATATCTCCCAAGTTTGTACAATTGTGAACTCGCAGATTTCAAAGACTGTGACAATGAATGTAAGTCGTTGTCATGGAAACAATTTAAATATGAGTTCTCAGTGGAAGACTATCCTGCCGACTTTGATAATGTTGAACAAGCTCTTGGCAACATTGATTTTATTGACTTTATTAAGAATAAGTCTAAAGATTCTAGGAAGTTGTTTTTGCGATATATAGAACAATTTGGTATATCAAAAGATGACAAGGTGGGGATTGTAGACCTGGGTTGGACCGGATCAGGACGTAAGGTTTTCTCAAAAATCTTTCAAAAAGAAGGTTTCCTTGCTCCTACGACATATTATTTTGGCACACTGAGGGACAGAGTGTTGTCATCTTGTGGTGAGTATGTGAGTTACAAATATTTAGAGAATGAAACATGCCATGATACGATACCGTCAGTTTTTATTTGTGAAAATTATTTCTCTATCACATCTGATAATACTACCATTGGTTACATGGATAAAGATGGTATTGTAATACCTAGATTTAAGCAATGCACTATTCCTGAATGGCAAAGGAATCTAAGTTTGATAAATAATAACTCTGTTTTGGACCTTGTAAAAGAAATAATCCCTTTTGTTGATGTACAACAGATGGAATGTCTTTCAGAAATTGGTGCTGTATCGTGGCACGTATTAGATTCAAAACCTACTCATAAAGATTATTTGGTTTTCAAAGATATTGAGGCAGAACATTTCGGACAAAAATGCCAAATGTTCCCGAGTACACATATATTGCAGTATCTGTTTCTCATGGTTCTAGGCAAAGCAACGACCTATTGGCCAGAAATGTCATTAGTCGGCAATGCGTTCTTTGCCTCAAGCAATATATAATATATCGCTGGCTCAAAAAATTACATAGACAAATCGATAAAATTGCTCATTGCTTCTGAACTTAAAGTTAGTTCAACGGCTTTGAATAAAGTTCTTATATATAAGTTTATCAAAAGGGAAAAACGCCAAAAGGGAGAAACTATAATAAAGTAACTTTACATAATCCTAATTCCAGAATAAAAAGATATTGACTTTTTTAGGAATAGGAAAAGGCTCAAATAAGAGTTTGATAAGACTTTGGATT
>CAVGQN010000015.1:22640-55300 GCA_963631395.1 bacterium
CTTTGGATTGGTTCGGATTTCAAGTCGATTTGCGTCACATCGGAGGCAAATATAGAAATTAGCTGAAACTCTCTAAGAACTCTAGATGGTTATTCAAAGAAAGATGCAAGTCAAAGATTGATTATTCTAGGAAAGATTTTTGTTTATTTTCCGAATGTTATTCCTTTATTCTTATTCGCCGAATATTATTCCTTTCGCTTGGAATCCATGCAGATGGTTACGGGTCCGTCATTGAGCAAATCGACTTTCATGTCCGCTCCGAAAGTTCCGCTGCAGATTTTGCCTGGAAGACCTTCGTCCGCCAACTTTAAGAACAGCTCGTAGAGCGGTATGGCAATGTCATGAGTTGCTGCCCGAATATAACTGGGCCGGTTGCCTTTGGCCGTCAAGGCATGCAGAGTGAATTGACTCACAATGAGAATCTCTCCGTCAATGTCGGTCACAGACTGGTTCATCACGCCATTAGCATCGTCGAAGATTCTAAGTCCCAACAACTTACGGGTTATCCATTGGACATCCTGCTCGGTGTCGGACGATTCAAATCCGGCAAGGACCAAAAGTCCCTGGCCAATTCGAGACTTCAACTTGCCGTCGATGGTGACGGAAGCGTGCTGCACACGTTGGATTACGACTCTCATTTCTTCTGATTGTTTACCCAACCCGGTTCACAATCGGTTGGATCATAATATATTTCAGCTTCCTTGTCCAAAGTGACTTGACCTTCAGTAATATCCAGGATAGTTTGGCAGCAATTCATGTATTTCTTTCCCCAAAAGTCCTTGATTTCCTTCTTGCCTACCGCTACGACTATGCTCCTGATCAAGGCTCCGTGGGCCACGATAAGGACATTACGGCAAGGTTCTACGAGCCATTCAGAAGAATTTTCCTTTCTTATCCCCTTTTCCAAAGGCAAAATCTCATCTCTCAGAAACGCCCCGCTCCTTTCCACAAGTTGCGTAAAACTCTCTGCTTCACCCGCAGGATTGTAGAGTTCTGGGTGCCACAGCATATTGTACAACGGATGGTTGGGGTCTTGTCCGGCTTGTTCTATACTGGAACCCTCATATTTTCCGAAATTCATCTCAATGATACGCTTGTCTTTCCGTATACGGTCTAGAGGGAAGCGACCTTTCAGCAAGATTTCAGCCGTCTCGACAGCTCGCACAAGCGGACTACAATAGACCCGGTCATACTGTACGACGGGCATATTGTCGCGTGTTTTTTCAGCAAGTCTGCGGCCATATTCGTTCAGAGGTACATCGACTTGTCCCTGAAACCGTTTTGCCCGATTCCAGTCCGTCTCTCCATGCCTGATCATATATAACTTCATAATTCCCTAATCGTATCTGCCACCTTTTCGAGACGAATGCCACGGGAACCCTTCACGAGAGTCGTTCCGCCCAGATTCTTCAACACGGCCGTATCGGAGCAAAGAGCCTCGACATCGGCGTAACAGCGCACTTGTTGACGGGCCAACTTTACGGCTTCGTCATTGGATTCGGCCTTGAAAGCTCCGGCAAACTCCTGTCCTACCAAAAGGACGAACTCGAAATGCTGGGTATACTGTTGAGCTATGAGCTGAAGTATGGCCTGATGTTCGTGGTGCGACTCCTCTCCCAGTTCGCGCATGTCGCCCAAAATCAGATTCTTGTGCGGGGCGTCATTTTGCGCAAAACTCCGTATGGCTGCATTCATGCTTGTGGGATTGGCATTGTAAGCATCCAATATCATATAGTTGCCGTAGCCGAGGTCAACCAGTTGCGAACGCATATTTTGAGGAACGTAGCCTTCGATAGCTTGCTGGATGGAAGACACGGAAACCCCGAAATGGTGGCCGATAGCCGATGCGGCAATGACGTTGATGAGATTATAGTCGCCTATCAGGTTGGTTTTGACCGCCACCGGCGACTCGCCCTCGACGATGAGTTCGAGCTGAAAATAAGGTGAAGCCGAGAGAATCCGCCCCTGTACGGACTGACGTTCCGCGTTGGAATCTGACATTACGGACGAGGCATCGGCATTGCCGTAAGTGACCCTTTTGACATCCGTTGCATGAGACATCAGATGTTCATTGCCGCAATCGACAAAGATTGTGCCTCCGGAACGGCGAATGGAGGCATATAATTTCGTCTTGGCACTTATCACGCCTTCCAAACTTCCGAATCCCAGCAAATGTGCCTTCCCGACATTCGTGATCAGTCCGTAATCCGGACGGACTATCTCGCACAGGTCAGCGATGTCCATAGGGTGGTTAGCCCCCATTTCGATGATGGCGAACTCATGTCCGGGACGAATCTTCAGCAAAGTGATAGGCACTCCGATTTGGTTGTTGAGATTTCCTTCCGTTGCCAGTACACTGTACTTTTGCGACAGGACGGCCTTTATAAGTTCTTTGGTCGTTGTCTTTCCGTTTGTGCCTGTAATGCCGATTACAGTGACGGGGTGCGTCCAAGTTCTGAACTGCTCCCGGTGCCAGGCTGCCAGTTGTTGCAGCATCGTCAGGACGGAAGGCACATAGAAATAGCGTCCGTGCTGCCCATAGGCCAAGGAGCCGTCGCTTCCTTCCGTCTTGCGGTCGGCTTGCGGAACGACATCCGCGTTGTCGACCACGGCCAGTGCACAGCCTTTCGACAAGACATCGGCTGCATATTGGTTGCCGTCAAACCTTTCACCTTTCAAGGCAAAAAAGAGAGCGTCGGGCACGCAATTTCTGCTGTCAGTTGTAATCAGTGGATGCTGACAATAGACAGCATATAAAGATTCGATAAGTTTTTTATCCATAGCTTCTTACATTTCAGAAGAACCGGCGTATACAAACCAGGTCATGAGTTTTCTCCTGTCTCTCCTCGCTGAAGATGCCGTCTTCCCTCAGCGTGTCGTAGTGAAGACGCGAAGAACAGTGCAGGATGCGGTTCTCGTTGTCGCACAATCCCACATGGCTGATTTTGCCTTCACGACCGAAGAAAGCGAGGTCGCCCGCTAGACAATGGCTGAAGTCAACCTCTTCACCTAGTTCGGCCTGCTGGGAAGCATTTCGCGGCAAGGAAATCCCGATAAAGCGGAACAACGTCTGCGTGAAACCGGAACAATCGAGACCGAACGCCGAACAGCCACCCCAAAGGTAAGGCACGTTGACCAGCATACGGGCCTGTTGCAAGAGAAATTTGGCGCAGGCATTGCGTGAAACGGAAGAGGCTTTCATCGGTTCCACACAACTCATAGGCGGTACGTCAAAGCGGTGTCCCTGCACCTGGAATTCTATGCCGACTTCGTCCATGTCAAAGATTCGGCTGCCCCATGACAAATACAGACTTACCGACTGTCCACCCTTTCCGAGTTCCGAAATTACGTTGTAGGGCTGACGGAGTAACAATGCATTCTCAGACTGAGAGAGGTAGTGCCGATAGTCCTGTTCCTTGAGCAGGGTTGCCGTTTTCCAGTCTATCCAACCCTCATACTGGTCGCAGTCCCTGATGACCTTATACCATCGGGGAAGTTCCTCGATGATGCGGAAAGTGTCGCCGAAGAGCATCTGATTAACCATTTCCGACCGTTCGGAGGCTGATGCCCTCATCGGAATGAAGGGTTGCAAACAAATAGCGAATAACATATATAAAGTAAAGTGTGTATTTAAAACCTTTAAAACCTTGCGGCAATTGTCGACTTAAAACCTTGCGGACAATTCGTCGACCGGCAGCATGACCGCGATTAGATGACCGTCTGGGGAATACGTATGGTCCGGGATACTGAACAAAGAGTCGGTCAATTGCAGCATCTCCTCCTCCGACAGGACCTGCCCGTAAGGAAGAGCCTGCGTCTTGCTCAATTGCAGAGCTAACCTTTTGTCAAGCTGTTCGCGGACAGAATGGTCTTCCCTGGCTGACTCAATCATCTGGAAGATGAGTTCATGTAGATTCAGCGATTTGTCGACCGAGGCCGGTTTGCCGTTGACTGCATAACTTCCGCCCCCCAGGTTGTCGAGTTCGAATCCCAACGATTTCAAGGTCGGAAGTATGGACTCCAGAATAGGGATGTCGGCCTGCGGGATTTCGATAATCTCCGGAAACAGTTCCTGTTGGCTCACCCCCTGATGCTGGCAAATCTGCTGATAGTACATATCGTAGAGGACCGTCATGTGCGCACGGTGTTGGTCGATAAGCATCAGTCCCTGTTTCGACGACGCGGCGATGTACTTTCCGGCAATCTGCAGATATTTCCTAAACGTCCTTTTCGGCGCTTCCTGTGAAGGGTGTAACTGAAGTCCGTCCGGATGTTCCGGAGCCGGGCAATCCGGCACATCGTCCAGCACGGTCGACAACCGGCTCGGTAACGACTCCACCCCCGTTATCTTGCTTGACAACGACTCCGGCCGGTCGTTCGAATGCGAGAAATCCTCGTACAGCGTCTGCCAGTTCTGTACGGACTGGCTTTTGCCGAATGGATTGTAACCGGCATCGAACTTCACTTTAGGTTCTTGGGGCAACGGCTTCATCGGGTCGAAGGGGGCAATCTCGGGAGCGTCGTTTTGGTCAAAGTCTATCGTTGGAACAGCATTGAACTTGCCCAAAGCCTCCCTGACCGTAGCCATCAGAATGTGCCATCTTGCCGCTTCGTTCTCGAATTTGATTTCCGTCTTGGTCGGATGTATGTTGACATCAATGGAAGCCGGGTCGACCGTCAGATAGATGAAATAACTGGGTTGCGATCCCTCGGGAATCAGGTTCTGGTAACACTCCATCACGGCCTTATGGAAATAAGGGTGACGCATGTAGCGGTTGTTGACAAAAAAGTACTGTAGGAAGCCCTTCTTCTTCGCCCCTTCCGGCTGGCAGATAAAGCCTTCCACGTTGACGAGTTCATTTTCTACGCCGACGGGAAGCAGCTGTTGGCTCATGGATTTAGGGAACAGTTGCAGGATGCGCTGCTTCAGGTTGCCGGGCGGGCACTGAAAAAGCAGCGTGTCGTTGTGGCTCACCGTAAAGCCGACATGCGAGTTGGCCAAAGCCACGCGCTGCACCTCCGCGATGATGTTCGAAAGTTCCGTCTGGTCACTCTTCAGGAACTTCCGTCGGGCGGGAACGTTGTAGAAGAGGTTACGCACCTCAATGTTCGTTCCCTTTGTGCACATGATGGATTCCTGCGACTGAAGTTGGCTGGCGGCCATACGCAGATGAATGCCGGTCTCGTCGCAGTCCCTCTTTGACCGCAAGTCGACCTCCGATACGGCCACGATGCTGGGCAAAGCTTCGCCTCTGAATCCCATCGTATGGAGGGAAAAGAGGTCGTTGGCCTTCGAAATCTTGCTTGTAGCATGACGTTCGAAAGCCATACGGGCATCAGTCGGCGACATTCCCTGTCCGTTGTCAATGACCTGTATAAGTTCCTTGCCCGATTCGCGCAGTACGACCTTGATGTCCGTCGCCCCGGCATCGACGGAGTTTTCGAGCAACTCCTTCACGACCGAAGCGGGACGTTGCACGACTTCGCCGGCTGCAATCTGATTGGCAACGCTGTCAGGCAAAAGATGTATGATGTCCATGTTCGGAATCAGCTAAAATAAACCGTTTTCACAAGCCAGTAAAGCAAGACGACGAGCACGACAAGCCAAACGGCCATCTTGACGTAGCGCTTTTTTTTGGCATCCGGGTTGTCTCCGTCCTTCTCCAGGCGACGGCGCAAGTGTGTGGTCCCGTTCACGAACTTGCCATGCAGCAGTTCCTCGGCCTTCATGTCCTCCATCGGAAGTTGTCCGTTTTCGAACATAATGGCCCTTCTGCGCGACTCAATGTATTCTTTCCGTTCGTTGGCGAAACGGTATTGACGCTGGAAGTGTTTGGGTTTGCGGGTAGTGAAAATACTCATACTAGAACTCCTTGACTAATTAGGTTACCAACCGTTTAATTCGCGGTCGTCGAACAGGCGAACCGACTCTTTTTGGTCCTCCGCCTTCATTCGCACATCCCTCATTACGTCCTCAGGACTGTCCGGACGCAGATAAGACATCCATCGGAAGCCCTCCAGATAGAGGATGTCGGGCGTGACCAGTTGAATCGGGGTAAAAGACCCGACGGGTTGTGGCCAGATACGCAGATGGTCCAGCTTCTGGTCTTTGAACCAAATGGAGAGATAGTTGCCAATGACCTGATTCAGGCCTATCAACTCCTTCTCGTCCGACTTGCCGTCCTCAGGATAGAAGATGGTGTGCACATTGCCCGTCATGTCCATACGGTCCAACCTCGACGAGTCGAACCAGCAGACGAGCGTCTTGCCCATAATCTGGTCATAGTGGATGGAGTCGTGCTGCTGAATCAGAAAAGCCTGGTCGTGGATGTAGGCGCGGTCTATACCTCCTTTGTTGGCCATATAGGCAAAAATCGTGTCGCCGGTAATCTGATACTGGCCGTTCCACATGACCGGATTACCCACGAAGGTGGCCAGCGAATCGTTGAGGTTATAGTTGAGCGAGTCGCAGACGCCCTGCAGGTCTATGCGATAGTAACGGACATTGTGGAAACAAACCAAATAGTTTATGGTGTCCGTGAAGAGCGAGTCCGTATAGTAGATGGAATCGGTCAACACCGAGTCGCGCATCACAGCCTCACTTTTCTGTAGCTGCACGGAGTCGCTCTTGTAGGCGGTATAGGCACGAATTGTGTCGGAATGAAGATACAGGGTGTCCGACGACGAGAACTCAAGGGCCAAAGCCCGACGCGTGACGGTCATTACCTGCGGAGAGTCGACATAGCAGGCGTAGTCGCCGCTTATGCGCATGGAGTTCACCGTGTCGTGGGCCACGAAATTGCCCCAAGCTTCGCCAAAGCCCGCCTTGCCGTCATAATACAGCGTGTCGGCCGTAGCAAAGCGCCCTGGCGAAACTACGCGCGAACGGTTGTAGAGCCAGGACCGGTCGGTATCGGTGTTCATGATGCCCAGGTCCGTGTAGAGCGTAGCTGTGTCGTTGACGATGACCGAAGGCCCGAGCAGCCAGGCGTCTTTGGTTGCGAAGCTGTACTGCAGCGTGTCGCTCTGTAAGGTCATCTGGGGCCGGTAGTCTTCGGAGGCGATGTCGGGGTAAGACGGCCGTTCCTCTTCAGGCATTTCGGAGAAGTCGTAATTGCGCATCTCCACGTTGTTTCTGAACTCCGACATGCGGCTTCCGGTGTAATACCAGCCGAGGTCGCTCTGCAGGTGGTTTTCCGGGTTGACAATCCAGCCGCTGTAGGGATAGTGGGCCTTGCCTTCCTGCCTGTAGTAGATCAGATACTCCGTGAAGAGTTGTGTGTCGACGTGCCGCATACGCACATTGTCGTACAGTTCGCCAATCATCGTATTGCCGTTGTACGATAGGCTGTCACACCACATCTCGAGCGTATCGCCCTCCCACATGTGCACGTTGCTGAAAGCCTCGAACGAGTTGTTCGACTGATAGAAATAGGCACTGTCGCACTTCATCCAAATACTGTCCTGGCGGAACAGCACATCGCCGCGCAGCACCTGTCGTTCGCTGTCTTTGCTTTTGTCGAACGACAGCGTGTTGGCATGTTCCAGGTGTACAACACGCACGGGCTGCTGTGTCGCGGCCCAAACGGCGGGCATCGTCACAACAGTCCAAAGACAGGCCGATAATATGTAGAACAGATTATGTTTCAATGCTGATTATGTAACGGAATAGAAAACGGAATAGAATGCAGACCCAAACGTTACTTTCCGGCTTCGTTCTGTCCCCATCCCGGATACTTGAAGTCATACTTTTCCCATCCCGGTCTGATTTTGCAGTAGGTTTCCTTTTGCTTGGTGCGGATGAAGTTGTCTAAGATTTCCGCCTGCAGATGACTTTCATACAGACTCTTCAGGGTCTGATAATCCTCGTAATAGGTTGCCTTGTGGCCTTCGATGCGTTTCTTCAGCTTGACGATGGCCACCTGGTCGCGGCCCGTCTTCGAGTCCTTCATCGTGAAGGGCTGCGAAATGTCGCCTTCCTTCATCAAGCTGACCACGCGGGCCACTTCGCTTGGCAATTCCTCCATAAACTGGCGTGCCGTACCCGTGCGTTCGGAAGTCATCAGACCCGAGCTGTTGCGCGTCGACTTGTCGCTCGACAGAGCACGGGCAGCCTCCTCAAATGTGTACTTGGCCGAATCCAGTTCCATGCGCACCGTGTCGAGCACATTGCGCGCCTCCTGGAGTTCCTTGCTCGACACATGCGGTGTGAGCAGGATGTGGCGGAAATTGGCGCGGTCGCCGCGGCGTTCTATGAGCTGGATGATGTGGTAGCCGAATTCGGTCTCCACAATCTTCGACACCTTCTTGGGGTCCGTCAGCTGGAAGGCAACGGCCGAGAATTCGGGCACAAAGGCGTTGCGCGTCTTGAAACCGAGTTCGCCGCCCAACGGAGCGCTGCCCGGGTCCTCGCTATAGAGAATGGCCAGCGTAGAGAACTGGCTTTCCCCGCTCACGACACGTTGCGTATAGTCGCGCAGGCGGGCCTTGATGCCGTCAATCGTCTGCTGTGAGATGCGCGGCTGCAGGGCAATAATCTGCACCTCGACCTGCGTCTGGATGAACGGAATGCTGTCTTTAGGCAATTTGTCGACATAGGCGCGCACTTCACTCGGTGTGACGCTGACATCCTCGGTCAGATGCTGCTGTTCGCGTTGCACGATGGCCTGGTTCTTATAGGCCGTGCGGTATTCCGAGCGGATTTGGCTCATGGATTTATCCATATACTCCTCAAGCTTTTCCTTCGAGCCGATTTGCTGAATCATGTAGTTCAACTGGGCGTCGACCTGCTGGTCAATCTCATCGTCCGTAACCTCGATGGAATCCAGGATAGCCTGATTGATAAACAACTTCTGGATTGCCATCTGCTCGGGGATGACGCCATACGGGTCACCGTCAATCTTCTCTCCCTGATACAACATACGCTTGCGCTCCTGTTCCACCTCGCTGCGCAAGATGGCCTCGTCGCCGACGACCCAAATAACTTCGTCGATGACATTGTCGGCTTCTTGAGCGAACGAAGAACCGCCGACGAGTGCAAATGCCAATGGCAACAATATCTTCTTCATCTATATCTATTTACAAAAAATTACAAAATCAATTACAATTTCATTTTTCAAGTTGCCTGAAACCAATTTTCTAAAACCAATTTCCTGAAATCAATTTCCTGAAAATTCTGAAACCAATTCTCCAGAAAACAATATCCTGAAAAACAACTAGAATTTTATTTTCAAGTCACCTGACTTTATCGCTTCCTGACGCAACTGCTTCCGCAACTCGGTACGGTACTGGCTCCGGTTACGTTGCACGAGCAGCTCCTCAATGTCCTTTCTGACATATTCGAAAGGCTTGACCTCACCCTTCAGCCGCGAGTCGCTGATGAGGAAGAGGTAGGTGTAGGTGCTGTCATCCATCTCGCAGACCTTCGTGTCGGGCAGTTGTGCCAAGTCGATGGCCGATTCGGGCAGATGGTCGACCAGCAGAGACACCGGAATCCACTGGTCCATAAAGCTGTCGTAGTACACGGCCCGGAGCTGGCAGTACTGTTCCAGTTCCTCGGCGTGGTCCGTGTTGCCCTTGCCCATCTGCTGCAGCCATCCCTTTAGGTCCTTAATCTTCTTCGTGTCTGAAAAGAGTTGGATAAAGATGCCCTGCACGATAGGCCGGTCCAGGCGCATATCGTCCTTGTACGTCTCGTAGTAGGTGCGGCACTCCTCCTCCGAAACCTCTTTCGTGTACGATTTCAGACGCTCGTTCATGTACGTCTGGGCGATGAGGTTGCGGCGATATTGTGCCACTTCCCTTTCGAGGGCGTCGAGGTCGGGCAGTTGTTTCAGGCCCTGCTGGAAGAGCAGTTGTTCGTCAATCCAGTTGTCGGCGTAGGTGCGTATGAAGTCGGCACTGTCGGCATTGTGCAGGTTCATGGGCATTTGCGACATTACGTCCTTCATGCTGAGCGAAGCCTTTCCGACCACGGCCAAAGTCGTGTCTTCCGGCTCCTGACAGGAAACCGCCAGGAGCATGGCGCTCAAAGAGATAAGACATAAACTACGCATCGGTCCGGTCTTTGGATTGTTGCACTTGCACGTTTGTCAGAATCGGCAGAATAGGCAGAATTGTCAGAGCGGGAGCCGCGCTTATTTGGCCTCGGCCGTTGGGCGCAGTTTGTCGAGAGCCTTCTTGTTGAGCTTTACGTCAAACTTAGCGCGCAGTTGAGCCACCCATGCCTTCTCCAGTTCGTCCTGGTAGTCGCTGATTACCTTACCCTTCACGTCGTCCACGCACTCGGGAGCGTAGAGCACCCGGCCGTAAGTCATCCGTACCGGCATCGTTGCACGCGGTTCGGAGGGCTTCACGTCGAGCTTCAGCCGTTCGCGGTCTACCGTGTTGTTGTCGCCAGGAGCGTACAGGCCGTTGACGATATGGAAACGCGGCTGCTTGGGGTCGGGCGTCAGCACAGAGTCGGGCAGAATCCTGGTGCGCACCTGATTGGCACATTCCTGAATGTCGGGCGTGTTGTCGTAGATGGCCTTCAGAGCGGCAAGAAGCATCGAATCGTCGGCACACTCTATGAAAGCGCCCTTGAAGCGTGGTTCGGACCAGGCATATTGCGAGCGGTGGTCCTCGAAGAACTTCTGCAAGCCGGCAGTGTCCTGCGTGGCTTTGTTCCAAACCTCCTTGCTGGCCACGTCGAAGAGCAGGATGCCGTCGTGATATTCCTTATAGAGATTGCGGAAATCCTCGTACTTGTCCTCCAGGTGCGTAGCCTCGTATTCGGCTATCATGGCGTGCTTGTAGGCGTCGAGTGCATCGGCCTGCTTGACGTAGGCAAAATCCTCGCCATACTTCTCCTGGCACCACTGGTCATATTGGGCGGCCGTGTACTTTTCCTTGCCAATGGTCATCATCACCTTGTTGCGCTTTGTGCCGTTCAGGACCTTCTCGTTCACTTTCAGTCCGTCCTCGGCCATCCAGCGTTCCTCGAGCCTCTTGCGGTAGGCAGCGGCACGCGAGGGGTCGCGTGTCACCAACGTCTTCAGTTCCTCAAGCGAAGCGCTGTCGGTGGGAGCTTCGGTACGTTCGTTGAGTTTGAGCATGATGTGCCAGCCGAAGTCGGTTGTGAAAGGCTTGGACATCTCGCCCACCTTCAGACCGTAAGCCACGTCCATCCATTCCTTCGGGAAGCGTGCCGAGCCGTTGATCCAGCCATAGGCGCCGCCGTTGCGGGCCGTATAGGCATCTTCGCTGGCCGTGGTTGCCACTTCGGCAAACTGCTTGCCGCTCAAGAGCACTTGGTAGACAGAGTCGATGTAGGGCTTCGTGTTGGCTGCCTCAATCTGTGGCGGCACATTGCGCGAGAACATCTTCATGATGTGGGCCACGAGCACCTCGGGCTTGGCGGCCCGGCGGTCGATGACCTTGAGCAGATGCAGGCCGAACGAACTTCTCAGCACCGAAGTCTCGCCCACTGGGGTTGCGTAGGCGGCCTGTTCGAAGGGATAGACCATCTGCAGCACAGAGAAGTAGCCGAGGTCGCCTCCGTTCTGTTTGGCCGAAGGGTCTTCGCTCTTGACGCGGGCCAGGCTGTCGAAGTCGGCACCGGCAGCAAGTTCCTGCCTGATGCTGTCCAGACGGGCATAAGCCTCTGCCTCGGCTTTGGGCGAAGCGTTTTCGTCAAGCCGGATCAGGATGTGGGCGGCATGAACCTCCGTCTTCCGGTTTTGGAGGACCTCCTGCACGGCTTCGTCCTTCCAGCTCTCCGGCATCAGATAGGGTTCTTCGAGCTGCGCTCGGTAGCCGGCCAGTTCTTCTTTGTACGATTGGGTCGTATCGATGCCGCGGCTCAAAGCCTCGAGGACTTTCAGCTTGTAGTTGATGAACAAATCGACGTATTCGTCAAAAGTCTTCTGTTCGATTACGTCCTGGTCGTTATTTTTTGTATAGAAATACTCGAACTCCGAACTCGTCACAGGTTGGCCGCCCACGGTCATAACGACCGGATCATTGCTCTTGGCAGAAAGAGACAAGGCACCCGTTGCCAAGACGGTCATTGCGATAAGATGTTTTCTCATTATAGAACGATAGATTTAAATGGTTTTTATATAATGTGCGCGCAAAGATAGGCAGAAAACGATAACTAGACAAATTTATTTGCATTTTTTGACTTATTTCTTGGATTTTTCATATAAAAGGCATATTTTTGCGTGCATTTAAAAATCACAAATACAAACAAAAATCACAAATACAAACAAACTATGAACGGTTTTCAAAATCTCGTAATCCATCGCCGCAGTTATCGGAAATACACGACCGAGCCCGTCAGCCCCGAGCAGATACACACTTTGCTCGAGACCGCCTTGATGTCGCCGGCAGGCAAGCGCAAGAATCCCTGGCACTTTGTCGTTGTCGAAGACAAGGACATGCTGAAAGCCCTCTCCGAAGCCAAGTCGCAGGGCGCTGCTCCCCTGGCGGAAGCCGCCCTTGCCATCGTCGTGTGTGCCGACCCGAAGGAAAGCGACACCTGGGTGGAAGATTGCTCCATAGCCTCCCTGCAGATCATGCTTCAAGCCCAGGACCTCGGATTGGGCTCGGTGTGGATACATATGCGCAACCGCACGGACGAGGCCGGACTCAATGCTTCGGACAATGTGAAGAAGCTGCTCGACATTCCGGCCGATTACGAAGTGCTCAGTGTGATAAGCATCGGCCATCCCGGTGAGGAGCGCAAACCTTACGACACCGCGAAACTCCAGTGGGAAAAAGTGCACTACGGCAAGTTTGCAACCGGCAATGACCAATCGGAGAGCAAATAAGCGCCAAAGAGCGAAAAGAGCGCAAATAAGCAAATAAGCAAAGAACAAAGAACAAATAAGTGCCAAAGAGCAAAAAAAGAGCGCCAATAGCCGCAAAACGAGACTATTGGCGCTTTGTCTTTTGTCTTTCAACTGAAATCACATTTGTCTTTTTGTCTTTCAACTGAAATCACCCCAGTTGGGAAAAAACAAATCCTAACCGGGGCGCAAAATTTTTCCAATAGGGCTGCAAAATATGGCTGCTTGAAGGCCATTCGGCGAGCCTATATTACGAGCCCATAGTAAAAGCGTAAAAAGCGTAAACGCGCCGCGCTCGAGACCTATACAGAAGCGCGCCGTCACTTCTTCACGCCGTACTTCTCGCAGGCTTCGTAGTAAGTGTCGAGCGAACCGATGTCGAAGCGTCCGGCTGACATAGGCCAGGCGTGCATACGGGTGTGGTCGACCATATAGTGGGCAAGATTGCCGGGAGCGTCTTTGCCGCAGCCGTTCTCAATCGAGTGACGTACGAGCGGCAGGTCGGCCTTGCGGTAGATGTAGAAAGGCGGAACGGCCCACTGCGACTTGGGGTTAAGCGGCTTTTCCTCCATATTGAGCACGCCGTTCTGCTCGTCGAGCACTACGACGCCCGTGCGCTGCAGTTTGGCGAGTTCAGGCTGCCGGTGGCACATGATGCAGCTTGTCCCCTTCTCGCGGGCAAAGTCGACGAATTCCTGGAACGAGAAGAACAGGATATTGTCGGCAGCAACGACCAGGATGTCTTCGTCCACATGGAGCTGGTCGAGGGCAAAGAGCAGGTCAGAGACCGCTCCGAGCCGGTTCTCGTTGCATGTCGTTCCGTCGTCGACGATGGTAAGTTTCTTTTGGTAAGTCTGCTCCTGGGCCCACTTTTCGAAGATGCCCGCAAACTTGTGGTTCGTGATGATGATGTGCTCGTCAATGTCGTCTATGCGGTCGATGTCGTCGAGCATACGGCCCAAAATGGTCGAATCACCTATCTTCAGCAGGGGTTTGGGGAAGTTCTTGGTGAGTTCGCCCAAACGCGTCGCATATCCTGCGGCTATTACTATATTCTTCATTGTTTTTCTTTAATTTTCTACTGAAACAAGCCCGATTTTTTCTACTAAAACAAGCTTGATTTTTTGCCTGTAAAAAGGCTTTCTTGTTTCAAACACCCCCTCATTCGCTATAAGAGAAGGCTTATTAATTCATGTAACCCCCTCATTTGCCATCTGCGAATACTCGGGTCACAATAAGAAGAGAATGCTTACTAATTTATGCAAATCCCTCATTCGCTTTTATGCAAATCCCTCATTCGCTACCTGCGAAAGCTCGGGTCACAGAGGAAACAAAAACATTCCAATCAGTCTTCCACAAACCGGGCGCCGTCGTCGGTCTTGACCCAATAGACCTTGAAGGTGTTCCTGTACTCCGGGAACTGTGCGAGATACTGTTTGGTCAAGTTCTCTTCAATCTGCGCCTTGTACTCCGGATTGACGAGGGCAATGACGGCGCCCTTGAATCCGGCGCCTGAGAAGCGGCCTCCGTAGACGCCCTCCTGGGTATGGATGATATTGTAGATGGCGATAAGTTCGGCGCTGCCGCATTCATAGTTGTGGATAGACGACTCGCACGAGTCGAAGCTGAGTCTGCCGAAGAGGTTGAGGTCGCCCGTTTCCCAGGCCGTCACGCCCTGGCGCACACGCCGGTACTCGGAATAGAAATGTTCGGCTCGACGGGCAAAACGCGCGGGCATAGAAGAACGCGTCTTCTCGAACGTTGCTTTGGGAATGTCGCGCAGGAACGTCTTGCTGAAGTCCTTAAGTGGCTGGTCCGTGTAGGCCAGCATGTTCCAGGCGGCCACCTTACACTCCGACACGCGCAGGTTATAGTCGCTGTTGACTAGCGAACGGGTCAGACCGGAGAAGAAAATGCCGATTTCGAAGTCGGGCATCGACGGGTTGCGCTTGATGACGCGGTAGTCGTTGCTGTCGCAATCGAGGAACAGCAGGGCGTTCTTCTTGCCGAGGGCGATGCAGGTCTGGTCCAGAAGGCCGTTGTTCAGTCCGATGTACTCGCGTTCGGCTTCCGAAGCGATGAGAACCACCTCGAAGGGCGCGAGTTGGATGCCGTTGGCCTTGGCAAAAGCCATCACATAGGCGATGAGGACGGCCGCCGACGAACTCAGTCCGCCGACGGGCAGCGAACCCTGTATGACACCCTCGATGCCGTAGCGCAGCGTGAAGCGCTTCTTCAGGGCATAGGCCGCACCGCACACATAGTCGCCCCAGTCGTGCTTGCGTATCTCGGCACGGCGGTTGAGGTCCATGTTGACCTCGCCGTCAAAGCTCCGGCTAGTCAGATGCACCAGGCTGTCCTGGCGCACATCGAACCATAGGTCAACGCCTTTGTCGATGGCAAAACCCGTCACCAGTCCATGCTGGTGGTCGACATGGGCGCCCAGCGGACATACACGATACGGACTGAAGATGTGGTACTGAAATTGCGGTGTGGTCTGCATATTGTTCAGGTAGGTTTTGATTGTCGTCTGCGACAAGGGGTTTCCCACGGCAGACTTCTGGTTGATTTTTGATATATGGGCGGAATAATATTCCTCAAATATGAATGTTCGTCCGGCAAATATGGTGTTTTTTTCTAAATTTACAAAAAAATGTTTGCCATGACAAAACAAGTTTGTATCTTTGTACCTTGAAATCCGGCATATTGGCTATGCCGGATGGCAGAAAACGGCCGTTTTTGCCGGCAAAGGCAGCTCCGGCGGGGCGCACACGCAGACAAACACGACAAAATATCCAGACAAATATAACAAATTATTCAGACAAAGACGACAAAACATTCAGACAAAGACGACAAAACGTTCAGACAAAGACGACAAAACATTCAGACAAACACAACAAAACATATACTTTTACGACAATGAAAAAGAATCTTGAAACCATTTGCGTACATGGCGGCTGGCAGCCGACCAAGGGCGAGCCTCAGCAGCTCCCCATCTATCAGAGCACCACATTCAAATACGATACAAGCGAGCAGATGGCCCGTCTTTTCGACCTGAAGGACAGCGGCTACTTCTACACCCGTCTGGCCAATCCGACCAACGACGCCGTGGCCAAGAAAATCGCAGCCCTCGAAGGCGGTGTCGGCGCCGTGCTGACCTCGTCAGGCCAGGCTGCCAACTTCTACGCCATCTTCAACATCTGCGAGTCGGGCGACCACTTCATCTCCATCAACTCCATCTATGGAGGCACCTTCAACCTCTTCGGCACGACGATGAAGAAGCTCGGCATCGAGTGCACCTTCATCGACCCCGATTGGGACGACGAGAAGATCGAGGCCTGCTTCAAGCCCAACACCAAGTGCTTCTTCGGCGAGACCATCTCCAACCCCGGCGGCAACGTCTTCGACATCGAGCGCTTTGCCAAGATGGCCCACAAGCACGGTGTGCCCCTGGTGGTCGACAACACCTTTGCCACCCCTATCAACTGCCGTCCCTTCGAGTGGGGCTGCGACATCATCACGCACAGCACGACCAAATATATGGACGGCCACGCCGCTCAGGTGGGCGGAGCCGTTGTCGACTCTGGCAACTTCGATTGGGAAGCCTACGGCGACAAGTTCAAGGGACTGACCGAGCCCGACCCCAGCTACCATGGCCTCACCTACACCAAGGCGTTCGGCAAGATGGCCTACTGCACCAAGCTCGTCAGCCAGCTCATGCGCGACTTCGGCAGCATTCCGGCTCCAATGAACTCCTTCCTGCTCAACATCGGTCTTGAGACGCTCCACCTGCGCATGCGCCAGCACTGCCAGAACGCACAGACCGTGGCCGAGTGGCTCGAGAAGAACCCCAACGTGAAGTGGGTCAACTACAGCGGTCTGCCGTCGAACAAATACCATGCCCTGGCCCAGAAGTACATGCCCAACGGCTCGTGCGGCGTCATTGCCTTCGGTCTGAAGGGCACGCGCGACGAGGCCATCCGCTTCATGGACAACCTCAACTTCATCTCCATCGTCACCCATGTGGCCGACGCCAGGACCTGCGTGCTCCATCCGGCCAGCCACACACACCGCCAGATGTCGGAAGAGCAGCTCCTCGAGGCAGGCATTGCCCCCGACCTCATCCGTCTCTCTGTCGGCATCGAGAACGCCGACGACATCATCGCCGACCTCTCGCAGGCCATGGACAAGATATTCAAGTGAACACGCACGTGCGGAACGCAGCCCGAAAGGCCGTTCCGCACCTATAGAACAAGCCAATGTCCAATACACTTGAAAGAGCGAAAGCTGACATAAGATACTTAAGACTGCTGTCCGAGAAGTTTCCGACCATCGCGTCGGCGGCTACCGAAATCATCAATCTGGAGGCCATCCTGAGCCTTCCCAAGGGGACCGAGCACTTCCTGAGCGACCTGCACGGCGAGTCGAACGCCTTCCACCATGTCCTCAAGAATGCTTCGGGCGTGGTGAGGCGCAAGGTCGACGAGTCGTTCGGCGACACCTTGTCCGACGAGCAGAAAAAAGAGCTTTGCGCCCTGATCTACTATCCGGAGGAGAAGCTCGCCCTCGTTCACCAGCAGATGGACGAGATGTACGACTGGTACAGCGACAAGCTGCACCAGACCATCACTGTGGCCCGTGCCGTGTCGTCGAAATACACGCGTTCCAAGGTGCGCAAGCACCTCCCCGCGGAGTTCGCCTACATCATCGAGGAGCTGATGCACGAAGACAACTATGAGAAGGACAAGGAGAACTACTACAACGCCATCGTCAAGACCATCATCGAGACCAACCGTGCCGACCACTTCCTGATAGCCATCTGCAACCTCATCCAGCGCCTCGTCATCGACACGCTGCATGTGGTGGGCGACATCTACGACCGCGGACCGGGGGCCTACAGCATCATGGAGACGCTCTGCCAGTACCACGACTTCGACATCCAGTGGGGTAACCACGACATCGAGTGGATGGGCGCCGCTGCGGGCAACCTGGCCCTCATAGCCAGCGTGGTCCGCATTTCGATACGCTACGCCAACGTCGAGACGCTCGAGGAAGGCTACGGCATCAACCTCCTGCCGCTGGCCACCCTGGCCATCGACGTCTACGGCAACGACCCCTGCGAGATGTGGCAGACCAAGGACTTCGAGAACAATCCGCGACTGAAGCGGAGCGCCCAGCTGATGGCCAAGATGCACAAGTGCATCTCGATCATCGAGTTCAAGTTGACGGGCCAGCTCATCAAGCGCCATCCCGAGTGGAACATGGACGACCGGCTGCTTCTGCACCTCATCGACAAGGAGAAAGGCACGATTCGCATAGGCGGCAAGGACTACGAGCTGATGGACAAGAACCTGCCTTCGTTCAACCAGGACGACCCCTACAAGCTCTGTCCCGGCGAGGAAGACCTCATCCAGCAGCTCGCCCACTCCTTCCGGCGCTCCGAGAAGTTGCAGAAGCACCTCCGCTGCATGTACCGGAACGGGTCCTTGTTCCTGGTGCGCAACAACTGCCTCCTGTTCCATGCCGCCATCCCGCTCACGCAGGCCGGCGAGTTTGAGGAAGTGCTGGTGGACGGCGAGATGGTCAAGGGCCGCGCCCTCATGGAGCGGGTCGACTCCGTCATCCGCAAAGCCTACTTCAGCACACCCGGTTCGGCGGAGCAGCAGAACGCGCTCGACTACATGCTTTACCTCTGGTGCGGTCCGCAGTCGCCTTTGTTCAACAAAGACAAGATGACGACATTCGAGCGTTATTTCATTGGCGACGAGGCGTTGTGCAAAGAGCAGAAAGGCGCTTACTTCGTGCTCGGCAACCGAGAGGACGTCTGCTGCAAGATACTGAGGGAGTTCGGTCTCGACCCGACCAAGAGCCGCATCATCAACGGACATGTGCCCGTGCGCACCCTCAAGGGCGAATCGCCGGTCCGGGCCGGTGGTCTGCGCCTCGTCATCGACGGCGGATTCTCCAAGCCCTACCACGCCACGACGGGCATTTCGGGCTACACGCTCATCTACAACAGCCACGGCCTGCAACTCGTCGAGCACGCCCACTTCGAGAACAAGGAAAAGGCCATCCGCGAGGGCCAGGACATCCATAGCCGCATACAGCTGATGGAGTTTTCCGACCACCGCATGCTGGTGCGCGACACCGACCGGGGCAAGGAACTCGAAGACCAGGTGAACAATCTCAAAGAGCTTCTCGTGGCCTACCGGACCGGATTGCTCAAAGAGCATTAACCAAAAGCAAAATCTTTGATAAGATTAAAAACTTTGACAAAGAGCAAAATCTTTGAAAAAAACTTTGACAAAGAGCAGAGAATTTTGAATAAAGCAGAAGCTTTTGAAAAAACTTTGACAAAGAGCAAAGAATTTTGAATAAAGCAGAAGCTTTTGAAAAAAACTTTGACAAGAGCAAAGCTTTGAAAAATATCTTTGTAAAAAATCAAAGAATTTTTAATCAAAGACCCGCAAAAAAACTCCTCTACGACAATGCTATTCAAGGACATAGCCACACGACAGCCCAAAGCCGTCAGCAAGATAAGGGACGCCATCGACCGCGGCCGGTTGCCCCATGCCCTGATGATATCCGGTCCGGAAGGGACGGGTGGACTCGCCCTGGCGTGGGCGGCTGCGCAGTACATACTCTGCCAGCACAAGCACGACGGCGACGCGTGCGGCGAGTGTCCGGAGTGCATCCAGGCCGCCAAGTTGGGCCACCCCGACTTGCATTGGGTCTTCCCGCTCATCAACAAGGGCGGTTCGGGCAAAGACGCCTCCATCAGCGAGGACTTCCTCTCCGAATGGCGGGAAGCGCTCACCGACGACCCCTACATAACCCTGCCCAAGTGGATCGGGCTGCAGGCCGGCGACGAGAACAAGCAGGCGCACATCTTCGTGAGCGAAGCGGATAGGATCATCCGCATCATGAGCACCAAGCCCTACGAATCGGACTACCGCATCCTCATCCTGTGGCTGCCCGAGAAGCTCAACGAAGACGCCGCCAACAAGTTGCTCAAAATCATCGAAGAGCCGTACGAGAAGACGCATTTCCTGCTCGTCAGCAACGAGCCCGGCAACATCATCGGCACATTGCGCAGCCGCATTCAGACCCTCCAGCTCGAACCCGTGGACTGCAACGGCAACTACGTGCAGCAGGACGTCAAGAGCCTCGTGGAAGAAGACCGCCAGCTCTATTTCGAACAGTTCTGCACCGTGATGCGCCTCAGCTACGCCCGCAAGGTGTTCGACATGAAGCGTTGGAGCGACGAAATGGCCGCTTTGGGCCGCGAGCAGCAGAAGAACTTCCTGCAGTACGCCATGAATATGGTGCGCGAAAACTACATCAAGAACCTGCGCCAACCCGAACTCAACTACATGCGCCCGGACGAGAACGCCTTCAGCGAGAAGTTCTCGCCCTTCATCAATGCCGGAAACGTCGAGGGCATCCTTCACGAACTCGAGTTGGCCGAGAAAGACGTCACGCTCAATGTGAACTCGAAAATAGTGTTCTTCGACCTCAGTCTGAAGCTTATAATGCTACTTAAAGCTAACAGATAGGGGTAATTTTGCATAAATAACGAAATTTTTCACCCCTCTTTTTGTATTTCTGTAATTAAATGTCTAAATTTGGGCGCTTATTTCGTAAATTTTCTGATAGAGCATGAGACAGATTAAGATTACACAGAACATTACAAGACGAACGGAGGAATCCATTGAGAGTTACCTGACCGCCATCTCGAAGGAGCATATGGTGACTCCCGACGAGGAGGTCGAACTGGCTCAAAAGATTCACAAAGGCGATCAGGTGGCCCTCGACAAACTGGTAAGGGCCAACTTGCGTTTCGTGGTGTCTGTAGCCAAACTTTACCAAAATCAGGGATTGAGTCTTTCTGACTTGATTTCGGAGGGTAATGTCGGTCTCGTCAAGGCCGCAGAGAAGTTCGATGAGACCCGTGGCTTCAAGTTTATCTCGTATGCAGTGTGGTGGATTCGCCAGAGCATCATGCAGGCCCTCTCCGAGCAGGCCCGTATGGTCCGTCTGCCGGGCAACCAGAACAACCTCATACGTCAGATTCGTGTCATTCAGAACCGCTACGAGCAGGAACAGAACCGTCCGGCCACCATCGAGGAGATAGCCGACGAACTGGATGTCGATGCATCGAAGGTGCGTGAGACGATGGCCGCCAACAGCCGCGGCGTGAGTCTTGACTCCCCTCTGCAGGACGACGAGGACGGCACTCTGCTTGACGTGACGCCCGACACCAAGCTCGAGGCAACCGACTCTTCGCTCAACAACGAGTCGCTCCACATCGAACTCGACAACCTCCTGCACAGCATTCTCAAGGAGCGCGAGGCCCTGATCATCAAAGAGACTTTCGGCATCGATTGCCCCGAGAAGAGCCAGGAAGAAGTCAGCCAAGAACTCGGTCTGACCCGTGAGCGCGTACGTCAGATTCGCGAGCGTGCCCTGCTCAAGATTCGCAAGAGCCCCAACGCCAAGATGCTCTTGTCCTACTTATAATGGTCAATGTCAGGCATTTACATCCACATTCCGTTCTGTAAATCCCGTTGTATATATTGCGATTTCTACTCGACCACAGGCAGTAGGAATCGCAATCTTTATGTAGAGCGGGTGCTGGACGAAGCCCGGGGCAGGAAAGACTTCTTCGGTTCAAGACCTTCCTCCCAAGAACCGTCGGTTCCGGACAAGATAAGAACCGTCTATATCGGAGGCGGAACTCCCTCCCAGCTGCCCGCCACCGCGCTGGCGAGACTGGTGGAAGGACTGGCCGGGATTTTCGACCTGTCGGAGGTCGAGGAGTTTACGCTCGAGGCCAATCCCGAAGACATCACGCCCGACTTCGTCCGGGCCTTGCCCCGCGAGATCAACCGGGTGAGCATGGGTGTGCAAAGTTTCGTGGACGACGAACTCACGCTCCTGCGGCGTCGGCACAATGCGCAAAGGGCCAAAGACGCCGTCCGTCTGCTGCAGGACGAGGCCGATGTGCGCAACATCAGCATCGACCTGATGTACGGCTTGCCGCAACAGACGGAGGCCAGCCTGGACTATAGCATCGGATGTGCGTTAAGTCTTGACATTCAACACATTTCGGCCTACAATCTGAGCGTCGAACCGGGCACCGAACTGGCCCGACGCGTCGGGGACGGAAGCCTCTGCGTGGCCAACGACGACCTTTGCCTGGCCATGAACACCCTATTGCACCGCCGCCTGCAGAAGGCCGGATTCCGCCAATACGAAATCAGCAACTACGCCCTGCCCGGCTTCGAGTCGAAACACAACAGCAGCTATTGGACCCGAACGCCCTACCTGGGGCTTGGTCCGGGCGCCCACAGCTACGACGGCCGGCGCCTGCGGTGCTGGAACGAGCCCGACCTCGCGGCTTATCTGAGGGGCGAACGCCCGTGCGGCTCGGAGACGCTGACCGACACGGACCTCTACAACGAGCAAATCATGCTGGGCCTGCGCACCGCCCACGGAGCCGTGCTCGACGAATCGGACGAATCGCCGGTGCTCTCCTCCCTCATCACGCGCGGACTTCTGACCCGGAACACACAGGAAAGCCCCTCTCGCGGCCATCTGTATCGATTGACCGAAGAAGGGCTTGCCTTGGCTGATGAAGTCATCAGAGAGCTGATGCGGTAAGTGTGTTTGTCAAAGGCTCAAGCTTGACAAGTCAAGACCATTACCCACTTACCGGAATTGCGGCTAGAGAGATTTCGGTTGTTTATATATTCTAACACAGAGACTTACAACAAAATATCTCATCTAGATATTTAATTCCCCAGATCTTCCTTTATAAACGAAATGAGCCTGTCGACGGCCTGGGCGGTAGGGATGTTCTTCTCGATGCACTGCTTGCCTTTGTACAGGGAGATGCGTCCCGGACCGGCGCCTACGTATCCGTAGTCGGCATCGGCCATTTCGCCGGGGCCATTGACGATGCAACCCATAATGCCGATTTTGAGCGTGGCAAAGCGCTTGTCGGACTTGGCCGTTTCGCTTATGGCTTTCCTGACGCGGGCTATGGTTTCCTCCAGGTCGTAGAGCGTACGTCCGCATCCAGGACAGGAGATGTACTCGGTGTGCGTGAACTTGACGCGGGCGGCCTGCAGGATGCTGTCGGCCAAAGCCACCAGCTGCGCCTCGGCGAAGCCTTCGTTGCTGATGACGAGCTTGTGGGCCACGCCGTCAATCAGCAGGGCACCTACGGTCATGGCGGCCTTGAGCTGCAGCGACTCCATGTCGGTCTCGTGCAGCGTGAGCCGTATGGTGTCGTCCTGCACCTGCTCCCTGCACTGCTCGCGCAGGTCGGTACATTCGGCAATCATCGACACGAGCTTGCGGGCCACGGGAATTTCCTTCTCGGGCGCTTCGGAGAGGGAGACGCGGATGGTGTCGCCCAGTCCCTCGCAGAGCAGCGCTCCGATGCCCACGGCGCTCTTGATGCGGCCGTCCTCGCCTTCGCCGGCTTCGGTCACGCCGAGGTGGAGCGGATAGGCCATCCCCTCCTCGTTCATCTTTTCCACGAGCAGTCGCATGGTGCGGACCATGACGACGCAGTTCGAGGCTTTGATGCTGATGACCACGTCGTCGAAGTGCTCGTTGCGGCAGATGCGCAGAAACTCCATGCACGACTCGACCATGCCGGCGGGCGTGTCGCCGTACCTCGACATGATGCGATCACTCAGGCTACCGTGATTAACGCCTATTCGCAGGGCCGTGTGGTGCTCCTTGCAGATGTTGAGCAGGGGAATCAGACGGGCCTCGATTTTCTTGATTTCCTCGGCGTACTCCTGGTCCGTATACTCCAGTTTCTTGAACGTACGGCCCGGGTCGACATAATTGCCGGGGTTGATGCGCACCTTCTCGACGATGGCGGCGGCGGTGTCGGCCACATTGGCATTGAAGTGAATGTCGGCCACCAGCGGCACCCGGTATCCGTCCTGGTGAATGCGGTCTTCGATGTCGCGCAGGCTCAGTGCCTCGCGCGTGCCCTGCGCCGTGAGACGTACCAGGTCAGCTCCGGCATCGACGATGCGTTCTATTTGGGCGGCCGACGCCTCAATGTCGTTCGTGTTGGTGTTGGTCATCGACTGGATACGTATCGGATTGTCGCCTCCGATGCCGACTCCGGCCACCTGACACACCGTGGTTTTCCTGCGTTGGTACATAGCTCGTGTGGGGTTCAGTTGCACTTGTAGTCGTACTTCAGTTCGGCCAGTTCCTGGTTGGCCTTGACGATTTTCTGTGCCAGGTTCTTCTTGTATTCCACAAACTTGGCGGCCAGCTCCGGGTCGGCCACCGAGAGAATCTGCACGGCCAGGATGGCGGCGTTCATGGCGCCATTGAGGGCCACGGTGGCTACGGGTATTCCGGGAGGCATCTGCACCATGGCGAGCAAGGCGTCCATGCCCTCCAGGCTACCTGTCAAGGGCACGCCGATGACGGGTACGGGAGTCTGTGCGGCCACCACACCGGCCAGGTGGGCTGCCATTCCGGCGCCGGCTATGATCACCTTGATGCCACGCTCGGCGGCATGCGTGGAGAAGTCCTCCACCTCCTTCGGTGTGCGGTGGGCCGACAGGGCGTGCATCTCGAAAGGCACCTGAAACTCGTTGAGCAGGTCTGCTGCTTTTTTCATGGTCGGCAGGTCACTCGTGCTGCCCATGATGATACTGACGATTGGTTTCATAATATTTTTCTTTATTTATTTGTGAACAAACGAATTAGACGTATATTTCTGCATGTTTTGCAAGCGCGTTTCTCACACCCATCCTCCCACCAGGATGCAGACCACGCCGGCCAGGGCGCCGCACGCCACCTGGGCCAGCGTGTGGCGGTTGAGGTAGAGGCGGATGGAGCAGACCAGTCCGGTAATGACAATCCAGAAGAGAGGCAACGCAAGGGGCATGTAGGACGGGAACCTGCAGCAGAGCACGAGCAAGGCCGTGGCAATGGCCGCATTGCCCGAAGCGTGGGCGCTGATTTTCCACCACATGCTGACGGCGAAGGTGAGCCAAGCCAGGAGCAGAGCGCCCCAATAGAACTGGAGAGCCCACTTTGGGAGTCCCTGGGCCTGCAGCGCCATGACCTGGACGGTGTAGGTCGCCACCTGAATGGCGAGCGGCAGAATCCTGTCCTTGCGGTCGCGCAGGGCCACGCCGTTCTTCACAATGCCGAAGCGGGCCAGCAGAATGATGATGAGCGAAGGGACAATCAGGCTGTAGAAAGCCACTTCGGCCAGCAGAAATCCCTTCACGCTCCATGGCAGGAACTTGACGGGAGAACAAAAGAGCAGGATTACCGTTGCCCAAACCATGCTGAGCAAAGGGTGAAACACGTTGGATATGAGTTGCAAAAGTTTGTCCTTATTCATTTACTAAATGCTTCGATTACTAAAATATTTCGTCTGAATCTTGTCAGACATTTCGTCTTAATCTGGCCACGGGGAAGCCCAGTTGCTCCCGGTATTTGGCCACCGTGCGGCGTGCGATGGGGAACCCTTTGTCCGAAAGCAGGGCGGCCAGGGCGTCGTCGCTGAGCGGATTGTGCTTGTCCTCGGCCGAAATCAGTTCGCGGAGCGTCTCCATCACCGCCTGGTTGGACACCGCGTCGCCCTGAGCGGTCTTGATGGCGGTAGTGAAAAGGTCCTTGACGGCGATGACGCCGAAGTCGGTTTCGATGTACTTGCTGTTGCTCACGCGCGACACCGTCGAGATGTCGTAGCCCGACCGGTCGGCCACGTCCTGCAGGATCATCGGGCGGAGGTCCTCCGAATTGCCGCCGTGCAGGAAGTAGTCCTGCTGCAGCTGGGCGATGGCGCTGATGACGCGCGAGAGCGTTTCGCGCCTTATGGTCAGGGCGCTGATGAAGGCGTTGGCTTGGGCAATGCCCTCATTGATCAGGGCCAAACCCTTGCGGCTGTCCTCCGACTTGGTCTTCTGGCTGCGGATGCGCTCCTGCATGAGCAGGTAATCCGGACTGATGCGCACGCCGACGCCGCTTTCGATGATGCTGACCTCGAGCTGGCCGTCCTCGTTGTGGATGCTGAAATCCGGCTTGACGTGCGAAGCCTTCGTGCCGATGGCGTCCTGGGCAGCATCCAGTCCGCCGGGTTTGGGGTTGAGACGGCAGATGACGCGCTGGGCCTGGCTCAACGCCTCCTCCGAGACCTTAAAGCGGCTGCAAAGCTTCTCGATGCGCCGGGCCGTGAAGTCGTCGAAGGCCTTGTCGATGATGTCGTAGGCGAGCTGCACGTCCTTGGTCGCCTTCTTCTCCTCGAGTTGCAGCAGGAGGCATTCGCGCAGGTTGCGGGCTCCGATGCCCGCCGGTTCGAGCGACTGGATGACGTCGGTCAGCACGCGCTCCAGCTCGGCCGGAGTGGTGTCGTGCATCTGGGTAAAGGCCAGGTCGTCGGCCAGGTCGTCGAGCGAACGCGTCAGGTAGCCCGAGTCGTCGAGGGCGTTGACCAGATAGCGCGCCAGGTAGAGGTCCTCGGCGTTGAGTTCCATCTCCTCGACCTGCTGCAGAAGGTCCTCGCGGAACGTCTTGTCACCGCGGTAGTTGTTGAGTGGCGAGAAGTCGTCACCATCGTCGGCGCTGCGGTTTTGGGCCGAAGGCACCTCGCCGTCGTTGAACTCATAGTACGAGTCCGTGTAGCCGTCCAGCGTCTCCTGACTCGACTCGCGCGTGTCGTCATCGTCGGCATAGTAGTCGTCGGAGGCATCGGAGGCTTCGCCCTTTTCGGCGGCAGCGGTCTCCGTGTCCCCGTAGCCGTCCATGTCGTCCGCGCCCTCCTGGCCTTCCGGTTCCGGCCGCTCCGCGAGGCGCGAGTCGGTGAGTTCGAGGGCCAGGTTACGCTCGGCTTCGTCCACGATGAGTTTGTCGAGCTCCTCGTTGGTGGCCTGTACCATCTTCGATACAAGCAGCTGCTGGGGAGACAGGCGTGTGGTCTGGTTGACGACTTGCGAGGTAGACTGTACCATAGTGTGTGTGGTGTCCGCGACGGGTGATTATTGGATTTTGGCTACGCTCAACAGGCGGTCGTATCTTGTGCCGAACGGCCTGTAGTAGACATAAACGTCGTATTCGTTAGGGGTCTCATAGTGATTGCCTTCCACCGGGGCCGTACTGAGACCTGCGGGAAAGGCGGGGTCGGACGAGGGCATCAGGTACTGGTAGTTGTAGGCGCCCGACTTGAGGAGCAGCTCCTTGTGGTAGAGCTCCGTAGCGGGGTCGTACTCCATCTCGGTCGAGGCGTCGAGCACCTGCGACGTGAGGTCGCCGACCAGGTAGATGCGTTGGGCGCCGGCCATCGTGACCGGAGCGTCGAGGGCGAACATGGCCACAAAGTACTCGGCCTCGGTGTCGGCATCGTCCACCCCCAGGGCGCGCACCAGGTAGCGGCCGTGCTGGTCCTGGTCATAGCGGTAGTGGTCGAAGGCGCGGCTGCGGTCCGTGTCGAGATAGGCGTAGTAGAGCGGGGCATGGTAGCGCACATGGTCCACGCGCAGGCCCGGCGTGCGGTAGTCGGTCATCTCGAATCGGCGCCAGTGGTTGCCGGCCTCGAAGATGAGGGCCCGCTCATGCTCGTAGTAGGCGTGGCCGCGGTCCAGGCGCGTGGGATGTTCCACCCGGCGCTGGTTGTCGAGGCGTCCGTTCTGCCGCACCGTGAGCAGCAGCTCAGAGGCGGCGTCCATGTGGGGCAAATGGCTGTCGCCCCACGAGACGTCGAGCGTCAGCTGCTGGTGCGACTTCTGGAAGTCGATGTCGGTGATGGCCGACACCGTTCCGCTCACGAAGGCGAGGTGTTCGCTCACCGCAAACGTGGCAACGGCCAGCACCGAGTCCGGTTCGTCCTGGATGTGAAAGACCATGGCATAGTTGCCCGACACCTTGGGCTGCACCTCCTCGTTGGGGAAGTCCACCGCGTAGTGGAAGTAGTTGAGCCGCGTATTGAACGAAGCGCTCACCGACTCGACGTGCAGGGGCAGGTAGCTGTACTCGAGGTAGTCCATCTCGCCGAGGTCGTCGGCCTGCCAGGCGGCGTCGCAGTGCACCAGGGTGTAGTCGATGAGCCGCTGTTCGTCGGCGAGGTAGTCAAAGCTGATTTCGAGCTGTTTGTTGCCCTCGAGGTCGATGACGGGCAGTTGCTCGAAGTCGCCGTCGGCTATCACCTGCAGGGTCTTGACGTTGGGGTCGAAGGGGCGCGTGACGTAAGTACCGGCCGCATCGGCGGCCCTTAGCGTCCCGACGGGGATGGCCAAAAGCAAACCAGGCAATATGTGTCCGAGTACATTGTTCACGGTAAAAAGACCTCTGCAAATATCTTTGCCAAAAAAAACACTGCCGCAAAGCCTTATCTCAGCTGCTGCAGGATTTTTTGGATTTTCTCGAATGTCGTGATGCGCGTGGGGACCAGCGGCAGACGGAGCACGTTCTCGCAGTAGCCCATTGCGCTGAGCATGGCCTTGACACCGGCGGGGTTGCCGTCGACGAAGAGCAGGCTATAGAGTTCCTTGAAGCGGTGGTGAATGTCGCGGGCATTCTGGTAGTCGCCGTCGAGGGCCAGGCGCACCATGCGGCTGAACTCGCGCGGCAGGGCGTTGCCGATGACCGAAATCACGCCTTTGGCGCCCAGGGTGATGAGCGGGAACGTAATGCCGTCGTCGCCCGAGAGGACATTGAACCGTGCCGGCTTGTTGTTGATGATTTCGTCTATCTGGTCAAAGTTGCCCGAAGCCTCCTTGATGGCGATGATGTTTTCGCAGTCGTTGGCCAGGCGCAGGGTGGTCTCGGCCGTCATGTTGACGCCCACGCGACCCGGCACGTTGTAGAGGATGACCGGGATGGGCGAAGCGTTGGCGATGGTCTTGAAGTGCTGGTAGAGACCGTCCTGCGACGGCTTGTTGTAGTAGGGCACGACGCTGAGCACGGCATCGACACCCCGCCAGTCGGTCGTCTTGAGTTCTTCGACCACGGCCATGGTGTTGTTGCCGCCGCAGCCCATCACAATCGGGACACGTCCGCGCACCACTTCGGTGACAACGCGCCGTATCTCCTCACGTTCCGCTTTGGTCAGTGTCGGGGTTTCGGCCGTCGTGCACAGCATGCACAGAAAGTCGGCACCCGATGTAATCTGGAATTCGACCAAACGCTTCAATGCCTCGTAGTCGACCGAGAGGTCGGATTTGAAGGGGGTAATCAGGGCAATGCCCATTCCCTGTATCTTTGCCATAGAAAAAGTGTTCTGCTATAAAATACTTAAAAACGCTGGCAAATATACGCTCTTTATTTGATTAGTGCGCACGTTTGGGCAAAAAATTAAGAAATTTTCAAGGCCCCGACTATTTCCGATACACTTTTGCAACCGTGACGCTCCAAATAGCTGTCAATTCCGTCAATAATCTTGATGGTCACGGCCGGGTCGATAAAGTTGGCCGTACCGACCTGGATGGCCCTTGCACCGCACAGCAGGAAGGCGATGGCGTCGTCGGCGTTCATGATGCCGCCCAGTCCGACGATGGGGATGCTGACGGCGTTGTAGACCTGCCAGACGCAGCGCAGGGCGATGGGCTTGACGGCCGCTCCGCTCAGTCCGCCCGTAATGGTGCTGAGCACGGGGCGCTGTCGCTCGACGTCGACGGCCATGGCCAGGACCGTGTTGATGAGGCTCACGCTGTCGGCGCCCGCTCCCTCCACGGCCTTGGCTATCTCGGCGATGCTGGTCACGTTGGGCGTCAGCTTGACGATGAGCGGCTTGGGGTAGACGGCGCGCACCCGGCTGACCACCTCGGCGGCCATCGCGGGATTGGTGCCGAAGCCCATGCCTCCGGCCTTGACGTTGGGGCAGCTGATGTTGAGCTCAATGCAGGGGATGCGGTCGAGGGTGGCCAGCATCTCGGCGCCGGTCACGTAGTCCTCGACGCACGAGCCGGACAGGTTGACGATGACGTTGGTGTCGTAGTCCTTGAGCTGTGGGTAGATGTGGTCCATGAAGTACTGCACGCCTTTGTTCTGCAGACCGACGGCATTGATCATGCCCGACGGCGTCTCGGCCAGGCGCGGATAGGCGTTGCCCTGACGCGGCGAGAGGGTCGTTCCCTTCACGATGAACCCTCCGAGGCGGTTGAGGTCCACGAAGTCGGCAAACTCCACTCCGTAGCCGAAAGTGCCGCTTGCGGTCAGTACGGGATTTTTGAATTTTATGCCTGCTATGTTTGTTTCAAGATTTGCCATGACGTTACATGTTTCAAAATTGTGATGTATGATGAATGTTACAAGCGGTCGGGCGGATGTTACACCGGGCGCCGATGCATGTTACCGATGTGCGGGTGTTACCATTTCAGGTCTTTGATGTCGAACACCGGTCCGTCGGCGCACACGCACTTGTGGCCCTCCCTGGTGTCCTCCACGCAGCAGAGGCACACGCCGATGCCGCACGCCATCTTATTCTCGAGACTGACCTCGCAGTAGTGGGGCCGGGCGTTGCGCTTCCATTGCGAGACGACTTTGGCCACGGCCTTCATCATCGGACCGGGGCCGCACACGCGGATGGCGTCGAAGGCGTCCTCGCGCAGCGCCGTGTGGTTGGTCACGAAGCCCTTCTGGCAGTCAAGCCCCGGGAGCGTCGAGCCGTCTTCGGTCGTCACCAGCAGTTCGCCCACAGCGCCGTACAGGTCCGCTTCGACCAGGTCGGCAGCCGTACGCACGCCGAGCAGATAGGTCACCTTGCACCCATTCTCGCGCAGGGCGTGGCCCGTCTCCAGCAGCGGAGCGATGCCTACGCCGCCGCCTATGAGGAGCACCGACGAAGGGCTCTCCGGCAGGGTGTAGCCGTTGCCGAGCGGGTAGACCAGATTGAGTGTGTCGCCGCTTTTGAGCGTAGACATGCGGCGCGTTCCATTCCCATTTTTTTGTACAAGAAGCCACATTTCGTTTTTCTCCCTGTCCACGCGGTGAATGGAGATAGGTCGGCGCAGGAACACCTTCGGTTCGTCGTCCACGCGCACCTCCACGAACTGGCCCGGTCGGCACGCTTCTATCGGTCGGCCGTCGGCGGGCGTCAGCTTCATGAGGAACAGTCGGTCTGTTAGGCTGCGGTTGTCCACTACCGCAAAATCCTCTATATACTTTTTCATACTCAGGTTGCTTTTGTCGTTTGTCGGTTTTCGTTTCTTTCGAATTTATTTTATCGTTTCTTTCGATATTTCCTTTTATAACGCAGCACGAGGCTTTTTATTGTGCGCGCGTGATTTTATATAGCCGGCACGGATGCGGACCGCACCGTGACTTAGTGTATATATATTAATAATGTGTAAGCGTAATGGTGTGGAGAAATACGGGCGGGAAAGAGCGGAATAAGAGTGTAAAAGGTGCTGAATATGGCGCTCGCTGCCGGACGCGCTCCTGAGGTCGGGCTTCGGGGTTGTTATTCAAGATTTGCCGGGGAGCAGCCTGAATCGGCCGAATGCGGCCTTAACACGGCGAAATCGGAGTGTTAAAACGCGTGATTCAGGGTTTTCTGGGTGCCGGCGCTTTTTATGCAAAACGATGTAATGCGCGACTCATAGGGCGTTGCAGCCATATGCAAAACAGGAGCGCCATACGCGGTTGTATTTAAAATACAGATATTCTCTTTATATTATTGGTTTATAGTAATTTACACACTTGCAAAATAGCGTAATTTCAGTAAATATGCATTGCGTGAAACATTCGTTTTCAATATGGTATATATAAAGTATAGATTATAAAGCGCAAATGATTGATTTTCAGTAGTTATGCACTTTTGACAATTTGTGAATATTTTATGCATATCGTTTATGCAATAAATATGCATTTTGCATTTGCATATTCAATTTCGTCCATTTACGTTTTGTATATTTCTTGCATTCACATATGTTAAACGCCCATTTTCTGTTAACATTTCCTCCTCTCCTATCTGCCTCCGTTTATCATGGTCTGTCAGCAGGCCCAAAACTCCGGAAAGTCTGCAGGTCTGCGCTTCTCGACTTATGACTACCACGACTGATGACTAACAGCCATGACTTACGACGAACCATCACGGCTTCTGGAATAAGCCGAAAAGTACATATTGTATAAATCACACATATTAAGAGAATAAAAAATAATGCAGCCGACCACTCTGATTTATGCGCCACTCTCCGGTGCATAACCTCTGTTTGCCCATAAGCGGATGAGCGCGCGACCGGCTCCTCTCCTTCCGTTACGCCTCGTCCGTGGGCTTGATTTGCGGCGCTACATTTCTTCACTATCAGCCTCGGCTTCCGGCAAAAGGGACGCTTCCACTCTCTCCTCATCCGCACCTCATGCGGACTCAAGTATAAGCCAGGGCTAGAGCCTCACACTCAGTGTATAAGCGCGCAGCCTGATGCGACCATATGCGCAAACGCAACACACAACCCCGCAACCACATAGAGTCTTCTATCTGCCTCACCCTTCAAGTCCCCCTAAGCTTAGTCCGAAGCTAAACACAAGATGTATTAACTTCGCCAAAACACAATAAGCTAAGCTCAACCATTGGTTTCCATTTTGTTTCCATTTGGCACCTTATTTGGCTCCATTGCTTCGGTCGCTTACGCTCCCCCTTGCCGAGTCATAGGCGAAAACCGCTGCCTGTTCTCCCCTCTTGCCGAGCCATAGGCTAAGACCGCTGCCATCGGTCGGTCGCCATACGTAAGACTTCCTTCGGAATTGCCCCAAAAAACATCTCACTAGGAGATCGAAAGATTAGGAAGCGTTACAGCGTTACGCGTTACAGTTCGATTTTCCGCAAGGGTAATACAGATG
>CAVGQN010000016.1:0-50465 GCA_963631395.1 bacterium
GCGCACTGTACCGTCGTCCGTATTGGTGAGCGTCACAGAGCCCTCGCCCTGCGTGATACGAGCATTGTAATTGACGATGATTTTGCCGCTGCGCGTCAAGTCCTTGACTCCATTTTCCGGCGAGGTGGAAAGAATCTCAAGGGGCGCATCGTCAGATGTACCCATGACGGTGCCAGACACCACGACGTTGGCCAAGCCATGCGACTTGCCCTTGCCCAATTCATAGATACTGAACTTGACTTTCAGCGGAGACTCAGCATCTGCCGCCAGGCCGTTGATGTCGTAACTGTATTGTGACAGATCGTTGTTCTTACCCGAACGGTTGGGCACGAAGTCCCGTCCAAGGACGAGTTCGTCCGAACCGCAGCAGACCGAAACCTGCCACTTGCCTCCATCCGTACCGAAACGGGCTGCGTCGAAGGTCAGTTTGGTGGGGATAAAGACGCCGCCATTGGTCATACATGTGGTGAAGGTCAGGGTGTTGCCGGCAACGGGCGAAGAACTGTTGCTGCCGCTTGTCATGTTCTTGATACTAGTGAAAGTAGCTGCTCCAGTCGCGCCGATCCAGCTGGCCGTACCGTAGAAGCCCATCTCTGCTCCTAGCGTGATGGTGTCGCCAGTAAAGTAGGCGTTGGCCTCATAGGGGTCATAGTCGGGTTTCTGTCCGGCCGTACCCTTGCCAAAGGCCCAAGTGACAGAGGCGTCATTGATAGTCACGTTGTCGGCCAAAGCCTGTTGGCCTAAACCGAAGAGACCCACAAGGGTCGTCAATGTAAGTGCAGTTTGTTTTTTCATTCAGTTAGTGAATTTAGGTTTTTCTGTAGTTATGGGGCTCATTAGGGTCCTTGCCGCGAACGAGTGGAACGGCAAGCCGGAAACTCCCTCCCTCGTGAGACGAGCGCGAGCGCGTTTGCTTTCCGACATCGCAAAGATAATCATAATATTTATACTATAAGTCATTTGGTCAAAAAAAGGCCACATTTTGCCCCGAAATTTTGCTAACTGGGAAAATTTTGCGAGCCAACTGGAAAAAATAATTTTCCTAACTAGACAAATATTAAAGCCTAATCCGCCTGAAATCGAGGCCGAAACCATTGCCTGCCGCAGTATACAAGAACCCTCCCGGAGTACAGACAAAAGAAAAGGGAGAGGAATCGTCTGTCAAGGCGAACCCTCTCCCTCTTGATGTGTTTATAGCTTTGCCTGGTTAGGCTAACTTATCATTTGAAAGCCTTGCGGCCGTTGACAATCATAAATCCGCGGCCATTGGCATTTGCCTTACGGCCCAGCAAGTCGTAGCAATCGCCGGCTACGACAGAGGCTGCCTTAACCTGGTCGATGCCTGAAGCCGAGTTGAGGCTGACGGCTGCGGTCTTGTTGCTCAGACCACCGAATTCGTTGGCAGCACGCACCGTGTACTTGCTGTCGGCATCGGCAGGCGTGTAGCTCCGCTCAGTAGTGATAGCAGCCACCTCACCGGCTTCGCTCTCGACCACATAGCAGATGGCATACGGGACAGCAGGCCAAACGAGAGCTCCCTCGGAAGCCGACACCTCAGGTGTGGCGCAAGCCGTCGTGATGAGAGCCGGGTTCCAGGCATCGCTGCCGGTCAGCATGTTCTTGAGCGTGTAGCTGGCAGCTTCGGCTTCTGACAGGGTCACCTGCACGTCCTTGACTGTGTCGGTGCTGTTGTAGTAAGTGGTCTGGCGCTTGGAAGTGTCGACCAGATTGCCGGCAGCGTCGCGGGTGTTGTAGTCGGCATAGAGAGCCGGCAGACCGCCCATCGTCTCATACCATCCCTCAGGATAGATGTTGACAGCCGTTGTGGTGTTGATAAACACTACCTGGGGGTTGTTGTGCCAAGGACGGCCGAAGTATACCGATACGCTGGCTGGGTCGAACGAAGTCGAGGTGATGTAGTTGTTAACAAAAGCATAACCCCATGTGGTCGTTGGGCTATGTTCGGCAGCGGTGATATAACCTCCATCCTTGCGGTTGATGTCGAGCGTGTCGTTCTCAAAGAGGACGTTGCCCTTGCCGTAGATGAAGTCTACTGCACCCGTGATGTACGAATCCTTGGCATAGTGGCGGTAGTTGTCCGTCGAAGTGGTGAGCCAAGTATCCTGGTAAGAATGCAGGCCGACCTTGTTGATGATGAAGCGGTCGCAGTTCGAACGGAGAGCCAAAGCCTGTGGTCCGGCCTTGAAGTCACGACCCCAGCTGTTGGAGAGACTGACGCCCTCGAACATCACGTTGGCGGCGGTCACGAGGACAGAAGCGCCGTCCATACCGCTGTTGGGCTTGGCATTGGGCTCGACGGCCTCCGGATTGTCGGTATCGCCGGAGAGCTGGTTGTAGTAGATGTCGACCACATCACGGCCTTGACCGATGATGTGCATGTATGGCTTGGAGATGGCCAGGTGCTCATAGTACTTGCCTGCCTTGACGAAAATCAAGTATGGCTCAGTAGCCGAAGCAGGAGCGGCATCGACAGCCTCCTGAATAGTCAAATAGTCGCCCGAACCATCGGCAGCCACAACGACATCATAGAGACGCGGAGCCGGCTGGGTGCGCTCTTCGGTTGTAAAGCTGATGTTGATGGCCTCGGCATACTTGTTGCCGCTGAGGTCCTTGATGGAGTTGGCGGGCACAGTAAACGTATAGTCTGTTGCGTAGTCGAGCAACGTGTAGGCAAACAGCATTGAGTTGCCGGCCACTTTGGCCTTGATCTTCTCGCCATTGAGCGTAGCGTAAGCGCCGTTGGCCATCTGTACCTTCTCGTCGAAGTTGAGGATAACGGAACCTGTGATGGCTGCGCCCGTTCCCTGGTTGGCAGGGATGCTGGCTTCGAGTTTCGGGGCCGTAACATCGCCAGCCGGAACACCGGAAGCAGAAACATAGAAGGCACGCATACAGAACTCCTCATAAGAGTTCTCGGTCAGTGTGGCAGCATCCTCAGGATGGCTTACGCGTACATATACGTTCTCCTGGTCGTTGCATTCGGCAGGGAGGGTTACCTCGTGATTGGTCCAATGGTTGACGCTCATGACGGCATTGTCGCCGACCTTCTTCCAGTTCTCGTTGTCGAGGCTGTACTCGAGGAAGTAGTAGTTCCATGACCCCCAGGAGCCTGCGCCGATAGAGGCATAGATTCCGATATTGCTGCAGCCCTTCGTGCTGAAGTGTGCCTGGAAGTAGTGGTTGGAGGCAAAAGTCTTGTTGACGCGCACACAAGAGGCGCCATTGTAAGTCGTCACACTTGCATCGTACCACTTGCCGCTGGCGGTCTTGCCGTCGGTAGTCAACATCAGAGTGCTCTCCTGATTGTATTCGTTACCTGCAGCAGCGACATAGTCATTGCCACCGGGCTGCGTGAAATCCCAACCGACGATATAGTTGCCTGACATTCCGAAATTGGCGACTACATCCGTAGCGCCCGTGACGTTGACACGGCGCACAAGCGATGTCGAACCGTTGTCCCAATAGAGGAAGTTCATCAGGTCCGTCGAATTGGCGGTCAGAGTAACGGTCGTACCATCCTCATAATAAGTCACGCCATCCTTCTCTCCGGGGTCTTTGGTCGAAGTCGTTGTGACCATATAGTCCTTGGCGTTTTTGATAGTCAATGTGAAAGGATAGACGGAAGCCTCCTTATAGACGGCGGTGAGGTTGACGTCAGAGGTCATAACCACTTTGTAGGGGTTCTCTGTCGATACGGTCTTGCCGGCAGCATCGACCCACTTGTCAAACTTGTAGCCCAGGTTCTCGTTGGCGGTCAAAGACACTTCTGTGCTGTCGAGGAATTCCGTGCCGTTGGGTGTATTGGTCACCGAACCGGCGGCTTCAGGCAAAACGGCTGTGGTCAGCGTGTGCATCTTGAAGTCTCCGTCAGACTCTATACCCGTGATTTTGCACTGGTTGAGATAACGGCTCCAAGTCTGCTGTGACTCCGGGAAGTCAATTAGGCGAACCTTGACGCTCCACTCGTTGGAAGGCAACGTGACGTCGTAGGTGGCCCACTGTCCGTTGGTGGCAGCGACTTTCTGCACGAATGTCCAGGTCTCGCCATCATCGAGAGAATAAACGACGTGGAAGAAGCAGTCGTTCATGTTGCTCTTCACGCTGAAGTTCATGTTGACAGCCACGAACCCATCGGTCGAGAGGTTAAACTCGAAGTAGTTGTTGTAGCTGTCGATGTTGGCCTTTGAGTAAGGGTCGGTTGCGGCAAGGTTGTTCATGTTGCCGACATTCCAATAGAGGTGGTTGCTTGCATCAAGGGTCCAGGTGTGGCTGGTCTTGATCTGCAGGTTGCAGGCATCGGCCGAACCCGTGTAGTCGTTGGGGTAGAAAATCGGCTTCAAGTTGTTCCACCAGGTTCCGCCCTGCTTGGTCGTGAAAGCCACACCACTTTGAGGTGTATAGGTCGAGTAGTTGGGTTTCTCTTCGTCCTCAACGGCCTCGACCGTATACTCTTGCGAAAAGTTCCACTCGGCAATCGTCACGCGCTGCACATCATCGGCGGCATATAGGCCAAAACCGGAAGTCAACGCCAAAGCTCCCGCCACAAGACTTGTGCGCAACGAGCTAATGTAATGCTTGTTCATTATGAAATGGATGTTTTTAAGGTGAATAATATGGTTAGATTCTATTCCTATTCCCATGCGGATGTTTCCAATGGGATTGACGGTGCAAAGGTATTCTGTTATTTTGTGCGGGCGGGAGAAAAAAGTGCAAATATGGGAGAAGAGCGAGAGGAATTTCGTACGGATATGGGGTGAATTTCGTACGAAAAACAGCTCACAACACACGCAAAAGAGGCATCTGGTCAGTGCTTGTCTGCTTTCAACCGAATATAAGTGCGGCAGGTTATCAACTATTATCTCGTCAGTACCGAACATTGAGTACTCCAGTACCGAACATTGAGTACTCCAGTACCGAACGTTGAGTACTCCAGTACCGAACGTTGAGTACTCCAGTACCAACTATTGAGAACACCAGAGCAAACTGTTGGTTGCCGAAGTATTCACGAGGAAAATACTAGCGAAAGAAACGGAGGAACGGGCGAAAAGAAACGTAGCTTTGTGTGAAGAGAAACGGCGGGTCTTACACAAAGCTACGTAGAATCGCGGTCGGCGAGGAACGCGTAGAGCAAATGATGCAGGCAGAATGGACTTAGACGTCAAATATCCTTGGACTCGGAGTCATCGTGGCTTTCGTCATCTTCCTTCTTTGACTGGGCAAGTTGCTCCATATATTTGTTGGGGGTAATGCCCATCTTCTGCTTGAAGATACGCGTATAGTACTTCGGGTCATTATAGCCGCACATAAAGGCCACCTCGTTCACACGATGCTGCAGTGTGTCGAGAAGCTGCACAGAACGCTTCAGCCTTATATCGTTGATGAAGGCCGCCGGAGTGGTGTCAAGCATCTCCCTGAATCGTGAATACAAGATGGTGCGGCTGATGTGCATATAGTCGGCCAGCTTGTCAACGTCCAACTGCGGGTCGCCGATGTGCTCTTCGGTCGTCTTTGTGACGAGCGCCAGGAACTGTCGGTCCTTGTCCTCGACTATCGGCTTGCTGGGCTGTATGCCCGTGATGATGGCAGGGCCTTTGACCTTAATGATTTTGGTCTCGGGTTTGATGCGGCGGTTGGCTTTCCAGCCCCAATAGGCTAAGAGGGCGAATACCAGCACCAGGAGGGCGATGATGCCCTTCTGCCACCAGAGCAAGCTCACACGGATGCAAATGTCACGCTGATTGTCCGACCAGATGATGCCCTGTGCATCCGTACTTCTCACCTCAAAGATGTGAGTACCTGGCGACAGACGCCCTATAGGCAGTTGTCCCGAACTGCCCAGCATCTGCCAAACGCTGTCGGACTTGCTGCGCCAACCGTACTGGACAAGGCGGGGCAAGCGATAGTCGATGGCCGTGGCGCGGATGTCGTTGACGGCCGTACCCCATCCGACGTCTATCGTGTCAGGCACATTGAGCAACAAATCGGGCGTATAGCCGATAGGCCGGTTCAGATGAATCGTCATTCGACCGAATGTCGTACCTAAGACAATCTGCCCGTCGAGGACGAGCGGACGAGCCTCGCCAAAGGTGACGGTCGTGCCGAATGCGGTCTGGTCAATACGGCGGCTGTAACCCGTCGTCGGGTTATAATACTGCACAGCATTGTCAGACACGAACCATAGCTGTCCGTTCGAGTCACGCGCTATGGCCAGGATGATGTCGTCTTCGTCAGGAAGGTCGAGTTTGGTAAGCGTCACTTCCTGCAGACTCTTCTCACTGATCTGTTCCGGCAGCCGGAAGGTAAAGACCCCACCGGAGAGGGTCGAAGCATAGAAACGGCCGTCGGCGCCCTGCTGCACGTACGAGAAATCGGTGTTGCCTGCCTGGGCCAAAGTGCGCAGCGAACCGTCGACGAAAACCAACCCGCGCGTACTGCACAAGATATAGAGTTCGGGCGAGACGCAACAGATGCGGCGCACCTTGCGGATATCTTCGTTCTCGTGCTGAGAGACGGGCGTTCCCTGTCGGTTGATTGATATGGTCTGCACGCCACCGTTCCAGGTGGCAACCATAACCGTATCGTAGCCTACGACATAGAGGTCAAAGATATTGTTGTTGCTGAGTGTCGGGTCGACATAGTGCCTAATCTTAGGACTGCTTTCCGCCCGGCCGTCCAAAGCGCGGCTTTCGATGCAATAAAGCCCTTGTCCGCGGCATCCGAGCCAGAGGCGTCCGCAGTCATCCTGCTTCATGGCATAGACTACTGCGCCAAACGGTGTCTTCTGCCTGACAACTTTGCCTTCAGCCGTCAAATATCCCAGCAACTGCCATTCGGCACTATACTTATAGACATAGCCCGTCTTGCAACCCAGCAAATAGCCTCCGTCATGCAAGGCAAGCATCGAACGTATCTCGTCGCCATATTTCTCCTCCGGTGCATTGTCATCGACACAATCCGTGGCCTCATAGGGCGTCTGGCCGAAACTGATTTGATAGAGGGCATCGTCAAAGTTCGCCCAAATATTGCCCTGCCGGTCGAGCATGGCCATGTAGTGGCTGTTGGCCGTCAGACCTAGACCTTCATAAGGGATAACGTAACGGACCGAATCGTGAATGATGACAAGCCCTGTACTGTCGGCATAGTTCGGCTCACGCACCGGGCTGGACCGCCGCGTCTCGACGCTGTTCAGCTCGATGGGGTCGAGTTGTCCGGTCTGCTCGTTGAGGATGTATTCGCGTCTGTCATTCTGACGGACAGCCCAAATGCGATTGTCGAGTGTAACGCCGACTTGACGCACGCGGCCTATGCACTCGCCCTCGGAAGTGGCATTGAAGTTGGTGAATGTCTCGCCGTCAAACCGGCAAACACCGTTCCACGTCCCCATCCAGATGTAGCCCATGGAGTCCTGCGCGAAGGAGCAGATGATGCGGTGTGACAACCCGTCCTGCATTGTGTAACGCTGATAATGAATCATGTCCTTGGCCGAGACTGGCTCAGACAAGATTAAGCAACCCGCGAAGAGGGACAACAACAGACGATATGTAAAAAATGATATGCGCATGGCCTTCAGATTTCGTAGCAAAGATAGTGATTTTATTGCAGAAAAAGAAAAAAGCGAAGAGGGAACCGCCGATTTTTTCTCTTTTATGAAACGTTTTTGCTCCTTTTTGGGTAAATTCACTTACAAAATCGCAAGACAATTGCCTCCGGACAAAGACAATTCATAAAGAAAAAACATACGGAAGAATGGCGGATTACGAACTCGTGCGAACAGAGGAAACGGGGTAAGAAGCAGAGTAAGATTTGTCACCCCCATAGGGAAAACAAACAAAAAGATTGATGCTACGAAAGCAGAATCTACTGTCCGAACCTATAAAACAGGAAGAACGGCCCGTCGTCCCGACGTGCCGTTCCTTCATTACCTTAAATCTAATACCATGAAAAACACAGTGCGAAAATAGGCATTCTTTCAGAAATGCAAAGGCAACCGATTGCACAATCAACGTTTTTTAACTAAAAAATAAGTATTAGAATATAAGAATGATAAGTCCAATGAACAAAATGAACACAACAACCGACAAAAAGCAGCAACTCTATGGGGCAAAGGATTCTCCCTTCCGCAACCACGGCACTAAAAAGCCGAGTAGTTGGAAAATCCAAAAGAATCTGCTCCTAGTCATTATCAGCACATAAGCCCGTCAACCGACACACTACAGTTGACTTTTGACCAAAAAAGAGCGACAAAAGGCCGTGTTTTGACGGAAAAATGAAGTTTTTTTTGGAAAAATCAATATAAACCTCTATATTTGCCCCGTTTATCAAAGTGGTAAACAACAGGCAGGCCATCGGCAACACTAAGAACGGAGATGTAAAAGCGAGGGTGCCAGGTCTTGCCTGCAACTTAACAAACCCGAGTACGATATGATCATTGTACCCATCAAGGAGGGCGAAAACATCGAACGCAGCCTGAAGAAATTCAAGCGCAAGTACGAGAAGACGGGCGTCATCAAAGAACTCCGTCGTCGTCAGCAGTTCGACAAGCCGTCAGTCTGCCGCCGCCGCAAAATGGAGCGCGCTATCTACGTGCAGCAGTTGAAGGAACGCGAGGCTGAATAATACGGCAGTCGCACTCCACACCCCGACAGAGGGCAGTCGCTTGATGAGGCGTCCCTCCAAACGCCACACCTGGCTTGCAAAGGCTGTCCTTCTGTCGATTTTTTCTCAAATGCCCTAACATACCAAAGAGAAAACGCAAGACTAACAGACGCAACACGTCATCAAAAATGCATGACAATCGGACTTCCCCTAAGGTCGACCGACACAAGACAATAATAACATTCAATACACCCCAACGAAATGAATCACCGCTACATTACACGCGCCCTCGGACTTTTGGCCACCGTATTGCTGCTCGGCAGTTGTGTGTCCCGCGAACATTACATCCTCTTTCAGGATGCTGACGACTACCAGGACGCCAAACGTATCGCCACTACATACGACATCCGCATACAAGCGGACGACCAACTGTCCATCGCTATCGCATCCAAGGACCGCGAACTGGTCGAGGTCTTCAACAACCAGACGGTCATCGGCAGCAACTCGGGTGGCGGTGGCTCTATGGGCGGAGGTTCGATGGGCGGAGGCGGCGATGTGACCGGATTCCATGTCGACAACGAAGGCTACATTGAATTCCCTATCCTCGGCCGCATCTATGTGGAAGGCAAGTCACGTAAGGAAGTGGCACAAGACATCCAGAACCGCTTGCGCGACGGCCAGTACGTCAACGATGCCGTCGTCAACGTCGAACTCCTCTCCTTCCATGTTGTGGTGGTGCGCGGCAACTCCGGCACAATCCTCAACATCAGCAAGGACCGCTGCACCATCGTCGAGGCAATTATGATGGCCGGCGGATTTGAAAACGGCACAGACCGCGAAGACATCCTGCTGGTACGTGAAGAGAACGGTGAACTTTGGACTTACCGCGTCAACTTCACACAACTCAGCAACCTCATCAACTCGCCCGTCTACTACTTGCAGCAGAACGACATCGTCTACATCGAGCCGTCAAGCACGCAAAGTCTGGACGAGAGCGCTAGCTACAGATATATGTCGTCTGTCACCAGCATCCTCAGTTTCGTCGTCTCGGTGGGTGCCATCCTGCTCAGTCTGTCCAAGTAACAGGCAATGGATGACGGCCTTTCCTGTCAAATATCCAACTACGTAACATTCACACCACAAACATACATCTCCGTTCATGGAAAACATGAAGTACTCCCGCTTTGATGCGGGCATGGCTACCGGCACATACACGCCCCACAACAACAGCGGACGAAAGCCGAAGAATGCTAGCGCGCAACGCTTCAACATGAAGGATTTCCTCATGATGATGCTGGCCAACTGGTTCTGGTTCATCATCAGCGCCATCATCGCTTTCGGCATCGGCTACCTCTACTTGCAGACCTTGCAACCCGAATACCAGCGGTCTACCGATCTCCAGATTAAGTTCTCGAAAAGCGACGAGCTCGACATGCGCACTTACTTGGGTATACATGACCTGGGCGTCACCAACATGAGCAACGAGCTCTACATCCTCAACTCTCTCAAACTGGCTTCGCAGGTCAGCCAACGTATGCATTTGGACGTTCGCTACTATCTGCAAGGGCCTTTCCGTCGCCAGTATCTCTACGAAGACCGCCCCTTCACCGTCACCTTCCTGAATCCCTACGACGGCGACATCAGCCTCAAAATCGAACCGATATCGCCACAGCAGTTCCGACTTAAGGAGGTCGTTGCCGGCGGCACTGTACAAAACCTCGGTCTCGATTCGCTCTACTATTTCTCAGCACCGTTCCTGCTGCCGGGCACAACGCAGACTATGCGACTCGATGTGAGCGACAGCCAATACCCTTCTCTGGTCAAAGATATCGACAAGACGGTCATCGTAGACCGCTACAGTCCTGAAGCTGCCGCAGCCCGTTGCCGCAGTATGGTTGTGGCCAGCAACCGCGCCGCAGCGATGGTCCGCATCACCTGTACCTCACCGTCTGTGGTCGAGTGTGACTCCATCCTCTGCTGTTTTGTCGATGTCTACAACAGCCAGACGCTGGAGGAAAAGAATGCTTTGACCATCAGTTCGGCACGCTTTATAGACGAACGCATACAAGAGACTGCCCAAGAACTGGGCGAGACGGAAAGCCGCCTCTTCACCATGGCCGGCGACGTTGATCTATCATCGACAAATACTGCCAGCGACTTCTCCCGCCAGATTAGCGAGCGCGACCGTGCACAAGAGGAACTGGCACAACTGCAGACGCAACTGGTGGCTGCACGTGACCTGAAGAAACGCCTCACTGTAGCCATCGGGCAAAAGGATTACATCCCTGCCCTGGCCGGCGTAACCGAATCGGGCGTATCGGGGCAGATTTCTGCCTACAATACGCAGGTGATGCAACGCAACCGACTGATATCCAACTCTTCGGCCAGCAACCCTGCCGTGCTCCGCATCGATGCTTCACTCGACAATATGTCGCTCGCCATCACATCGGGCATCGATGCCTACATCGCATCGCTCAGTCAAAAGTCCCGTTTGGCCAGCAGCCGCGTACAGCGCTACTCGAATATAGGAGAGTCCACGCACAAAAACCGCTACGACAGTACCAACATCGAGGCCAAGTCCCTCAGCATCACACGCGACTACAAGGAGTCGTACTTCTCTTTCTTGCTGAAGAAACGCGAGGAACTTCGTCTCCAGATTGCCGTCTCCGAAGCCGACACACGTGTCATCGAAGATCCGATGGGCTCTACCGCCCCGATTTCCCCCGTCCCCAACAGCATAATCTCCAAGTTCGTAATCGTAGGACTGATTCTGCCTGCTGCCATTATGCTCATCGTCCTGCTGATGCACACTGGAGTACGCGGACGCAAGGACATCGAGGAGTCTCTCACGATGCCGTATATCGGCGAAGTGCCCGACTACAACAAAGCGCGCGACTCGCGCTCGCTATGGGACCGCATACGCGGCGTAGACAACCGCATCAAGAGCAACCGCATCGCCATCACCAACGAGAGCAAGAATGCCCTTGCCGAAGGCATGCACGTGGTGCAGAGCAACCTGTCGTTTATGTCTGACAGCAAAGGCCATCGACCACAGGTCATTCTCTTCACGTCATTCGCCCCGGGTGCAGGCAAGAGTTTTGTCTCTGTCAACCTCGCCTCATGTATGGCCAATACGGAGAAGCGTTCCATTTGGATAGATATGGATATCCGCAAGGGACACAAGAACCAGTTGCTCTTCACCAAGGAAGACTGGGCTCGCCAGCGCCGTGGCCATCGCACCGGACTGTCGTCTTACCTCTCCGGCAAGGCCGCACTCGAGGATTGTATCTTCCAGTCTGCCTCCAACAGCCAACTTGACATTCTGCCCGCCGGACAGATTCCGCCCAACCCCGTACAGTTGCTGATGAGCGACAAGCTGGACCAGCTCATTGCCGACTTGCGCCAACGCTACGAGTACATCATCCTTGACACCGTGCCTGCTGCGCTCATCGCAGACTCGTACATCTGTTCGCGTCTCTCTGACCTGCAGATTTTTGTCGTGCGTGTAGGTGTCACCGACCGTGCTCTCCTTCCCGAAATCGAGAAAATCTATCAGTCGCACAAGTTCAAGAACCTCACCGTGCTCCTCAACGGCTCGTCACTCAACCGCCGCCGCTACGGCTATGGGTACGGATATGGCTATGGGTACGGCTACGGATATGGCTACGGTTACGGATATGGCGAAAGCGATGACGACAAGAAATCCAAGAGCGCATCCACAACCGAAGATGAAGCCTAACCTAAGGCATTCGCAACTCTGTGGTCTATAATAAGTACTTACTCAAACCAACAACAAAGTGATGCAAACAGACAAAGATTGGGACACCATCATAAAACCGCACAAAGGCTGGCTTGACATCGACATAAAAGGCATTTGGCGATATCGGAACTTGTACTGGCAGTTCGTGAAGCGAGACATCGTGACCGTCTACAAGCAGACCATTTTCGGTCCATTGTGGTTTTTGGTCCAGCCTATCTTCACCACGTTGATGTACATCTTTGTCTTTGCCAATTTGGCAGGTATCTCGACCGGCAACATGCCGCCCGCCATCTTCTACATGAGCGGCACATTGTTGTGGGGCTATTTCGCCACTTGTTTCGGCATCGGCCAAGGCGTATTCTCGGGCAATGCCGGCATCTTCTCCAAGGTCTACTTTCCGAGACTTGTTTCGCCCCTATCGTCTATGACATCGGCTTTCATCAAGATTGCCATTCAAAGCATACCTCTGCTCTGCATCTGGATTTATTATGCTACAGACCCGGACATTCACATACAGTTGGTTGGGGAGTTTGCCCTCTTTCCGTTCTTCTTCATCATCCTTGCATTGACGGGTTTGGGTTGCGGACTGATTGTCTCGTGTGTTACCATCAAATACCGTGACCTCGGCAATCTCGTCGGATTCTTTATGCAGGTTTGGATGTACTTGACTCCCGTCATCTACCCCGTCACCGTATCAAAAGACCGTATGCTCACACGCTTTCTGTACTTTAACCCCCTACAGGGCATATTCACCGACTTCCGCTATATGCTCACCGGCATTGGCGAGATGGACTGGTTGTCACTGCTCTATAGTGTAGTCTTTATGGCCGTCATCCTCTTCTTCGGCGTTATGGTATTCTCGAAACAGGAACGCACCTTTATGGATACGATATAACGAGACACGCCATATAACATTATATATAATACATAGTCCGGGACCCGGACTTCAGACCTACGACACACATGCCAACCGCAATATCTTTCGAAAACGTCAGCAAACTCTACCAACTCGGCACCTTCGGTACCGGGACACTTAGCAACGACATCAAGCGTTGGTGGGTAACCTCGGTGCTCGGCAAGGAAGACCCCTTCCTCAAGGTCGGCCAAGTCAACAACCGCGCTGCAAAAGCCAAGTCCGACTTTGTCTATGCACTCAAGGACATCACCTTCAACGTCGAACAAGGTGACGTGGTCGGTGTCATTGGCAGCAATGGCGCAGGCAAGTCGACTCTTCTCAAGCTTTTGAGCCGTATCACCGCCCCTACTACGGGAATTATCAAAACCAAAGGTCGTCTGGCCACACTCCTCGAAGTGGGAACGGGATTCCATGGCGAACTGACCGGACGGGAGAACATCTACATCAACGGCTCTATCATGGGCATGACGAAGCAGGAAATCGACAAACGCCTCGATGAAATCATCGATTTCTCGGGCTGCGAGATGTATATCGACACACCTGTCAAGCGCTATTCCTCGGGTATGACCATCCGCCTCGGCTTTGCCGTAGCCGCTTTTCTTGAGCCCGAGATTCTTGTGGTCGATGAGGTTCTGGCTGTAGGAGATATTGAGTTCCAACGCAAGGCTATCGGCAAGATGAGCGACATCAGCCACGAAAATGGTCGAACGGTGCTCTTTGTCAGTCACAACATGGGCTCTGTGCGACGTCTTTGCAAACACGGCATCGTGCTCAGCAACGGCATGATTGACTTTACTGGCGACATCGACGAGGCCGTCAACTACTACACACAAGAGAACATCGACACGTCTGCACGTCACCTTCGCCTTGCCGACCGCAACTGGGGACGGAATGAAAAATGTCGACTGGGACTGGAAATCTCAGAAGTCACCATGCTCAACGACCCCGACAATATGGCGACCGACGAACCCATAGAACTGGTCCTCCACATCAAGCGCAACCGAACTGATATCGGCGAGGGATTCTTCGCAATCATAATTCGCGATGCGACGGCTGGCACTCGCCTGCTCAACACCTACACTGAAACAGTGCATCTGCCTGAAGGACGAAACGAGTTTGACTTGCATATCACCATACGCGACCATAGGCTGCTCGACAACAAGTACTCGATACAACTCGAAGCCAGTTCGCTTGTAGACGGAAGAACCGTGATACACGATATGGTGTTCGATGTGCTACGCTTCTACGTTCGCTTCAAGTCAATAAAAACCCGAGAACCATATCTCACAGACTGGAGTGACAAAGGTTATATGCAATTCAAAGGAGAACCTTTTGTATCAGTGGAGACTGACTGATTTTACAATACACAAGAATCTATGATGTCTAACAAACAGACAAGCACAAAAAGTAATGCCAGTCTAGACAATGGCACATCTTCTGCGATGGCGAAAGAACCCGCCATCACTGTCACTTCGCCACTACTCCCAGACCTGCAAGAGTTTACGGGTATGCTTGAGAAAATTTGGCAGCGCAAATGGATTACCAACAACGGGGATTTTCACCAACAGCTCGAAAAGGAGTTGGCAGATTATCTCAAGGTGCCCTACGTCAGCCTCTTCACTAACGGAACGCTGCCACTCATCACGGCACTTCAGGCTCTGCACATCACTGGCGAGGTCATCACAACCCCATACAGCTTCGTCGCCACTACCCATGCACTTTGGTGGAACGGCATCAAACCCGTCTTCGTGGATGTCGACCCCGAGACGGGCAATATCGACCCCGAACAGATTGAATCTGCCATCACGCCACGCACAACCGCAATACTTCCTGTCCATGTATACGGCCAGCCCTGCCGCACCGATGACATCCGCACCATAGCCGACAAATACGGGCTGAAGGTCATCTATGATGCGGCACACGCTTTCGGTGTGGAAGTCGGTGGTGAAAGCATCCTCAACGCAGGAGACCTCTCTACTTTGTCTTTCCACGCAACCAAAGTTTACAACACCATCGAGGGTGGGGCTATGGTATTGCACGACAAAGCCACCAAACAGCGCATCGACTACCTGAAGAACTTTGGCTTTGCCGACGAGGTTACCGTCGTAGGTCCCGGCATCAACAGCAAAATGGACGAAGTCCGGGCTGCTTACGGAATTCTTAACCTTCGCCAAGCCGATGCTGCTATTGAAGCACGTGGTCAAGCAGCCGCTGCTTACAGACAAGCCTTAACCGGCATTGAGGGAATACGAATACCAAACCCCGTGCCCGGAGTACGCTACAATTATGCCTATTTCCCCATCTTCATCGACAGCGAAACTTATGGCATGAGCCGTGACGAACTCTATGCCAAGATGAAGTCTCGCGGTGTCTACGGGCGTCGTTATTTTTATCCGCTTATCAGCACCTTCCCCACCTACCGCGGACTTGAAAGTGCCGACCCTCGCCATCTGCCTAACGCTCACCGTTTAGCCGATAGCGTTATCTGCCTACCTATGCACCATGCTTTAGGCCAAGACGACATCAAACGTGTCATAGACTGCATTGTGCACTGATGAAGGTTTTAACTAATAAGGCAAACTCAAACCTAGTACCAATTTGATTTGAACTGGCTATGACTTTCTATCCCGTTATTATCCCCACACTGAACCGCATCAAACACCTTCAAACATGCATTTGTTCTTTACAACAATGTACTCATGCTGACAAGACAGAACTGGTGGTAGGTCTTGACTACCCACCTTCAGAAGATTACCGTGAGGGATATGAGGATATAAAAGCCTATCTGCCCAGTATCAAGGGATTCGCCAAAGTCACCATTTTTGAACGCGATTACAATTATGGAGAAGTAAGAAACACACGAACAATGGCTGAATACTGCCTATCACGCTACGATGCCTTCATTTTTACAGAGGATGACAATGTATTCTCTCCATGTTTCCTCGATTATATGAACAAGGCATTAGATAAATATCGTAATGATGAGCGCGTCGCGTCCGTGTGCGGATTCTGTTACCCTATCAACTGTGGAACAAGTTTAGGAAGCGCCTGCCTAACTTATGAAGACTTGGCTTGGGGAGAAGGATTTTGGCGAGACAAATGGCGTGCAGCCAACGATATGATTGGTCGCAAAACATTTTTTAAAGAAATAATAACTTCGGAAACGAAAGTCGAGAAATATATCACCTTCTATCCTAGAGGTTTTCATATCCTTCTAGACATGATAAAACAAAAGGCCTCTTGGGGAGATATTGAGCGTACCGCCTACAATTTTCTAACAGACCATTTTCAGATTCAGCCGAACACATCATTAGTGCGAAATATTGGCCACGATGGTTCTGGGCTGCATAGCGTCATACGACCAGAATTGCTTCAGCAAGATATCTGCAGTGCTACAACGTACGACCTCCCTAATGCAATAGAGATGCAACGCACAGACATAGAGGGGAAAGGGCTTCGACATCTTTATTTGGAAATGCCGACAGATTCCGAGGCTTACCAAGCTGAAATTAAACAACTCAGGAAACGCGCACGGAACCTTCGGCTTCTATATCAACATCCTTGGCTACAATGGCTCGTGGACAGGCCAAAACGATTGCAATGGTATGCACATCGCTATTGGTTAGCCGTTCTACGCCGCTGTGGTAGACCGGTATAAAAGGCTGATATTAACGCAAATATAAACACCTGAAAAACCTCAAGAATATGAGAATCCTTTGGAATCGGAAAACTCGCAACTTGTGCATTAAAATCATGCAAGCACTGCCCATCCGGCAGGGTCGCGTGATGTGCGTATGCTGGGGCGGGGAACAATATGACTGCAGCCCTCGAGCCATAGTCGAGAAGATGGCAGAAATCGGGCTCACCCATGGTGCGGAGAAAAAGTTCGAAGTTTCATTCGCCTTCTTTCATCCCGAGAATTTTCTGACCGATTTACCCATTGGCGTCGAAGCTGTCACTATTGGCAGTTATCAATACTTCAAACGTCTAAGCACAGCGCAATTTATCATTGCCAATACCCGCTTCGGCGGAGGTATGTTTTGGCCTATGCCGAAACGCAAAGGACAATATTATATACAAACTATGCACGGCGGGCATGGCATTAAGCACGTAGAGTTTGATGTGGACCTCCCTGAAGCATATCTGAAGCTGGTAGATGAGGATGCTAAGCGCACCGACATTATGCCTAGCGAATCGGATTATCAGAACCGGCTCTTCCGCTCCGCCTATCATTACTACGGAGATGTACTAAACACCGGGTTGCCCCGCAACGACATTTTTTTCCGCCCGGCTCCCGACAAACTGCACAAGCAGAAGAGTTATGTCATCTATACTCCTACCTTCCGCAGCAATGGACGGCGCGATGTATTTGGCTTCGACACCGACCGGGTAGTCGGAGCTCTCGAACAACGCTTCGGTGGCGAATGGTATGTAATGATATCTTCTCATCCCAATATGCGCAGCTACTACCACGAACTTTATGACTTCAGACACCCACGCTTGATAGACGTAGGCCGGGAAGACTTACATCCATTATTGCGTATGAGTGAAGCGCTTATCACTGACTACAGTAGCGCAGAAATGGATTTTTCACTAATGAACCGTCCTGTGTTCCAACTCTGCAAGGACCGCGCAGACTATGACAGAGGGTTCTATATCAAGCCCGAAGAGCTGCCATTCCCATACGCAGAGACGGATGACCAACTGGTCAACAATATCCTCTCTTTTGACGCAGAAAAATACGCTGTAGACTTGGAGACCTTTAACCGCGAACGTATTGGCCTGCATGAGACGGGTCACGCCTCAGAGGATATGATTCGCTGGATGCTAGACAGACGTTAAAACAGAATACTACTGTATGACATACTACCCCGTCTTTATTCCCACATTGAACCGCTACGACCGCTTCAAGGATTGCATCGAGTCTCTTCGACAATGTACTTATGCGGACAAAACGGAACTTGTAGTAGGTCTCGACTATCCTCCAGCAGACCGCTATCGCGATGGTTATGAGAAGATAAAAGCCTTCTTGCCCACCATCAAAGGATTCGCCAAAGTTACCATATTCGAGCGTGACCATAATTTCGGAGCGATGGAAAATTGGTATGCTCTAGCCGACTACTGTCTAAAGCACTACGATGCATTTATCGGCACAGAGGACGACAATGTCTTTTCACCTTGTTTCCTCGATTACATGAATCAAGCGCTCAACCGCTTCCGTAATGACAAACGAATCGTATCAGTAGGCGGCTATAGCCACCCAACAAGTTTAGGGACATGCACCAATAGCGCGTACTTAAGCTATACGTATTCGGCATGGGGCGTAGGGTTTTGGAGAGACAAATACAGACAAGTTAATCGCACTATCGAGGACGACTCCTTCTTCCTCCATATGGTACGTACACGAGAATTGTCAACGCGCATCGCCAGCATCTATCCACGTGGCTACTGGTCTCTGCTAGACATCCTAAAGAGTGGCAATCGTGACTTTTGGGATGACCTAAAATGGTCTCTCTACAATATCACAACGGGACACTTCCAGCTACAACCTGCCGTATCGCTGGTACGCAATATGGGTTGTGATGGTTCCGGGCTGCATTGTGATGTAGACCAAACCTTCAGCCAGCAAACCATCAGTCCTGATACAACCTTCGATATGACAGACAATCCCTCCATACAGCGCATTGACATCGAAGGCCGTGGACCGCGTTGGCAAGATATGCCTGCTGACCCTATTGAGTGGAGCGACGCGATGGATGCACTATACCGCCGGGTACGACGTGTCCGGTTGAAATACACGCGTCCGTGGTGGTGGCTATTCCGGCTGCTAGGCCACTCACGGAGTGGCTACGGCCTCGTCTATCGACTGGGTATAAAAACAGGACTGCTGCACAGCACCGACCTAACCAAGAAGTTGCACTGAGCAGCAGCCATATCTATCCTATTGTTGTTTCTCGACTATCACTGTCTGTTAAATGCCAAATGCTTTGCCGGACAGCGATAGTTCGTTTACTACTTACTTCCTTTCCTTGACACGGAGTTCATCGCCGCGTTGGTTGACGATAGCACGATAGAAGTCCTCAGAATAAGCAGGTTGCAGCGGATACTCAGGCACACCATAGGGCGTGCGCAAGAAATGTCCAGGAGCTTCCTCTTCCTCACGCTTCACATTGCCGTCCAGATATTTGACGAGCAAATACAAGGCTAGTTCGCGATAACGTGCTGTAGCCGCATTAGCCTCATCTGCACTATATGAGTTAAGGAACTTGGAAACCTCTGCCGTTGACGACTTGAGCAAATCCACAGCACAGCGGTCTATACTGTCCTGCTGGGCGTCAAAGCGGTCTTCCAATCCGTCACGTACACGGCGCACATCTTCCATCATTGGCTCGTAACGCGTATAGACTTGCTGAGCCACCCAGTTGTTCATCCAAAAAGCCGATGTCCACGAGAAAGTCAGCAAGTCTCCGTTGCCTGGGCGGAAACAAAGTGGAGACTCAAGGATATTGTTGTAGATAGGCGTAAAAACTGCAGTATTGGCATCATCGACAGCGAACCACGTCTTGGCACCTACTTCTCGCGGCAACCAGCCACGCATCTCGCTGACAAAGACAAAGCCCGTCTGCTGCGTAGCCACAGCACGTTCGTGCAAATAGTTGATGCTGTCGAGTTGCCAATACATAGGCCTCCAACGATAGGGACAATGGAATGGCCCACCGCCTACATCTTTAGTCATGTCCCACGGCGTACCCTCAAAGTGGTCACGCATAGCATTCTGCACATCGCGATGCGAAAGTTTGCGGTCCGGACGCACATAAAGCGGCAAGATGGAGTCTGCCGGGCAATGGGGACTGCACTCAAAGTCGACGAAGGGGAAATATCGGTCCATACCCGAGGCAAAATGATTGAAGAAAGCCCATACACGGCCGTCACAACCACGAAAAGCTCCGGCGTCTTGCTCACCAAAGACTCGGGCGAAGTCAAAGTCACTGTCCCTACCTATATACTTACCACACTGTCGGGCGAAGGAAATCAAGTCGGCACTATACAGGCAACTGTCACCCACCTCATATCTGCCCAACCGGCGATTGAGCTTGGCACCTCGTTGGGGGAAGGAATGGATACGGGCCTGATTGGCATGAGCAGCGATGCAGTCGGACGGTATAAGGCGAGCCACCCATACAGCGCCCTTGTTGCCTGGTCCCTTGCCAATCATGTCCATCACCCAAATCTCATTAGGATCTCCGATGGAAAATGTCTCGCCCTCACTGGCATAACCATATTCTGCTACAAGAGCAGTCATTACGTCGATGGCCTCGCGAGCAGTGCGACTACGCTCGAGCGCAATGTAGATAAGCGACCCGTAGTCGATGATGGCAGTAGTATCCATCAACGACAAGTCGCCGCCCCATGTCGATTCGGCGATGGTTACCTGATGCTCGTTGACGTTGCCCACCACCCGCCAAGTGTGCGGCACTTGTGGAATCTGACCAAGCGGTCGCTGGCTGTCCCAATCGATGACAGCCCGCATGGCACCCTCAGAGTGGTCAGATGCAGGTGTGTAATAAAGTTCGCCATAGAGTTGGTGGCTATCGGCGGCATAACTGATCATCGTCGAACCGGTCACCGATGCGCCACGGCCTACTAAAAAATTAGTACAAGCCACAGAAGGAAGGGTAAGGGCTGCACAAATAAGGGTAAAGAAAGTCTGTTTCATATTTTGTTCTTTTGTTGTCTTTGGTATAGACGTCTGAATCTCCCAAACCATCGGATGACGGTTCTTCTGACTATGTAATCAGAATGTTGCAATGGTCTCAAGTACGGACTTGTTACCGCAGTTGTCCTCTGCGCGTATCACTACCGCATGGCGACCACGGGTGATACCATAATCTGAAGGATGCCCCGACATGCGTCCGTAGCGGTTCATCGGGAAAGGCACAAACTGGCCGTCGATATAGACCTTGTAGCTAGCAACGCCGCTCCCTTTGTCCGTCACTGATATCTGTGCGCTACGCCATCCCATACGCACTATAGCTATGGAGGGTGCAATGCTGTCTCTGCAGACTGTAAACCGCCCGAAAGACAAAGTCGTAGCATGCAACGCTCCATCCTTATATTGACCTCCCACAAAACCGTTATCGAGATTGCGGATATAAAGTTGACGGGCGAGTGCCGAGTCTTGTGCATAGGCTTCCGGCACACGGATAGCTAACGGGAACGGGGTATGGACTGGGATATCCTTTCTTCCTATGGTGTAAATAGGAGAGAGATAAGTGTCGAATTGCAATGTCTTGGAAGATGCTGCAGCTGTTGGACGAGAAGCAGTCGCAGTTGTGGCAGGTACTGACGAACCTGTAGCGGACGAAGTCTTAGCGCTGCAACTGAATGGCACTACCACATCGCCATAGAGTTGTGCGGGATGCAGTTCGAAACGGCACCCGGCCGAATCGAGTCGGAACGGATGACCGTAGCGCACGAGGAAACCGCCATCGGTCAGTGTGCCGGACGGCAAACTGCTCCATAACGGGTCGGTACTAGATAGAGAGGTTCGCTTCCCTTTAACCACAAAGTTGATGGTACTATAATTGCCATGCCAGTCAGAGAGTTCGTAACGCACATGGTAGAATCGCTCCTCATTGATGGTAACAGTACCATCTCCTTGTCCCATATGGCCGATGACACTGAGACGATTGCCAGGCTCGACGAAACTTCGCATAATCATACCTCTGCGGTTGGTCCACTCGGCAAAGTCGGTAAGCGAATTGATATAACGCCGCTCAGAATACCGAAAACTATCAATCTGGCAACAATAGACAAGCGAGTCGTCAACAAAGAGTTTCACTGCATAGACGCCGAAGCGATTATTTTGCCCATCCAAATAGTCGTATACCTTGACACCGAAGCCAAGGCGCCCCCAAGCCGTAAAAGTCCGTTCTGTACTTTGGTTTTGGCTCGCTTGACCAACCGCAGTAACAGCGGCCGAACGGCGGGACGTCTTCCCGTCGACCACGCCACCTAACGGATATACATAGACATTTTGTGCACGAGGAGCCTTATGGTCGACAACACTTTGTCCAAAGTAAAGAAGCGGATTGTAGTATGCATCGTCGGCATCGTTGCAGTCACGCAACTCAAAGTGGACATGCGGGCCACCCGAACTGCCTGTATTCCCGCTCTTGGCTATCACATCTCCCATCGACACTGGCAGTTCGTCTGGCTGGAAAGCAATCTGCGGAGAGTTATTGGCCTCCATCTGCACCAGTTTACGGCGCACATGAGCCGCGATGCTGTCATTGAACGCGCTCAGATGGCCGTAGACGGAAGTCAATCCGTACTGCGGATGACGCACATAGACAACCAATCCGTAGCCGTAGGCATTGACACCGACACGGCAGACATAACCATCCGCAAAGGCTCGCACCGGATGTCCTATCGAACCTTGAGTCTTGAAGTCGAGCCCGGCATGGAAATGTCCGGAGCGCAGTTCTCCGAAGTTGCCCGCCAATGCCACATCCAAATCAAGAGGCAGACAACAGTGCATCGAATCTGGCATCAACACCGACTGGTTGTCTTGTGGCGGCAAACTACCGGCATTGGCAGATATAGAGAAAAGTGTCCCGACGACCACAATGGCAGTCAGGACAAACTTGCGAGGTCGAAACATCTGGCGACGGTTTTGCGCAATGGTCTTGTGCATGGTATTTCCGTCAGACATTGAAGCGGAAGTGCATGATATCTCCATCCTGCACCACATAGTCCTTTCCCTCAACAGCCAGTTTGCCGGCATCGCGCACAGCGGCTTCCGACCCATAGGCGAGGTAGTCTTCATACTTGATGACCTCAGCTCGAATGAAACCCTTCTCGAAGTCCCCATGTATGATACCAGCACACTGCGGTGCCTTCATACCCCGACGGAAAGTCCATGCCTTGACCTCCATCGGTCCGGCCGTGATATAAGTCTGCAGACCCAATAGGCTGTAAGCGGAATGTACGAGGCGGTTTACACCGCTCTCTTCCAGCCCCAACTCTTCGAGGAACGCGGCACGCTCTTCGCTCGACTCAAGTTCGGCTATCTCGCTCTCAATTTTAGCCGAGATGACAAGCACTTCGGCATTTTCGCCTTTTACGGCCTCGCGCACTCTATCGACGTAAGCATTGCCAGAAGCGGCACTTGCCTCATCGACATTGCAAACATACAAGATGGGCTTGGAGGTGAGCAGGAACAATTCGCGAGCAGCCTGGATCTCAGCTGGAGCCTCCAGTTTGGAGGTCACCTCGCGAGCCGACTTGCCGGCCAACAAGGCTTCGCGTATAGCTGTCATCAGTTCGTATTGCATCTTGGCATCACGGTCGTTGCCGACCTTGGCCACCTTCTCCACCTTAGACAATCGGCTCTCAATGGTCTCGAGGTCCTTGAGCTGCAGTTCGGCATCGATGATTTCCTTGTCGCGCACTGGGTCTACGCTCCCGTCGACATGCACGACATTGCCGTCGTCAAAGCACCGCAGCACATGAATGATGGCATCCGTCTCACGGATATTGGCTAGGAAACGGTTGCCGAGGCCCTCTCCCTTTGACGCACCCTTCACCAGACCAGCAATGTCTACAATTTCGACAGTAGCCGGCACGATGCGTCCGGGATGGACCAGTTCGGCCAAGCGATTGAGACGTTCGTCGGGCACGGTGATAACGCCGACATTGGGTTCGATAGTGCAAAAGGGGAAATTAGCTGCCTGCGCCTTGGCGCTCGACAGACAGTTGAAAAGGGTGGACTTGCCTACATTGGGCAATCCGACAATACCACACTGGAGTGACATCTGACAAAAATCTTTGTAAATACGAGTTATATTCGCCAGTCCGAGACCTTTCGGCCTACCGGACTGATGCTTACTTTCCACCCACAGGAGACTCTTCAAGACCTGATGCAGAAAGCAGTGCGAAGATACTCAATTTACAGCAAACCGCCAAGGAAACATGCAAATATGAGGAGTACAAGATGGAAAAAGACCACTTTTTGCAAAAAAAGTCACTTGCACGAAACAAGATAATGCTTTTTTCGCCATATTTGCAGTCGTACAATATTCTATCCAAGTCGTATGCAAAGGAAATATGATTTTCTCGTCATTGGCAGCGGCATAGCCGGTATGAGCTTTGCCCTCAAAGTGGCACATGCCGGTCGTGTGGCACTAATCTGCAAAAGCGAACTGCAAGAGTCGAACACAGACCTGGCCCAGGGCGGCATTTCGAGCGTTACGAACCTCGAAGTCGACAACTTCGAGAAACATATCCACGACACAATGGTAGCCGGCGACTGGCTAAGCGACCCGAAAGCCGTCGAACTGGTGGTAAAAAACGCTCCGGCACAAATAGACGAACTGGTCAAATGGGGCGTAGACTTTGACAAGACACGCACTGGCACCTACGATCTGCACCGCGAGGGCGGGCACTCGGAGTTCCGTATCCTGCACCACGCCGACAACACGGGCCATGCCATACAGTCGGCCTTGATACACGCCGTCAAAGAGCACCCGTCCATCGATGTCCTCGAACATCATTTTGCCATAGAAATACTGACACAACATCACCTCGGACAAGAAGTGACACGCCGCACCCCAGACATTGAGTGTTATGGTGCCTATGTCCTTGATGAGGCCACGGGTGCCATTGACACTTTCTTGGCCAAAGTCACTATGATGGCTACCGGCGGTATCGGACAAGTGTACCAGACAACCACCAACCCGCCTATCGCCACCGGCGACGGTATCGCTATGGTATACCGCGCCAAGGGTATGGTGAAGGATATGGAGTTCGTACAGTTCCATCCCACCGCTCTCTACCACCCAGGAGACCATCCGAATTTCCTGATTACCGAAGCGATGCGCGGCTATGGCGGCATCTTGAAGACCCTGGACGGCAAGGAATTTATGCAGAAGTACGACCCGCGTCTGTCCCTCGCTCCGCGCGACATCACAGCACGCGCCATCTTCAGCGAGATGAAACAAAACAAGTGCGACCATGTCTTGCTCGACGTGACGCACAAGGATCCGGAAGAAACCAAACATCACTTCCCCAATATCTACCGCAAGTGTCTTAGCATTGGTATCGACATCACCAAACAGCCCATCCCGGTCGTTCCTTGTCACCACTACCTGTGCGGCGGCATCAAAGTGGACTACAACGGACAGTCTAGCATCAACCGGCTCTACGCAGCCGGTGAATGTTCGTGCACGGGACTGCACGGAGGCAACCGTTTGGCCAGCAACTCGCTCATCGAAGCCGTCGTCTATGCAGACCTGGCTGCCAAGCATGCCATCCCTCGCATCAGCCAACTGCACTACCGCACAGACATCCCGGCATGGATTGACACAGGCACGGTACCTCACGAAGAGCTCTACCTCATCAGCGACTCGAAGACCGAAGTGCAGCAAATCATGCAGACTTACGTGGGTATCGTACGTTCCAATCTGCGCCTGAAACGCGCATGGACCCGACTCGACAACCTCTATGAGGAGACCGAGAAGCTCTTCCTACGCAGCCGTGTGGACAAAGACATCTGCGAATTGCGCAATATGATCAACACCGGCTATCTCATTATGCGACAGGCTATGGACCGCAAAGAATCCCGCGGTCTGCACTACTCGATAGACTATCCTCCGGCAGATCGCGGCATTCAGGGTTTCTGAAGCAAGAGTGTGATACAATGTAAAAGGGCGAGATAACGATGCTTTGGCAAAGTACAACTCACTGCCAAGCTATCTCGCCACTGCCTAAGCAGATTGTTCCGTCAGGCGTATAGATGCAACAAAACTGTCCCGGAGCTACGCCGTCAGTCGGTTCATCCATTTGCAAAAAGCAGCTGCCATCGGCCCGCGGGGAAAGCGTTCCCTTGCGCAAGTCTGCCACATGGCGAATCTTAAACAACACACGAACGGACTTATCGCCGGGCAGTAGCGAAAAGGGATTGAGCGTAATCCAGTTTATGTCGTGCATCAACAGGTTGTCTCGCTTCTGCGACTGCGGATTATACCCTTTCGAGACATAGACAATATTCTGCTCGATATCCTTACGAACCACAAACCAGGGACCTCCACTCAAGTAGAGGCCCTTTCTTTGTCCTATAGTATGGAACCAAAAGCCGCGGTGTGTACCCAATACCTTCCCCGTCTCCACCTCGACAATAGGGCCTTCTTTAACCCCTAGGAAACGCTCGATAAAACTGTTATAGTCTATCTTGCCCAAGAAGCATATACCCTGCGAGTCCTTGCGGTGTGCAGATGGCAGTTTGGCTCGTTCTGCAATAGCACGCACTTCCCCTTTGGCCATGTGTCCGACCGGAAACAACGAATGTTGTACTTGAAGGCTCTGCAACTGGGCCAAAAAGTCGGTCTGGTCCTTCACGGGGTCTGGAGCCGTTCCCAAAAAGAGGCTCTCATCCACAGGAGTAATAGCGAATGGATTTTCGACAGCTGCGGGGACAAAGCGCCACTCCTCATCCAAATGTCCGATGCGAATGGCTGCATAGTGTCCTGTAGCTGTCTTATCATACTGATAGCCGACCTTTTTGTGAAAAGCCCCGAACTTAATCAACCGGTTGCACATCACATCCGGATTGGGCGTAAACCCATGTTTTACTTTGTCGATGGTATAGGCTACGACCTCGTCCCAATACTCCTGCTGGAGGTCAAGCACTTCGTAACGCAGTCCATATTTATGAGCCATGGCCTGGACAATCTCCAGATCTTCCTCCTGTGGGCACGAATATCCCTGACTAGCATCGTCCATGCCAATCTTGATATACCACAAATCCGGTTTATACCCTTGCTCACATAGGAGATGGACAGCGACACACGAGTCAACGCCGCCCGACAGCAAGGCCGCAATATTCGTCATACGCCACTGGTTGTGGATTGTGAACCGGCTGGAAATGCATTCCACCCTTGAGCCTTGAGCGTAACTTCACTGTTCCCGTCACGGGTTATCATGGCTACACCGAGACGTTCGTCTGTGATATGTCCGATGAGCCGGACACCAGAGATTTGTTGTATCTGCTCGCTCTGGGCCAAAGGAACGGTAAACAACAGTTCGTAGTCCTCTCCACCGTTCATGGCGCAAGTTGTCACATTCAGGTTAAACTCCTCAGCCTGAATGGCGGTCTGGTAATCGATAGGAATTCGTTCCTCATATACGCGGCAACCCACCTTACTCTGCTTGCAGATGTGCAACAACTCGCTCGAAAGTCCATCGGAGACATCTATCATAGAGGTTGGCTGGATGCCGGCCTCTCGCAGCATCTTGACAATATCACGCCGTGCTTCAGGCTTGAGTTGTCGCTCAAGCAGATACTCCTTACCCTCAAACTTGGGTTGGAACTGCGGCATTGCCTCCTTCGAACCGCTACGCTTCCAGTCGTCATATTGGCTATAGTAGACGGCCTTCTCCCGTTCCAAGAGCTGTAGTCCCATATAAGCAGCGCCCAAATCGCCGGACACGCATATCAAATCATTGACTTTAGCTCCATTACGATAGACCGGCTGAGGGGCCACGCCAATAGCCGTGATGGAAATGGTCAAACCCGTCATCGAAGTGGAAGTGTCGCCGCCCACAAGGTCTACACCATAAGTATCACAGGCTAGTTTCATGCCGGCATAGAGTTGCTCCAAGTCCTCTACCTTGAATCGTTTGCCCACACCTATCGAAACGGTTATCTGACGCGGAGTGCCCATCATGGCATACACATCACTGAAGTTGACGATACAAGCTTTGTAGCCCAAGTGCGAAAGCGGGCAATAAGTCAAATCGAAATGGACTCCCTCCAGCAGGAGGTCGGTGGTCACAACCGTCTTGCCTTCTTCGGGAAGGTTGTCAATGACGGCACAATCGTCGCCCACACCATAGAGCGACGATTTGTTTTTGAGCGAAATGCTCTCGGTGAGGTGGCGAATCAACCCGAACTCACCATATTCTTTGATTTCTGCCATATATCACATTCAGACAGGGCCATCCGTCCTGTCAAATATATTGTCTTGTCAAGTATATTATAGTCGTTGCCGCAAGAAGCACTTCCAGACATTACTGACGGCTCCGTCGTATCATCTCGGTCATAACCTCGGTCATCAAAGGCTGTGCAGCATTGGCGGCCTTCTGCACCTCTTCGTGCGACACCTTCTCGGGAACACCGAATCCACCCAGGTCTGTAATGACCGAAATACCGAACACACGCATACCCGCATGACGGGCGACAATTACCTCAGGCACCGTTGACATGCCCACGGCGTCGGCCCCTAATGCACGGAAACAACGATATTCGGCGCGCGTCTCGAAAGTGGGTCCCTGCGTACCGAGATAGACACCCTTCTGCAGATGTATGCCTTTCTCTTTGGCTATCGATTCTGCCTGACGGATGAGCCCGAAGTCATACGGCTCTGACATGTCAGGAAAACGGTCTCCTAGTTCGGGATAGTTCTTGCCACGCAAGGGATGTTCGGGGAAAAAATTGATATGGTCTTCGATAATCATAAGGTCTCCTACCCGAAACGACGGATTGGTACCGCCTGCCGCATTGCTGACAAACAAAGTGTCGATGCCACAGGCTTTCATTACACGAATGGGAAAAGTAACCTGCTGCATAGAGTATCCCTCGTAAAAGTGGAAACGGCCCTGCATGGCCATAATCTCGACACCACCCAATAGGCCGAATATGAGTCGTCCTGAGTGACCCTCAACGGTTGAAACCGGCATATTAGGAATCTCTTCGTACGGGATTGCCTCAACCTCTTCTATTTGTCCGGCCAACTGACCAAGACCCGTTCCCAACACGATGGCTGTCCGCGGCCGTCTGGCAGTACGGCTCAGAATGTATTCGGAGGTCTCTTCTATCTTCTGCAGCATCGACTCGGAAGCCGTTGCAGAAGGTTGCTGCATGATTCCTTGTTTATCTACGCTCTTTGTTGACATATTCTATGATTTTTGCATCAAATGGTTTGTTGTATTTCTTTAGGAAGAACACCTCTGTCGGAAGGAAATAAATCCTTCGTTTCAGGTCTTTCGAGACGCTCTTGTGGTCGTAGAGTCGCACAGCATCCTTTTCTGTAGTGATTATGATGGGTTCAACACCTTTGGCTTGTGTGAGACATCCACCTTCACTGATACGCTTCAGACGGGATTCCATCTGGCGGATATCTGAGGTCGAGAAACTGTGATGGTCTCCAAAGTGCAGATGGTCGACGAAGCGGAAGTGTTTCTCTACATAGACAAGAACCATTGTCGGGTCCGCAATGCCGGTAACGACAAGCACCTCACTGCACGGATTGACATCTGTCGGTTCTCCTGACCCCAGATTGACCAACTGGCCGTAGCGATAGCCACTATAGTAGATGGGTTGCGACATCGTAGTCGGCAGATGGCCTGCAATCTCGTTCACCTCCTCGTCGCGCAACGCATCCGGACATTTCGATACAATCACCATATCTGCACGCTGCAACCCTATCGGTGCCTCCCTCAAGAAACCCGCAGGTATCACCTTGTCCGCATAAAGGATGCGATGGTAACTAGTCAAGCAGATGTTCAAGCCTGGCTTGACATACCGGTGCTGAAAGCAGTCATCGAGTAGGATGACCTTCGGCGGATTCTCTTCCGCGAGCAGTTTTTTGATACCACGCACACGCTTCTCGTCGACGGCCACAGTAATGTCCGGGAACTTAAGGAAAAGTTGATAGCTCTCATCCCCCAAACGGCGAACAGTAGTACCTGGTCCTGCTTTCTGGAAGCCATGCGACTGCCGCCCATAGCCTCTGCTGAGCACCGCTATAGGGCCTATATTCTCGCGCTGCAGCAGACGGACCAGATACTCGATGTGCGGAGTCTTGCCGGCCCCTCCTGCCACGAGGTTGCCTACGCCAATGACGGCCACTCGGTCTTCGAAAGATGTGACAGACAGTTTGCCTGTATCGAAGGCCCAATTGCGCAACGCCATTATGCCTCTGTAAATCCAGGACAGAGGCAGAAGCAGCGGCATAGTATGGACTTTAGGTAGAACCATGTGATGTTTGTTGTTTGTGCGGATGGGTTAGAAAGGGCTCCGATGGCGGACGGGCTCCGAAGAGTCCGTCTGGAAGAAAGCATTTAGAACACGACCGACGTGAACGAACGGGCCTGGATGTGATCCATATCCTGCAGATGCTCCAGGAACTGGAGTGTAGCACGGTCAGCCGACAGAATGCCCGTCATCTTGTCTGCGATGCGCAGAGTAAGGTCTGACGATGTCATATCCAACAGTTCCAGGAGTTGTTCCAATTCCGTCTTGGGTGACGGGTAGCTGACACGCGAATAACTTTCTGCATCGAGGCCTGCCAGCTCGGCAGCCTTGGCTATAGCCTCATCGAGACCACCTAGCGTATCGACAAGACCCAGCCGGAGAGCGTCCGAACCTGTCCACACGCGACCGCCTGCTATCTTGCAGATGTCAGATTGCGTCTTGTCTCGACCCTCAGCGCAACGGCTCGTGAAAAGGTCGTAGAACGACTCTATTCCCTGCTGTATCTTAGCCTGTTCGGCCGAAGTGGCTTTGCGCATCGTAGACAACATACCGTAACGGTGTGTCTTCACCTCCTCGAAGTTGATGCCCAAACGTCCAGTGGCCAGCTTCCCGAAGTTCGGGATAACGCCGAACACGCCGATGGAGCCCGTCAATGTGTTGGGTTCTGCTACGATATAATCGGCACCGCAACTGATGTAATAGCCACCCGATGCAGCATAGTCGCCCATCGAAACGACAAGGGGTTTCTTGGCCTTGAGGTCAGCCAAAGCCTTCCATATCTGCTCGGAAGCAAAACCTGAGCCACCGGGCGAATTTACGCGGAGCACGACAGCTTTCACGTCGTCATTCTCTGCCAAGTCCCGAATTTCCTTAATCATATCGGCATAGAAGATGCCTTCGTTACCCTCTGACTCGGCCTCGGATGCAATCTCGCCCACGGCATAGAGAACAGCCACTTGATTCGGCTTGTACTGCGGATAGACAATATCAAGACCACTCTCGACGAGGTCTTCAGCCAGGATACCCTGCAACTCCGTAGTATTGGTCCAACGCAAGAGCAGTTGTTCGACGTCACTCTTATAAACCATGCCATCGACAAGTCCCGTTTTAGCCAGTTCCTCAGGCATCATATAGCTGACCGCCTGATTGGCGAGCGAGTCAAGGCAATCGACGGTCGTTCCGCGGCTTTGTGCAATGTCGGAGGCCATCTGATTCCATATATTGCCGAGATAGGTCTCTATCTGCAAGCGGTTGGCCTCACTCATGTGCTCTATGAGATAGGGTTCGACAGCGCTCTTGAATTCTCCGACCCTGAACACCTGCATCTCGACATTCAGTTTGTCGAGCAGGGCTTTCGGATAAGCCAGTATCGTGGTCAAGCCGTCAAAGGAGACACTGCCTATGGTATTGACAAAGACGCTATCGGCCACTGATGATATATAATACTGGCCGAGAGAATAATTGTCGTTGTAGGCAACAATCCACTTGCCCGACGAAGCGCGGAAGTCGGCCAATGCATCGTGAATAGCTTCATAAGTGGCCGGATTGGCTTGCATACCGTCCGTATTGAGATAGATACCCACAATATTCGGATCGTTCTTGGCCACGACGATGGCATTCAGGCATCCACGGAGCGACATGTTGGTATCCATTGAGAATCCGCTCATTGCATCGAACGAGAATGGCATTGTCGGAGGAACCTCTGCGACAAGGCCATTGAGCTTGAGAAACATTATATCGCCTGGCTTACTAACTTGAACCTCTTTCTGAGTGGACGACAACGATGCCACCATTGTACACGTAAAGAACATCATACTCAAGATGCCCATAATGAAAAGTCCGACAACGACGGCAAGCACTGTCTTTAGAAACGATTTCATAACATTTGCAAATTTGTTGTTTATAGTCTTATCTTTTGTTTTGCCACATTATATATAATATGTCGCTTTTTATCCGAGTCAACCGAGAGGGCTCTGCTTGTTACCCGAGACGAGTCTCGTCTGACATTCCTGCAATGGCCCGACCACAAAGTCCCGTTCTCGAATCAGCGGGTGTGGCAACTGTAGTCTCTCGCTTTGCACCCGTATACCTTCCGGCTGTTCAGGGGTAACATCGAACCATAAGATATCTATGTCGATAACCCGGTCTTTATAACTTTCGCCCGGAAGGCGCTTCCCTGTTCGTCCCATCTGCCGCTCGATGCTTTGCGTGCAGTCCAGCAGTTCAACAGGCCCTAATGTAGTCTCAATGGCACAAACGGCATTGGTAAACCGGTGTTCGCTAACAAAGCCCCATGGTTCGCTCTCCATATAGATTGAGACTGCCTTGACCGTTCCGGCCTCTTTGTTCAAAAGGGCCAAGGCACAATCCAAATTGGATTTTCCGTCGCCCAAGTTGCTGCCGAGACCCAGATATACCAGCGCCATAGTGCATCAGTCTGGCAGAATCAGCATGGCATCGCCATAACAGCCGAACTTGTAGTCCATCTTCATGGCCAGTTTGTAGGCTTCCATCACCAATTCGTAACCGCCGAAGGCACAAGTCATCATCAACAGCGAACTGAACGGTTCATAGAAGTTGGCTACCATACTGTCTGCTATCGAAAACTCGTAGGGCGGGAAGATGAACTTGTTCGTCCAACCCTCAAAGGCCTTGAGTGTTCCCGTTGTCGAAACACTACTCTCGATGGCCCGCATCACAGAGGTATCGACAGCACACACATGATGCCCGATGCTCTTCACGCGATTCACCTGGTCGGCCACTTCCTGTGGGATGAAGACCTGCTCACTGTCCATTTTGTGCTTCGAGAGGTCCTCTACATCGATATTGCGGTAGTTGCCATGATTGCTGTGAACGGTAAGGAACGAAAAGTCAATACCCTTGATTTCCATCCGTTTCAGCAGTTCTCGGCTAAAATGAAGGGCTGCCGCCGGCGCAACAACACCGCCTTCGTTCTTGGCGAAGATGGTCTGATACCGTTCGCGGTCCGTAAACGGGTCGTCGCCAACAGGCGTGTCAATCACATCGCGCAGTTCCTTGAGCTGGGGCGGAATCGGGGTCTCGCCAAAGCCATAAAGGGTCTCGATAAACTCCTCGTGCGTACCGTCGTATAGGAAACGAAGTGTACGGCCCCGGGAGGTCGTGTTGTCTATTACCTCGGCCACAAGACTCTCGTCCTCACCGAAATACAGTTTGTTGCCAATGCGGATTTTGCGCGCCGGGTCAACCAACACATCCCAAAGTCGGGTAGCCGGATTGAGTTCGCGGAGCAAAAACACCTCGATACGGGCACCGGTCTTCTCCTTGTTGCCATACAGACGTGCAGGAAAAATCTTGGTATCATTGAACAGCACCAAATCCTTCTCGTCGAAGTATTCGATAAAGTCTTTGAACGCCTTGTGCTCGATTTTCTTGCTCTTTTTGTGCAGCACCATCATTTTGCACTCGTCTCTATGGTAAGACGGTCGCATGGCGATGTGCTCGTCTGTCAGTTTGAACTTGAACTGTGAAAGTTTCATTTCTCTATTTTATCTTTTTCGCTTGTCGTTTGTTTGGTGACAATGGGCACCTCCTTGGCCCATCTCTCGATATCGGCGACATCTACGTGACAATCTTCTAGCCTGTAATCGCCGATACGTGTGCGCCGCAGCGCTGTAAGAAAGGCTCCGCTCCCCAAAGCCTGCCCGATATCGCGGGCCAACGCGCGGATATAAGTTCCTTTCGAACACACCACGCGCACGGTGAGTTCCGGTTTGCAGCCGGCCCGCAACGCCTCTTGCGGACTGATGAACGATAGGAGTTCTATCTCCTCAATGACCAGTTCCTTGGCCTTCAGTTCGACGGCCTCGCCGCTGCGGGCATAGTCGAAAGCTCGGCGTCCAGCCACCTTGCAGGCGCTATAAGCAGGAGGGACTTGCATGATTGAGCCCACAAAGCGGGGCAACGTTTCCTCAATCAACTGGCGGGTGATATGCATCACCGGGCAAGTGTCATCCACCGAATGTTCGGCATCGAACGAAGGGGTCGTACACCCCAACTGCATGGTAGCGATATATTCTTTGGTACCCGTCTGCAAACTGCTGATGTCTTTGGTAGCCCGCCCCGTACAGATTATCATTACCCCAGAGGCCAACGGATCGAGTGTTCCCGCATGGCCGACCCTCAGCCGTTTGATACCCATTCGGCGGGAGAGGGTATTGCGCACTTGTTTGACCAAATTGAACGAAGTCCAGTGTAGCGGCTTGTCAAAGACCAATACCTCTCCGGCTTCAAAGTCGTACTCCCTCATCCGTATGTACTGTCGTTAGAGCAGAATGAGCGATACGATGCCGACAATAGCGCAATAGACGGCAAACCAAATGAGCTGGCACTTCTTGACCAATGTAATCATCACCCTACATGCCAGGCAGCCACTCACGAAGGCAGCCAAGAATCCCACTAGCAGAACCATCGGATCAATCGGGTCAACAGTAGGATGCTCTGCCAAGTATTCGGCCGAAGGGAAGAAGATGTGACCGAAGTCTATCAATGCCTCTCCCAAAATAGGAGGAATAACCATCAAGAACGAGAACTGTGCCAAATCGGCTTTCTTGACGCCCAACAACAAACCCGTAGCAATGGTCGTGCCTGAACGGGACAGACCGGGCAACACAGCCAGAGCCTGCGAAAGACCGATGATGAAAGCATCCGTCATCGTAAGGGCGCTCTTCTCCTTCGGACGGATATAGAACGAAAGCGTCAGCAACAGAGCGGTTATGAGCAGACAAATCGGGACGACATGCACGCCGTTGAAGGCGGCTTCAACCCAGTCTTTCATCAGCAAACCAACGATACCGATGGGTATCATCGAAACCAGGATTTTGAGCGCATACCGTTGTTCTTCATTGAAACGGCTCAATGCACGGTCTACAGGAGGTGTCCCCTGCGGACGAAGCGGTTTGAAGAGGCCCTTGAAAATCCAGGTCACCTCTTTGCGCAAGACAATGAGCGTCGAGAACACGGTGGCCACATGTACCACGATACTAAAGGACAAACCGCCTTCATCGAGGCCCAACAACCGCTGGCCCAACTGCAGATGTCCGCTGCTGCTGACCGGAAGATATTCTGTCAAACCCTGTACGAGTCCCAATATGAGCGCTTGCGTATAGTCCATAATAACTTAACTTATTGGCTTTATTGTTTGTTGTTTGTATTCTCCGAGCGGGAACGCTTCAAGCCTCCGTCTGTGATTCGGTATTGGATGCAGCCTTCTTCCCTGGGCGTTTTACACAGATGCCCACGGCCATCAGCAGATAGCCAAAGAAACAGATGTTAGGAGCATAGATGACCCGCATGTCGCTGAAGACATCGGGATTGAACTTCTCCGGAGTACTCGGTTCGCCTCCCATCAAGAAGAACCCAGTCAAAATCAGAAGGGCTGCAATGCCCATAATGATGAAATTCAGTTTATCAAGACACAATCGCATATCACGTTGTTTTTATTTGTTTACATCAGATAGAGTTCGTCGGTCGTGCAGTACAGATAGCGGTTGGCAGCCATCCATGCAGCTAGTCCCGGAATAAGCATCCCCACGGCCACCATCCCGCCGGCCACTGCGGCCACATGCACCGGATTGAGGATAAGTTGGGCAAAAGCCTTGACAGCACTGCCCGTCGAGTCGAGTCCGAAATAGAGCAACACCGCAATGGCAGCCATCGCCGCAAATGCGGCTATCAGGCCCTGCCGCACCTGGCACATGACAAAAGGCCGGCGTATGAACCAGTTGGTAGCGCCCACCAGTCGCATAGTGCCGATTAAGAAGCGGTCAGCGTGGAGAGCCAGATGAACCGTATTGCTAACCAGCGTCATACTTATCAGCACCAATACGGCTGCGAGAATGAGCAAGAAGATGCCCAACCGATGCATATTGGCATTGACGGCATCGAGCAAATCCGGATTGTAATCTATGGCATCAATCTTACCTCCGGCCTCCTTCGACAGTCTGCCGACAATGCTCTCTATGCTGTCACGGCGTGCATAGTCAGACTTAAGCCTGAACTCCACACTGGCCTGCAGCGGATTGTAGCCCAAAAACTCCTCTGGGCTCTCCCCCAATTCACGCGTGACGATGTGCAAAGCGCTGTCTGCACTGATAAAGACCGCATCCGAGGTATAATCGGCCATTTTCAATTTGGCCAGCAGTTGTTGAGCATAGCGGTCACCGGCAGACTCGTTGAGCGTGATGGTGACCGTAAACTGTTCGCGCATCACCTTCGACAGACCGGCTACAGCGAGAGCACCTAACGCGCCGACGCCCAAGACGAAAAGCACCAAAGCAACGGATAGGGTCGATGTGAATCGCGCCCCTAATTTCTTCTTTTTTGGCTTATACTGACTGGATGCCGACATGCTGGTCTATGTGATAAGTAAGACTCTGTGATTGGGCTTTCGCATGTGACGTGCGCACGAATGCTCACGAGGGCGGAATACCCAAAAACGGTGCAAATTTAAGTACAAAAAGAGCAGAATGCAACTTTTCTGTCGTAAAAAACAAAAAATCAGGGCTTTTTGGAACCATTTTGAAAAATTTAGCCTATTTTTGCAGCCATATTTCTACAAACGATTGAATTTGCAGAAAGAAAACGATTAGAAATATAGCCATTTGACCCTTCACACATGATTAATCTGTCCGGACGTTCGGTGACCAGTGTCACCCTCCATCTGCTCATCATCAACACGCTTCTACTGGCAGCCTCATCGCTCTTCGCCCACCGGGGCATTGACCTGAACGACTTGCTCGGTCTGCACTACTACGCTTCCGACCGCTTCCACTGGTGGCAGTTCGTCACCTATATGTTCATGCACGGCAACTTCAGCCACCTCTTCAACAACATGTTTACGCTCTATATGTTCGGGCGTTTGCTCGAGATGGTATGGGGCGAGCGGAGGTATATTATCTACTACCTCGTCACGGGCATCGGCGCCGGCATCGTGCAGCAGTTGGCATGGCGTTACGATATGGGCGAGATGGTAAGTGAGGTCCTGCAGCAGAACCCCGACAGTACATTTACTTACGGCGAACTTATCAGGGAGGGCCTCAACATCGTCGGCTACGGCCGATTCACGGTCGACCATTTGGTCACCGTCGGAGCTTCGGGCTCTGTATTCGGCATCCTGCTGGCTTTCGGTATGATGTTTCCGGATGCGCGCATCCTGTTGCTCATCCCTCCTATTCCGATGAAAGCCAAGTGGCTGGTCATTCTCTATGGTCTCTTCGAACTCTTTGCCGGCATCCACGGCATCCAGACGGGTGTGGCTCATTTCGCACACCTGGGCGGCATGCTGTTCGGCTTCTTCCTCATCCAACTGTGGAAGAAAGACAAACGCTGGCAGTTCTGACCCCTCAGCACCCATGACGTCATGATTATGAATGCATACATACAGAAATACAAGCAACTTGACCTGCCGGGACGACTGATTGCCATCAACGTGTGTGTATGGGCCGTTGTGCAGCTGTTGCGCCTGGTTGTCTTCCTTTTCACAGGCTCGGATTTCCATTGGCAAGGGGCTTTGGCCTTACATGCCAACCTAGGCGAATTTCTCCACACACCATGGACGATTGTCACCTACTTCTTCATCCATGCCAATCTAGGCGACAACGTCTTTCACATTGTCTTCAACATGCTTTGGCTATGGTGGTTCGGCAAGTTTTTCTTGCGTTACCACACCGGCCGTCAGCTACTGGGCGTCTATCTGATGGGAGGACTCATAGCTGGCGCATTCTACTTGTTGTGCTTCAATGCATTCCCTTACCTTCACTCGCTCGCCACGCCCCCGTTTGGAGCGGGTCCGTGTGTAGTGGGAGCCTCGGGCGCCATCTTCGCTCTCGTAGCGGCCGTAGCCATGCGTCAACCCGACGAAGCCATCTACCTCAACTTCTTCGTGCGCGTTGTGCCTATCCGGATGAAATGGTTCGCCCTGGCGGCGTTGGTCATCAATCTGATGAACCTGGCTGGAGGCGAGAACACGGGCGGCATCCTCTGTCATTTGGGGGGCATGGGATTCGGTTGCGCTTTCGGCTATATGGAGCGAAAGGGTGTCGATTTGACACGCCATTTCAACTTGATGTGCGACAGTGTGGTCAACCTCTTTCGCAAGAAACCCAAACTAAAGGCCACACCGGGTGGTAAACCTCACGTGTACCACGACCGGCAGGCCGACCACGACTACAATCGCCGACAGAAGGAACGTCAAGACCGCATTGATGCGATTCTCGACAAGATAAGCAAAGAGGGCTACGAGGGGCTGACCGCCGAGGAGAAAGCCCTGTTGTTCGACTCGTCGAACCGCCGGAATCGGTGATATTGCTAAAAAACAACAAATAATCGGCCAAAAATTTCGGTATATGGATTATTTGCTGTAACTTTGCGTGCACAAATGCGCACTCGGCCGCCAACTCGGCTATGGCCTTACGTGGCGCAGCGGCAAGTAAACGGTTCGGCATTAAGCCGTCCAAAAACTGACCTGCCGTCCAAATAGCAACTAAAATACCAAACAGCAACTAAATAAAAAAAGATATTATGGCAACTCAAGAAGAAGTTTTCAAGAAGCTCGTCTCGCACTGTAAGGAGTACGGCTTTGTGTTCCCCTCAAGTGAAATCTACGATGGCCTCGGTGCCGTCTATGATTATGGACAGAACGGTGTTGAACTCAAGAACAACATCAAACGCTATTGGTGGGAGGCTATGACCAAGCTCCACGAGAACATCGTGGGCATAGATGCCGCCATCTTCATGCACCCCACGACCTGGAAGGCTTCCGGCCACGTGGATGCATTCAACGATCCGCTGATTGACAACCGCGACTCAAAGAAGCGCTACCGCGCAGACGTACTCATCGAAGAGCAACTCGCCAAGTATGAGGACAAAATCAACAAGGAGGTCGAGAAGGCCGCCAAGAAGTTTGGCGACAGCTTCGACGAGGCTAAGTTCCGCGCCACCAATCCACGCGTATTGGAGCACACCGCCAAATACGAGAACTTGCACAAGCGCTACCAAGAGGTGATGAACGCTCCTGGCGGCATCGACCTCGAGGGCATGAAGCAAATCATTCTCGACGAACAGATTACTGACCCAATCAGCGGCACGCGCAACTGGACCGATGTCCGTCAGTTCAACCTCATGTTCTCGACCGAGATGGGTTCGACCGCCGACAGTTCTCTCAAGATCTACCTCCGTCCGGAGACGGCACAGGGCATCTTCGTCAATTATCTGAATGTGCAGAAGACGGGACGCATGAAGCTGCCTTTCGGCATTGCCCAGATTGGCAAGGCCTTCCGCAACGAGATTGTAGCGCGCCAGTTCATTTTCCGTATGCGCGAATTTGAGCAGATGGAGATGCAGTTCTTTATCAAGCCCGGCACCGAACTCGACTGGTTCGCCAAGTGGAAGAAGACCCGTTTGGCCTGGCATTTGGCTTTAGGCTTTGGCGAAGATATGTACCGCTTCCATGACCACGACAAGTTGGCCCACTACGCCAATGCCGCTACCGACATCGAGTTCAAGATGCCTTTCGGCTTCAAGGAGGTAGAGGGTATCCACTCCCGCACCAACTTCGACCTCAGCCAGCATGCCAAATACAGCGGCAAGAAGATCGAGTATTTCGACCCCGAGAAGAACGAAAGCTACACGCCCTACGTCATCGAGACTTCTATCGGCGTAGACCGTATGTTCCTGTCGGTGATGGCAGCCTGCTACAAAGAGGAGACCGTCGGCGAAACCGGCGAAACCCGCATTGTGTTGGCTTTGCCACCGGCTTTGGCTCCTGTCAAGGTCGCTATCCTGCCGCTTGTCAACAAGGACGGACTGCCGGAGAAGGCCGAAGAAATCCTCAAGTTGCTGCGCTACGACTACACTTGTCAAGTGGAGGTTAAGGATTCTATCGGCAAGCGTTACCGTCGTCAGGATGCCATCGGCACGCCTTATTGCATCACGGTCGATGGTCAGACCCTCACCGACAACACGGTGACTCTCCGTTACCGCGACAGCATGCAGCAGGAACGCGTAGCTATCAGCGACCTGCACCGCATCATCGGCGACAGCGTTAACATCTCCTCTCTGCTCCGCAAGATTGAGAACGACTGATTTCTGCTGAGGCAGACTTCCGCTTACGTGTAAAAGAAACCGCATAATGGCCAACCCTATGCTGTCACTACCGAAAAGAAGACTTCTGTTGTCTTTCACATCGCTGCTCACACTGGCCGCCAGCCTTGGCGGATTCTCGGCATGTAAGGACGATGATACGGTCGACTACACTCAGTACTACGACCGCCGCGACCGCTTTAACTTGTTGTCGCGCAACCTATTGTCAGACATCATCGACTTGGGCGAATCTGCCTACTTTACCGACAGTCTGCCGTGCATCACAGAGCCGTATGCCTACTGCTCTGTGCGCCGGGTTCTGAAGGCCGCCAACGAAGACAGTCTGCGTGCCATTGGCAAGTGGTATAGCCCCTACTACACCAGTACGGTCTCTGTCCACTATACCCTCTTCGACCCGGACAGTGTTTGTGCCCGGTTCGAGGAGTATGATGTCTTCAACGACCAAAGCCGACGCAATGACACCGACATCATGAACCGGATATTCGGCATAGGTTATATCGCCACCGACCCGGAGTATGCCGTCAAGGCCGATACGCTCGAGTCCTATCAAGTGCAGCGCTACGAGGGCATCACCTGCAGCAGTGTCATCAAGGGATGGGCCGATTGTCTGCAGCGTATGCATATCGGCGACCGCTGGTTGGTGCACATCCCTTGGTATCTGGCTTACGGCCAGGCCGGAGGTTCGAGCATCAAACCATATTCCAACCTTTTCTTCATCATCGAACTCTGCGACATCACCTATTGGGGTGGCAACGTCAAGCGAGAAGAACAGCAATAAGATAAAGGCGGTTTTTCGCGAATAGTACTCATGTGCCCATGGCTATAATGTCAAAGCCCCGAGACATTGTTCTCTCGGGGCTTTGATATTTAGTCAGTTTTTGTATGCATTTGAAGTAGTCCGTGAGGCTTCGTTCGGAAACCACCCGGCAGGCTTTGACATTATAGTCATTTTTGTATGCATTTGAAGGGCCTGGAACGGCTCTCCCTAATCACGGTCAAATTATCGTATTCGAACAACTGCGGCATTGCCGTTCCAGTTCGCCGCGGAAGCGTTTCTCGACCAATGATTTCAAGCGCACTTTGAGGGGTTCGATGCGGATGCCTTCGATGACATCGGCCATAAAGGCGAACTTGAGGAGCATACGCGCCTCCTCCTCGGGAATGCCGCGCGTACACATATAGAAGAGCGCCTGACGGTCGAGTTGGCCTACGGTAGCCCCGTGACTGCACTTCACGTCATCGGCATAGATTTCGAGTTCTGGACGCGCTATCATGCGCGCTTCGGGCGAGAGGCATAGGTTGCGGCTGGTCTGGCTTGCGTCAGTCCGGTCGCTGCCCTTGCGCACCAGGATACGGCCCAGGAAGGAGCCTTTAGCTTGTCCGTCGAGCGTATATCTGAAGAGTTCGCTGCTTTGGCAATCCGGCACACGATGGTCGACAAAGGTGATATTGTCCAACCGCTGCGCAGCATCGAGCGTGGCCATACCATACAACCTCACTTGTGCTCCGGGACCGTCGAGAGCGACCTGGACACGATTGCGCGTCTGGCCGACATTGAGGGCATACTGGCCAAGGTCAACCTCCGAACCACGTTGCTGACACAGGTAGATCTGACCCAAACGATGGGCGTGGGCATGATGGTCCTGGAGACTATAGAACTGCAGCGAGGCATCCTCTCCGACAAAGATTTCCGTAGTCTGCAGACTGAGCAAGTCCGGATAGACATAGGCGGCACGCCCGTCTGTCTCGGTCTGCACCAGGGGCTGGCCATCCTCTGCCGTCTTGGGCAGGAGGCTGGCATGCTCGCAGACCAGAAGGCTGGCCGAAGCATGTTTGCCGATGATGACCAAAAGGCGCTGTACGGCCAAAAAATCCTCGACAGAACGCAACAGACTAATCAGCTGGAGCGGACGTTTGACCTGTACCCCATCGGGCACATAGAGCACGAAACCGTCTTGACACAGCATGGTATTGAGCGCACTCTCGCCCGGCGAACAAGCCGTATAACCTGCCGAACGGGGGTCTCCCGTATCGAGACGGCTACCGGCCAGCCGATTGTAATACTGCTGCATCACCTCCGGGTGCGACACGGCAAACTCCCTCAGGCTGCCTGCATAGTAACTGTCATCAGCCACCTTGTCCGTGGTGCCCGTATACTGCTCGTTGGTCAAGAAGTGGACATTGGTACTCAGCTCCGGAACCGTACAGGTGAAAGGCCCTTCCTGGCCTAGCGGCACCATGTGGCGAGCCAGGTTGAGCGAATAGTCGGCTGCCAGAAGTTGCTCCGGGTCGACGTGTGAGAAGTCGTGCGGACGCTGCAGCCCGAGGCAACCGAGTTGTCGGGCGGCCTCTTCCCGCAAGGCATTCAAAGCCGGTGCCGAATGGGCATTGATGAGGTCCTTCTGGCTGCGGTATAAATCGATGTATTGCTTTTCGGCAGACATATCGCGTTGACTTTCTGAGTTAACTATTCTCCTACTTCCTGTCTGATCCAGTCGAAACCTTCGGCAAAGATACGGTCGGCCAGTTCGGGACCGCCGTCTTTCACGATGCGGCCCTTGTAGACGATGTGCACAAACTGCGGACCGACATACTCGAGCAGTTTCTGATAGTGTGTGATGACGATAGAAGAGCGGTCGGCCGACTTGAGTCGGTTGACGCCGTCACTCACGACGCGCAGCGCATCGACATCAAGTCCGGAGTCGGTCTCGTCGAGGATGCTTAGAGTCGGCTCGAGCATGGCCATCTGAAAGATTTCGTTGCGCTTCTTCTCTCCACCCGAGAATCCTTCGTTGACGGAACGGTTGGCCAGTTTGTTGTCCAACTGCACCACGGCGCGTTTCTCGCGCATCATCTTCAGGAATTCGGTAGCCGACAGGGCTTTCTCTCCCCTATAAGCGCGTTGTGCGTTAACGGCCGTACGCATGAAGTTGACCATCGGCACACCGGGTATCTCGACCGGATACTGAAACGAGAGGAAGATGCCCTCGCAGGCCCTTTGTTCGGGTTTCATGGCCAGCAGGTCCTTGCCCTTATAGATGATTTCGCCTTCGGTCACCTCATACTGGGGGTTGCCGGTCAGGATGGCGCTCAGCGTCGACTTGCCGGCTCCGTTGGGGCCCATCAAAGCATGCACCTCACCGGGGTTGACCGTCAGATTGATGCCGCGCAGTATTTCCTTGCCGTCCACGCTGGCGTGCAGGTTCTTTATTTCAAGTAGTGCCATTGTCGTTGTATTGCTGTTTTGTCGTTGTTTAGAACTGCTCCAAATAGGCTATCCGCTTACGGATGTCGGGGTGTGTGCTGAAAAGACTGTTGAAGGCCGACTCCAGGAAGTTCTGGTGCAGTCCGTCGGGCCTTGCGATGAAGAGTTGTGCCACGTCCTCACGGCTCACGTTATCCAGGCCCGGGTCGTTGGATATCTTGCGCAGAGCCGAGGCCAAAGCCAACGGGTCGCCACACAATTCAGCGCCACCGGCATCGGCCATATACTCGCGCTTGCGGCTGATGGCAAAGCGCGTCAGCAGGGCAAACACATAGGCGATAGCCGACAAAGCGAACGCCACCAGCATGCCGACGGCTACCGCTCCTCCGCCATTCCCTTCCCTGCGGTTATTGCTCCGTGTATGGCCGGAGTACAGGAAAGTCCGGAATGCTATCTGCGCCACGGTGCTGAAGATGCCCACAAACACGATGCTAACGATTAGCAGTCGGGTATCGCGGTTGCGGATATGGGTCAACTCGTGCCCGATGACGCCCGCCAACTCGCGGTCATTCAGCCGGTCCATCAATCCTCGGGTCACCGTGACGGCATAGGTCTTTTCGTTGATACCCGAAGCATAGGCGTTGAGCTGCGGGTCTTCGACCACATAGACCTTCGGCATCTTCATCCCACCGGCTATGCAGAGGTTCTCGACGATGTTGTAGACTCGCATATTGTCCCGGCGCTCCAGCGGATGTGCCTGCGTGGCATTGCGGATAGAGATATCGTTGATGAAATAAGCTATCACAAACCACACGGCCACCACTCCGAGCACCGTCGGAACGCACGACGAAAAGGCTTCGTTGACCCCCGACCAGTCGATGGGCAAAGTGTTGCCGTAGACATCTGTTCCGGCCGAAAGCCAGGCGAAGACGGCAAAGAAAGCCCATACCAGAGCCACGACCAAGAGCGGGAAACAACAGAGCAGCAGAATCGACTTGACGTTGTTCTCTACCTGTTGTGTATGTATGCCGACGTATTTCATCTGCGGTTACGGGTATTGAAGCCGATGGACAGCGTTTAGAATTTCACTTCAGGAGCTTTCTCGTGTGCTGCGCGGTCAGCAGCCGGAATCTCGAACATCGGCTCTGTGTGGAAGCCGAACATGCCTGCCAACAGGTTCCCCGGGAAGGTCTGTACGGCATTGTTCAGTTCCTTGGTAGCCGAATTGAAGTAGCGGCGCGAAGCGGCCAGTTTGTTCTCGATATCGGAGAGTTCGGCCATCAACTGGCGGAAATTCTCGTCGGCCTTGAGGTTCGGATATGCCTCGACGGAGACACGCAGACCGGACAAGGCATTGCTCAGCTGGTTGTCGGCCTCAATCTTGCTGTTGATATCGGTGCAGCTCATAGCCTTGGCGCGGCATTGAGTGATTTGCTCGAGCAGGTCTTTCTCGTGGGCGGCATAGCCCTTTACCGAGCTGACCAAGTTCGGAATCAAGTCATAACGCTGCTTCAGTTGTACGTCGATGTTGGAAAACGCGTTCTCGCGATTATTGCGCATTTTTACCAGATTGTTGTAGAGTCCGATGACCAAAAGGGCCAAAACCACTACGATAATAAGTGCGATTGCCATAATCTGTCTTTTTATTTGGTTGTATATGTATCTGTTTATTTGGGTTGTCTGTTTATTGGGTTGTCTGCTTATTGGGTTGTCCGCTTATTGGGTTGTCCGCTTTAAGCGCGCGAGGTGCCGTTATCACACGGAGTTCTCGTTATCCTACAGAGTTCTCGATGGAAAGCGAGAGAAGCTTTTGGGCCTCGACCGCAAACTCCATCGGGAGTTTGGAGATGACCTCCCGCGCATATCCTCCCACAATCAGGCCGACGGCATCCTCCTCGCCGATGCCGCGCTGCTGGCAGTAGAAGAGCTGCTGCTCGTTGATCTTGGATGTCGTGGCTTCGTGTTCGACGACAGCCGAAGGATTCTGGATATCCATCACCGGGAAGGTATGGGCGCCACAAGTGTCGCTCAAGAGCAACGAGTCACACTGCGTGAAGTTGCGCGCGTTGTCTGCGCCGGGCAACACCTTGACCAGTCCTCGATAGGTATTCTGCGAGTGTCCTGCAGAGATGCCCTTCGAGATAATCCGGCTGGTGCTGTTGCTGCCGATATGTATCATCTTGGTACCCGTATCGGCCTCCTGGCGGTTGTTGGTGACGGCCACAGAGTAGAACTCCCCCGAACTGTTGTTGCCCTTCAGCACACACGACGGATACTTCCACGTGATGGCAGAACCCGTCTCGACCTGCGTCCACGAGATTTTGGAGAAATCGCCCGCGCAAAGAGCGCGCTTGGTGACGAGATTGTAGACGCCGCCCTTGCCGTCCTTGTCGCCGGGATACCAGTTCTGTACCGTCGAGTACTTGACCTCGGCATGGTCGTGCACATATATCTCTACCACAGCGGCATGCAACTGGTTTTCATCGCGCATCGGCGCTGTGCATCCCTCCAAATAGGAGACATACGCCTCGTCGTCAGCGATGATGAGTGTGCGCTCGAACTGACCGGTACCGCTCGAGTTGATACGGAAGTAACTGGCCAGTTCCATGGGACAACGCACTCCCTTAGGGATATAGACGAACGAACCGTCAGAGAAGACTGCCGAGTTGAGCGCGGCATAGTAGTTGTCGCGGGCTGGTACTACCTTGCCCAGATACTGGCGCACCAGGTCCGGATACTCCCGCACCGCCTCGCCGAAGGAGCAGAAGATGATGCCCAGTTCAGCCAGTTTGTCGCGATAAGTCGTCTTCTGGCTCTCCGAGTCGACGATGGCATCGACGGCCATAGACGGAGCGCCCTCCGCTTGCTGAGCCCCCGTATTGCCCAGTAGCATATCCCGTTCCCGGAGCGGGATGCCGAGTTTGTCGAAGGTCTTCAGTATCTCCGGATCGACATCGCTGCCGGCAGACTTCTTCTTCGGGGCTGCATAGAACGAAATCTTGCTATAGTCCTGCTCGGCGACCATCACATGGCCCCATGTGGGCCGAGGCTGGTCTTTCCACCATCGGTAGGCATCCAGGCGGAACTGCAAGAGCCAGTCCGGCTCGCCTTTCTTTCGCGAGATGAGCCGCACCACCTCCTCGTCGAGTCCGGTAGGGATTACCTCCGTCTCGATGTCGGTCGTAAAACCATATTTATATTCGCCTGAGGCCAAATCCTTGAGGACGTCCTCGCTGGCGTTGTTGTCTTCGCGCATTTCTGTTGTTTCAAGTAGGACAATGTGGTTGTCGTCTCTGTCAAGTGTCAACCGAAGTCTATGGTCAATTGCGGGTCCTGTTCGGGCAGGAGACGGAACGTCATCCGATGATACTTGCACGGGCCGAAGCGGGCGATGGCTTGACGGTGGTCGCGTGTCGGATAGCCCTTGTTGCCCTTCCAGTTGTAGACAGGAAATTCCTGGTCTATCTGCATCATATAGTCATCGCGGTAGGTCTTGGCCAGTACCGAAGCCGCTGCGATGCTCATCAGTCGGCCGTCACCTTTCACGATGGTCTCGTAGGGCAGGTCCTCAAACTTGGTGAAGCGGTTCCCGTCGACGAGCAGCATCTCCGGCCGCACCTTCAGCGCCCGCACTGCACGGTGCATCGCTTCGATGCTGCATCGCAGGATGTTGCGGGCGTCTATCTCCCTGTTGTCGCACACCCCGACGGCCCAGGCGATGGCACTGCTCTCGATGATGGGCCTCAACCGGTAGCGTTGGCTCTCCGTGAGTTGCTTCGAGTCGTTGAGCAACTCGTTCGAGAAGTCGGGCGGCAGGATGACGGCGGCTGCATAGACGGGACCCGCCAGGCAGCCTCTGCCGGCTTCGTCACATCCGGCTTCGACCACACCCTCGTGCAGATAAGGCAGCAACATCAGCGGACAGCGTTAGGCAGGACGTGGTCGTGGGCCCATGGGGTCACGATATCCATCACATCCTGCAGATAGGGCACCATGTGGCTGCCTTTCATCCAGCCGGTCAAATGGAGGCCTCCGATATGGGCGGTCAGGAACTCGAGGGCAAAGACTATCAGCGAAGCGATAAGCACACCCTTCAGGAATCCCACTGCACCTCCGGCCAACCGGTTGATCCAGCCGATGCTGAGCGACGACATCAGTTTGCCCAACAGCCACGCCACGCCGTGCATCAGCAACAGTGCAAACAGGAAGAGTGCAACCCAGGCAATGACCCAAGCGACAGTATCGCCGGCGATGGCAGTCGATATGTAGGGCTTGAGGTCCGGCGAACAGATGTTGGCGATGACGGCGGCCACAATGAGACCGACCGTACCGACCAACTCGTGGAAGAAGCCCCGGTAGAACCCGAAGCCCACCATAACCGCCAGGAAGACGGCGACCACAATATCGAAGACATTCACCTCCATACGCCGACGTCTGTCTTACAGTTTGGCCTTGACCTCGATTTCGGTGTAGGCTTCGATGAGGTCGCCCTCCTGGATGTTGTCAAAGCCGGTGATGTTCAAACCGCACTCGAAGTTGGTGCCCACCTCCTTGACGTCGTCCTTAAAGCGCTTCAGCGAACCGAGTTCGCCGGCATAGAGGACGATACCGTCGCGGATGACGCGCACTTTGTCCGTACGGTGTATCTTGCCTTCCTTGACCAGACATCCGGCCACGGCACCCACCTTGGTAATCTTGAAGACCGTCTTGATCTCCAGATAGCCGCAGACTTCCTCCTTGAGTTCGGGCTTGAGCATACCCTCCATGGCTTCCTTCACCTCCTCGATAGCATCGTAGATGATGCTGTAGGTGCGGATTTCGACGCCCTGCTGATCGGCCTGACGGCGTGCGGACTGAGAGGGTCGCACCTGGAATCCGATGATGATGGCCTTCGAAGCGGCAGCCAGCACGACATCGCTTTCGGATATCTGTCCGACAGCCTTGTGGATGACGTTGACCTGTATCTTCTCGGTGCTCAACTTGATGAGCGAATCGGTAAGGGCCTCCACCGAACCGTCCACATCGCCCTTGACGATGAGGTTGAGTTCCTGGAAGTTGCCGACAGCGATACGGCGGCCGATTTCATCGAGCGTCAGACGCGTCTGCGTGCGGAGTTGCTGTTCGCGGTGCAGGCGGTCACGCTTGGCGGCTATCTCGCGGGCTTCCTGTTCGTTCTCGAGCACGCGCAACTGGTCGCCGGCCGACGGCGAACCGTTCAGGCCAAGCACCTGTACCGGCGTAGCGGGTCCGGCTTCGTCGACCTTCTGGCCACGTTCGTTGAAGAGCGCCTTCACACGGCCGTAGTACATACCGCACAGGATGACGTCACCCACATGCAGCGTGCCGTTCTGCACCAGTACGGTGGCCGTATAACCACGACCCTTGTCGAGTGTAGACTCGATGACGGAGCCGGTGGCTTCGCGGTTCGGGTTGGCCTTCAGGTCGAGCATATCGGCCTCGAGGAGCACCTTCTCCAACAGCAGGTCTACGTTGAGGCCGTCGCGGGCCGAAATCTCCTGACACTGGTACTTGCCGCCCCAATCCTCGACGAGGTAGTTCATGGCAGCCAGCTGTTCCTTGATCTTGGTCGGATTGGCCGTAGGCTTATCGATTTTGTTGATGGCAAAGACGATAGGCACGCCGGCAGCCGAAGCGTGGTTGATGGCCTCCTTGGTCTGTGGCATCACGCCGTCGTCGGCGGCGATGATGATGATGGCGATATCGGTCATCTTGGCACCACGGGCACGCATGGCGGTAAAGGCTTCGTGGCCCGGCGTATCGAGGAAGGTCACCCTGCGGCCACTAGCCAGGCATACGCTGTAGGCACCGATGTGCTGGGTAATTCCGCCGGCCTCGCCAGCCACGACGTTGGCATTGCGGACATAGTCGAGGAGTTTGGTCTTACCATGGTCGACGTGACCCATGACGGTGATGACGGGCGGGCGCTGCACCAGGTCTTCGGCACGGTCCTTGCTCTGCTCGAGTTCCTGTTCAACCTCTTCGCTCATGTATTCGGTCTTGAAGCCGAACTCCTCAGCCACCAGGTTGATGGTGTCGGCATCGAGTCGCTGGTTGATGGAGACCATCATACCGATAGACATACAGGTCTGGATAACCTGCACGACCGGTATCTTCATCATCGTAGCCAGGTCGTTGGCCGTCACGAACTCCGTCAACTTGAGTACGCGGCTCTCTGCTGCTGCTTCCTCTTCGGCCTCGGCGGCACGCTCGGCTGCTGCATTACGCTTCTCCTTACGGTAGCGGACATCCTTCTTGTCGCGCTTGGCACCCAGACGGGCCAGCGTGTCCTTGACAGACTTCTGTATATCCTCGTCCGATACCTCGGCATGCATATCGCGATTCCTTCTGTCGCGGCCGCCACGCTGCTGATGCAGTTCGTCGCGGTTCTGACGGTTCTGGTCGCCATGACTCTTTTTGTCGCGGCCGCCTCCGTTGTTGCCGTTGTTGCCGCCATTCTGACGGCCTTTCTGAATCTCCTCGTCGATGTTCACCTTCTGGGCTCCGTGGTGGCGCTGAGAGCGGTTGTCGGCCTTTTGCTCACGTTCCCGTTTACGCTCCTCCTTGCTCTTCTTCTTGGGGCGCGTATTTTGGTTGAGGTTGTTGAGGTCGATGGTGCCGACCACCTTGACTTGCGCAGGCTCGTCGGGGCGCAGACGGAAGACCTCTCCGTTGCGGGCCGAAGCCGGCAGCGGGTCGTCGTTCAGGCGGTCCCTCGACCGTTCGCCCATCTGTGTCTGGTTGGGCTTGCCTGCAGGAGCAGGATTCTGGGCAG
>CAVGQN010000016.1:50519-55259 GCA_963631395.1 bacterium
CCTTAGGTGCGGGAGCTACGGGCTCGGCAGGCGCTACGGGTTCCGGCGCGGGTGTCTCGGCCTTTGCTGCAGCAGGGGCTGCCGGCTTTTCGGGTTCGACGGGGGCCGGCTTTTCGACCTTAGGTTCGCTGACTGGCTCGGGTGCTTTGACCGGCTCGGATGGTTTCTCCTCCTTCTTCACCACGGGAGACTTGGCATTGAGGTCGATGGAACCGACCACTTTCAGGCTCGCGCTGAGAGCCTCATCCCCTGGGGTGACGGCTTTCGCGGGAGTGGTTGCCGAAGCCGTCCGCATCTCCTCCTTGATTTTATCGCGGGTCTGCTGACGCTCGAGGCGTTCGCGTTCCGAAGCCTCCTTCACGGACTTGTCTTTATTGAATTCCTTCTTGAGCAGTTCGTACTGTTCGTCGGAGACGTTGGCCATCGGTCCGTCGACGGCCACACCGGTCTTCTTCTCAAGGAAGTCCATCAGCGTCTGCACACCGACGTTGAAATCTTTTGCTATCTTGTTTAGTCTCATAAATGCGTTTTTAAGTTAGTTATTGTGGCAGGAGTCGCCGGAGAATAATCCAGCCCTCAGTGAACGGGTCTCTCGCCGCTTGGCGAACCGTCCGGTCAGTCGTTCTCGAACTCCTTCTGGAGTATGGAACGGACTTCGGCCACAGTCTCCTCTTCCAGGTCGGCCTGGTCGGCTACGGTCTGCGGGTCGGCATCGAGCACGGCTTTGGCAGTAGCGAGGCCAATGCCCTTCAGTGACTGGATAATCCAAGGCTCGATAGCATCGGCAAAGTCATCCAGGAACACATCGTCGCCAGCACCCTCACGATAGACATCGATGGCATAACCCGTCAGCAACGAAGCCAACTTGATATTGGCGCCATTGCGGCCGATGGCGAGGCTCACCTGGTCCGGGCTCAAGAAGACTTCGGCCGTATGGCTCTCGTCGTGCAGGTTGATCATCGAAATCGCAGCGGGCGCAAGGGCACGCTGCACGAAGAGCTGCGGATTGGCGGTGTAAGGGATGATGTCCAGATTCTCGCCGCGCAGTTCGCGCACGATGCTGTGTATACGTCCGCCCTTCACACCCACGCAAGCGCCTACCGGGTCGATGCGGTCATCGTTGGTCTCGACGGCTACCTTGGCGCGCTCGCCTGGCAGACGTACTATCTTGACGATGCGGATGGTGCCGTCCGACACCTCGGGAATCTCGTGTTCCATCAACCGCTGCAGGAAGATGGGGGCCGTACGGCTCAGCACGATCTTCGGGTTGTTGTTGGCATTGTCGACACGGAGCACGACGGCGCGCACCTGATCTCCCTTGCGGAAGTTGTCGGTGGGTATCTGCTCGGTGCGTGGCAGCGAGAGTTCGTTGCCTTCCTCGTCGACCAACAGCATCTCGCGCTTCCAGATCTGGTAGACTTCGGCCGTGATGATGTGGCCTATCCGGTCCTTATACTTGTTATAAAGGACGTCCTTCTGGAGTTCGAGTATCTTGGCAGCCAGTGTCTGCTTGAGGTTCAGGATGGCGCGGCGGCCGAAGTCCTCAAAGTGTACCTTCTCCGTGAAGTCCTCACCCACCTCGATGTCATCGACCGTCTTGCGGGCTTCCGACAGGGACACTTCCAGGTTTTCGTTCTTGAGGTCTTCGTCGGCCACTACCTGACGGTTCTTCCAGATCTCGAAGTCGCCCTTGTCGGGGTTGATGATGATGTCGAAGTTTTCGTCGGTCTCGAACATTTTGGCCAGGACCGAGCGGAAGGAATCTTCCAGCACGCTGATCATGGTCGAGCGGTCGATATTCTTCAGTTCCTTGAATTCGTTGAAGGTCTCAATCATTGAGATGACTTCTTCTTTTTCTCTTGCCATTGGTTTGGTGTGTATTTAGAATTCTATAATATATTTTACTTGGTTGACATCACTGTGCTGCAGGGTCTCCCGATGGTGCACAGCCTGTTTCTTCTTGCCGGGCAAGCCCGTTGCGGGGTCGACAGGCTTTTCCATGGCCGTCCACTCCAGCACGAAGCCCTCGTCGTCGGTCGCGCCCAACAGGCCCTTCAGCTTCCGGCCGTCGCGCATGAGGACCTCCACCTCCTGGCCCTCGTACTTGCGGTATTGGCGCAGGGTCTTGAGCGGCGAGGTCAGACCGGCACTTCCCACCTCGAGTTCGTAGTCCTCCTTGTCGCGGTCCAGATGGGCCTCGATGTACTCGGTCAGGGCGGCACACTCGTCGATGTCCACGGCCGTGTCATTGTCTATCTCGACCACGATGCGGTTGTCGCGGTCCACGCTCACGTCCACGAGGTAGCTCTCGCTCCCGCTTTCTGTCAGCGCAGCCTCCACCAGTGCCGCTACGGTTTCCTTCTGTATCATTCTGTCTTGTGTTAGCTCTTATAAGCGAGAAGAGAAACGCTGTATTTGCGTCTCTCTTCCTCTCATTTCCGCTGCAAAGTTAGGTATTTTTGCTGAATCACCAAATTTTTTTTGCGAAATATCAGTCAAAAGTGCGTTTTTTTGTAACGAGCGGCCTTAATTCCACCTTTTTTACCTATCTTTGCGCAAAAAACAAACACATAAACCATAAACTGTAAAACATTCTTACATGAACCATCTTGTGATTATGGCCGGAGGCAAAGGCAGCCGTTTCTGGCCCATGTCGACCTCCGAGTGTCCCAAACAGTTCCTCGACATTATGGGGACGGGACGCACTATGATACAGCAGACCTTCGACCGCTTCGGCGACCTGGTCAGCATCGGCAACGTCTGGGTTGTGACCTCCAAGGCCTTCCGCCAGTTGACCGTCGAGCAGTTGCCCGGCATCGACCCCAGCCACATCCTCCTCGAACCGTGCATGCGCAACACGGCCCCCTGCGTGGCCTATGCCAGTTGGAAGATTCAGGCCGAAGACCCGGATGCCCGTATCTTCGTGGCTGCCTCCGACCATCTGGTGACTGACACGGAAGCTTTCCGCCGTTGCGTACGGCAGGGCTTTGACTTCGTGGCGTCGGGCAACCGCATCCTCACCCTCGGCATGCACCCCACCCGCCCCGAGACGGGCTACGGCTATATCGAGCAAGGCTTGCCGGCCCAAGGAAGCGACGGCATCTACCGGCTGGCCGCTTTCCGCGAGAAGCCCGATGCCGCCACGGCTGCACAATATCTGGCCTCCGGTCGTCATACGTGGAACTCCGGCATGTTCCTCTGGCATGTGCAGACCATCGTCGGCGAAATACGCCGCTACCAGCCGGACATCGCCGCCGTGATGGACCAGCTGAAGCCCTCGTTCTTCACCGATGGCGAGCAGGCTCGCGTCGACGAACTCTATGCCACCTGCCCCAACATTTCCATCGACTATGCCGTGATGGAGAAGACGCAACTGGCCTTCGTCATGCCCTCCGAATTCGGATGGAGCGACCTCGGCACATGGGGCTCGCTGCACACGCTGCTCCCCAACGATGCCGACGGCAATGCCGTAGTCGGCGATGGCGTCAAGCTCATCGGAAGCAAGGGCTGCATGGTACGCATGCCGCAAGGCAAGCAGGTAGTAATCGAGGGACTGGAAGACTGCATCGTAGCCGAACACAACGGCGTACTGCTCATCTGCCGGCTCGCTGACGAACAACACATCAAGGAATGGCACAACTGACTCTCGTAAAAGTGGGCGGCGGCATCGTCGAGGACGAGGCCAGCCTGCAGGGCCTGCTCGACAGGTTCGTGCGTATCGGCGGACCGAAGGTCCTCGTGCATGGCGGCGGACGCAGCGCCACCCGTCTGGCCGACCGGCTCGGCATCGCACAGACCATGATAGGCGGACGCCGTGTCACCGACCCCGAGACGCTCAAGGTGGTAACAATGGTCTACGCCGGTCTCGTCAACAAAAACATCGTGGCTCAGCTGCAAAAACGCGGTGAGAACGCCCTCGGCCTGACGGGCGCCGACATGAACGTCATCCTGTCGCACCGGCGGCCCGTGAAGCAAGTGACCATGCCCGACGGCTCGGTGCAGGAGGTCGACTACGGCTTCGTAGGCGACGTGGACCATGTGGATGCCGTCCGTCTGGCCAGCCTGCTGGGCAGCGGCATCGTCCCCGTCCTTTCGCCGATAGGCCACGACGGCAACGGACATCTGCTCAACACCAATGCCGATACCATCGCCGCAGAGACGGCCATGGCTCTCGCGGGCGTACATGGTGGCGGACAAGAGGAAAGGACCTTCAGCGTCCGGCTGATGTTCTGCTTCGAGAAGAAAGGCGTGCTCCGCAATCCCGATGACGACGACTCTGTCATCCCCGTCATCACGCGCGCCGAACTGCCCGAACTGGTGTCAAGCGGCGTCGTGTCGGGCGGCATGCTCCCCAAACTGGAGAATGCCTTCCGCGCCATCGCCGCCGGGGTGGCCGAGGTGGTCATCACCTGCACCGATGCCATCGACGACCCCAATGCCGGCACTCGCTTGCTGCCGTAAGCGGCTATTCTCCGCATATTTTGCGGAGAATAATGCGAATAATCTCCGCAAAACTGTGTAAATGGCGCTATAATGTGGCTTTCGGAGCGGAAAGTGTTAATGATTCTCTCGTGTTGCCCGTCGGCTCCGCGTCCGGCATGTTGGCCTGCCTGCCGGCGGGCGGGCCGTGTGATTCGTCGTTGTGTGGGGGGGGTATTTGCAGCCTGACTGGATTTTTTTTGAAACCCAACTGGATTTTTTTTGAAACCCAACTGGGCTGCATTTTCGGCCTCATCGGGG
>CAVGQN010000017.1:0-54958 GCA_963631395.1 bacterium
GCGGAAAATCGAACTGTAATTGTCACTGTCATTACTTTTGTTTGAGTTTTGAAAACAAAACAACAAGATAGATTATTGTTTTACAATGCATTACAATCTTTTCGCGTCATTTACACAAACTATATGCTTAGTGACAACGGGAACTTCCGGATATACTCGCACGTTTGATGCGAACACGATTTTTCACCCTTCCGCTCCCAATAGACACCACTGAAAACAGCAGATAAGCGAGGAGAGATAGTCTTGGTTTGTAGGTAAAGACATATTGTATATATGTATCAACAATCCGCATACATTTCATATTTCACATTTCGGGTTCGGATTCAATTGAGAATTACCAGAAAGATAAATGCGTAAATATACATAACGAATGAATATTACTGACATTAAATTACTTATCTTGCATTTGAACATATATAAATGCATATATTTTGCATATACAAAACGCATTCGTAATCCAATATACTCTATAACCGTTCCGTGCTTATTGTAATAATATCAATTGCTCAAACTGAGTCCGTCATGCAGTTTCACCAAGTCAAAATACTTGCCGATAGTTGCAAGAAAGAGGCAGTGTTTTGTCGAATAGCACTTCGCGTCTGCCTTAAAAAATCGAGGCAACTCTGCCAATCCATAAGGAACGGGAGTTGCCTCGATTTGTTGTATTTTTTGTGCATTCGCCTTTTTTCGGCGCGTTAGGTCTCACTCACCAGGAGTGCTTTGACCACAACACTTCACTCGAACTTGCTCATTTCGTAGCAGGCCATGAAGAAGGGGCCGGTGGCCTTGCCGTCGTCGTGGCGAATCTTCTCGTGGATGTAGTAGGAGAAGGAGCCGTCGCGATACGGACGGCCGCCCAGTCCGCCGACAGAGCAGCACTGCGTGAGCGTGAGACGGCCCTGGCCGTCGCGCACCAGCATCGGACCATTGACGTCCTCGTCGCGGTGCTGGAAGGGCGTCTGCTGCAGGCCGCGGTAGATGTCGCGTACCAGCTGCTTGTAGTCGGCCGAGATGTAGCCGCGGTTGATGGCCTTGGCGATGGCGTACATGAACTGCGTGGTGACGGAGGCTTCGGGCCAGTTGCCCTCGCGGTCGGGCTGGTCGAGCACCTGGTACCACAAGCCACCGCGTTGGTATTGCGGCAGGGCAGCCACGAGCGTGTTGATGTAAGAGATGAGCGTATCGCGCCCGCTGATGCGGATGGTGTCCTTATGGCCTCGGTTGAAGTCGGACTCGAAGCCCTCGGGGATGTAGTCGAGGATGTCGACCATGGCCATCAGATACCAGCCCACGGAGCGCCCCCAGAAGTTGGGGCTGTGGCCCTCGGCATCGCTCCAGCGCTGTGCAGCGGCTTCGTCCCAGGCGTGGTGCAGGAGACCCGTGCGGGCGTCGTAGGTGTGATGCCAGCAAGTGATGACCTGCTGCAGGGCCTCGGCCTGCCACTCGGGGCGTCGGAACGTCTGGCCATAGGCAGCCATGAAGGGCGAAGCCATATAGATGCCGTCGAGCCACATCTGGTGCGGATAGACGAGCTTGTGCCAGAAGCCGCCGTCGGTGGTGCGTGGCTGGTTCTTGAGCTGACGGATGAGCTGCTGCTCCATGGCCTTGCGGTACTTGTCGAGCTTGGCCTTGGCCACATCGCCGCCACCCACGAGCTCGGGGTGCGCCTGGATGTCGCGATAGACCTGGCAGACCACGAGACCGCCGCGGATGAGGTCGAGGTTGTACGTCTCCATGGCGCGCCGGCGGATGGTGCCGTCGGCCTCGATGAGGCTGTCACACCACTGCTCGGCGTAATGGAAGAAGCGCTCGTCGCCCGTCTCGGCGTAGAGGTAGAGGTAGGCCGTGCCGCCCACACCCTGCGTGTAGCCGAAGAAGAGACGGCTGCCCCAATCGTACTGCCACAACTCGGGGAAGCGCGCCATCTCGTCGGTGGCAAACTGAAGCGCCATCTCGCGCGGGTCGTCGATGAGGAGCGGCGCCGACTTGTGGCGGGGCTTGGCGAAGCCGGTGAGCACTACGGCCACGGAGAGGGCCGCAAGGAGGAGACGGCGGCTGTTCATTGTTCCTTGAGATTGAGGGCAATCTGTAGCTCGTCGAGCTGGGCCTGGTCGATGGCACAAGGTGCGTCGATCATGACGTCACGCCCGGAGTTGTTCTTGGGGAAGGCGATGGTGTCGCGTATGCTGTCGATTTCGGCAAACATGGAGACGACACGGTCCAGGCCGAAGGCAAGACCGGCGTGAGGGGGCGCACCGTACTTGAAGGCGTTGATGAGGCAGCCGAACTGCGAGAGGGCCTTCTCCTCGGTGAAGCCCAGGAGGCGGAACATCTTCTCCTGCAGGGCGGAGTCGTGGATACGGACGCTGCCGCCGCCGAGCTCGACGCCGTTCATGACGCAGTCGTAAGCCCACGAGCGCACCTTGCCCTGGTCAGTGTCGAGGAGCGGGATGTCGTCGGGGTTAGGCATCGTGAAGGGATGGTGAGTGGCGTAGTAGCGCTGCGTCTCCTCGTCCCACTCGAAGAGCGGGAAGTCGATGACCCAAAGGGGCACGAAGACGGAGGGGTTGCGCAGGCCGAGGTTCTGACCCATCTCGAGGCGGAGGGCACAGAGCTGCTTCTGCGTCTTGCGCATCTCGCCGCACAGGATGAGTACGAGGTCGCCGTTTTCGGCCTGCATGCGGTCGAGTACGCGGGCGATGACTTCGGGAGCATAGAACTTGTCGATGCTCGACTTGACCGAGCCGTCGTCGTTCTTGCGAATCCAAATCAGACCCTTGGCGCCGATCTGGCTCTTCTTGACGAACTCGGTGAGGGCGTCAATCTGCTTGCGCGTGTAGCCGGCGCAGCCCTTGGCGTTGATGCCGGCCACGTAGGGAGCGGCGTCGAAGACGGAGAACTGGCCCTCAGGCAGGACGGACTCGATGCGGTAGCCTTCGGTCTCGTTCTTGAGCTCGACGAACTTCATGTCGAAGCGCAGGTCGGGCTTGTCGGAACCGTAGTAGCGCATGGCGTCTTCCCACGTCATGCGGGGGAACTTGCCGAACTCGATGCCCTTGAGCTCCTTGAAGAGGTGCTTCATCATGCCCTCGAACATCTCGATGACGTCTTCCTGCTCGACAAACGACATCTCGCAATCGATCTGCGTGAACTCGGGCTGGCGGTCGGCACGAAGGTCCTCGTCGCGGAAGCACTTGACAATCTGGAAGTAACGGTCCATGCCGGCCACCATGAGCAGCTGCTTGAACTGCTGGGGCGACTGGGGCAGAGCGTAGAACTGGCCGGGGTTCATGCGCGAAGGCACGACGAAGTCGCGGGCGCCTTCAGGCGTGGACTTGATGAGCATCGGGGTCTCGATCTCGAGGAAGCCGTGCGAGTCGAGGTAACGGCGCACCTCGAAGGCCAGCTTGTGGCGCAACTCGAGGTTCTTGCGCACCATGGGGCGGCGCAGGTCGAGGTAACGGTACTGCATGCGCAGGTCGTCGCCGCCGTCGGTGTTGTCCTCGATGGTAAAGGGAGGCACTTCCGACGTGGAGATGACATTGAGCTCGCGCACGACGATTTCGATTTCGCCCGTGGGGTTCTTGAGGTTCTTCGACTCACGCTCACGGACCGTGCCGATGGCCTGAATGACGTACTCGCGGCCCAGGTGATTGGCCTTTTCGCACATGGCGGCGTCGCCGTCCGACTCGTCGAATACCAACTGGGTGATGCCGTAACGGTCACGCAGGTCGACAAAGGTGAGACCGCCCATCTTACGGACGCGCTGCACCCATCCGGCGAGCACTGCCTCCTGTCCGACATTGGCCAGACGCAACTCGCCACAAGTTTGTTTACGATACATTGTATTGCTTTGTTTTTAATTGTTGTTGTCTCCAATATGTTTGCCTTAGCAAGGCACATGCTTGGCTTCTTGAGCAAGACCGCTTTCATGCAAAGCCTGGCTTCTCGTATAAGCCTGGCTTCCTGAAAAAGTTTGCCTTAGCAAGGCACATGCTTGGCTTCTTGAGCAAGACCGCCTTCATGCAAAGCCTGGCTTCTCGTATAAGCCTGGCTTCCTAAAAAAGTTTGCCTTAGCAAGGCACAAAGGTAGAGGTTTTTTTCGGAATCTCCAAAATATTTGGCCATTAATGTTCAGAAAGGGTAGCCGACTGCAAAGTGAACGGTGCGGTTGCTGCCCTTGAGGGGGTCTGTGACGACCCATGCGTCGCGCCCGGAACCGCGTGTCGGGTCGTAGGCTTTGACGCCCAAATCGAGACGCAGGATGACGAAGTCGGTAACGAAACGAAGACCCACGCCCCATGAAGCGGCTATCTCGCGGTAGAAGTCGGCACTGATGGCTCCGCCGGCCTGCGAGGCATAGTCCTCGAGAGTCCAGACGTTGCCCGCGTCGACGAACGAAGCGAACTCGAACTTCCAGAACAGGCGGCTGCGCAACTCGACGGAAGCATCGAGACGGATGTCGCCGCACTGGTTGAAGTAGTCGACACGGCTGCCCGCACTCTTGTAGCGCCCCGGACCCAGCGAGCGCACGTTCCAGCCGCGCACCGAATTGGCGCCGCCGGCGTAGTAACGCTTCTCGAAGGGCATCACGCTGCTGTTGCCGTAAGGGACGGCCACACCTCCGGCCAGATGGAAGGCCAGGCGGCTGCGGTCGGTCAGATAGCGGCTATAGGCCCAGTCGGCGTCGAAGCGGAAATACTGCTCGTACGGGAGGTCGAAGACCACGTAGCGGCCGTCCTGACGCTCGAAACGGGCCGCGCGCGCGATGCTCTGCAGGAAGTTGCCGCCGATTTCGGGGTTGAGGTGCAGGCTCCACACGTCACCCGACGAGTAGGCGCTGCTGCCCGTGGTGCTGCCCAGCTTGGTGCCCGCGTAGAAGTTGTAGCTCGACGAGGTGATAAGGTGGGAGGTGTAGCTGCTGTAGCTGATGGGACCGGCATTCTGGATAATCTGCAGGAAGCGCTCGCTACGCTTGGGCAGATAGACGTAGCCCAGGTCGAGGACGTCGAGGTTGTGGTACCAGTTGCGCCCCGTGCTGTGCCACTTGTAGGTCAGTCCGGCGTTTGTGATGATGCGCGTGTACTCGGGGATGCTCTGATAGCTGTAGCCAAAGCTGACGCCCGTGGTGGCCGATATCTGACGGCGCGTCTCGGCCGCCATGAAGGGGAAAAGGAAGCGCGGGAAGTCGATGCGGGCCTCGAGCGAGTAGTTGGTGTAGTTGTCGTTGACGAGACCCGACACGTCGCCCGTCAAGCTCTCGTAGCCGCCTTTGGCCGTCACGGTGAAGGCCTCCGACCCGCGGAAGAGGTTGCGGTGGCGGTAGGTCAGGGTCGTGGCAAAGCCCAGGTCGCCCGAGGTGTTGGTGCCGTCAAGCTCGAACTGCACGGAGTGGGGCGACTGGCGGCTCAGGCAGATGGTGCAGTCGAGGCTGCCCACGCTGTCGACGGGCTCCATGCGGATGTTGACGTACTTGAGGATGTAGAGACGTGAGAGGGCCCTGTAGGTCTTGCGCACGGCCTCTTCGCTATAGGTGGCGCCCGGCTGGATGTAGCAGTTTTCGGCCAGGACAGACGGCCGCAGATAGTCGCCCGAGCCGCTCGTGCCGCCCGTGACGAGGTCGTAGTTGGGCACGAAGCGCACGCTGGCGATGGTGTAGCGCTGGTGCTGCCCGTCGACCACCATGGTGAGGTCGACGTCCTTGCTGCCCGCCAGGGTGTCGGCCACGAAGCTGATGTTGTCTTTGTTGAAACTGTAGTAACCCTCGTTGCGCAGGAGGTTGGTGAGCCGCACACGTTCGGCCTCGAGCTGGGTGCGGTCGAGCGTCTGCCCTACCTGCAGCGTGGAGGGCCCGTACTGCGGGTCGGTGACGTAAGGCCGGATGAGGGAATCCTGCACCTGGCATGTGAGGTGACGGATGCTGTGGGGTGTGCCGCGGTCGATGTGGTAGGTAAGCAGCACCTTGCGCCGGCGGATGCGCTCGGTGTGGGTGACCTGGGCCGAGAGATAGCCCTGGTTGAGCAAAGTGCGGCGCAGGGCGCGCTCGGAACGGGCCGTAAGCGCCTCGTCGTAGACGGGCGGCTCGGTGCCCAGCTTGGCCCGGAAGCGGTGGATGGCGCGGACGGTGTCGTTGTGCCAAATCCACGTCGAGACGGGCAGGAATCCGAAGGTGCGGTGGTAGGCGGTCTGCGAGAGGGCGAGCCGGTAGGTGTTGTCGGTCGATGGCTTGCCGTCGACTTCGATGCGGACGCGGCTCAGCACATTCTGGTCCTGGGGCACGTGGCGTGTGACGCTGCAGGCGCTGAGCAGGGCCAGCGCGAGGGTCAGCCACGCTCCGGTCCGCCCGAAGCGGCCCAATTGCAGAGATGTCACATGCAGGTGGTTCATGTCCTTATCCGTCTTTGTCTGGCCTTTGTCCGTCCTTGTCTTTATCCAGCTTTATCTTTGTCCGTCTTTGTCCTTTACCTCTCCCCTGCTCAGTCGTCTTCGCCCTTGAGGTCGAGAAGGCCGTTGTACTCGCTGTGGTCGGGGTCGTCGTAGGCATTGACGACGATGGGCAGCTGCGGATAGGTGGAGAGGGCCTTGTTGAGCCGCTCGCCGAAGGTGGTCGTGCTACGGCAGATGAAGTTGATTTCGCGCCGGCCCTGGCCCGTGTAGATGCCCGTCATGATGGCCGACTTGTCGCGCTCCATTTCGGCCTGCAGCTTATCGGCCACTTCCTCCATAAGCTGCGCCTCGGCGTCGTCGGCTGGCAGGCCCTTGGCGTCGGGCGTGTAAGTCCAGATGAGCTCGATGCGCTGCGGGAGCGGATGCGAAGCGAGGTAGTCCTCTACGCCCGTCCGTCCGGAGATGAAGGTGTAAGTGCCGTCTTCGTTGTCGGAAATGGCCGTAAACCAGTTGTTAGTGAGTTGCATAATGCGCTCTGTGTATTGTGAGTGAATGGGACTCTTTATTTTGTAATGGGGACTCTTATATTGAGACCCTTATACTGGGACCCTTATACTGGGACCCTTTTTTATACAGACAAAACTTCATTTGTAGAGACAAAGTTTTGCACAAGACTTTATGCATAATTTATGCATTTGTCCTTGATTTATACATTTTGTTGCATATAAGATTTATAAAAATATTTTATGCACAATTTTATACATTGTCCTTATTTTGATATATTGCCTTGCCTAAAAGCTTTGCACATGACAAGCGTCAAATCTCCACCTCGAGACCGTCGTAGGCCAGATGCACGCCGTGGGGCAGCTGGCGGTCTATCTTGTCGTGGAGCCCTATGTCGTGGCTCATGTGGGTGAAGTAGGTCTGCCGCGGGGATATGCGCGCCACCACCTCGAGCGCCTGGTTGACGCTCATATGGGTGGGATGGGGCGTCCAGCGCAATGCATCGATGACGAGCGTGTCGATGCCCTGCAACTTGTCCCACTCGGTGTCGGGGATGGCCGAGCAGTCGGTCAGGTAGGCCAGGCGACCAAGCCTCCAACCGAAGTCGGGCAGCTGGCCGTGCATGAGGCGGACGGGACGGACCTCGGTGTGACCCAGACTGAAGACGGCGTCGGGCTCCACCTCGTGAAGGTCCATCTTGGGCACACCGGGGTAACGGTGCACGAAGATGTAGTCGTACTTGTCGAGGAAGGTCGCACAGACGCGCCGGTCGGCATAGACAGGCAGCGCACCGCGGTGGCAATAGGCCCGCAGGTCGTCGAGGCCGGCCACATGGTCGAAATGGTTGTGCGTGACGAGCAGCGCGTCGAGGCGGCTGATACGGGCGCGCAGAGCCTGCTGGCGGAAGTCGGGACCGCAATCGATGAGGATGTGCAGGTCGTCGTCGGTCTCGACCAGACACGAACAACGCAAGCGGTTGTCGTGGAGGTCGGCAGAGGTGCACACCTCGCAGGTGCACGTCGGCAACGGAACGCCGCACGAAGTGCCTGTGCCGAGAAAAGTGAGTTTCATACGGGAGTCCTGTATTTCAAGCCTACGGTTTTCTATAGTTTTCACACAAAAATCACCTCAGGCTCAATCGTGATGTCGAAACGCTCGTGAATGGTCTGCACGATGATTTTGGAGAGCTGCACAATCTCGTCGGCCTTGGCTTTGCCCATATTGACCAGCACAAGACACTGGCGCGGATAGACGGCAGCGTCGCCGATGCGGCGCGTGCTGCAGCCCGAGTGCTCGATGAGCCAACCCGCAGGCACCTTGACGTGGCCGGCGTCGACATCGTACTTGGGCAGGTCGGGATACTGGCTGACGAGGGCGCGGTATTTGGTCACCGTGATGACGGGATTCTTGAAGAAACTGCCCGCATTGCCATAGACGGCGGGGTCAGGCAACTTGGCCGTACGGATGCCGAGCACGGTCTCGCGCATGGCCGCAAGCGTGATGGGACGGCCGCCCGACTTGTGCCGGAGGCCTTTCTTTTCGCCCTGGGCAAGGGTGTAGCCCTTCTCGAGCAGGGCGGCCTTGATGTTGCCGTAGCCGATGTTGAATTCGGCCTTGCGCTTCAGGCGGAGCAGCACGCTGGTGACGATGAAGCGCGACACGAACTCGGGACACTTGAAGACGCTGGTGCGGTAGCCGTACTGGCACTCTTCGACGCCGATGATGTAATGACGGCCCTGCTGCACGTCGAAGACGGCCACGGCCATGGCTACGTCCTTGAACTCCACACCGTAGGCGCCGATGTTCTGCACGGCGGCCGCCCCTGCCTCGCCGGGAATGCCCGAGAGGTTTTCGATGCCATAGAGGCCACGGTCGGCAGCCCACTGGCACACGTCGTCCCAAAGCTCGCCCGCACCGACCTCGATGAGCTGCTCGTCGTCGGTCTGCGAACTGATCTTGATGCCCTCGATGCGGCTGTGCAGGATGACGCCGGAATAGTCCTGGGTGAAGAGCAGGTTGCTGCCCTGGCCGATGTGCATGAACGGCCGGCCCTTGACGCGCGGGTCGTTGAAAATCTCGATGAGGTCGTCTTCCTGGTCGTACTCGACGAGCAGGTCGGCTTCGGCCGAAAGTCCGAAGGTATTGTGCGGCAAGAGCGATGCGTGTGGGGTGTACTGTATCATGGATGTGCTGTTGGGTGTTGCAATTTTCGGTGGCAAAGGTACGGCTTTATGTCGAATTTTCCAAATTTTGACAAAAAAAAGAGCAGCAGAAGCCTGCCGCTCTCTCTTATTGTCACCGCAATCGGGTTGCAATTCGAGTACTTGCACGTTGCAATCCGAGTGCCTGAGGGATATAATCCGGGTGTTTGTGTGTCATAATCCGGATGCCCGCCCGACGTCATCAGATCATCTGCTCGACGGGAAGAACGAACGCGCGGAGACCCAGGTTGGGCCTGTCGGCATCAATCTTCTTGAGGCGGTCGAGGATGACCGGAACGCGGTCGTCTTCGCACACCGACATGATGCTGCAGTTCATGACGGGCCACGCATGGTTGCCGTAGTGAGGCTCGCCCTTGACGGAACCGCGTCCGCAGGTGTTCTCCCACAGCGTGAATCCGCGCATCATAGAGCTCGAAAGGGCCGAGATGACCGAATCGCGGTGGGCCTGGTCAAAACTAACGAATACTGCTTTCATAGGTTGTGTATGTGTATTTAGTTTTGCGTTACTCTGTTATTTGCGCGAACGGAAGAAGTGACGCTTGCGCTTCCACTCACGCTCCACACCGAGGTGTTCGGCCCAGGCGCGGCGCTCGGACTTGATCTTGAAGCCCTGGAAGATACAGTAGACCGTCGGGACTACGACCAGCGTCATGACCGTCGACACGGTCAGACCGCCGATGATGCTGATGCCCAGCGGCTGCCACATCTCTGAACCCTGGCCCGTACCCATGGCCATCGGCACCATACCGAGGATGGTGGTGAGGGTGGTCATCAATACCGGACGCAGACGGCTGCGGCCTGCAGCGACGACGGCGTGTACGACTGAGTAGCCGCGTTCGCGCAAGAGGTGGATGTAGTCGATGAGCACAATACCGTTCTTGACCACAATACCAATCAGCATGATGGCGCCCAACATGGACATGATGTTGAGGTCAACGTGCGTCATCCACAAGGCCAACACGATACCGGTGAAGGTGAACGGGATGGAAATCAGCATGATGATGAACGGGTCGCTCCATGACTCGAACTGTGCGGCCATGACGATGTAGACGATGATCAGGATGAGCAAGCCGAGTGTGCCGAGGTCGGCGAACGAGTCCTGCTGGTCCTCATACGAACCGGCTACCTGGATGTCGGTATCGCCTGAAAGAAGGCCCTGTGAGCGCATCTCCTCGATGTACTGCTGGCCATCCTTAACAACCGAGCCGAGGTCGGATACGGAGGTGTTGACAACGCAGGTCAGGGTGTTGACACGCTGACGGTCCTTACGCTCGATGGTAGGCAATGTGTAGCGCTCGACTACGGTGCCGACGTCCTTGATGCGGACCTTCGAGCCGTTGGTGCCGTAGAGCACAATGTTCTCGATGGTCTCGATGTTCTCGCGCACCTCGGGCGTGTAGCGGACGTAGATGTCGTATTCCTCGCCGTCCTCACGGAAGTAGCTGGCCAGCGAACCGTTGAAGCGGTTGCGCAGGTACATACCTGCCGTGGTGAGGTTCAAGCCGTACTTGGCAAGCTTCTCGCGGTCGAAGTCGACCTGCACCTCAGGCTGGTAGTCTGAACGCGAGATGTTGGCCTGGCTCACACCGGGCAGCGACATCATGTGGTCGCGCAGGATGCGGGTCAACGAGTCGGTCTGGGTGAGGTCGTAACCGTAGATTTCGAAGTCGGCCGTAGTCTGGCCGCCCATGCTCATGCCGCCGCCCTCGGTGACCGTAACCTTGGCCAGCTCGGGATAGAGCTTTAGGTCTTCACGCATCTGGTTGCCCACATCGTACATACTCTCGTCGGTCTTACGCTCGGCCACTTTGTACATGGCGACATTGAACGAAATGATGTGCGTACCGTTGTCCTGCATGGAGGCGAAGGTATTGTCGGTATCGGCTGAACCGGTCGTGTAGTTGACGGCCTTGAGCACCTTCTTGTCGGGAGTACCCCAACGCGTCATCCACGTGTTGGCCAGCTCGGAGGCAATCTCCTCAGCGCGGGCCTGACGGGTGCCGATAGGCAACTCGAGGCTGACGGAGATACGGCCGGAGTCGGCTGACGGGAAGAAGCCCGTACCGATCAGACCCATGACGGCAGGCGCCATCGAAACGAGGAAGAAGACGATGATGCTGATCACCATCACAGCACGGTGACGTACGGCCCAGTTGATACGCTTGGCGTACCAGATGTCGAGCTTATCGAGGAAACCGCGCACGATGAAGTGGTTGTACCAGCGGCTGAACCAGCTCTCGCGCTTCTTGAGACGCAGCATCTGCGAGCAGAGCATCGGGGTGAAGGTCAAGGCCGAAGTGGTCGACACGGCCATGATGATACACATCATCCAGCCCAACTCGGTGAAGAGCACACCCGACATACCGGTCACCATGGTGAGCGGGAAGAACACGCCAATCATGGTCAACGTAGAGGCAACAACCGAAATGGCGACCTCGTTGGTGCCATGAATGGCGGCTTGCTTCGGATCGCTGCCTCGCTCGATGTGGTTGGTGACGTTCTCCAAGACTACAATCGCATCGTCGACCACATTACCGATGGCGATACTCAAGCAGGAGAGCGAAATCATGTTGAGCGAAGAGCCCGACGCATACAGATAGATGAACGAGGCAATCAATGACAACGGAATCGTGATACAGATGACCACGACAGCACGCCAGCGACCCAGGAAGAGGAAGCAGACGATGGCCACGAAGAGGATGGCGTAGGCAATGGTCTCCTCAAGCGAACCGATGGTGGCGTAGATGTTTTCGGAGGTGTTGACGATGACGCCCAGGGTAATGTCGCTAGGCAGGTTCTTCTGAATGCGCGGCAACATTTCCAGAACCTTCTCGGAAATGGCTACGGAGTTGGCACCCGACTGCTTCTGCACGATGATCATGGCGCCCTGCTCGCCGGAATAGCCCTTGGGGTCGTTCTCGTTGGTGAAGAAGGTCGTAACCTTCTGAGCGCGCTCCTGCGTAGTGTCTTCTACGCGGGCCACGTCCTTGAGGTAGACAATCTTGTTGCCATCGGCCGAAACGACGATGTTCTCCATCTCCTTCGGGTCGCTGAACTCGCCCTTCACACGGAGCGTATAGGCGTTGTTGCCCGTATCGAACGAACCGCCGGGCACGTTCTTGTTCTCGTAGCCGATGATGCTTGAGATGGTCTCGATAGACAGATTGTAGGCCTCGAGCTTGTCAGGGTCGCAATAGACGTAGATGGTACGCTCGGCAGCACCCGACACGGACACCGAACCGACACCGGCAATACGCGCGATGGGGTTGGCCACCTGGTCGTCGAGAATCTTGTAGAGGGCTTCGGTACTCTCCTTGGCCTGCGCGCTGAGCACGAGGATAGGGATCATATCGCTCGAGAACTTGAAGATGATAGGCGTGCCCGCATCGTCAGGCAGCGACGTGGTGACCATGTCCAGCTTGTCGCGGACGTCGTTGGTCAGCTTGTCGATGTCGTAGCCGTACTCGAACTCGAGGGTGATGATGGCGTAGTTTTCCTTCGACTGCGATGTGATGTGCTTCAAGTAGTTGACCGAGTTGAGCGTGTTCTCAAGCGGTCGGGTCACATTGTTCTCAATATCTTCGGCGCTGGCTCCGGCGTAGGTTTCCATCACCATGATCATATTGGTATCGATGTCCGGATAGAGGTCGATAGGCAATCTGCTCAAGCTGAAGAGACCGAAGATTGTGATGGCTATAAAAACCAAAGAGGTCATAATCGGTCGTTTGACCGCACCTTCATATAAGCTCATACTTGTAGTTTTATTTCTTTTTGATCAGAGATACTCTATATTATATATGTGGGAGGCCCGGAAGAGTCCCCGAGCGGACTGCATCAGTCGAGGACATTGACGTTGCGTCCGTCGGAGAGCAGCGTCTGACCGAAGACTACGACCTGCTGGCCGTCTTCCACACCGTCGGTAACGACGTACTCGGCATCGATGCGGCGGCCGAGGCTGACGGTCTTGTGATAGGCAATGCCGTCCTTCACAACGTAGACGAAACGCTCGCCGCTGCCGGTCTGCTTGACGATGGCCTGGTCAGGCACCATGACGCAATCGGCCGTGCCGAAGTTGAGCGTCACGCGGGCGAACATGCCCGGACGTACGCGCTGGTTGGCATTGTCGATGCGAACCTCCACCTGGAAGGTACGGGTCGAGGTGTTGAGCGTAGGATAGACGATGCTGACTTTGCCCTTGAAGGTCTCGCCCGGATAAGCGTCGAGCGTGATGTTCTCGATAGGCATTCCGACATGTACGTCCTTGAAGTACTGCTCGTTGACATCAAGGAGAATCTTGACGGGATTAATCTTCTCGACAACCAGCACGGCCTTGCCGCTATAGAGGTCGCCGGCATCGTAGTTGCGCTCGCTCACTACGCCGTCGATGGGCGAAACGAGCTGCGTGTTCTCCACGAGGTTCTTGTACTGGGCCTCGAGCACGTCAAGAGAGGTCTTCTGAGCGTCGTAGGTCGACTTGCTCGTGCCGCCTACCTTGTAGAGCTCCTCAATGCGCTTGAACTCCACGCGCTGGTTGTTGAGGCGCGACTCGGTCTGCGTCAGGCTGTTGTCGTCGAGGAGGACAAGCACCTGGCCCTTGCGCACTCTGTCGCCGACCTCGACATTGATCTTGCGGATGCGGACAGGACTCTGCGGAGCAATCTGGTTGATGACATCCGACTCGACATTGGCCGTAAACTCCACCAACTGCTCGACGGAACGGGCATGAACGGTCTTGACCTTGACGTTGACGGCCTCCTGGGCTTCGTTGGTCTTGAATGTCGTGGGCGTTTCTTTCTCGCTGTAGCAACCACTCAACATCAGCATAGCACCTACTGATGCAATTACAATACTCTTTTTCATATTATGTCGTAGTTTTTATATTTTTCAAGTTATTGTGTTTGTTCTCTCACGAAGCAATCATTTGTCCGTCACTACGCGTCCCAATGTCTCTTCGAGCGTGGCCTGGGCCGTAACGAAATCGTAGACGGACTGCACGTACTGCAGACGCGCTGACTGGCGCTGCGTCTCGCTGCTGTTCATCTCGAGCATCGTGCCCGCACCGACCTGATAGCGGCGCTCGCTAATCTCGTAGGCGCGCTCCGAAGCGTAGACGCTGGCCTTGTTGTCGACAACCTGTTCGGCTGCCGTCTCGATGCTGTTGAGCGAAGACTGGATGGAGAGTTCGAGCTGCTTCTTCACATTGTCGCGCTGGATGTCGAGACTCTCGATGCTGAGCTTGTTCTGCTTGGTCTTCATGATCTTGGTGCCGCCGTCCCAGAGGGTCCAGTTGAACGAAAGGACGAGGCTCTCGTAGGGATAGTACTTGGTGTCGAACGGACTGAACGAATCGCCCATGCCGCTGTAACCGGCCGTGAACGAAAGGGCGAGCGTGGGGATGTAACCAAGTTTGTTGAGTTTCTCGGAGATGACCAGCTGGTTCTTCTGAAGGTCCAACTGACGGAGCGTCGTGTTGTCGTCGAGCGATGTGTCTTCCTTCAGTATCATGAGGTCGCTGAAGAGCTTCTCCTCATAGTCGGAGAGGTGACCTTCGAAACGTATCGGCTCGGCAACGTCCACACCCATCAGCACCTTGACCTGCATCTCGGCAAGACGTACGGAGTTTTTGGCCGAAAGGATGTTTGGTTCGATGCTCAACTTCTGCACGTAGGCCGTCAGGGTGTCGTACTCGGCAACCTGGCCGTTGAGGTACATATTGCGCGTATCGGTGAGGTTCTTGTCGGCTGTCGTGTAAGACGAAAGCAGCACCTCGTACGAGTCGCGCGCCAGGAGAAGCTGGTAGAAGGCTTTCTTGACCTGCGAAATGGTACTGACCTTGCTGCTACGGGCCTGCTCAAGGGCGAGCTCGACCTGCTCCTGGTTGAGGCTGATGGTCTTCCAGAGCTGAGGAGCGATAAGGGGCAATGTGGCCGTACCCGACAAGCCGTAGCTGTAGTCCGTACCCATCTTGAAGACCTGACCGGCCATGGCGATGGACTGGATGATCAGATTGTCGGTTCCGCTGGCCGAAACGCTGATGGTCGGAAAGAGACCCAGGATGGTTTCCTTCTTCGCATACTTCTGTATCTCGATAGTCTTGTCAGCCACCTGAATGTCCGGATTGTCACTCAAGGCGATTTCCAACACTTTGTCCAAGCCCATGCTGACGCTGTCTGTCTGCGCGTCTTGAGCCATGGCCGGACGGAATAGAAGTCCAGAGGCGAGAGCGATTGTTCCCAAGGACAACACCTTAAAATTTCTTTTCATCTTTGTGCAATATATTTTATGTACGATTTTTGTTTTCACTTTTTTGCCTTTGCCAAAGTAAATCCCTTTCAGACTTTCTTTCCGGAAAATCCCTTTGGCGTTTATCCGGGAAAGTTTCCTCCGCCGATTTCTTTGCCTTGAATCCGGAAAGGACTTCTTCGCCTTTCTGAAAATTTCTTTGGCCGGAATGTCTCTTTGCCTTTAGGAAGTACGTCTTAGCCTTTCGCGAAAGTTCCTTCGGCCGGAATACCCCTTAAAAACAAGCGCAAATGTAGGCATAAAATAAGAAATGCGAAAATACATTTCAACCAAAAAGGCCCTTTTTTCAACCAAATTTACGAAAGTCTCGTTTTTAATTTTTTTTTACACACATTTTCTACTCTACTTTGCAAAAATATGTATACCTTTGCGCTGCGTCGGATGCTTGTCCGGCCGTCCCTAGACGGCATACGGACGCCGACGCACGGCCTCCCGCAGACCAAAATATGCAATTTTGAACACTCTGTGGTTTTTGACTATTCTATAGGTTCAATCACTCTATGACTATTCTATAGGTTCGACCACTCTATATTTAATAATAGCTCTACTTATATCGTTCTACAATGAGGAAACCCGCCGTCTTTCTGTCGCTGATACAGAAATACCACATTCTCTTTACGTGGCTGGCCATCTGGGCGGCATGCTTTCTCATCTCGTCGTCCCACCAGAGTTTCAGCGTAGCCTTTGCCATCACCAACAACACGCTCACGCCAATTCTAATGACGTGGCTGCTGCTCAACTACCTTCTTATCCCCCGTCTGCTCTACGCCCACCGAGGGTGGTTCTTCTTCTGCTGCTTCGTCGCCCTGGTGTGCATCTCGGCCATCGCCACCGAGGTCGACTCGTATTTCTATATGATCATGTACGAGTCGGGTGACCTGCAACTGCCGCCCAAGGTGGCCCAGGAGGTGGACAACAACGGCAGCCCACGCTATTTCCTCCGCGCCAAGTACGTCACCCTGCTCCTCGCCACGATGGCCGTGACGACCGTGGCCCGGCTGCTCGACGAACACAAGCGCATCAGCCGACAGGCCAAGGAAAACCGCACCCAACTGGAACTGAAATACCTGCGGGCACAGATGAACCCGCACTTCCTCTTCAACGCCCTCAACTGCATCTACACCCTCACCCTCATCAAGGACGAAAGGGCCGCCGACTCGGTGATGAGCCTCTCCGAGATGCTCCGCTATGTAATCGACGATTGCCAGGCAGACGAAGTGCCCCTGTACAAGGAAATCGCCAACATGCGCAACTACATCGCCTTCCAGGAAATACGTATGGAGAAGAAGGCCGACGTGACCTTCGACGTGGAAGCGAGCGACCAAAACCTGCCCATCCCCCCTATGGTGTTCCAACCCCTCATCGAAAACTGCTTCAAGCACAGCCGCATCATGGACCATCCGGACGGGTTCGTCCACATCCGGCTCTCACAGACCAGCACTGCCTTGACTTTCACCGCCGAAAACTCTGTTCCCCAACCCGGCTACAAGAACGAGGACAAGGAACGGCTCGGCATCGGACTGCAGAATGTCAAGCAAAGACTTGACCTCCTCTACGGCAGCAAATACACTTTCAAGCAAAATAACGGACAAAATAAATTCTACGTCGAAATATGTATAAAGTTCTGATTGTGGACGACGAGTTTTTGGCCAGGAAACTGATGCAGGAGTACGTGCGGACCATCCCGGACCTCACCCTGTGCGGCACTTGCCAAAATGCGCTCGAGGCTTTCAAAATCATCAAAACCGACCCCGTCGACATCATCCTGCTCGACATCCACATGCCCGACCTTAACGGCATTGACTTCGCCCGCCTCTGCTCTGACACTCCGGCCATCATCTTCACAACGGCCTACTCGGAGTATGCGCTCGAGAGCTACAACGTGGCCGCCGTCGACTATCTGCTCAAGCCTATCTCACAAGGCCGCTTTGCAGCAGCCATCGCCAAAGCCAAAGCCAAAATAGACAGCCTAAGGCTGGTGGCCAAGGACAAGGTCTCCCCCACAACGGACACAGCCGCCCAGCCTCAGCCCACGACGGACGCTGCGCAGGAAGGGCAAAATCCGAACTTCCTGGTCGTCAAGGCGGACCGGCATCTGTACAAAATCAATTACAAGGACCTTCTCTACATCGAAGGCCAACACGAATATGTGTCTTTTCACACGACCGGCAAACGCATCACGGCGCTCTACTCGCTCAAGTCGCTGGAGGAATCGCTGCCTGACAATATGTTTGTCCGCGTCCACAAAAGCTACATCGTCTCTTTGGCCCACATCCAGGAAGTTGACCAGCAGAACATTACGGTCAATGACGTGAAAATTCCTATTGGCGGCAGCTACAAGGAAAACCTGCTTCAGAAACTAACGGCGCTGAAGGATGCCTAACACTTCGCGCACTTCCTGCCGCCAGTCCGTACGCAACACGGGGCAGAAGGTACGAAGACCCAAACGCTCCGCCGCACGGCAATTCGCCGCGTTGTCATCGACGAACAATGTCTCTTCGGCCTTGTAGCCTGACTCTTTGAGCGCCACTCTGAAAATGGCCGGATTGGGCTTGGCCAAATGCATGTCGCACGAAAGCCACTGGTGCTCGAAAAGTTCGGTCGTGACGTAACCGTCCTCGACAAAATAGCGAAGGCAATACCCCCAGTGCACCAGGTTGGTGTTGGACAAAAGGCTGACGTGATAACCCTGCCGCTTCAGTTCGGCGACAAAGTCCAGACGCTCGTGGGGAACTCCGTCGGCCATGCTGCAGAAGGCGGAGACTATCGCCCTATTGTCGGGCAACGGCAGAGACGAATCGTTCTCGCTGACTCCTTGCCGCACAAAGTCGCAAAGGTCGTCGACCGTGAGAAGTCCTCTCTCAATCTCGCCGAGTATTCCGCCTTGGTGCGCCAGCGAAAGCACGTCCTTGATTTGACTGTAACCCAACGCCGTAAAGCGCTCTATACACCTCTCCGGGTCCAGGTCCAGCAGGACTCCTCCGAAGTCGAATATTACGTTTTTTATCATCGTTAGCTTTTCTTTCTGCTTGTTCCTTTCTTCAATCCTTGGCAAGATTTGCCTTCTTCCAGCTTATCCTTATTGCAAGTTCACTTCCCTTATTTTCCTTCAGCCGACCTTTGTCAAAGTTCGCTCTCCTTCAGCCGCTCGGCATTTTCGGCCACAATGAGGTGGTCGATGCAATCCTGGATGTCGCCGTTCATGAAGGCGACAAGATTGTAGATGGTGTAGTTGATGCGATGGTCGGTGATGCGCCCCTGCGGATAGTTGTAGGTGCGGATTTTAGCGCTGCGGTCGCCTGTGCTTACCAGGGTCTTGCGGCGCTGGGCGATGTCGTCGACATACTTCTGATGCTCTTTGTCGTAAATGTAACTGCGCAAGCGCGACAGGGCCCGCTCTTTGTTCTTTGGCTGGTCGCGCGTCTCCGTACACTCGATGAGGATTTCGTCGACGTTGCCCGTGTTGGGGTTCTTCCACATGTAGCGCAGACGCACGCCACTCTCGACCTTGTTGACGTTCTGTCCGCCGGCCCCCGAACTCCGGAACGTGTCCCACTTGATTTCGCCTTCGTTGATGTGGACCTCAAACTCGTTGGCTTCGGGCAACACGGCCACCGTAGCCGCACTGGTGTGGATGCGGCCCTGCGTCTCGGTCGCGGGTATGCGCTGTACGCGGTGCACGCCGCTCTCGTACTTGAGCGTGCCGTACACGTTGTCGCCGGTCACCATGACCACGACTTCCTTGAAACCGCCTACCGCGCCCTCGCTTACACTCTGCACCACAAACTGCCAGCCTTTGCTCTCGCAGTACCGCTGGTACATCTTGAAGAGGTCGCCGGCGAAGAGGGCCGCTTCGTCACCGCCCGTTCCTCCACGTATTTCGAGGACGGCATTACGCGCGTCTTCTGGGTCTTTGGGCACAAGCAGGAGCTTGATTTCCCGTTCTTTTTCGGGCAGTCGGGCCTCGCAGTCCGAGAGCTGTTCGCGGGCGATTTCCTTCATTTCGGGGTCGTCTTCGCCCAGCATTGACTTGGCCTCCTCTATACCGTCCAGGATAGCCTTGTATTCCTTGCGCGCCGCCAGGATGTTCTCCAGGTCTTTGTACTCACGGGTGAGCTTTACGTATCTCTGCTGGTCGGCAATGACCTCGGGGTCAGTCACCAACATCGAGACCTCTTCGAAACGGCCCATCAGGCCGTCCAGTTTATCTAGGAGCGTGTCGTTTGCCATATTTACATCGGATTGGGAGTGCAAATATAGATATAATTTTCGAAATACAGTTCAGACGGATATAAAAAATCAAGTTTTGCCGGGCGAAGACGGCTTTTTAGAGCTCAAACCGAGTGTACTCAAAGCTTAAAGAGAGAAGCACTCAAAGTTCAAGCAGCAGTGTGCTCAAAGTTCGAAGAGCGGTGTACTCAAGTAACGTTCGCCTGTATCGGGCAGCAAGACGACGATGTTCTTGCCGGCAAATTCGGGACGCTTGGCCACGTCGGCAGCAGCATAAGCTGCGGCTCCCGATGAAATGCCGACCAGCAGACCTTCTTCTTTGGCCAAAGCACGGGCCGTCTCAAAAGCGTCTTCGTTGGAAACGGGCAGAATCTCGTCTATCAGTGCGCGGTTGAAGTTCTTGGGCACAAAGCCGGCTCCGATGCCCTGAATCTTGTGTGCTCCGCTCGGATGACCCGAAAGGACGGCCGATGTGGCGGGTTCCATGGCCACGATGTGCACATTGGGATTGTGCTTCTTGAGCGCAGCAGCAACGCCCGACACGGTGCCTCCGGTGCCGACTCCGGCCACAAACACGTCGACCTTGCCCTCACTGTCGGCCCAAATCTCCTCGCCCGTCGTTGCCTCGTGTGCAGCAGGATTGGCCGGGTTGTCGAACTGCTGCAGGATGACGGCTCCCGGGATGGTGTCCCTCAGCGCTTCGGCTTTGGCAATGGCGCCCGACATGCCTTCGCTGCCTGGAGTGAGGACAATCTCAGTGCCGAAAGCTGCGGCCAGTTTGCGGCGCTCTATCGACATGGTCTCGGGCATGGTAAGTATGACTCTGTAACCACGCACAGCCCCCACCAGGCTCAGTCCGACGCCGGTGTTGCCCGACGTTGGCTCGATGATGGTTCCTCCGGCCTTCAGGATGCCCTGGCGCTCTGCATCCTCAATCATCGCAAGGGCAATGCGGTCTTTGGCGCTTCCGCCGGGATTGAAATATTCCACTTTGGCAATGACATTTGCCTTGAGTCCTCTTTTCTCTGCAAACTTGCTCAGTTTTACCAGCGGTGTTCCGCCAATCAGTTCGGTGATGGAATTGTAAATAGCCATAATCTTTTATTTTTTTAGAAATTTGTATTCGTTGTTTGTTGTTTGTAGGCAGCACTTAAGCTCTTTTCTTTTTCAAGAACCCCTATCCTTTATTTTCAAGAATCCTTGTCCTTTGTTTTCAGGAACCCTAGTCCTTTATTTCAAGAGCCCTTATCCTTTGTTTTCAGGAACCCTTGTCCTTTACATTTCAAGAACTTATATTCTTTCATTGTTTCGACTCTTGCTTTCGACGATGCAAAGATAGGGTAAAATCTCCTCCGGCAAACATTTTCGAAGGGTTTTCTTGCGTTTTTGGCTTATATTTGTGCAAATGCCTGGTCAAGGTCTGCAAGGATGTCGTCGATGTGCTCCACGCCGATGCTCAGTCGCACGGTGGTCGGCGTGATGTGCTGCTCGGTGAGTTCCTCGGGCGACAACTGGCTGTGTGTCGTCGTGGCCGGATGGATGACGAGGCTCTTGACGTCGGCTACGTTGGCCAGCAGAGAGAAGACTTTGAGCGAGTCGATAAACCGCCAGGCGTCTTCCTGCGTACCCTTGACTTCGAAGGTGAAAATGGAACCGCCTCCGTTGGGAAAATACTTCTCGTAGAGCGCGTGTTCGGGATGCGAAGTCAACGCCGGATGATTGACCTTGGCAACTTTGGGATGGTGCGACAAATAGTCCACAACCTTGAGCGCATTGGCCGTGTGGCGCTCGATGCGGAGAGGAAGCGTCTCTGTCCCCTGCAACAGAATCCAGGCATTGAACGGCGAAATCGTAGCCCCCGTGTCACGGAGTATGACGGCGCGGATGCGGGTCACAAAAGCGGCCGGGCCAGCTACGTCGGCAAAGACGGCGCCATGGTACGAGGGGTCGGGCTTGGCAAGTGTCGGATACTTGTCGGCGTTGGCCTTCCAGTCGAAGGTGCCGCCGTCCACGATGACTCCTCCCAGACTCGAACCGTGTCCACCTATGAATTTGGTTGCCGAAATAACCACCACGTCTGCTCCGTGCTTGAGCGGCTGGATGAGTATGGGCGCAAAGGTGTTGTCGACAATAAACACAATGTGGTGCTTGTGGGCAATGGCCGCCACTTGCTCGATGTCGAGGACTTCTGCATTGGGGTTGCCAAAGGTCTCCGCATAGATGACCTTGGTATTGGGCCGGATGGCCGCTTCGAGCGCAACGGGGTCGTTGACGTTGACTATCGTATGACTTACGCCCTGGTTGGCCAAGGTGTGCGTGATAAGGTTGAAGGACCCGCCATAGAGGTTGTCGGCGGCAACGATGTGGTCACCGGCCAAGACGATGTTCTGCAACGCATAGGTGACGGCTGCTGCTCCTGAAGCAACGGCCAGGCCGGCCACACCTCCTTCGAGCGCTGCAATACGGTCCTCAAAAACTTGCTGCGTGCTGTTGGTCAGGCGGCCATAGATATTACCGGCGTCGCGCAAGCCGAAGCGGTCGGCTGCATGCTGCGAAGAGTGAAACACGTACGAGGTAGTCTGATAGATAGGCACGGCCCGTGAGTCGGTTGCCGGATCTGCCTGTTCCTGGCCTACATGCAGGGCCAATGTCTCAAGATGAAGTTTCTGTTCGTTTGCCATAATGTGTAATGTTTTGATTGTTATTTTATGTTGTCTTGTTGTCCTTTTATGTTTGTCTATTTTTCTCTAACAAGTCTGGCACTCTATTATATTTTGCCGTTCCATTATATATAATATGTGCCGTTTTTATCTTGTCCGGAAAGCATTTTATTGTTTTCACGGCACAAAGGTAAGAGTAGTTAGATATTTTAACCAAGAAAACTTGCATACTATAGAAAATATATCTAGTTTTGCACCATTGATTAGAACAAACACAACATAAAACAACCGATTATGGCAACTAAAACGATTTACGAGCATCTCGACGACACCGACATCGCCCTGCTCCGCGCCCTGCAGCAAGACGCACGACTGACGACCAAAGAACTTGCCGTCAAAGTCAACTTGAGTTCGACGCCCGTCTTCGAACGCATCAAACGACTGGAAAGGGAAGGCTACATCAAACGTTACATCACCATCCTGGATGCCGAAAAACTGCACAAGGGCTTTGTCGTCTTCTGCAGCGTCAAACTAAACCCCATCAACAAACAGTCGGCCGAAGAGTTCTGCCGACGCATCAACGAAATTCCGGAAGTCACCGAGTGCTACAACATCTCCGGACGTTTTGACTATCTGCTCAAAATCCACGCCCCCGACATGAAGTACTATCAGCAATTCGTGCTCGACATCATGGGCAACCTGCCTATGCTCGGCACGCTCGAAAGCACTTTTGTCATCGAAGAAACGAAACACCTTTTCGGTGTGGCTATTTGAACAGCTTTCTCACGTAGTTATTTGAACAGCTTCTCTACGTCCATGCTCATTCCGACCTGGAGTTTTATGCCGTCGGTAAGGGGCGCATTGAGGTAGTAATAGTCCGGCCGATAGTTGAACACGTTGTCGACGGCAATGGTCAGACGGAACGCGTCGCCGATGCGTTGCACCGCACTCAACTTCCATAAGGTATAGGGTGAATAGTGAATCTTCTTGCGCAGCAGTTTGCCGTCCGCACCCATAGTCCGGTAGTCGACAAACTCCAGGTTGTCGACGCTGCCGAGGGCACGTCCGCTTACTGACACATTGAGTCCGTAGTGCCTGGACAACTGCCGGTCCCACTCGACACGGGCCGTCAGCGTGTGTGCACGGGCCGGCACATACTGGTTGTTGATGCTCTCTCCGTCCCTGTCCTTCGGAAATTCCTCGTGGACAAAAGCATACGAACACTTCGCCCCGATTCCGTTGTCCCACTTCGTCCGCACGGATATGTCAAAACCATACGTCTGATAGTCTCTCAGATTGATATAGCTCAGATAAAGTTGGTCGGGCTTCGACGTGTCGATGGTAGCATCCACATACGGAGCGCCCGTCGTCAGTCGGTTTTGCACATTGTTGTAATAGCCGGACAGGGTGACGTTGTAGTGCCATCGGACGTATTCGACCGAAGCATTGAAGTTGTGGCTTACCTCCGGTACAAGGTCCGGATTGCCCTGGATAATCCAAATGCCGGCCATGTCGAAGTTGTAGTATTTCTCCTTCAGACTCGGCGCCCTAAACCCCATTCCGTAACCGGCACGGACGTTGATGCTCTGCAGCGGCTGATAGCGGACCGACAACTTAGGAGTCACACGGCTCTCTGACCCGTCGCTGAAGAAATCATAACGTAGCGCACCGACTACCTCCCACTGCTCGGTCAAAGTCCAGTCGTATTGACCAAACACGTCGAAGGAGTCTTGCTCACGCTCCTTCCCTTCCAGGTTCTTGTTGAACAAATAGTCGTGTAAGTAGTCTGCACCCAGGGTCAAGACGTCACCCGAACGGGTGTGGCGATTATACAAGGCTCGGAGCGAATTCTGCACATTGCTGTAATCACGCACATCCAAGCGCGCAAGCCTTTGGTAATCGGACTTGTCGTACTGGTCAAAGTTGCCGCTTAGCTCAAGATGGTCGGCCGTCGTGATGTCCCAGTCGCACTTGAGTCCTCCCGTAAAATCCCTATAACGCTCGGGCACGGTCTCCGTGCGCACTTGCTGACGGAAGAAATAACCGGCTTTGGCCGTAAACTTCAGTCCCTTGGTCGGACGCCAAATCAGTTTGTCATGCGCATTGTAAGTCTTGTCGCCATAGAAATCCGTGATGACGCGCGCCTGCTGATTCTCCTTGCTGTGCAACTTATAGTTGTCGATGGTTGATCCATTGAACGAAAGCACATTCTGCACCTTTCCTCCGTTCAGACCCAGCGTGGCTCCATAACGCCAATCGTTGTGCTTTGACCCGCGGCCATGCACATGGAGCGACCACTTCTCCGTAGGTTGCCGCGTGATGACGTTGACCACACCGCCGGCTGCATTAGAGCCATAGAGCGCCGAGGCAGCGCCTTTCACTATCTCGACACGCTCCACATTGCCCATATTGAGGCGTGTAAAGTCCACATCGTCCTGCGTCTCCCCTGCCAAACGTTCGCCGTCGACCAGGAACAATACGGATTGACCTCCGAAACCGGAGAAATTCATGTGTGTCTGCTGGTTCATCGACTGCGAAAACTCCACCCCCGGCATTTCCTGCTCCAACAAATCTTCGATATTGGAAGCGTCCGTCTTGCTTATGTCAGCAGCCGTGATGAGTCGGGTCTGTATGGGCGTGTCTTTCAGTGGCTTGGGCGTCCTGGTTCCCGTGACTACGACAGCATCGAGATCTACCCAACCTTTCTCCCAGTCACTATAAGCACTGTCCGCTGCCTCTTGCGTGGAGTAACGGATTGTCTCGTGCGAAGAAGAATGGGTTGCCTCCTCCTGTGTGGAGTAATGGGTTTCCGCCTGAGTAGGATAATGGGCCGCCTCCTCCGCGGGTGCGTCTGCAGCATTCGCCTGCAGTACGACCACAGACAAGGGCACAATCATCGTCAAGGCACGGCGGACTTTGCTCATTTCTTTGTCAATAAGGATATTTCACTTCGATGGTCATACAGCACTTCACACCCTTTGCACTCATATAGTTGGCCATGCGCAAAGCTGCGACCGAACCGTCGGACATACGCAGCAAGTAGACGTTGCCGCGATGATTGAATGTAGGCGGAATAGGCGGAATCTTGATGGTCAACCAACGCGAAATGACCTCGTTGATGTCAATGGACTGGCAAGGGATTAACTCCTTAATCATATTGGAATTGTCTATCCAAACGTCTCTTTCGCTACGTGTGTCGGCTCGGAATGTCGTGTCTTGACCGGACGCAACCATACTGTCAAGCAGCAGACTGCTATTGGCCGGCAACTCATCAAGAGAGGTGTAATGCGTCTCCAATGCCGCCCCTCCGTTGGTGCGCACATTGTTGCGATGGATGGCAAAATCCCATTGTTCTGGCTCAGGCTGGGGGTCAACGGCAGTCGTGTCCATACAAGTGTAGTCGGACAAGCCTTCGCCCGTGAGAATACGGAACCGGTACGTGTGGTTGTAAGCGCACTCCTCTCCGGCACCGCTGTTCTCTTCCCTTCCATCACCGGTTTCCTCTTTCTCTCGGTTACCGGTACTTTCCACATCTCCATTACCGGAACTTTCCACATCTCCGTTACCGGTACTCTCCACATCTCCGTTACCGGAACTTTCCACATCTCCATTACCGGTACTTTCCACTTCTCCGTTACCGGTACTTTCCTCCACCCTATCAGTCAAAGAGGTGGGAATGGTGTAAGGCTCGAAACTAAAGTCTTCGGTGCTTGCCGTATCGCCGGCTTCAGCAAACTGCAAGGCCACCCGCTGGACAGCATGCAGGTCTATATAATACCAGCAGTCCCAACGGTTGGCCTCAATATATAATGTAGTGCGTACGGTGTCTTCGGTTACATTGAGTTCTGTAGTATCAAGTCCTCCGCCGCGGACCTCCTCAGCTTCGTCGTAAATGCCGTCGAAAAGTCCCGTGCAAGACACGGAAAGTGTTGACGCGCAAAGACCAAGTGCAGCAACTGCCGTACACTTCAAAACTCCGACGCTTTTTCTTATATCCTTAATAACGCAACTCACCTTAACAAATTACACTCCGGTTGACCGGACGATTCTTAACGGGCGATTCTCCGAGAAGACAAAATCAACTCAGCAAGCAAATCTCCAGGAAGACTTTACTCGCCTTAATCAGCGGCTTTCCGGATGACCTCATCTCAACGGGGCGACGCACCGCTAGAAATTACTCTCCGTACTCGAAAACACCGTTTTCCGTATGGAGCGTCACGTGGGCCCGGTCGCTTGCCTCAACATGTCCGATTACCTGGGCGTCGATATTGAAGCTCTTGCTGATTTCGATGACCTGCTCAGCCTTGTCTGCCGGCAAGTAAACCTCCAGGCGATGTCCCATGTTGAAGACCTTGTACATCTCCTGCCAATCCGTACCGGATTGTTGCTGAATGGTGCGGAAGAGCGGTGGAATCGGGAAGAGATTGTCCTTGACGACATGCAGCTTGTCAATGAAGTGCAGCACCTTGGTCTGAGCACCGCCCGAGCAGTGTACCATACCGTGAATGTCGTGACGCATCACATCGAGCATACGCTTGACCACTGGCGCATAAGTGCGCGTAGGACTGAGCACAAGCTTGCCGGCATCAAGCGGACTGCCCTCTACGGGGTCGGTCAAATGCAACTTGCCGCTATAGACCAAATCCTCAGGTACGGCGTGGTCGTAACTCTCGGGATACTTCTCGGCCAGATATTTGGCAAAGACATCATGACGGGCTGAAGTCAGACCGTTGCTGCCCATGCCTCCGTTGTACTCCTTCTCGTAGGTTGCCTGACCATAGCTTGCCAATCCGACAATGACATCGCCGGCTTGAATGTTGGCGTTGTTGATGACATCCGAACGCTTCATACGGCAAGTCACGGTGCTGTCAACGATGATGGTACGGGCCAAATCACCGATATCGGCCGTCTCGCCTCCGGTTCCGTACACTCCGATGCCCATCTCACGGAGTTCGGCCATCAACTCGTCGTTGCCGTTGATGACGGCCGAGATGACTTCTCCAGGGATAAGCATCTTGTTGCGGCCTATGGTGCTCGAAACAAGAATATTGTCGACGGCGCCGACACAAATGAGGTCGTCGATATTCATGATGAGAGAGTCCTGTGCAATGCCTTTCCACACGGAGAGGTCGCCGGTCTCTTTCCAATACATGTAAGCCAGACTGGTCTTGGTCCCTGCCCCGTCAGCATGCATGATATTGCAGTAGTCGGGATCACCGCCCAGGATGTCGGGGATTATCTTACAGAAGGCTTTCGGATACAAGCCCTTGTCAATGTTCTTGATTGCGTTGTGAACGTCTTCCTTGCTGGCGCTTACGCCGCGCAGCATGTATCGTTGATTGTTGTCAGCCATGACTGTATGTGGATTAACGGTATTGTTTTCTTGCCTGTTTCTTCATCTCCTGCTGTTGCAGCCTCTGAGCCTCCTGGGCGCGGGCCATCAAACCAGCGCAACCCGACATCTCAGACTTCTTCTTCGGATGGGTGAGGTTGTACTTCATCTGCTCCAGTATCTTGTTCTCGTTCATAGTCACGCGATTGATGTAGGTGACTGCGATATTGAACAAAGTAGATAGGAAGTAATAGTAAGAAAGACCTGCCGAGTAGTTGTTCAAGATGGCCAGGAACATGAGCGGCATCAGATACATCATCATCTTCATACCGGGCATGTTCTGCTGGGCCGGGTTCTGCTTCTGCATCAGCCAGGTGTAGAAAATATTGACAGCGGTCATCAGCACGCAGAACAGCGAAATGTGCTGCTGGAAAATCCAGTCGACAATCGGGATGTAAGTATTCCACGACACAATGGCATCGTAGGTCGAGAGGTCATTGGCCCAAAGGAAACCTTCTCCGCGGAGTTCGATACTGGTCGGGAAGAAGTAGAACAAGGCGATGAGCACAGGCCACTGGAACAGCATCGGTATGCAGCCGCCCATCTGGTTGACGCCCATGCGGCTGTACAATGTCATCATCTCCTGCTGCTTCTGCATGGCATCCTCCTGGTTGGGATATTTCTCATTAATCTTCTGCACTTCGGGCAACTTCTGCGCAATCCTCATCTTAGCCGACGAAATATACGACTTGCGGGTGAAGGGGAATGTAATGAGCTTGATCAATACGGTCAGCAACAGAATAATCAGACCGTAGTTGAGATGATAGCTGTCCAGCCAGTGGAAGACCGGAAGTACGATGAAGAGATTTACCCAACGCACGATTGGCCAGCCAAGGTAAATGACGTGTTCCATTTCGATGTCTTCGTCACCGAGACCCACGCGCTCTGCCACTTGCTCACTCAGTTCGTTGAGCAACGGGTAGTTGTTGGGGCCGAAGTAGAAGCACATACGCTCCTCCGACTGGTCCATGTCGAAATAGAGATTGACCGAATAGTCCTTGAGGTAGATTCTGCCTTGCGGGTCCTTCTCGTCGATGTACGAAGACCGCATGTCGCCATCGGTGAAGAGATTGCGGCTGACAAGCATGGACGAGAAGAACTGATTCTTGAAGTTGAACCACGTCAGAGGTCCGCTCACCGTCTTCTGGCCGTTCTTGTCCGAACTCTCAAGGTCGTCATCGTCAGGACTCTCTCCGGCAAAACGGTAATAGAGGCTGCTGTTGCGCTCCTCAAAGTCGCGGCCCATCTCCGTACGGAGTAGCTTCTGGCTCCACTTGAGATTAAAGCGGTTGTCGTGAGCCAGGCGGTCGAGATTGGTTGTCTTGATGTCGAAATCGACCACATAACTGTTGGGGTTGAGCGTATAGACAAGGTCCAGCTGTCCGCCTTCAGCCGAAGCGAGGCGCATAGTCACCGAAGTGTCAGACACAGCCACCGGCTTGAAGTAGAGTTCACTCGAGCTGATATCGTCGCGGTAAGCGCCACGGCCCTCAAAGGCAAGCGACATGCTATTGTTGCGTGCATTGAAAAGCTGCAATTCGGTCGAGTCGTAGTTGTTGGTGTAGTCCTTCAGGCTCACACTCTCTATCATGCCGCCATGATTGTTGACAGTCACGCGCAGCACCTCATTCTCGAGAGTGAAGACTTGCTCCTCTCCCGATGCGGCACTGGCCAACGGACCGAAGTGCTTCACTTCGTTGAGGCTGTCCTGAATGGCTGCGATATTGGCCAAACTGTCCTTCTGCTGAACTGTGAGCGTATCCATCATGGCATTAAATTCTACCTCCTGGGCACGTCTCTGCTCATTTTCGGCTTCTATCTTCGCACGTTTTTCGAGTAGGGCCTTATTGCGTTCCTGGGCACTCTTCCCGTTCCACCACATCATACCCATGAAGAGTACGACCAACAAAATACTGCCGACAATCGTGTTCTTGTTCATTTCGATTCAGAAATTGTATTCCACTTTTATGTAAAAATTACGCGCAAAGTTACCGAAAATCATCGGAACAATCAAATTATGAGGCATAAAAAACTTCAGTCGCGACAATTTCTTTTCCATCTGCACCACTATTGGCAACCAAACTTATGATTTCAGATTGACTCTCCGAGGGACAGACATATTGGTTTATGGCCTCAACTTGTCCTGCGCACGCCATGATGTTATGATAAAGACTTCGTCCAGTTTGGTTTTGTATTTTGAAAAATCGGTACTGGAGTACCGAACGTTCGGTACTCCAGTACCGACTATACGGTACGGCAATCACAACTGTACGGTACTGGGCGAGAGACTATATGTCGTCCGCCACGCTACAATACGGGACCAGGTACAAAAAAAATCCCTCCGGAGGTTGTGACTCCAGAGGGAAACTTATAGTAGGGGCGGTACTGTGTCAGACAGCACCGCGTCTGCGTCCTTGCAGATTAGAGCTGAGGACCAGCGGCAACCAAAGCCTTGCCGGCCTCGTTGGTTGTGTACTTGCCGAAGTTCTTGATGAAACGTGCGGCCAGATCCTTAGCCTTAACGTCCCAGTCAGCCTTGTTGGCATAAGTGTCACGTGGATCAAGGATGTTGGTGTCTACGCCCTCAAGCTGAGTAGGAACAACGAAGTTGAAAATCGGGATAGTCTTGGTAGGAGCCTTCAGGATAGCGCCGCCCAGGATAGCGTCGATAATGCCACGGGTATCGCGGATAGAAATACGCTTGCCAGTGCCGTTCCAACCAGTGTTGACGAGGTAAGCCTTAGCACCGCTCTTCTCCATCTTCTTGACGAGCTCCTCAGCATACTTGGTAGGATGCAGCTCGAGGAATGCCTGGCCGAAGCAAGCAGAGAAGGTAGGAGTAGGCTCTGTAATACCGCGCTCAGTACCGGCCAACTTGGCTGTGAAACCAGAGAGGAAGTAATACTTGGTCTGCTCAGGGCTCAGGATAGATACTGGAGGCAGTACACCGAAGGCATCAGCCGAGAGGAAGATAACGTTCTTGGCAGCAGGACCTGCAGATACAGGAGCTACAATCTTCTCGATGTGGTTGATAGGATAAGAGACGCGGGTGTTCTCAGTAACGCTCTTGTCAGTGAAGTCAATCTTGCCGTTAGCGTCTACAGTAACGTTCTCGAGGAGGGCGTCACGACGGATGGCGTTGTAGATGTCAGGCTCAGAGTCCTTGTCGAGGTTGATAACCTTAGCGTAGCAGCCGCCTTCGAGGTTGAATACACCCTCATCGTCCCAACCGTGCTCGTCGTCACCGATAAGGAGACGCTTAGGATCGGTAGAAAGAGTAGTCTTGCCAGTGCCTGACAGACCGAAGAAGATAGCAGTGTTCTGCTTGTTCATGTCGGTGTTGGCAGAGCAGTGCATAGAAGCGATGCCCTTGAGAGGGAGGTAGTAGTTCTGCATAGAGAACATACCCTTCTTCATCTCGCCGCCGTACCATGTATTGATGATAACCTGCTCGTGGCTTGTGGTGTTGAAAGCGACACAAGTCTCTGAGTTCAGACCGAGTTCCTTGAAGTTCTCTACCTTTGCCTTAGAGGCGTTGTAGATAACGAAGTTAGGCTCGAAGCTGGCCAGTTCCTCAGCCGTAGGCTTAATGAACATATTCTCAACGAAGTGAGCCTGCCAAGCAACCTCGACGATGAAACGAACAGCAAGACGGGTAGCCTTGTTAGCGCCGCAATATGCATCGACTACATAGAGGTTCTTGTTGCTGAGTTCCTTCTGGGCGATACCCTTGACAGTCTCCCAAACCTTCTCGGACATCGGGTGGTTATCGTTCTTGTAAGCTTCAGAGGTCCACCATACTTTGTCGTGGCTCTGTGCATCGTCTACGATGTACTTGTCCTTAGGCGAACGGCCTGTGAAGACACCGGTCATAACGTTGACGGCGCCGAGCTCGGTAACCTGACCTTTCTCATAACCAGTGAGACTCGGATCGGTCTCAGCCTTGAACAACTCCTCGTACGAAGGATTGTGTGCAATTACAGTAGAGCCTGTAATGCCATACTTTGCCAAATCTAATTTTGCCATAATACCTTTAGATATTTGTTAATAAATATGATAATAACACTGATTTACTAGTCTCAAGACTTTTGTCTCTATCGTTGTCGTCTCCCCGTCCTTTGCAGGTCCGGGTTGACCTTATATTTTTAACCGTGCGAAAATACACAATTTAATTCTGACGGCCAAACAAACTGCATAAAAACAATGTCCGCTTACAGAAATTGCCACCGAAATGACAAGTTAACTTATCATCCGAGTGGCAAGTCTATTTACCTCAGAACGGGAGGTCTTCCGTTGGATTGGGAGCTGCAGGAGCAGCGGCAGACTGTGGTGGGAATTGCCCTACTGCAGGAGCCGGCTGTGCTGTCGGGTCAACCGGTGCGCCGTAAGCAGGAGCGCCATAGGCGGGAGCCTGAACGGAGGTAGGATCAACCTTCTCGACTTTCCATGCACGCACGTCAGTCGACCAGCGCTCTACTCCATCACGACCCATATAAGATCTACTCTCAATATCAACACTCACATTGACATCCTCGCCGACCTGAATCGGGAATTTATCAACATTGTCTCCAAAAAGTGAGAACAACACTTTCTTCGGAAAATTATCATATGTCTCGAGTACATACTCCTGCAACTTCCAGGGATTGCCTGTTCGCTGACTCGTTCCCTGACGCAGCGGTAGCATCTGAATGACCTTTCCTTTGATTTCCATAATTTAGGTATTATATATAAATGTGTGATTATTTAAAATTCCGAGCGCAAATATAGATGTTTTTTTGCACATACACAACTTTTTCTGCAAAAAAACATTAAAAACTTTTTTTTTAATCGGATTATGCGCCAATGTCACAAATTCTTATTAACTTCGCGCTCGGAATTATGAAAGATGTACTATTAAAAACGATTGTTGAAGGTCTTCAAAACAGCAAGGCTCACGACATCCAGGTTATCGACATGAGCCGGTTGGAAGAAGCGGCCTTCGATTATTTCGTCGTCTGCGACGGCAGTTCCTCCACCCAGATATCCGGCATTGCGGGCACTTTGGTCAAGCACGTGCTGGAGCATCTTGGCAAACGCGACTACGGGACCGTCGGCATGGAAAGCCGACAATGGGTCGCAATCGACTACGGATACATAGTCGTGCACATCTTTCAACCCGAAGTCAGGTCGTTCTATCGCCTTGAGTCCTTTTGGGAAGACGCAAAAATCTCCAAAATCAAGGACCCGGACGAGGAGCCGCACATCGGGGCAGCAATGTAATCCGGCAACAGTCTGAATCATAACAAAATAACAAAAAAGACAGTCAAGATCATAACAAAAGACAGTCTGAATCATAACAAAACGAAACAACAAACTAATGGCTGAAAGAGACATAAACAAACAGACCGGCGGCAACGACGGCAAAAACTACGTCAAGATTGGAAAAGACGACGGAAAGGGAGGCTACAATTTCAGTTTCCGCTTCAATTTCTTCTACATATATCTCCTCATAGGTCTCTTCCTGACCGTGATGTTCTTCACCGACGGCGGAGGAAGTTCCATACGCACTGTCGACTACAGCGTCTTCCAGCAGTTGACCAAAGGCGGTTACTTTGACCAGATAACCGTCAACATCCGCAACGTCGAGGCCGACGGCAAGCTGGTCAAAGACCCGACGGCACTGGACAGCGAACTCGGCACGCTCTTCAAGGAAAGCGAGAATGGCGTCGGCGTGGTTATGGTCAACACCACCATCCCGAGCGGAGACCGCTTTGCCGAAGAGGTGGAAGAGTGGAAGAACGCGCCTGACAGCCAATGCCAGTCCTTGAAGGTCAAATACGAGAAGGACAGCATGTGGCTCAACCTCCTGGGCAACTTCGGTCCGCTCATCCTGATGTTTATCCTGATGTACTTCCTGTTCTTCCGCGGTTTTTCCAAGATGGGCGGCAACGGCGGACCCGGCGGCATCTTCAACGTCGGACGTTCCAAGGCCTCCGTCTACGAAGGCAACAACAGGATTGCCGTTACGTTCAAGGACGTGGCCGGCCTGTCGGAAGCCAAGCAGGAAGTGCAGGAAATCGTGGATTTTCTGAAGCACCCCGAGCGCTACACCAACCTGGGAGGCAAGATACCCAAGGGCGCTCTGCTGGTCGGCCCTCCGGGTACGGGCAAGACGCTTCTGGCCAAAGCCGTAGCTGGCGAGGCCAACGTACCGTTCTTCTCCATGTCGGGCTCTGACTTCGTCGAGATGTTTGTCGGCGTAGGCGCAAGCCGTGTGCGCGACCTCTTCCGTCAAGCCAAGGAGAAAGCCCCGTGCATCATCTTCATCGACGAAATCGACGCCGTGGGACGCGCCCGCAGTTCGCGCAACATGTCGGGAGGAAACGACGAACGGGAGAACACGCTCAACCAGTTGCTCACCGAGATGGACGGCTTCGGCACCAACAGCGGTGTCATCATCCTGGCCGCCACCAACCGTTCGGACATCCTTGACAAGGCCCTGCTCCGCGCCGGACGCTTTGACCGTCAGATACATGTCGACCTTCCCGAACTGAAAGACCGCATCGAAATCTTCAAGGTTCACCTCCGCCCGCTACAGTTGGCCAAGGACCTCGACATAACGAAATTGGCACGACAGACCCCAGGATTCTCCGGCGCTGACATTGCCAACGTCTGCAACGAGGCAGCCCTGATTGCCGCCCGTCGCAACAAGAAGAAAGTCGACGCAACCGACTTCAACGACGCTGTCGACCGCATCATAGGCGGTTTGGAAAAGAAATCCAAAATCATGACGCGCGAGGAGAAGCACAGCATCGCTGTCCACGAGGCCGGACATGCTACCGTGTCCTGGCACTTGCGTTACGGTTCTCCGCTGGTCAAAGTCACCATTGTGCCGCGAGGCAAAGCCTTGGGTGCAGCCTGGTACATGCCCGAAGAACGTCAGATTACCACCAAGGAAGCCATGTGCGACGAATTGTGTTCGCTCCTGGGCGGACGTGCAGCCGAAGAGTTGTTTGTAGGCAGCATCTCGAGCGGAGCCGCCAACGACCTTGAGCGTGTGACCAAACAGGCCTATGCAATGATAGTGTACTATGGCATGAGCGACAACTTGCCCAACATCTGCTATTATGACAGTACCGGGCAAGACTACGGCTTCCAGAAGCCCTTCAGCGACGAGCGCGCCCGCATCATCGACGAAGAAGTTTCGAAGCTGATAGCCGAACAGTACGAACGTGCCAAGACGCTGCTGAAAGAACACGCCGACGGACACACTACCCTTACCCAAAGGCTCGAGGAACGCGAAGTCATCTTCACGGAAGATGTACAGGACATATTCGGACCCCGTCAGTGGACATCACGCACGGAAGAGTTGATAGAAGAAAGCGAAGTGACGGACGCCAAATCCAAGAAGAGCGAAAACTCCGAGAACAGCAACCTCTCAGAGAATGAAATGAGCGAAAACTCCGAGAATAAAAACAGTAATCATTCCGAGAACAACGGCTGCTCCGACCCGGACGGCAAAACTGATAATAACGAGACAGAGAGATGAATCTAAGCAAACTATTCAACAAAAGTCTTCTGATCCGCACCATTACCGGTGTGTGTGTCGTCGCGGCCATTGTCTCGTGCATATTGGCCGGCCCGTATAGTTATCTGGGATTATTCTCCATCCTGATATTCGGGGTGCTTTGGGAGTTTTACACACTGGCCAACTACAGCCGCGAGTGTCACATCACACGAGGTTTCCATGCCCTGGCCGGCGTGTTGCTCTTCTGGTGTTTCTTCATTGCAGCTTCGCACGTCACCCGTATCGGCAACAATATCTTCATCCTGTACCTCGTGTACGTCGTGGCGCTTTTCATCAGCCGACTCTACAGCAAGCAGACGACGCCAATGCGCGAATTGGCTTTTATCCTCCTCGGCCAAGTCTACATAGCCTTGCCGATTTCGCTGCTCAACACCATCGCCTTCCACAGCATTGCCATTCCACTGGGGAATATCGATGATGACTACAACAGCATACTGCTGCTGGCCCTGTTCTTCTTCCTTTGGTGCAACGACACGGGAGCCTATCTCACCGGCGTCACTTGCGGAAAGCACAAGTTGTTCGAGAGCGTCTCTCCCAAGAAAACCTGGGAAGGGTTCTTCGGCGGACTTATCTTCAACATCCTCCTGGGACTTACCTTCTACCAGGCTTCCTTCTGGGGCTTCTTTGGCCAGGACCTCCACGAACTTCAGCACTACACCCGACTGGACTGGATCGGTCTCGGCGTGTTCATCAGCATCTTCGGCACCTTCGGCGATTTGGTCGAAAGCTTTGTCAAGCGTTCCGTCGGCGTCAAAGACTCAGGCAAGATATTGCCCGGACACGGCGGCATGTGGGACCGGTTCGACTCGCTGATTATGGCGGCTCCTGCAATGATGTTCTACCTCGTGATGATTACCATCGTAAAAGGTTTATAAAGCAATCCCGAGTAAGCAAAACAGAAAGAAAAGCATAAAAATTAGCCGAGATAGGCTATTTTAGTGTAATTTCATCCGAAATTTGGGGTAAAATTGTCCATGCTACAATTTTGCCCCTTGTTTTTTTCTTTACTATAGAAATATAGCAGTACCTTTGCATCAGAAAATAAAAACATTCGGTTTCACAAAAGAAGTTTTATGTTAGGTTAGGGAAATTAGGAACTATCACATCCCTTTTTTCTCATTTTTATTTGGATATTAGAAAAAAAGTAAGGTTTTCTAAGGTTTGTAATTAAAAAAGGGCCCCACGTGAGTGTCGCCCTTTTTTCATTTATGTAAGTGCTCTTTGCACTATTTTATGTGAGTGTCCGTTATCTTTGCACTGTGCTTTTGTCTAAGCACTATCTTGTGTAAACACTTATAAGTGGTTTCTCTGAGCACTGTTATAAGCTAAGCAAGTTTTGCGAGACTACATATGCACTATCTTGCGCAAGCACATATAAGTGTCTTTGAGCACTGTTTAATACTCTCCAAGCGCAGGTCCTTTACTCCTCGGTGTAGTCGTACGGTTCCTCGCCGATAATCTCACGCAGCTTGTTCCTAAACATTGCATCCTGTTCGAAGAGCGAGTGCACCGGAACCTCGTCGAGTTTGTGCATCGGGCTCTTGAAGTAGAACGACAGCCACTTCTGTATTCCCTTGAAGCCGCACCGCTTGGCGAGGTCAGTCAGCAGCACGAGGTCGAGCGCCAACGGAGCCGCCAGGATGGAATCACGGCAGAGGAAATTGATTTTAATCTGCATCGGATAGCCCATCCAGCCAAAGATGTCGATATTGTCCCAAGCCTCTTTGTTGTCGTTGCGAGGAGGATAATAGTTGATGCGGACCTTGTGGTAGATATCGCCGTAGAGGTCAGGATACTTTTCCGGTTCGAGGATAGAGTCAATCACAGAGAGTTTGCTCACTTCCTTGGTCTTGAACGAAGCCGGGTCGTCGAGCACCTCGCCGTCGCGGTTGCCGAGGATGTTGGTCGAGAACCAACCGGACAAGCCCAGCATACGCGTGTGGAAAGCCGGAGCAAGCACCGTCTTCATCATCGTCTGTCCGCTCTTGTAGTCCTTGCCACAGATGGGGCAACCCGTCTTGTCGGCCAATTGCCACATAGCCGGGAAGTCGACGGTCAAGGCCGGAGCGCCGTTGATAAACGGGGCGCCCTCCATCATAGCCGCATATGCATAGCACATAGACGGGGCGACGAGTTTAGTCGACGGGTTCTTCATCTCAGCCTCAAAGGCATCCAAGTCCATGTGGACCTCCGACATCGGCATATAGGCTTCGGTCGAAGCGGCCCAAATGACGACGATACGGTCGCAGTGGTTGTCCGACTTGAATCGGCGGATGTCTTCGCGCAGTTGCTCCATCATGTCCCACTTGCTCTTTCCCTCCTTGCACCAGGTGCCGTTAAGACGGGTGATAAAAGCAGGGTCGAAGACGGCCTTCATCGGCTTGATCTGCTTGGCCTCATCAGCCACCAGGTTGATGTCCTTTTCATTGAGGACCTGAGCATGCACGGCACCGTCATAGACCGAATCCGGGAAAATATCCCAGCCGCCGAACACCAGTTGGTCGAGCCTTGCCAAAGGCACCAGGTCTTTGATCAAACCCTCCCGTCGGTTTTCCTTCTTGCCCACTTTCAGATACGAAAGCTGTGTGACAGAACCGATAGGTTTGGCCAAGCCCTTGCGGGCTGCTAGTGTACCGATGATGAAGGTGGTACTTACAGCGCCACTCATACCGACGACCAAAACACCCAGTTTGCCGTCGGCTGGTTGAACTTGAATATTTTTCATATACACATATTTTATAAATAGAAAGAAATCCCCTTTTTGGCAAGGGGATTTCCCGTTATGATGCGCTCATCCGTTCCAGGTTAGCCGCGGCAAGTTTCTGCTTGGCGTAGTCGAGAGTGACGTGCAGTGTCTTACTTCTGCTTGATGGCATATCAAACATATCGTCCATCATGATGCTTTCGGTGATGGCTCTGAGTCCACGGGCGCCCAACTTGAATTCGATGGCCTTGTCCACGATGAGCTGATACACCTCAGGGTCGATGGTCAGCGTAATGCCGTCCATGGCAAAGAGTTTGGTGTACTGCTTGATGATGGCATTCTTGGGTTCAGTGAGAATCCGCTTCAGCGCCTCGGCATCGAGAGGCTCGAGATAAGTCAGGATAGGCAGACGTCCGATGATCTCCGGTATCAGGCCGAACTTCTTGAGATCAGCCGGCGTGACATACTGCAGGAGATTGTCGCGGTCTATTTCGTGTAGCTTTTCGTTGGTGTGGAATCCGACCGTGCGGGTGTTCAACCGCGCTGCAATGCGCTGCTCGATGCCGTCAAAGGCTCCACCGCAGATGAAGAGGATGTTCTTCGTGTCAACCTGTATCAGTTTCTGATCCGGATGCTTGCGGCCTCCCTGAGGCGGCACACCGACCACACTGCCTTCCAACAGCTTGAGCAGGCCCTGCTGAACGCCCTCGCCGCTCACGTCGCGGGTGATGCTCGGGTTGTCGCCCTTACGGGCTATCTTGTCGATTTCGTCGATAAAGACGATACCGCGTTCGGCCTTGCTGACATTGTAGTCGCAGTTCTGCAGCAGGCGTGTCAGGATTGACTCGATATCCTCGCCCACATAACCGGCCTCGGTCAGCACGGTAGCGTCGACCATGGCAAACGGCACATGGAGCATACGGGCTATGGTCTTGGCCAAAAGGGTTTTGCCCGTACCCGTACGTCCCACCATGATGATATTTGACTTCTCGATTTCGACGTCGTTCGTGCCCTTGGGCTGTTTCAGGCGCTTGTAGTGGTTGTAGACGGCCACCGAGAGGTTCTTCTTGGCCTCGTCCTGACCGATTACATAGCCGTCCAGGAAAGCCTTGATGTCCTTGGGCTTGGGCAGTCTCTTCAGGTTCAGGTCCGACTCAAGTGACCGCTGGTCCATATCCCTGAATGTTTCCGACACGATCAAGTGGGCCTGCTCCGCACATTCGTTGCAGATAAAGCCGTTCAAACCGCCTATGAGCAGTCTTACTTCACTACGGCCACGACCGCAGAAATTGCATCTGTCTTCAGTTTTTCGTACCATTACTTCTTCTGGAATATTTTGTCAATCATACCGTAATCGAGAGCTTCCTGGGCGGTCAGGTAATGGTCGCGGTCGCAATCGGCCTCAATCTTCTTGTAAGTCTGACCCGTACACTCGGTGAGGATGGTGTAGAGTTCCTTCTTGAGTTTCTTGATTTCGTTGACGGCAATTTCCATATCCGAAGCCTGTCCTTGCGTACCGCCCAGCGGCTGGTGAATCATCACGCGACTATGGGGCAAAGCGTAGCGTTTGCCTTTCGTGCCGGCAGCCAGGAGCACCGAAGCCATTGAGGCAGCCATGCCCGTCACCACCGTCGACACGTCGCAGGTGATGTAGTTCATCGTATCGTAGATGGCGAGACCGCCGCTCACGATGCCGCCGGGGCTGTTCAGGTACATGGTGATGTCCTTGTCGTTCTCGGTCGAAGCGAGGAACAGGAGCTGGGCCTGCACCACATTCGAGCAGTAGTCGTCAATCTCCGTACCGAGGAAGATGATGCGGTCCATCATCAAACGGCTGAAGACGTCCATCTGCGCCACGTTGAGCTGACGTTCCTCGATGATGCTGGGGTTGATGTAGGAATCACGCGGGCTCATGGTCTTGCTCTGGAAGCGCATATAGTCGTCCAGCGCGTGTCCGTTCATTCCCAGATGCCCGGTTGCGTATTTGTAGAATTCGTTTTTGTTCATTGTTTATGTGAGTATTTGATGCTTATTCGAAGTTGGCGGCAATGCTCTCGGCAATCTGCTTCATCTCGTCGGGCGAGAGTTTCAGGTGTTCCTTGCGGAAGTCCATATCCCCCTCCTCGTTGAGCGGAATCAGATGTATGTGGGCGTGAGGCACTTCGAGTCCCATTACGCAGACACCGACTTTCTTGCACGGGATGGCCCGGCGGATAGCTGCGGCGACGCGCTTGGCGAAGACCATGTGGGCGGCGAGCATGTCGTCGCTTTGGTCGAAGATATAGTCCACCTCCTGCTTCGGGACAACGAGCGTGTGTCCTTTGGCCACCGGGTTGATGTCCAGGAAGGCATAGAACCGGTCGTCTTCGGCCACCTTGTAGCTCGGTATCTCGCCTGCTATGATTTTACTGAAAAGGCTCTTCATATTATATTAATAATGTGTAATGTTATTACTCGTGTACGCTATGGAAGGCGCAGTGTGTAGTGTTATATTTTTGTGCAAATCTCTTGCAAAGAATATTTTACGAAGAAAATCTCTTGCAGAGAATCTTTTACGGATAAAATCTACAACAAAGAATCCTTTTTTACGGGGATTTTCGGCAAAGAATCTTTTACCAAGAAAACTTTAACAAAGGTTCCTTTATGCGGGAATCTCGGGCAGAGAATCTTTCGCGCGGAAATCTCCGGCAAGACGGAGCTTACAGGGAGATCTCGAGAATCTCGAGGCTCTGCACGCCGGCGGGCACCTTGACCTCCACCACGTCGCCGACAGAATGGTTCAAGAGGGCCTTGGCAATCGGCGTAGCGACGCTGATTTTTCCTTCTCTGAAGTTGGCCTCGCTCTCGGGCACGACCGTATATTTCACTTCCTTGTTCATCTTGCGGTTCAGCAGACGTACGGTAGTCATGATCTGCACCTTGTCGGTATTGAGCTTTGAAGCGTCGATGATGCGGGCATTGGCCACCTGGTCCTTGAGGAGGGCGATTTTGCTCTCCAGCTTACCCTGTGCCTCTTTGGCGGCATCGTACTCTGCGTTTTCGCTCAAGTCGCCCTTTTCCCTTGCCTCTGCAATGGCGGCGCTTGCTTTTGGTCTTTCTACGCTTTCCAGATAATTGATTTCTTCGAGGATCTTCTTATAGCCTTCCTCGCTGATGTAAGTTGTTGCCATAATGTTTGTAATCTATGGTGTTATACAATATTATTTCCAATCACTTGACGGCTTTGGCCACGATGTCGGCCAGTTGCTTGTCGTCGTTCTCGACCCTGTACTGCAGTTCGCCGGCCCGCGTGATGACGAATGTGGTCGGCAGCGAGCTGACGTTGTAAGAGAGAGCCGCGGCCGAATAGGCCACCTTGCCGTACTGGTCGTAAGTGCAGCTTTGGTCGCGCACGGTGACCCACGGCAGATTGTCGGCGCTCACCTTCCAGAAGTTCTCGTCATAGTCCATGCAGACCTGATAGACCTTCAGCTTGCCCTCGTACTTCTCATACAGGCTGCCCAGGGCCATATTGTGCGCGGGCGAAAAATCCATATAGTAGGCCGTAAAGTCGACCAGGATGACGCTCTTGCCGTCCTCCATAGCGCTCAGCGACACGGCGCGGTCGTCGACGTCATTGAGGAGGAGTTCGGGGTAAGCCCGGGTCTCAATCTGCTTGGTCGACAGGATGGAGTCGGTGCGCTGCACGCGCTCCATCTGCTCACGCTGACGGGCACGGCCTTCCAGGGTGACCTTCTCCAGCACCTTGTTGCGCGGCGACGAAGGGTAGTTGAACTGCCACCCCGTGGCCACAGCACCGAAGGCCTTGAGGTCGTCGCGGTTATTGGCATCGAAGATGACCAGTCCCTGCACGGTCTCGAAGAGCAGATAGTAGCTGGTCGGACTAGCGGGATTGCGGTATATGTAGCGGTCGAGCACCTGCGCCTTGTAGGCCCTTACCAGCGCCAGCACCGAGTCGCGGGCCGCGTCTCTCGACATCTTGCCGCCCACCGAGGCATCGCTCAGGGCGAGCACCTTGCCGCGCAGCTGGTTGCCCAGCGATACGGCCTCGTGCAGCTCGCGATTGGCCTCGTCGTCGACCTCATAGGCCCCCATCCGGGCCGCATCGGCCACAATCCGGACGGGCGTCAGGAGGGTGTCGACCACCAGCGAGATGGACTTGTTGCCCACACGCAGGCTGAAGAAGTCAGGGCCGTCCTCCACCTCGGGGGCAAACTCAAAGCGGCCTTCCGCATCCAGCCGGAGCGTGTCGACCATACGCGGGGCGCCGTCCGAGAGATGCTCGAGCACGAGGAGCTGTCCGTCGGCACCGGTGACGTTGCCTTCGATGCGTGCCGTGCGTGTGTCGCTGCAACCTGTCGCCAGTGCGACGCCAATAGCGGTCAAAAAGAGAGTTCTCACTCCCTTAGCAAATGTGTACTTCATAACTATAAACCGAAGTGCTTTTTAAGTACAAAGATATAATCCAATAGTCCCGATAGTCAATTTTAGAGGGCCGACACATCGGGCACTGAGCAGTGAGCAACCCGGGTATCGGCTCTTTCATTGTTGACTTATCGGGCACAAAGGTATGCATAAAAAAGGAACGGTGCAATACTTTTGCCGAAAAAAATCGCACAAACGAAGGTTTTTTTGTTTTTTATTTTGCAGGCAACCGAAAATTTACTAACTTTGCGCCCGAAAAATCTATAATGGATTAGAGAATATAGAACAATTATGGTAAACAATTTGGTTAACCCAATCAAGAAAACCATTACCCTGAGCGATGGCCGCACCATCACGCTCGAGACAGGTAAGGTTGCGAAGCAGGCCGACGGTGCCGTTGAGCTTCGCATGGGCGGCACAATGCTGCTCGCCACAGTATGTACATCACGCACAGTCACTCCGGGCACGGACTTCATGCCCCTGACCGTCGAGTACAAAGAGAAATACGCTTCTGCGGGCCGTTTCCCCGGTGGCTTCACCAAGCGTGAAGGCAAGGCTTCGGACTACGAAATCCTGACCAGCCGCCTCATCGACCGCGCACTCCGCCCGCTTTTCCCCAGCAACTACCACGCCGAGACATTCGTCAACGTGACGATGTACAGCTCGGACAAGCAGAACCAGCCCGACGCTTTGGCCGGACTTGCCGCTTCGGCTGCCATGGCCGTTTCGGGCATTCCGTTCGAAGGCCCCATCTCTGAGGTCCGCGTAGTCCGCATTAACGGCGAGTATGTCATCGACCCGACCTTCGAGCAGATGAAGGAGGCCGACATGGACCTGATGGTAGGCGCCACCTACGAAAACATCATGATGGTCGAAGGCGAAATGGACGAGGTCAGCGAGCAAGACCTGCTCGGCGCTCTCAAGGCCGCCCACGAAGCCATCAAGGTACACTGCCAGGTGCAGAAGGAACTCATGGAAGCCGTCGGCAAGCCCATCATGGAATATTGCCATGAGGTCAACGACGAAGACCTCCGCAAACAGTGCCACGACTTCTGCTACCAGCCTTGCTACGACATTGCCAAGAGCGGCAACAAGAACAAGCACGAGCGCGAAGCCGCTTTCGAGGAAGTGCAGGCCAACTTCGTGGCTACACTCCCCGCCGAGAAGCAGGAAGACGAGGAGACCCTCGGCATGGTAGCCCGCTACTTCCACGACGTGGAGCGCGAGGCCATGCGCCGCTGCGTTCTCGACGAAGGCACACGTCTCGACGGCCGTGCCCTCAACGAGGTTCGTCCCATCTGGATTGAGCCCGACTACCTTCCGGGCCCTCACGGTTCAGCCATCTTCACCCGCGGTGAGACACAGGCGCTCGTCACCTGCACCCTCGGCACCAAGATGGACAAGAAGATGGTCGACGACGTGCTCCGCAACGACTACGACAGCTTCCTCCTCCACTACAACTTCCCTCCGTTCTCAACCGGCGAGGCCAAAGCACAGCGTGGCGTAGGCCGTCGCGAAATCGGACACGGACACCTGGCCTGGCGTGCTGTCAAGGGCATGATTCCGAAGGACTATCCTTACACCGTGCGCGTTTGCTCTGACATTCTCGAGTCGAACGGCTCGTCGTCAATGGCCACGACTTGCGGCGCCACACTCGCCATGCGCGATGCAGGCATCCCGATGATCCGTCCCGTATCAGGCATTGCCATGGGACTCATCAAGGACGAAGACGGTCCGAAGTACGCAGTGCTCAGCGACATCCTCGGTGACGAAGACCACCTGGGCGACATGGACTTCAAGGTGACGGGCACCGAAAAGGGCATTACCGCCACGCAGATGGACATCAAGTGCAACGGCTTGAGCTACGAGATTCTCGAGAAGGCGCTCAACCAGGCCAAGGAAGGCCGCAGCCACATCCTCAACTGCATGCTCGAGGCCCAGCCCGAGTACCGTCCTGAGCTCAAGGACCACGCTCCCCGCATGGTTGCCTTCGACATTGACAAGGAGTACATCGGAGCTGTCATTGGCCCCGGCGGAAAGATCATCCAGGGCATCCAGGAGGAGACCGGCGCCGTGGTTACCATCGAGGAGACCGACGGCAAGGGTCATGTAGAGATTTCTTCAGCCGACAAGGCCAGCATCGACGCTGCCGTGGCCAAGATCAAGGCCATCGTAGCCGTTCCGGAGGAAGGCGAAATCTACACCGGTCCTGTCAAGAACATCCAGAGCTTCGGCGCATTCGTAGAGTTCATGCCAGGCAAGGACGGCTTGCTGCACATCAGCGAGATTGACTGGAAGCGCTACGAGACCATGGATCAGACTGGCATCAAGGAGGGCGACATCCTCACCGTCAAGCTGCTTGAGATTGACAAGAAGACGGGCAAATACCGCCTCTCTACCAAGGCGCTCAAGCCGAAGCCGGAAGGCTACGTTGAGCCCGAAGCCCGTCCGCGTCGTGAGGACCGTCCACGCCAGGACCGTGACAACCGTCCGCGCCGTGAGGACCGCCCCCGTCGTGAGGACCGTCCGCGTCGTGACTTCGACCGTCCCGACTATCGTGGCGGCAACAACGAGTAAAAGGATGAATAATCCATATCTATATCATCCACACCCGTCGCTTGCAGCGGTTGTGGATGATATTTGTTTTTACATCCGGCAGCGCCCCGAGTGGGACGAGGAGTTCGGCAAGGGCAAGATGCTGGGTGTTCTCCTCTGCGCTGACGGCACCATACTCAAAGCCTACAGCGGCAATGCGGCCATCAAGGACGAAGAGCATTACTTCGTCCCGCCCGTCTACGACCTGACGCACCCCGACAGCTTCTACCTCTCGGACGACGACGCCATCAGCGCCATCAACCGCCGGCTGCTTGAGCCCGGACTTTCTCCCGACGAAGTCCGTCAGCTCACCGAACGGCGCAAGCAACTCTCGCAGGACCTGCAGCTCAAAATCTTCACGCACTTCGACTTTGCCGATACCCAGGGCGGGTACAAGAACATTGTCGACATCTTCCGCGACGCCGGACGAGGTCTGCCTCCCGGAGGCGCCGGCGAATGTGCGGCTCCGCGACTGCTCCAGTTTGCCCGCGAGCATCACCTCTCCCCCGTCGCTTTGGCCGAGTTCTGGTACGGCCGTTCGCCCCGGGCCATCCTGCGTGTGCACAGGCAGTTCTATCCGAGCTGCATCGAGAAGTGCAGTCCCATCCTGGCCTACATGATGCGCCCGGCGGAGAAAGCGAACATTGGTTCGGAAGAAGTAAAGAGAAAGGAGAAATCCTGGAAAGAAGGCGGTAAGAAGGAGGAATCTTGTAAAAAAGAAGAATCCTGGAAAGAAGAATCCAATAAAGATAAAGAAGGCAAGGAGGAAGTAAAGCGATTAAAGGGCAAGGAAGCATTAGAGAGTAGTAAGGAAGAAATAAAGGTCAAAGAAGAAGAAGAAGAAGAAGGAGGAGAAGGAGAAGGAGGAGAAGGAGTAAAGAGCAAGAAAGAAGGTAAGGCAGGTTTATTCCCCACCATCCTTTTCGAAGACGAACATCTGATTGTCCTGAGCAAACCCTCCGGCCTGTTGAGCACGCCGGGCAAAGACGCAAGCCAACCGGATGTGGAGTCGTGGCTGCACAGACAGTATCCCGAAGTCAAGGGGCCGATGCTCGCCCACCGGCTGGACCAGGCCACGTCGGGCTTGCTCCTGGCGGCCAAAGACGCGCAGACCCACCGGCTGCTGCAACAGGGTTTCGAGCGGCACACCGTCCACAAGCGTTACGTGGCCTGGCTGGACGGCACATTGAAGAGCGACTGCGGACTGCTGTCCATTCCCATCTGCCCCAATCCCGACGACCGTCCGAGGCAAGTCACCGACTGGCAGTTCGGCAAGGCGGCGCAGACCCGGTACAACGTACTGAAAAGAGAAGGGGGCCGAACCCTCGTCGAGTTCTTCCCCCTCACCGGACGCACGCACCAGCTGCGCCTCCATGCTGCCTCCCCCTTCGGGCTGGATTGCCCCATCGTGGGTGACAGGCTTTACAACGGCCACTGTGCCGAAAGCAACCCGGCCACCGGAAGCAACCTGGCCACCGGGAGCGACCCGGCCACCGGAAGCGACCCGGCCACCGGGAGTGATAATTGCCTGCTCCTGCACGCCACCGACATCAAGCTAGAACTTCGGGAAGGGATTCCACTCGAATTCCACGACCCTGCCGGCTTCGAGTGACCGCTGCACGTCGACGAGGCGCTGGTTACGGCTGCCCCTGAACATCAGGTCGAGGCTTTTCTGCTCCTCCACGAAAGGCCCGTCCACGAGCACCTCCAGCCAAGGGAGCATCTTGCTCATCACGGGGTCGGCCAGCACCTCTTCGTAGTGGAAACCCGTGTAGCACCAGATGGTGCGGTGCAGCTCGCCCACTATGCGCCGGGCCAGCTCCGTGAAGGCCTCGGCCTGATACATCGGGTCGCCGCCCGAGAAGGTGATGTTGCCCTCCGTCGTGCGCAGCCTCTCCACGATTTCGTCGACGGGGACGGAAGTTCCGGCCTTGAAAGACCACGTCTCCGGATTGTGACAACCCTTGCAGGCGTGTCGGCATCCGGCACAATACACACTCGACCGCCAGCCCGGGCCGTCGACCGTCGTGTCCACTACGACATTCATCAGTTGGATATTCATCTGCCAAGCTTTTTTATTCCCGGTCAAAAGAGATTTTCCTGGTCAAGGCAAAATCCTTTCCGGGTCGCAAATATAGTGAATTTACAAATTCAGACGGCCAAAACGGGACGAAAACCGTGATATTTTTCCTATTTTGATTTGCAAATGCACTGACTACGCTTTTTTTTCATATATTTGCGGCGCAATAACAGCACTTTGTCCGCCGCCCGAAGGGCAAAAGACGAAGGCAAGACACATAAACGTAAAACGCAATAACACCCCAGCACCCATGCACGTACTGAAATTCGGAGGCACATCCGTTGGCTCTATCGCAAGCATCAAGAATGTCAAACAGATAGTCGAATCACGCCAGGAACCCGTCATCGTCGTCGTTTCCGCCCTGGGCGGCATTACCGACCGTCTCATCCTGACTGCCAACAAGGCAGCCGCCAGCGACGAGACCTATATGGAGGAATTCCGCTTCATACGCCAGCGTCACCTCGACGTGGTCAATGGGCTGCTCGACGGCGAAGACCTGACGGCCGTCAGAATCTTCATCGACGAAATCCTCGAGGAGCTGTGCAACATCTACCGGGGCATCTTCCTCATCCGCGAGCTCTCGCCCAAGACGCTTTGCACCGTCGTCAGCTACGGCGAGCGCATCTCGAGCCGCATCATCGCCACCGTCATCAAGAACGCCGAGTGGGTCGACAGCCGCGACATCATCAAGACGGTGCGCGTGTTCGACAAGAACGTCTGCGACTTCGAGGCCACGGCGCCCAACGTCATCAGCCGTCTCTCCCACCCCAACCCCATCATCGTCATGGGCGGCTTCATCTCGAAGGACAGCAAGACGGGCGAGGTGACCAACCTGGGTCGTGGCGGTTCGGACTACACGGCAGCCATCGTGGCCGCCACGCTCAACGCCGAGCAGCTTGAAATCTGGACCGACGTGGACGGCTTCATGACCGCCGACCCTCGCGTCATCTCCGGCGCGTACGTCATCCCCGAGCTTTCGTTTGTCGAGGCCATGGAGCTCTGCAACTTCGGCGCCAAGGTCATCTATCCGCCTACCATCTTCCCCGTCTACCACAAGAACATCCCCATCGTCATCAAGAACACCTTCAACCCCTCTGCGCCCGGCACGCTCATTCACGCCAACCCGGCCCACGTGAGCGGCAAGGTCATCAAGGGCATTTCGTCGATCAACGACACGGCCCTCGTCACGATTTCGGGCCTCGGCATGGTGGGCGTCATCGGCGTCAACAAGCGCATCTTCTCCACCCTGGCCGACAACGGCATTTCGTGCTTCCTCGTCAGCCAGGCTTCGTCGGAGAACTCCTCGACCATCGGTGTCAAGAACGGCGACGCCGAGCGCACGGCCGAACTGCTGCGGGCCGAGTTTGCCAAAGAAATCGAAATGGGCGAAATCAACTCCATCACCGCCGAGCACAACCTGGCCACCATCGCCATCGTGGGCGAACGCATGAAGCAGACCCCGGGCATTGCCGGCAAGCTCTTCAAGATTCTGGGCCAGAACGGCATCAACGTCATCGCCTGTGCCCAGGGCGCCTCGGAGACCAACATCTCGTTCGTGACGACCAGCGAGTGCCTGCGCAAGGCCATCAACGTCATCCACGACTCGTTCTTCCTCTGGGACTACAACGTGCTCAACATCTTCCTGACCGGCGTCGGACTGGTCGGCCGCAACCTCCTCGAGCAGATACGCAAACAGCAGGACTACCTGCTCAAGCACCGCAACCTCAAGCTCACCGTCGTCGGTCTGTCCAACAGCAAGCACTGCCTGCTCAAGCGCGACGGCATCGACCTCAACACGTGGGAGGAGCAGCTCGCCGCCAGCACCGAGCAGTCGTCGCCCGAAGCCATCCGCGACAAGATCATCGAGATGAACATCTTCAACGCTGTCTTTGTCGACTGCACCGCATCGACCGACATCGCCTCTATCTACGAGACCCTGCTCGAGCACAACGTCAACGTGGTCTGCGCCAACAAGGTGGCCGCCTCGGGCGACTACGACAACTACCGCCAGCTCAAGCGCACGGCCCGCAAGCGCGGGGTCAAGTACCTGTTCGAGACCAATGTGGGCGCCGGACTGCCCCTCATCTCGACCATCAACAACCTGCGCGACTCGGGCGACGAGATTCTGAAGATCGAGGCTGTCGTGAGCGGCACGCTCAACTACATCTTCAACGTCCTTGCCGCCGACGTGCCCATGAGCCAGGCCATCCGCATGGCGCGCGATGCAGGTTTCGCCGAACCCGACCCGCGCCTGGACCTCAACGGCAGCGACGTGGTGCGCAAAATCGTCATCCTCGCCCGTGAGGCCGGCTACCGCATCTCGAAGGAGGATGTCGAGACCCACCTCTTCATCCCCGACGAGTATTTCAAGGGGTCGGTTGATGAGTTCTGGGAGAAGATTCCGCAGCTCGACGCCTACTTCGAGGATATGCGCCGGAAGGCAGCGGAGCAGAACCACCGCTTCCGCTTCGTGGCCACGCTCGAGAACGGCAAGGCCCGCGTGGAGCTCTGCGAGGTCGACGACCAGCACCCGTTCTACCGCCTGGAGGGTTCCAACAACGTCATCCTGCTCACCACGGCCCGCTACAAGGAGCAGCCTATGGAGATCAAGGGCTACGGAGCCGGTGCCGCCGTCACGGCCGCAGGCGTCTTCGCCGACATCATCTCTATCGTCAACATCCGCTAAAGCGCACGCGCGCAACGCATCAGCCAAAGCGCACAACACATCAGCCAAAGCGCACAACACATCAGCTATAAGCATTTTATGAAATACATCATCATACTGGCCGACGGCGCCGCCGACGAACCGCTCGCCACGTTCGGAGGCAAGACTCCCCTGCAGGCTGCCAACAAGCCCAACATGGACCGCATCGCACGCGAGGGCGTCAACGGTCGCCTTGTCACTGTGCCCGAAGGGTTCCATCCCGGCAGCGAAATAGCCCACCTGGGCCTGTTGGGCTACGATGTGGCCAAGGTGTTCGAAGGCCGCGGTTCGCTCGAGGCAGCCTCCATGCAGGTGCCCATCGAGGACGGCGAGGTCGCCATGCGGTGCAACATCATCTGCCTGGACGGCGACAACATCAAGAACCACTCGGCCGGCAACATCTCCAACGCCGAGGCGTCGGTGCTCATCGAGTACCTCAACGACCGGCTCAAGGACTTCCGCTCTTCGACGGGCTTCACGGCCGAGGCCATCCGCTTCTTCGACGGCGTGAGCTACCGCCACCTGCTCAAGATCAAGGGCGGCAACAAGTTCGTTCACTGCACGCCCCCGCACGACCGCCTGGGCCAACCCTGGCGCCCCGAACTGCCCTACGCAGAAAAGCCCGAAGCTGAAGCGACGGCCCAACTGCTCCGCGAACTCATCCTGTGGAGCCAGGAGCAGCTCTCGGGTCATCCCGTCAACCTGAAGCGCATGGCCGAAGGCAAAGACCCCGCCAACTCCATCTGGCCCTGGAGCCTCGGCTACCGTCCGCAGATGCAGACCCTGCACGAGCTCTTCCCCAACCGCATCCGCACGGGAGCCGTCATCTCGGCCGTCGACCTCATCTTCGGCATCGGCGTCTACTGCGGCCTCAAGAAGGTCGAGGTGCCCGGCGCCACCGGACTTTGGGACACCAACTACGAGGGCAAGACCGAAGCCGCACTCCGCGAACTGCGTGACAAGGATTTCGTCTTCCTCCATGTCGAGGCCACCGACGAAGCCGGCCACGACGGCGATGCCGAACTCAAGAAACGCTGCGTCGAGATGCTCGACAAGCGCTGCATCGGCCCCATCCTCGATGAGGTGCAGCACTGGGACGAAGCCGTGCGCGTGGCCATCCTGCCCGACCATCCCACGCCCATCAAGTACCGCACCCACACCATGACGCCCGTGCCTTTTGCCATCTGGCAGAACCACCCGTCAGCCACACCGGGCGACGCCGCTACACTGGTGCCCGACGGCGTGCAGACCTTCGACGAGGCGGCTTGCTTCGACGGCGCCTGCGGTCTGCTCGAGCGCGACGGGTTTATCCGGTTCCTGCTTGGATGACGTCTTCGCTTGGATGACGTCTTCGCTTGAATAAGCGAAGAGGATGTTTCCAAAATGTGGAACATGGTCCCACAAATTGACTTGGAGTCATTATTACGATTGTGGGTGTTAATGATAAGAATAAGCGAAGGCTATTAACGTACAAAAGAGGTGGAAAATTGGATTTGAAACAATTTTCCACCCTCTTTTTTTACCTCTTTATATAATAGGTAAAGTATCTTTGCGCAGGTTTATAATAAGGGTATCTTTGCGCAGGGCATTTGTCTTTCACCTCAAAACCTACTCGAAAAGTTTAAACTCAAAACTCAACTGGAAGTTTAACCTCAAATCATTGCATTTTGAAACATACATCGACACTTCTACTCGCCGCCGGCCTTCTGCTGCTTGAAGCCGCCCCGACGGCCGTTGCACAGTCGCAATCGGGCGTGACGGGCTTTGCCGTCTACCAGGACCTTGGCCTGCAGGGCGTGAGCGGAGGCGGCGCCGGCACAGTGCAGCACGTGAGCACCTACTCCGACCTGGTCAAGTACCTCAAGGGCAACACGCCCTACGTCATCATTGTCGACACCGACATCACGGGCGGAGGCATGCAGGGCCTCACCGACGAAGTCACGGTCGGTTCCAACAAGACACTGCTCGGAGCCGGCAGCGGCAAGGCGCTCAACGGCATCTGCCTCAACAGCAGCGGCCAGCAGAACATCATCATACGCAACATCACGCTCACCAAAGGGCGCACCGACGGCATGTCGTTCCGCAACTGCCACCACGTGTGGATTGACCACTGCGACCTCAGCGACTCGTACGACGGACTGCTCGACTTCACGGTCGGCTCGGACTACCTCACCTGCTCGTGGACCAAACTCCACAACCACAACAAGGTCTCCATCACCAACTCCGGCACATGCCACTACGAGGACTACGGCAAGGAGCACGTCACCTTCGCCCACTGCTGGTTCGACCAGAACACCCAGCGCAATCCCCGCATCGGCTACGGCCGCATGCACATCTACAACTGCTACTGGACCGACATCTCGAGCTACTGCATCGGGTTCCATTCGCAGGCACAGGTGCTGTCCGAACACAACTACTTCACCTCTACGGCCCGTAACCCCTTCTGCAACCAGTACTCCGACGTGCTGCCCTACTGCGGCTACCTCACCGACCGGGACAGCTACTTCGCTTCGGGCAACCCCGGCACGAGCTACGCCCACGCCTTTACGGGCATCAGCTACACCCCCACCGACTACTACGGCTACTCGTTCGACCTCGAGGCGACCACTAAGGTCAAAAGCTCCACGCCGGCCCAGTGCGGCCCTATCGAAGGCCTTGCCTACGAGCCTATTCTCCTGCCCGGCAACGGCGCCATTGACGTTCCCGTGACGCAGGCGCTCAGCTGGGGCGCTGTCGACGGAGCCACCGCCTCCGAGTTGTATTTCGGCACCGACACGGCCAGCCTCATGCTGACCACCGCCGACCAGGTCCGTCTCGAAGCCGCCACGACCTACTACTGGTATGTGCGCGTCCAGGTGGGCGGCGCATGGCACGCATCGCCCCTCTACCGCTTTACCACTGCCGCCACGACACCGTGCAAGCCCTACCCTGCCAACGGCTCAAGCGACGCGTGGCTGCGGTGGCCTTCGGCAAGCAGCACCTTCTGCACCAATATGCCCCTCTCCTGGCGCCCCGCTTTCGACGCCGCTTCCTATAGGGTTTATCTCGGCACCAGGGCCGACAGCCTTGCGCTGCTCGGCGAGACGCGCACCACGGCCTTTACGCCGTCACGGCAACTGGCCGTCGGGCAGACCTACTGCTGGCGTGTCGACGCCGTCCGGGCTGACGGCACCATCGTGACCGGCCCGACATGGCGTTTCTCCACACCCGCCAAGACCTGGACCGTCGGCAAGAACGAATGCGAGTCGGCCTACCTGTCGGGCATTGCCTTCCGTCTGAGCGGCACCGCCTACTCGGGCGGCGCGTGCGTGCGCGGCGACCAGGGACCTGGAGCCATCTGCGGCACCTTCAGCGGCGAGGCGGGCACCTACGCCTTCTCCACCACCTACTTTAACCAGAGTACCGGACCGGTGCTGATGGGCCTGAGCGTCAACGGCCGGCTTCTCGACGCCTGGCTCACCGACGGCACCGACACGAAGGCCGCCACACGCCACACACGCCATACGGCCCGGCTGCAGACCGGCGACGAGCTGCGCCTCGAGTTTGTGGCAGGCTACGCCGACGGCAGCCTCAACGAGTCGTACGGCCTCATCGACTTCCTGACCATCACCGCAGCCGAGGGCGACACCGTAGCCACCCAGCGTGCCGCCTCCGCCTACCATGCGCCCGAGAGCACGCCGGGCTACGACTGCGAGTACCTCACCCTCAGTTCTGTCCTCTTTGCCGACACACTCGGCACGGTGGGTGACAAGGGCGCCACGCAGGTCAAGGACAGCTACTGCAGTTGGATTACGATGCACGCCGACGCCTACTCCTTCCGCCTGCAGCAGACCGCCCTGGTCAAGTTCGACTACATCGACGCCAACGGCTACATCAACCAGCTCACCGACACGCTCGACGCCTCGGCGCAGCACATGCTCACTGCCTCGGCCCGACTGGACGGCGCCACGCTCCAGGCCATCCGTCTCTACAAGTCGCTGCCCGCCGACACCGTCTACCACACGCCCCTTGCCACCGCAGGCTACGACTGCCAGCTCTTGTGGTCGCCCGACTGCATCTTCCTCGACACCTACGGCACCAAGGGCGACAAGGGCAAGAAGCAGGTGCGCGACGGCTACGACACATGGATGAAATACACCAACAAGTCGGCCAACGAAGTGCACGCCAAGAGCTCCAGCGACGGCATCAAGGCCTATATCAATCCCACCAGCGACCTGTCTGTGACGGGCTTCGTGCCCAAGGGATCGGACGGCACGACCTACTGTTATGTGGTCGGCACGGCCAAATACATGACCATTTTCGTCGAAGGTTGCCGCAAGGCCAAGTTCTACTACTCGGGCACGGGCGGTGCGGCCACCAACCTCATCCTCACCGTGACCGAAGCGGGAGGCGCCTCCACCGACTATGAGGGCGGAATGGCCAAAGGCAAGAACGTGGCCTCGTCCACCGTCGAAGCCGAACTCGACCCCACCCGTCGCTACACGCTCAAGGTCATCGCCACCACGGGCGACATGCTCGTCTACGCCACGAAGCTGTGGCCCGCCGACGGGTCGGCCATCTCCCAGCCCTATGCTGACGTCCCCGCCGACACTCCCGCCACGGGCCAGGCCTACAGTCTGACCGGCCAGGCCGTCACTTCCGGCTATCGCGGCATCGTCGTGCAGGGCGGCAAGCTCGTGCTGAGGCGCTAAGTATTATCCGTATTGTCAAAGATCGTTTTCGTTAAGTCACATGAGCAAAGTCGAGCTCGCTTGAACTTTGCCATGACGAGAAAACGAGCATGTTAATGAACTTTAGGGCGGTGGCCTTCTGTCTCCCCGTCGGGAGCCTGGGGCCGGGTTGGCACTGCCGCGTCCGGAGTGCCGGGGTTCCGTGATGTCAAAGATCGTCGGTCTGCCTGCCGGCGGGCGGGCCGTGTGATTCGTCGTGTCGGGGGGGGTATTTGCAGCCTAACTGGATTTTTTTTGAAACTCAACTGGATTTTTTTTGAAACCCAACTGGGCTGCATTTTCGTCCGCATCGGGGCTCCGCGTTGCCCCTCTCCGTTTCACCTTCGCTGTCCGCTTTGGGGCTTCGCGCTGCCCCTCTGCTTGTCCCCTCATCGTCGAAACACGGCGCAAAGATAGAGCGGATTTTCATAGCCTCCAAATTTTTTTCCGAGTTAAGGGTCAAAAACGGACGAGTT
>CAVGQN010000018.1:0-50727 GCA_963631395.1 bacterium
GGAGTAAAGCTAGCCGTGAGAAGTCAGCAGAAGCCATAGTACCCAAGGTACATGTACCTACGGGGAAGGGCTGAATCGCACAGTGCAACAGTAAATGATTGCTACCCTGAGAGTTTTCTGAAGTCAGATGTCCGAAAGGAACTCTCTACCCACCACGATAGGACGGAATCCGACAATAGGGTAGAAGTGACGTTACTTGATGGGATGGCTGAAAACAACTTGCCACACATCGTGAGATGAGAAAGTGCGAAACCGCCGTATGCCGAACGGCACGTACGGTGGTGTGGGAGGTCGGTAAATGTGAAAGTAGGAGGCAAATGCCTTTATGATTAGCATTTACCTCCTACCTGATTGCATATAGGTCGTAAGCACAAAGGCTAATGGAGGACAATATTCTGTAGTTCATCTAGAATATCAATCATTTTTCGTCCGTTGATATTGGCATTCTCAAGCAGCTGAACTGCATTGTCAAATGGACCTTGAACGTCCTTGGTTTCAAGGTTCGTTATGACAGGTCCTTCATCGGTGAATTCGGTCTCGTATAGAACTCCTTCATAAGAGGACACTACGCCATACTGCTGAATGCAATAATCGTAAAAAATGTTGGGTCTGTATTGATTCGTGTGGGTAACTTACTCTAGAAATCAAAAAAGTTAGTAACTTTGCCGACATCACCAAATAACAGGCGATTTTTCTTCCGGCGTTTCTCTGCTCTTTCGGTCCGCAACCCAGGCAAAATTCGTCCCTAACTGGAAAAAATAAAAATCCTAACTGGGTTTCAAAATTTTCCTAACTGGGAAAATACGGGCTAAAATGCACAGTCCAGATAGCTTTTTACCATCAAATGACCATCCATTCGAGGTCAAATCGCAAAATAAACATACAAACATTTGGCAGGCCCAAAAGGAAGGCATACTTTTGCAGTGTAATATTTGAGTAGTACACTACAACACAAGCGAACAAAAACATAAGCAATCGTAACAAACAACTCAAAAAAAAGGCTATGATACAAGTAAGCAACATCGGGTACAAGTACCCCGGAAACAAGCATCGGGTGTTTGACAACTTCAGTCTGACACTACAGGAGAACAACATCTACGGCTTGCTCGGCAAGAACGGTACGGGCAAGAGCACCCTGCTCTACCTCATTTGCGGTCTGCTGCGTCCTCAGCAGGGCAGTGTCAAGATTGACGGCCGGGAGGCGAAGGAACGTCATCCGCAGACGCTCGCCGACCTCTACATCGTGACCGAAGACTTCGTGCTGCCTGACATCCGGCTGAGCGAATACGTCAAGGCCAACAGCCCGTTCTACCCCAACTACTCGGAGGAGGTGATGCGCGAGTGTCTGAAAGAGTTCGACGTGGAGGGCGACCCCTGCCTCTCGGCCCTGTCTATGGGACAGAAGAAGAAGGTCTATATGAGCTTCGCCCTTGCTACTGGCACCAAATACCTCATCATGGACGAACCGACCAACGGCCTGGACATCCCGTCGAAGGCGCAGTTCCGTAAGGTGGTGGCCGGCACGATGAACACCAACCGCACCATCATCATCTCCACCCACCAGGTGCATGACATCGAGAACCTGCTGGACCACGTGCTCATCATGGACAAGTCGCAAGTGCTGATGGACCGCTCGGCGGCCGACATCTGCAGCCAGTATGTGTGCGAGTACCGCACTCCCGACGATATGGCCGACGTCATCTACGCCGAGCCGAGTCTGCAGGGCAATGCCGTCATAGCGCCAAGGGGCGACAAGGCCGAGACACCACTGAACCTCGAACTCCTCTTCGATGCCGTGACGCTCGGCAAACTCAAGGCTACAGACGGCACATCAAAAGAATAACAACCACACTAAAAGCAACACATTATGAAAAAGCAACACATCATATTGACCGCTATGGCAGCCGCCTTGCTTCTCCCCTCCTGCCGGGTAAAGATGTACGACGACAAGGGCGATGAAATTGAAATCAGCAAGACCCTTGACTTGAAGGACTTCAACGCTCTACACATCTCCGGCAACATCGAAGTCGAGTTTGTGCAGGACTCCGTCTACCGCGTGGAACTCATCGGCACAGAGAAAGCCCTGGAACAAGCCCTCGCATCCGTCGAAGACAGCACGCTACGCATTGCCAAAAAGAGAGCCTCTAACGATTGGTACGGTACTGGCGACAAGAATGTATGGGTAATCAATGTAAGCGGCAGAGGCTACACCGTGAAAGTCAGTGCGCCGGATCTGCAAGACATTCAGATAAGCGGCGCCGGTGAGTTCGAGGCCAAGACGCCCGTCCGCACGGAGTCGTTCAGTGCGTTTGTCGCGGGTAGCGGAGACATCGACCTCGGTCAAGTGACTGCCCGCCACATCTGCCTCTCCGTCAATGGCAGCGGTTGCATAGAGACAACGGCACTGAATGCCGACGAGGCCGAAATGAAAATCAGCGGCAGCGGTGAAATCAATACCGAATGCATCTCATGCAAGAGCTGCAGCGCCAGCATAGCCGGCAGCGGAGATATAGACACAGCCGTCAAGGGATGCGACACCTTCTACGCCAGCATAGCCGGCAGCGGCGAGATAGACGCCAACCTCGATGCATGCGGCGAGATAGACGCCAGCACTGCCGGATCCGGCGAAATAACCCTCAATGGCAATGCCCGTTCGCTGAAGACCAGCGGCAGAGGCATCGAAGCCAGCGACCTGGTCATCATAAGATAATCATCTGTAGATTCATCCACATAATCATATTCGCACTATGAAAAGTTTTGCAAAAGTCATAAAATGGTCCTTGCTGACCAACAAGAGATATTATATCAAACAGGTTGTTTCGCTGTGTGTCGTTTTCTTCGTGATTATGGCAGCCTTCACTGGCATATTCTCCGGCTACTCAGATGCGGTGACCGCCCGGGATGCCGAACTTGCTGTTCCGACCGTTATGTTCGTCTGGGTATTCGTGTCATACTTGACGGCCACACACGTAGTCTTTGACCTGAAGACCAAACAGCAGCGCACACTCTATATGATGCTTCCCGCCTCCAACCGGACAAAATTCTGGGGCAGAGTAGCCATGTCGGCCGTCTTTGCTTTCGTAGTCACTCCGCTGACGATATGCGTGGCCGATGGCCTGCAGATGCTTGTCTCACAGATATTCGCCGGCAGTAACGCCTCGGTTGTGGCCAGGATGTCGTGGTTCGGTGGCTTTGTGCCTGGAGTCGGCGACTCATGCAGCCTCGTATTCGGCAATGTCGGCGCACTGGCCGGCGGTTTCGATACTTGGCTGTTGGGACTCGTCGCCTACGTGTCCGTTGTGGCATGGGTGTTCTCTTCCTACCTGCTCGGCGGATTACTCCTTCGCAGGTTGCCTTTCATTCTGACAACGCTTGCATGGATTGTCTTCTGGGCGGTAGTCGTCGTCGGAATTATCAAGACGGTCTCTTGCTATGACAACTGCTATGTAGTGTTCTATTGGGACAAAACGCTCACGCTAGAAAGCATAATGGCGCTGATAGGGATAGCATTCACGACCCTCAACCTATGGCTGGCCAGCATCGTACACAAACGCATGTCGGTCGTCAGCCACAACTTCTTCAATATCTAACACTATGGAATTTTCTAACGAAAAACCTATATATCTGCAGATGGCAGACCGTCTGATGGACGAAATCGTGGCAGACGTGTATCAGGCCGAAAGCAGAATACCCTCCGTCCGGGAGTACGCCGTCAGTCTCGGCGTGAATGCCAACACGGCCGTGAAGGCTTACGACCAGCTGGCTTCGGAAGGAATCATCTACAACAAACGCGGGCTAGGCTACTTCGTGGCACAAGGGGCCAAGAAGCAGATCACGAAAGCACGCAAGAAGGATTTTATGAAAATACGCCTCCCCGAACTGGCCCGGCAGATGTCGCTGCTCGGCATCACGGTCGAAGAGGTCGGGCAAGAACTCGAAGATTGCCTCAGCCAACAGCAGACCAAAGGTTCCGTAGCGTCTATATGACGCTGCGGGCCAGCCAGGTCTGGAACAGGCTGCGGGTGCTCAGATAAGCAATGAAGCTGAGCCAAAGGTGATGGTTGTCGGAGAGCGGCAACGGTGCAAACCACAGGGCGAAGAACACAAAGGCCGCTACTGCCAGCGTGTAAAGCATCTGACGGGTGGCCGTGACGCCGATGAAGACGCCATCCCACATAAAGGCAGCAATACCCGCCACGGGAATGGCCAGACACCACGGCAGATAAGGCCCGGCTGCTTCAATGACGTCGGCGTCATCGGTCAGCACCTCCAGTAGCAGGTCACCGACCAGGGAATAGGCTAAGGTGAAAAGCACGGTGACGATTCCGGCCCACGCAAAGAGCCGGCCTACGCATAGGCGCAATGCCGAATGGGCTTCGCGCCGCCTGACCTCCAGTCCGGCCTGACCTGCCTTCTGCTCCATACCATAATACTTTCCCACCAGCGCCTCGCCCGCCAACGAGAAGGCATCGGAGAAGTAGGAGAAGAGCAGGAAGAACTGTATCAACATCGTATTGACGGCCAGCATCAGGTCGCCTTGACGCGCGCCAAAAGAAGTGAAGGAAGTTGTGACCGCAATGAGACAGATCATGCGCAGGAAGATGTCGCGATTGATGGAGAGGAACGACCTCCAGGTGACTGCGGTCCGCGCGGATGGGGCGGTTTCTGCTTCCTTCGCATCATGAAGTCCCACTAGCCGGTGGAAGACAAAGGCCGCCGCCAGTCCGGCATACTGCGAGGCCACCGTGCCCAAAGCAACACCTTCGACACCCATTCCACGACTGAACACCAAGAAGGCGGACAGGGCGATATTAAGGACATTCTGCCCAAGGGCAATATACATCGGGTAGCGGGAATTCTGCATGCCGATGAACCAGCCGTTCATGGCAAAGAGCGACAATACCGCAGGTGCAGCCCAAATGCGGATGCGGAAGTACGACAGAGCCATCTGCCAAACCTGGTCGGTCGGTGCGATGACGAAATGCGCCACCCACTCAAGCGGACGCTGCAGGGCGAAGATGCCGGCACCGCACACCACAGCCATCTGCAAACCCATGCGCAGCACCTGACGTTCGCCGCAGCCGTCCTTGCGGCCGAACGCCTGGGCCGTCAGCCCGCTACTGCCCATCCGCAGAAAGTTGAACAGCCAATAGACCATATTGAAAATCAAACCTCCCACAGAGACCGCCCCGATGGCCGCTGTCGCATCGACCTCTCCATAAAGGGGCGACGACGACATGTGCCCGACAATGGCCAAGTCGACGATGCCCAACAAGGGCACGGTGACATTGGTAATGATGCCGGGTATGGCGATGCGCAGTATCTCTTTGTTGTGACGGTCCATTAGACTGGAGTCCCTCTGCTGACCGGTACGGCTCAGTGTAAGGCCCGGGCAAAGCGTTCGAGGAAGAGGTCGCACTCCTTTTGTCCGACGCAGAGCGGCGGCAGGATGCGGAGCACATTGGTGCCGGCAGCGCCGGTGAAGACGTGTTGCTCGTAGACCAGGCGGTTACGGACTTCCTTGTAAGGATAGTCGAACTCTATGCCAATCATCAGACCTCGTCCGCGCAGTTCCTTGAGTCCGGGAATGTCCATGTTCCGCAGCCCTTCCATCAGATAGGCGCCCTGTCGCGCAGCGTTCTCCACGAGATGTTCCTCCTCGTAGATGTCGAGCACGGCACAAGCGAGAGCACATCCCAGGTGGTTGCCGCCGAAGGTAGTGCCCAACTGACCGTAGACGGGCTTGAACATAGGCGAAATCAGCACACCGGCAAACGGATAGCCGTTGGCGATGCCCTTGGCAACCGTGATGAGGTCCGGACGGATGCCGCTATACTGATGCGCGAAGAACTTGCCGCTACGGCCGTAGCCGGACTGTATCTCGTCGAGGATGAGCACAACGCCATTGTCGGCGGTCACCTGACGCAGCTCCTGCATAAAGGACTCGGTGGGAACATGTATGCCGCCCACGCCGGAGATGCCCTCGATGATGACGGCAGCGACATCGCCCCCGGCTATGTCGGCACGGACGCTGTCGATGTCACCCAGTTCGAAGAAGTCGACCGGGAAGGTGCTATTGATTGGAGCCTGTATCTTGGGATTCTGCGTGACGTTGACAGCAGCCGAAGTGCGGCCGTGGAAAGCGTGGCTGAAGGCGATGACCTTCTTCTTGCCCGTATAGAACGAAGCCAGTTTGAGGGCATTCTCGTTGGCCTCGGCACCGGAGTTGATGAGGAAGAGCTGATAGTCATCGTAGCCGGAGATGCGGCCGAGCTTTTCGGCCAACTTTACCTGCAGCGGGTTTTTGACCGAATTGCTGTAGAAGCTAAGCTTAGAGGCCTGCTCCTGCATGGCTTGTAGGTACTTGGGGTGGCAATGGCCCACACTGATGACAGCGTGTCCGCCATAGAAGTCGAGATACTCCTGCCCTTTGTCATCGTACACATAGCATCCCTTGCCATGGTCGATGGTCACATCCATCAGTGGATATACGTCGAAAAGTTTCATTTTACACTTAGTCTATTTTGCCTCTCGGCCCAACGTCAGAAGGCAATGGCTTTCAAGTTGAGGCCAGCTTTTTCGTCGAGTCCGAACATCAGGTTCATATTCTGCACAGCCTGACCGACTGCGCCTTTGAGCAAGTTGTCGATGACGGAGGTCACGACGACCTTGTTGCCATTGAACTTGTCGAGGTGGACAAGCGCCTTGTTGGTACCGACCACCTGCTTGAGGTCAAGGGCGGTGTCTACATAATGCGTGAAAGCCGCATCGCGATAGAAGTCCCGATAGAGTTCCGCCAACCGGTCGGCCGTCGGATTGGACGCGCTGCCCTCCTCGCCCTGCAGACGGATGACCTCCGTGCAGAAGATGCCACGGGCAAAGTCGCCACGGTAAGGAATGAAGTCGACCGATATCTCGCCCTTTGCCGGAACGGCACTGAGCGTGTCGCAAACCGCAGGGGCCGACGCAGGACGGAGTTCGTTGAGGGTTTGGCAAATCTCGTGCAGATGCTGGTGCTGGAAGAGCTTGTAGACCGACATGTTGTCGTTGCGCCAGGAGAAATGGGTGGTGGCGCCGGGCTTCTGCCCTGCTCCCGTACTGCCCGTGATGGCGTTGACCGCAATGTCGTCGGTCAGCAGTCCTGCCTTGGCCAACGGCAGCAAACCCAACTGCACACAGGTGGCAAAGCAACCCGGATTGGCTAGATGGGCACACTGGCGGATGGCCTCACGATGCGTCTCGGGCAAACCATACACGTAGTCGTGGTTGCCCTTGATGCGGAAGTCCTGCGCCAGGTCTATAATCTTGACCCCGGCAGGCACAGCGTGCTCCTTGAGGAAGGCTTCGCTCTTGCCATGACCGAAACAGAAGAACAGGACATCGACCTCGTCGAAAGGCATCTGGTCGGTAAAACATAAGTCCGTATCGCCCATCAGACCTTCGTGCACGTCGGCCACTCTGTTGCCGGCATTGGACTCGCTGTTGGCAAACACGATGCTGACCTCAGGATGATGCACCAGTACCCGGAGCAACTCGCCGCCCGTATATCCGGCAGCGCCCAATATTCCTACGCGGACCATCGTCTTTTACTTGTTGTTGCCTTGATTGTCACCCTTCTTAGGAGCCAAAAGCCAAAGGATTATATAAAGCCAGAATGTGCATGTGCCCAGGAAGAAACCTGCAATGAAGACGACCCTCACCAAAAGCGGATCAACGTCGAGATACTCGGCGACACCGCCGCACACACCTCCCAGTTTCTTGTCTGTTTCAGACAGATAGAATTTCCTTGTCATAGTTTTCGTTGTTGATAGATTGTTCTTACATTTTCCTCACGGAAGTTATCTCTCCTCATCGGGATGTACCGAATAGTAGGCACGCAGCGGTGTGCTGGTCACCTTGATAAAGCCCTTGGCATCTTCCGATGTCCAGGCCTTGGCTGTTTCGCCATACTCGCCGAACTTGTTGTGTACGAGGTCGTCGGGCGTATCGGCACCGATGGTCTGGAAGCAATAGGGACGCAACTCGAGGGTTACGGTGCCGTTGACGTTGCGCTGGCTCGACTCGAGCATAGCCTCCATGTCGGGCATCACAGGCTCCAAGTACTGGCTCTCGTGCAGGAACATGCCGTACCAGTTCGACACCTGGTCCTTCCAGTACTGCTGCCACTTGGAGAGGGTATATTTCTCCAGGAAACGGTGAGCGGCGATAATCAGCATAGGTGCGGCAGCTTCAAAGCCCACACGGCCCTTGATGCCGATGATGGTGTCGCCCACGTGGCAGTCGCGGCCGATGGCGTAGGCAGCACCAATCTCCTCAACCTTCTGGATGGCTTTAATCTTGTCGTCGAACTCCTCGCCGTTGACGCTGCAGATCTCGCCCTTCTTGAAGCCGATGCTGAGCACCTCCGAACCGCTCTTGGTCGGATGCTTGAGGTAGGCCGACTCGGGCAGGCCCTGCTTGCTGTCGAGTATCTCGCCGCCACAGATGGATGTGCCCCAAATGCCTACGTTGTACGAATATTTCAGTTTGGTAAAGTCGGCATAGTAGCCATTGGCATTGAGGTAGTCGACCTCTTCCTTACGACTCAGGTTGCGGTCGCGGGTCAAGGTGATGATTTCCACGCCCGGAGCCATCACCAGGAAGGTCATATCGAAACGAATCTGGTCGTTTCCGGCACCCGTAGAACCGTGGGCGATAGCATCTGCACCAATCTCCTTGGCGTAGCGTGCGATGGCGATGGCCTGGAAGATACGTTCGCTCGACACAGAGATAGGATAGCAGTTGTTGCGCAGCACGTTGCCGTACACCATATAGCGCAGCGACTTCTGATAGTACTCTTGCGTAACGTCGAGGGTAACATACTTGACAGCGCCCAACTTGTAGGCATTCTCCTCGTTGGCCTTCAGCTGAGCAGCACTGAATCCGCCCGTATTGGCGCAAGCCGCATACACTTCGTAACCCATCTCACGGGTCAGATACATCACATTGTAGCTGGTGTCAAGACCGCCGGAGAAGGCGACAACCACTTTTTTCTTTGCCATACTCAATTCCTTATTTTGTGGGTTATAATATCATATTTTGTCCAAATCCTCAAGCACCTCGTCAGGATGTTCCTCGGGGTCGTAAAGCATAGCCGTACAGATGCAGCGCTTGAAGTCTGTGCGGGTCAGCACATCGTAGTTGACACAAGTCTGACAGCCACGCCAGAAGGCCGGGTCGTCGGTCAACTGCTCGAAAGTGACGGGACGGTAGCCAAGTTCGTTGTTGATCTTGAGCACTGCAGCGCCCGAAGTGATGCCGAACAACTTGGCGTGCGGGAAGAGCTTGCGGCTATAGACGAACGAGAAATGCTTGATGCGCTTGGCCAAACCAAAGCCCCTGTATTTGGGCTTGACAATCAAGCCGGAGTTGACTACGTATGTCTTGTTACTCCAACTCTCTATGTAACAGAAACCGGCGAAGTCGTCACCGCACAAGGCGATGATAGCCTTGCCCTCGAGCATCTTCTGCGACACATACTCCGGAGTGCGGCGAGCGATGCCCGTGCCACGTGCCTTGCTTGATTCTTCGATTACGTCCAATATCTCCTGTACGTAATGGATGTGCTGCTTACCTGCAATGTAGATTCTGATCTGCGGAACTTCTTTCTGCTGGTCTTCAGACGGATTGTTCATTTCCTATAAAATATAATTTGTTCTCTTATTGTTATATGTCCGGCAAGGCTTTCAATTTACTGCAGCAAGATTGTCATTGTCCCCACTGCTGGCCGACCGCCGGACGACGGTTGCTTCTCTCTACTGCACGGCCTTAGGTGCAGATGCGGCTTTCAGCGCTCTTTGTCACGCTTAAGCCTGCGATTGGTCACTTCTGCCGGGGCAGAATCTTGACCAAAACCTCAGCCACCTGATTGGTGTTGTACCCGCCACGCGGAATAACCAGGATGGTATCATCGCCGGCCACAGTGCCCATAATCTCGGGAGCCATCATCTGGTCGATGTCCGAAGCCAAAGCACTGGCATATCCCGGTTTGGTGCGTACGACGACCAACACGGTGCTGCACTCCACGCTCTGTACACCCTTGATGTTGTGGGGCGAAACGAAATGATTGGTGAGGTTACCCTCCATGGAGGCTGCCACATCAGGCAATACGTAGAGATAGCCGCCTTCGCTCAAACTCATCTTCACAATACGCAAGGCCTTCAAGTCGCGGCTCAATGTAGCCTGCGTCAACTTGTAGCCTCTCTCCTGCAGAATCTCAAGCAGCTCCTGCTGGTTGCCGACATCACGCGTCTGAATAACCTCGCGGATTGCCTGAAGTCGATCATCCTTCTCTTTCATTCCAAAATATTGTTAAAAACGGTCGCAAAGGTATACAATTTTCGCAGAAGCAACAAACATTTATGCAAGAAAAATTCAAGGAACGGCTCAAATTATTGTAAATTCTGCATATTTCCCCATTTTCTTGCATAAATCCACCCTTTCCGAGCGTCTTTTATTTCATTTTGGAGATTGTTTCGGCGATGACGTGAGGAAAGTGCGCATACTCCAACTGATGCACTTTGGCGGCTACAGCATGCGCGTCATCGCCGGGCTCGACGGGACATGTAGCCTGGAAGATGATGTCGCCGTTGTCAAAAAACTCATTGACATAGTGGATGGTGATGCCTGACTGCTTGTCGCCGCAGCGAATGACGTCCTCATGGACACGGTCTCCGTACATGCCCTTGCCGCAATGAAGCGGGATTAGGGCCGGGTGGATGTTGACGATGGCCCGGGGATAGGCATCGACCAGATACTTGGGGACGAGCAACAGATAGCCCGCCAGGACGATAAAGTCAATGCTGTACTGATGGCGAAGCAGGTTCAACACATAGTCACTGTCCTTCATCTGCTGGCCGGTGACCACAACCGACGGGATACCCAACCGCTTGGCTCGCTCGAGCACATAAGCATCGGGCTTGTTGCAAACGACAAGAGCGACCTTGACTTCTTGACTTCCACTGAAATAATGGGCGATGTTCTCAGCGTTTGACCCGGAACCGGATGCAAAAATGGCAACATTTTTCATTTTTACCTTACATTTTTGGCACGATTTCTCGAAAATTGTGCAAATTCGGGCAAATTAAAGCGAATTTATTTCGTACAGTTATTTTTTTTTCGTTCCTTTGCACCGGGATTTTGCGCCGCGAAGATACATATAATATTCGAGACGCACGAGGATTTGGAAGAGAAAAATTTCACAACCAGCCAAATTGAATTCCATTTGAAACTAAAAAATATCAATATTAACCCTTTTAACAACTTAAGATTATGTCTGAAATCGAATCTAAAGTAAAAGAGATTATCGTTGAAAAGTTGGGCGTTGAAGAGTCCGAGGTTACACTCGACGCTTCTTTCACCAACGACCTTGGTGCTGATTCATTGGACACCGTAGAGCTCATCATGGAGTTCGAGAAGGAGTTCGGAATCACCATCCCGGACGATCAGGCAGAAAAGATTGCCACTGTCGGCGATGCTGTTGCCTACATCGAAAAGAACAAGGAATAATTCTTTTATGATCAAGATATCAAATATCAAATACCAGAAATCACTCTTCTGCTATTTGATATTTGATATTTTTTAGACTTCTGACATTAGAATCGAAATAATCAAGTTATGGAATTAAAGCGAGTAGTTGTGACAGGCCTTGGCGCCATTACCCCGCTGGGTCTCAATGTTGAGGAGACCTGGAAAGGCCTTATCGAAGGCAAAAGCGGATGCGGCCCCATCACCCTGTTCGATGCTTCCAAGTTCAAGACCCAGTTTGCCTGCGAAGTCAAAGGGTTTGACCCGAACCTCTACTTTGACAAAAAAGAGGTCAGGAAAGTGGACCGCTACTGCCAACTGGCCATCGGTGCTGTCACAGAAGCCATCAGCGACTGCGGCATCGACCTGGACAAGGAAGACAAAAACCGCATAGGAGTCATCTACAGCGCCGGTATCGGCGGCATCAAGACCTTCCAGGAGGAGTGTATGGGTTACAATCCTGAGGCTGGGCCGAGATTCAATCCCTTCTTTATTCCTAAGATGATAGCCGACATCGCAGCCGGACAAATTAGCATCCACTATGGTTTCCACGGTCCGAACTACGGCACAGTAAGTGCCTGCGCATCGTCGACCCATGGCATGATTGACGCTTTCAACCTGCTACGCCTGGGCAAAGCCAACATCATCGTAGCCGGAGGTGCCGAAGCAGCCATCTGCGAAGCCGGCATCGGAGGATTCAACGCCATGAAGGCGCTCTCCACCCGCAACGATGATCCTGAGCACGCCAGCCGTCCGTTCTCGGCAAGCCGCGACGGGTTCGTCATGGGCGAAGGCTCGGGCTGTCTTATACTCGAAGAGTTGGAACATGCCAAGGCCAGAGGCGCCAAGATATATGCAGAAATAGCCGGCGGAGGTATGTCGGCTGACGCTTATCACCTGACCGCCACCCATCCGGAGGGGCTCGGTGCCATCCTGGTGATGAAAGCCGCACTTGAGGACGCTGGCATGCAACCCGAAGACATCGACTATATCAATGTACACGGAACCTCGACAACGGTAGGCGACCTCTCGGAGGCCAAGGCCATCAAGGAGGTCTTCGGCGATTGGGCTTACAAGCTCAACATCTCTTCGACCAAGTCGATGACAGGCCACCTGTTGGGTGCTGCAGGAGCAGTGGAAGCTCTCGTCTGCGTAAAGTCCATTATGAGCGACATTGTCCCCCCGACCATCAACCACAACGAGGAGGACAAGGACGAGGAGATAGACTACAACCTCAACTTCACCTTCAACAAAGCACAGAAGCGCACCGTGCGCGCCGCTCTCTCCAACACTTTCGGATTCGGAGGCCACAACGCTTCAGTGATTGTCAAAAAGTATGCTGAATAATCTTTCTACAAGATGAGATATTACACCAATGTGAGCGACCTGGGGGATCTTCAGGCCGCTCTTTCTGAAGCTTTGGAAATCAAAAAGCACAGATACGACTATCAGCATTTGGGCAAGAACAAGACCGCGCTGCTGATTTTCTTCAACAACTCGCTCCGCACCCGTCTCTCTACGCAGAAGGCAGCCCAAAACCTGGGCATGAACACCATCGTACTCGATGTCAATGCCGGCGCTTGGAAACTGGAGACAGAACGTGGCGTGGTAATGGACGGCGACAAAGCCGAACACCTGCTCGAGGCCATCCCCGTGATGGGATGCTATGCCGACATCATCGGCGTGCGCAGCTTTGCCCGATTCGAATCGAAGAAGGACGACTACGAAGAGAAGATTCTCTCACAGTTCATCCAGTATTCGGGCAAACCCGTCTTCTCGATGGAATGTGCGACAGGACACCCGCTGCAGGCTTTCGCCGACATTATCACTATCGAGGAACATAAGGAAACCCGTCGTCCCAAGGTGGTAATGAGCTGGGCTCCGCATCCCGGACGTCTGCCACAGGCTGTGCCCAACTCATTTGCACAGTTTGCCGTAGCTGCCGGCTACGAGGTTGTCATCACACATCCCCACGGCTACGAACTCGACCCGCGCTTCACAGCTGGAGCCACCATCGAGTACGACCAGATGAAGGCCTTTGAGGGCGCAGATTTCGTGTATGGCAAGAACTGGAGCGCCTTCCAGGACGAGTACTATGGCAAGAACCTAGAGAAGGACTTCCCGGGACAGTTCGCAGAAGACTGGCACAGTTGGACTATCGGAAGCCGTCAGATGGCTGTCACCAACGATGCCCACTTCATGCACTGCCTGCCTGTGCGCCGCAATATGATTGTCACCGATGACGTCATTGAAGGCCCGCGCAGTCTGGTAATCCCCGAAGCCGCCAACCGCGAAATCTCAGCCGAGACGGTTATCAAGCGGATTCTCGAATCTGAGTGCCAATAATCTGGTCTCCGCGCAGAGCACTTTCGCCGCACAAAGGCGGCACAAAACACAATACGACAATACAAGCACCGGTCCTTAGAGGTATCAACCTCTTTGGGCCGGTGCTTTTTCCGTCAAACATGGCTTGACTTCATACTGAAAGATTGTTGCTGTCGATATGGTAGCGGATGTAGCGTTTCTTCATCCAGCGAAAGGCGAAGCAATCAACAAAAGGCCCCTTCAGGCGATTCCAAAGATGATACTTTGAGGTGCCTGCGATGCGGGGATAGCAACGAACGGGCATTTCTTTGTACTTGCCGTTTTCGAGTGTCATCAGAGCGGCAAGGAACCGGTGCATGCCGTCAAAGAACGGAAGCCGTTGGGCATAGGCAGTCCACATGACTTTAAGCGGACAGCCGGTATCGGTGGCACAATCGCCGGTCATGCGGCGGCGGAATCCGTTGGCAATCTTCGACTGCAGTCTCTTGAAGGCAGTGTCCTTGCGTTGTGCCCGGATGCCTGCTACCAACTGGTAGTCGTCGGCATACTGCAACAGAAGGTTGAAATCCTCGGGGTCGGTCTGTAAGTCGGCATCGATGTATCCTGTGAGTTTGCTCTCGATAGTGTCAATGCCTGCTTTGATGGCTGTGCTCAAGCCGTGATTTTCGTTGGAACTGATATAGAAAAAATCATCGTGCTGGCGACATATTTCCTCTATCTTCCGTAGACTTCCGTCTTTGCTTCCATCGTTGACGAAGAGCACGCAGCTTTTTACGGAAGCCTTGGGTAGGAATGCCGCCAAAGTTGTCTCGACCCGGTCGAGGTTGTCCTCTTCGTTATAGACCGGGACAATAATCGTCAGTGTGAATTTCCTTGTTTGGTTCATGATTGGTTGTGTCTGTTTTTGCTTTTGTCAATGGCCTACATGCCATTGCAAGTCGAGTGCAAAGATAATCTTAAAAAAACAAACCGCCATCTGCTTCAGTCTCTTGGGTGAGGACCGGTTACTCGTCTGTATGCTCCGAGGTTGTCACTCCTGCGAGCGAACCCTTGCCCGAAGCACTGCCAATCCACCTGGTCGGTGTTCCATTGTTTGTACAGCAACTGTAGATATAGCCGATTGCGCCCTCGGTTGTATTGTTCTGTCCGGCAATTCCGCCATACATGCCTGCGCTTTGTGCACTGCCATTGGCTCCGTTCGTGCACTTGTGGACTTCCCCTTTATTTTGGTTATAGCCCACAATGCCTCCGGCGGCCGCACAAGCAGCAGTTTGCGTATTCACTGCCGAGACGGCACCGTTGTTTGTGCTGGAAATAATTTTTCCGCCATTACTTTGTCCGACAATACCGCCGGCCTTGGCATATTCCGTAGCATTAGTGATATTTGCAGTGATTTCCGCATAGTTGAAGGACTCGCTAACCTTTCCTGATATTGTCAAAAATCCGACAATACCGCCTGCCGTTGATGCCGAATCGGCTTCTTCTATCGTCACACTGCCATAGTTATAACAATTGGAAGCAGATGCATATTTAGAAGTAAGATTGCCAACAATACCACCAACGAATGCTTTTACACCTTTACACCGCAAGCTTTGGTCATTCTCGGAATTCCGGATGACAGCTTTAGCATATCCGGTAATGCCACCCATTATGACCGTTGATGATGTGGAATTCGTGTTTTCGCCTTTAATCACACCTTGGTTCTGGCAATCTTCAATGACTGCCGTAGAATCGCAATATCCGGTAATGCCGCCGACATACAGGTAAATAGAACTATTCTCTGTTGCAGTATTCACGCCTGAGACCGAAGCATAGTTGCGGCATCCTTTTATCGTTCCTCGGTTCATTCCAGCCACACCAGCTATACTGATAGATGATATCGAGTCACCATTATAGGTTATCGAACCGCTCACAACAACATTCTCGATGGTTCCACTGTTGTTGCCGAACAATCCCAGCACATTCCCGTCAGCCCGTATGACGGGAGCCAGTCCGTTCACGGTATGGTTTCCGCCATTGAACGTACCCTTGAAAGTGGTCGTCTTATTATAAGCTATAGGAGCCCAGTCTTCGTCGTTCAAATCGATATCCGAAAGCAAGTTCACGGTTTTCCCTTCGAAGTTATTGCCGTCGTTAACCAATTCAGCGAATCCGGCCAATTCTTCGGCCGTGGAGATGTTGAAACTGTCCTCTGACTCACTGTACCAATCGAAGTCGGTTGTGCTGCCGTCCCAAACGGACGCCTCTATGGTGCTGCTGCCCGACTTGTTAAGAGTGCTTTCTTCTTTGGCCGTCCATTCCGTAATGACGCCAATCAGACTCGATGCCGAGTAGTAGTCGCGATTTACGACAATCTTATAGGTGTACGTGTAGGAAGCCTCCCATTTCGTTTCGTCTGCCGTAGCCCTCGCATTGTCACCAGTCAATCCAGTCTCGGTGTTGTCTATAGTATACGTGTATGTGCGCCGATTGGCCAACACAACCTTCACTTTTTTGCCCTTGCATGTCTGTGGCAACAGGATGGCTTCGGCCTGCGTTCCGGCGGGATTTGTATTGGCCGTAATGGTCTTGTTGGAGTTGCTTGCCAAAATCAGCGTATCGGAGAAAATATCCAAAGTGGCGGAAGATGCAATGTCCTCAACGGAGAGTTTCAGTCCGGCCAGGTCTGCGGCCGTCAACCCCTCTCCGGCAGTTATGTTGAACACCGTTTTGGACAGGCGGTGTGTAAATTGCAGTGTTTGCGGTGTTGCGCCTTTCTCTATATCTTTGAGGTTGTTGCTGTAGAGCAAATCGATGGATGACGGGTCTGCCTGCACGGAGACGTCCAGCTTCAGTTTGTAGTCCTCGACCGCGCGATAGGGATAGTAGGCAACAAAGTCCACATTTCCCACCTGCGGATAGTAGAGGGCATCATTTTCCGTATACGGGCCGAAAACGTTTCCGCCCGAAACCGAAGAGCAGATGTACTTGCGGTTATCGGAGTTGTCGATGGCGGCTGAGGCGACATCTGTCTGTCCTGTCTTGAACATAAACACGCCGATTCGGTCGTTCGTCTCCCAGGTGTTGTCGACTATTCTGGTTTGTATTTCCCCAGAGAAGCGGACTGGGAATCGCTGGTCCTCGCTGATTTCAATCGTGTAGGTTGCCTGTCGGCATCCGGTTAGACAAACACAAAGTAATGCTGTTAGAATCGAGATTCCTGTAATGTTTCTCATCTGTGTATAAGAAAAGATTGTTTGTAAATATATATCTATTTTTTGGGCAAATGTAAGGATATTTGTTATAAAACCAAAGAAAATATGAAAAAATTAAACAAAATTATACGCGAAAGTGTAAAAAGGTCTCTCCTGGAGATGGATTTAGTACCAACTGACAGGAATGGTAAAGTCAATTTGGTGAGGAACCAATCAATAAATGCTTGGCGAATGATTTATAATTGCCCAAAATAAAGTGCACTAAGCAAGAATAAGGAAGAACTTGTCTTACTTGCCGCAAAAACGCAGATATCTGCAAAGGTCAGAGCAGATATCTGCGATGCACAATGGAGATATCTGCAATGGCCGGAGAAGATATCTGCGATGGCCAATGGAGATGTCTGAAATACCCGGAGAAGATATAAGCACTGTCTAAAGGAGAATACACTCTGCCCTTAGGCCATAGGGTCTCTTACATCTTCCAGTTGCGGATGCGAGTCATTGCCTCCTGTGTTGCCTCGTGCGTGGCAAAAGCCGTCAGTCGGAAGTAGTTCTGTCCGCTCGGCCCAAAGCCTACGCCTGGCGTGCCCACGACGTGACATTCGTCCAACAAACGGTCGAAGAACACCCAGCTGTCCAACGGTGTCTTGATCCACACATATGGGGAGTTGACCCCTCCGAAAGCCGGAATACCGATGGTCTCAAAGGTTTCGCGCATCAGTCGGGCGTTCTCCCTATAGTATGCGATATTGTCCATAATCTGCTGACGGCCTTCCGGGCTGTAGACGGCCTCGGCAGCCCGCTGGACGATGTAGGCCGTGCCATTGAACTTGGTGCTCTGGCGTCGGTTCCACAATCCGTTGAGATGAACAGGCTTGCCGTCTTCGGTATAGGCCACAAGGTCTTTAGGTACGACCGTATATCCGCAACGAAGGCCCGTGAAGCCTGCGGTCTTGGAGAACGAACGGAACTCGATGGCACACTGCCGCGCCCCTTCTATCTCGTAGATGCTGTGCGGCACATCGTTGTCAACGATAAAGGCCTCGTAGGCGGCGTCGAAGAGTATGATGGCCTTCTCCCTGAGTGCATAGTCGACCCACACTTTTAGTTGCGCTGCGGTAAGGGTCGTTCCCGTCGGGTTGTTAGGAAAGCACAGATAGATGACATCGACGTGACGTGTGGGAAGGGCCGGCACGAAATGATTGTCGCTGATGACGGGCATATAGTAGATGCGGTCATAACGGATACCGTCAAAGTCACCGGCACGTCCGGCCATAACATTGGTATCTACATAGACGGGATAAACGGGATCTGTAACTGCAATGACATTCTGCGTGCCGAGGATGTCTCCGATGTTGCCGCAGTCACTCTTGGCACCGTCGCTCACGAAAATTTCGTCTGATTCGATGTCTATACCGCGTGACTTGAAATCAAAGTCCCTGATTTTGTCCCGCAGGAACGCATAGCCCTGCTCCGGACCATAGCCACGGAATCCTTCGGCCGTTCCCATCTCGTCGACAGCCTTGTGAAGCGCTTCAATGACAGCCGGCACAATTGGGCGTGTCACATCACCTATTCCCATACGGATAATCTTGGCGTCAGGGTGCTTTGCCTGATAGTCTTTAATGCGACGTGCAACCTCGACAAAAAGGTAAGACTCGCTCACCTTAGTGAAATTTGTATTGACATAAGCCATAATTGCAATACCTTTAAAAAACACAATTTCTTTGGTTATAACTCACAGTTTCTCGCAGTGCAAAACTACGTTTTCTTTCTTGCTATGCTTGGGTCCCCTCTCTATCTTCTGCACTTTCTTTTGAAGCAAAACTCAACGAGGCGGTGGTAGTGATGGAATTACCCCAAGAGCCACTACTCCCATTCCATAACACCAGAGAAGACTTCCGTAGCCGGACCGGTCATAAAGACGCAATTGGTGGCCTCGTCCCACTCGAGTTCAAGACTTCCGCCATTCAAGTCGAGCGTAATCCTGCGCCCGGTCTTGCCGTTGAGAACGCAAGCCACCAAAGTGGCACACGAACCAGTGCCGCAAGCCCAAGTCTCGCCCGAACCACGCTCCCAAACTCTCATGCGCGCGTGTGTACTATCAATAATGTGTACGAACTCCGAGTTGACCCGCTCGGGGAAGGCCGAATGATGTTCAAATGCAGGTCCTATCTTCTCCAGGTACAACGACTCAACGTCGTCTACGAAATAGACGGCATGCGGATTGCCCATCGAGACGCATGTCATACGAAACTCTTTGCCCAGAATTTCGATAGGCTCATCGACACAACGGTCCGGATTGGAACATTGGACGGGAATGTCGGCAGGCCTCAGAATGGGTTCACCCATATTGACCGTCACCTTGGCAACGCGGTCTGCAGCCGCTGTACCCTTGACGCCCTGTCCCAGGTCTTCGTATGTATAGACGTGCAAGGTCTTGACGCCGGCCAAAGTCTCAAGTGTAAATTCTTTCCTGGAAGTCAGATGCCTGTCATAGCAATATTTGGCCACGCAACGGGAGGCATTGCCACACATCTGCGCCTCCGAACCGTCGGCATTGAACATGCGCATACGGAAGTCGCAGGTCTTGGACGGCAGAATCAGCACAAGGCCATCCGACCCGATGCCGAAATGCCGGTCGCTCACATACTGGGCCAATCGCTCCGGTTCGGCAATGTGTTGCTCAAAGCCATTAACGTAGACATAGTCGTTGCCGCAACCATGCATTTTAGTAAAACGGATAGTCATATCTAGTCTGTCACTATCAAGATAATTGTCAAAACAACTGTCAAAAATAGTGGAGGACAGTCCTTCTATCGGGCTGCCCTCCACGCTTTATATTATCGACCCATATGGGCAGAATCCCTTAGTTATGCCTTCTTCTCCTTTTTGCCAATCAAAGCATAGGCGGTCGGAACGGCCAGGAAGATGGTCGTCAACGGGTCGGCAACGACACCGAGCAACATCGCAAAGATGAAGCTGCGGATGGAAGCGCCGCCGAGCATGAAGATGACAGCCAGTACCAGGAAGGTCGAGATAGAGGTGTTCAAGGTACGGGTCATCGTAGCATTGAGGGCGTCGTTGATAGTCTCGTTCAACGGACGGGTTGGATAGAGACCGCGTACCTCGCGGATACGGTCAAATACAACCACGATATCGTTGATAGAATAACCGATGACAGTCAAGATGGCAGCGATGAATGCCTGGTCAATCTCCATAGAGAACGGGATGAAGGTCCAGAAGCTGGAGTAGATGCCGATGATGACAAGTACGTTGGCCACCAAACCAATCAAGGCACCGATAGAGAATGCCCAGTTGCGGAATCGGATGAAGATATAGAGGGCAATGGCGATGAGGGCGAGGACAATGGCGATAACGGCGCCACGTGTGATATCCTCGGCTACCGACGGACCCACCTTCTGTGATGACGGGATGAAAGTCTCGTTGTTGAAGGCCTCAAAGCTGTCGACCGAAGTCACATAACCGAGCGACTTGCCGGCCTCATAGATGGCGTTCTTGACAGTCAAGGTAGCTTCGTCGTCGTTGGCGGCATTGAGCTCGAAGTTGGTCGAGATACGAACCTGATTCTCGTTGGTGATGGTGATGACCTTGATTGCAGCTCCCTTCAGGTTGGCGTCACCCTCAAGTGCGGACTGGAGTTTCTCAACAGAAACAGACGGCACATCGTTGAATGAAACCACAAAGTTACGACCACCGGTGAAGTCAATACCCTTCTCCATACCCGGGAATATCATCAGGATGACGCAGACTGCGCAGATGATGCCGTAGATGATGCGGCTCTTGCGGCCCACCTTGACGAAATCAAAGCGACGGAAATTCATGAACTTGGAAAGAACGCCCGTATAGGTTGCGCTCTTGAACCATGTCTTGGCCGTGCTCTCGATGAAGATACGGCTCATGAATACAGCCGTGATGAACGAAGTAATGATACCCCACATGAAGGTGAAGGCAAAGCCCTGAATAGGACCTGTACCGAACTCATAGAGGATGATACCTGTGATCAATGAGGTCAAGTTGGAGTCGAAGATGGCCGAGAAGGCATTGCTATAGGCAGCACCGATAGCAGCCACGAAGGCCTTGCCCGAAGCCAACTCTTCCTTGGCACGTTCGTAGATAAGCACATTGGCATCGACCGCAATACCCAAAGAAAGCACCAAACCTGCGATACCCGAAAGGGTCAGCACAGCCTGGAACGACGACAGAATGCCGGCCGTAAAGAAGGCATTGAAGAGCAAGCAGACATCGGCTACCAATCCGGCCTTGAAGCCGTAGAAGCAAATCATGTAAGCGAAGAGGAGCACAAGAGCCACAATGAAGGAAACGATACTTTCGTTGATGGCTTCCTGACCCAGTGAAGGTCCAACGACGTCCTCACTTACGATATTGACTGCAGCGGCAATCTTACCGGAATTGAGGATGTTGGCAAGGTCAGTTGCCTCCTCGAGCGAGAAGTTGCCGGTAATATTGGAACGGCCACCATCAATCTGAGAGTTTACACGCGGTGCGCTGTAGACCATACCGTCAAGCACTACGGCTACAGACTTGCCGATATTGGAGCCCGTAATCTTCGACCACTCTGTAGCAGCCTCTGGGGTCATCGTCATGTTGACCTCATAACCGCCATTAAACTGGTTGTACTCATGGTTGGCATCAATGATGATGTCGCCGCCGATGGTCGTATTGGAAAGGCTCGGTACGGTGTTGTCATTGCCTTTGCCCTTCAGAGCATAGAGAACGAAGCAGTTCTCCTTCTTGCCGCCCGTCGGGTCAAAGCCCTTTACGTCCCAGGCCCAAGCCAAACGACGTGGAAAGCGAGACTCCTGTGCCTTGAGCATCTCGGTAACGGCTGCAGTATCGGTAGCAAGGGCAAAGCCTACACCGCCAAAACCTGCATAAGGCTGCAGCTTGCTGAACAGAGGACCGTTGTTGACCTTGGTCGAATCGATCTCGGCAGCAGCGGCCAGGGCGGAGTTCAAAGCATCGGCAGCAGAATCAGCAGGAGCAGCAGTCGTACCCTCCTGGTTTACAGTTGCATCGTCTTGAGCGGTAGCAGAAGCCTTCTCTGCCTCTTCTGCAAGACGGGCATTGGCTTCGGTCAGATAGGTGTAAACCTCATCTGCCTGATAAGTCTCCCAGAACTCGAGGTTGGCTGAGCCCTGAAGCAACTTGCGGACACGCTGTGGCTCCTTGACACCAGGGAGTTCGACCAGGATACGGCCGGCACGCTCCAACTGCTGGATGTTGGGAGCAACCACGCCGAAACGGTCGATACGGTTGCGGAGCACATTGAAGGAGTTGCCCAAAGCCGAATCCATCTCTTTCTTGATGACGGCGATGACCTCCGAGTCAGGAGTGTCCTTCTTGATTTTGTCCCTCAGCTGATATGTACTGAACACCTTGGCCAAACGGGCATTGGGGTTGATGGCACGGAAGTTGGCGGCGAAGGCGTCGAGGAAATCGTCACCACTGGTAGCCTGATCGCTGTGCGTCTTGGCAATAGCCTCGACGAAAGTGGGGTCATCGGCATTCTCGGCAGCCAACGACTTCAGTACATCGGAAACCGAAATCTCAAGGATGACGTTCATACCGCCCTTGAGGTCCAGGCCAAGACCTATCTGCTTTTCCTGAGCCTGCTTGTAGGTGTTGCCAAACCATGTCCAATTCTCAGTAATGGAGTCAAGGTAATACCGCTCCGAATTCTCGTTGTTCGATGCTGCAGCCAACTCTTTTGCTTCATTCTCGACACTCCTTACTGCGAAGGAGAAAGAAATCTGATAGCAACAAACAAGAGCCAGAAGCACTGCGAACACGGAAACAAATCCTTTGTTTTGCATTTTGTGTTGTTGATTTTATAATTATTGATTTAATTGCTGGTTTTGACGTGCATTAGGGCTGCACATTCAAGCGGCAAAGATAGTAAATTTTTCAATTAAGAGCATAATTTCTCTTAAAAAAACACTTTTCAACGCCATTTTCTACAGCATTTGACGAAATTTGCTTACCTTTGTGCCATGTTAACTGCTGACAAGAGGGACAAATCTGCCCTCATCGTATGCTTGTCCGCCCTTCTCGGGGCAACCCTATCCGGCTGTGCCAGTATCGGGTCTCCCGGTGGTGGACTCTATGACGAAGACCCCCCTGTACTCCGTTCTTCCGACCCGAAGGATGGCGGGACGAACGTCTCGAAACAGAAGATTTCTTTGCACTTCAATGAAAACGTCAAGTTGAACAATGTAATGGACAAGTTGACCGTCTCTCCTCCACAAGAGAAGTCGGCCGTAGTCCAAAGCAATGCCAAGAACGTCACCATCGAACTGCAAGACTCTCTTCGGCCCAACACAACCTACTCCATCGACCTGGCCGATGCCGTACAAGACAACAACGAGGGCAACCCTATGGAAGGCCTCTCCTTTCTCTTCTCTACCGGCGACCACATCGACTCGATGCAGATAGCGGGATTTTTGCTCAATGCCGAGGACCTTGAACCTGTCACTGGGGCTTATGTGGGCATTTATAGGCTGTTCGAGCCGGACGGAAGCGCCTGCATCAAGGACAGCGTCACGGCAGAAAGCCTGGGCGACAGCCTGTTTATGCGCTACCCGTTCGAGCGGGCCGGCAAGACGGATGCCTACGGCGCATTCAAGATACTGGGTTGCGCGCCAGGCACTTACAAATTGTTCGCCCTTACGGACGGTAACGGCAATTACAAGTACGACCTGACCTCCGAGAACATCGCCTTCGTCGACACGCTGATTGTGCCAAGTATGGAGAACCGCCAGAAGGCGGACACCGTTTGGGCAGACAGTCAGGTCGCGACCGCACGTGACTCGTCAGCGCTCGGAACAACCGAACGCGCCATCGACACCATCCGATACTCCGGCTACATTGACTACAAACCTACCGGTCTTGTACTGCTGAGTTTCAACGAAGGTAAGAAGAACCGCTATCTGGATGACTGTAGCCGTCCGGACTCTATCCACATCAACGTGCGGTTCGCCGCCGGAATGGACTCACTACCCAAATTGACATTTCTCACTCCGGACAGCTTGAGGGTGGAGGGTGACAGCGTCTTGATTTGCGAACCGAATGCAACTCTCGACACACTAAGCTATTGGATAAAAGACAGCGTGCTGTATTGTGCAGACACGCTCCTGCTGGAGATGACTTATTTGCATACGGACACTGCGGGCCTGGATGTTCCCTGCACGGATACCATATCGCTGCTGAAACCCATCGTACGCACGCAGACCAATGCCAAACAGGACGAACCCAAGAAAGGGAAGGGAAGACGTCGGCGGAAAAACGACAAGGCAGACGAAGACTCGGTCCCCAAGGTCGTTATTACCTATATGGAACTCAAGCAAGTCTATGGTCAGACGCTTGACATAGGCAAGAAGCCCCGCTTCGAGGTCTCTGCGCCACTGGCTGAGTGCGACACCCGCAAACTGCATCTACAACGGCAGCAGGACAGTCTTTGGATTGACATGCCGCTGCAATGGGTTCCCGACACCATTCACCCCCGACGCTTCACGCTGTTGGCCGACCCGCACTTCAATCCAGCTACTGTCTATCGGCTGACGGCCGACTCTGCCGCGATGAAGGACATCTACGGCCAGCCACTCAATAGCACCACCGTCGAATTCAAAGAGCGGAGCATCGACGACTACGGTCATATCCTCTTTTACATACAGGGCGTGACGGACGAAGCCTTTGTGCAGTTGCTCAGCACCAAAGACCAACCCATACAACAAGCCAAGGTGCAGAATGGACAGGCCAAGTTCGTACATGTGCCAACAGGCAGTTACTTCGCACGACTAGTAGTGGACTCGAACCGAAACGGCAAGTTCGATGCCGGCAACCTTCAGTTACACCAACAGCCCGAGCAGGTCTACTACCTCAACCTCAAACTGGAAATCCGCGCCACTTGGAACTACACCCAAACTTGGGACGTAACTGCCACCGAACTGACGAAGCAGAAACCCGAGGAGGTCAAGATCAACAAGCCTAAGGAAAAGAAGGAAAAAGTGAGCAAAAACGAAGAGTACCTCCGCAAGCTCGGCAAGATTTGACCAAAATCCAACAGGTTCGGACAACTTCGCCCGCCGACTCGCACGCTTTTCAAGTTTTAAACCGCAAACTATCACCCCCGTCTAAAGGGAAAACATTAAGAATGAAAAAACTACTCGCAATTCTGACTGCCGTCATTGTGGTCGGCAACATTCTGCCAGCCATGGCAGCCAGCAAAGCCAAGTCGAGCACCAAAGTTGAAGAACTCCACTACGATGCCTATTGGCATTGGGGTATCATCTGGAAGAAAGCCGGCTCCGGAGTCCTCACGCTTTGGGACGAAAAGACCCAGCAAGGCACTGACCGCAAGTGCGGTGTGCTGGCCGGCCGCTCGCATAGCATCGTCGAAACCATCATGAAGGTGCGTGACACTCTCGAGTGTTACTATACCCCCAACATGATTCCGTTGGAATACTGCAAGAAGACGCACGAAGGCTCTTATCACGCCATTGAGCGCAACTACTACAAGACGTTTTGCGACGGGAAGGCGATGACGGCCACCACCATCAACAAAGTCCAAGAGGCTGATGTGGACAGCACCCACACCGAAATCTACCGGTGGCGCAGCAAGAAAGGCAATTCCCGCAAGTCATTAGGCATCAATGCCATCGGATACGACATGCTCTCCATCTTCTACAAAATCAGAAGTTTGGACTTCGACAACATGCGCTACGGGCAGACCGTCCGGTACTATATCTTCTCAGGCGTACGCGGGCAATGGATGACTTTGACCTACCAAGGCAAGACCACCTGCCAGCTCCGCAACGGCAAGCAATATCCTGCCCACCATATCGGTCTCACTTTTGCCAGCAAGGACAGTGACAGCACTCCACTGGATGTCTGGTTAGCACAGTCGGCCGACCACCGACCGCTGAGCGTCATCATCCAGCTCAAGCGCATCGGATCCATACAAGGCGAGATTGTTGAGTAAGAGCGGACTTGCCAAAAGGACGAACATAGTCGCGCGAAGACGAAACCTAAAGCCTACACATGACGTCAGAAGATACATATCTCACCCTCGACAAACCCTCCAAAGGTCTATACAAGGAGAAGATGAGCCGGTTTTTGGCTTTCGCCGAACCGTGTCATACCATCGAGGATGCCAAGGAGATTGTATCCAGGCATAGGAAAGAATACTTCGACGCACGTCACTGCTGCTGGGCTTATATGATTGGGGCCGGACGCGATACGTTCCGCAGCAACGACGACGGCGAGCCGTCGGGAACTGCAGGGAAGCCCATACTCGGACAAATCAACAGTTTCGGTCTAACCGATATCTGTGTGGTCGTGGTCCGCTATTTCGGAGGTGTCAAACTGGGGACAAGCGGTCTCATCGAAGCTTACCGCACTGCGGCCAACCTGGCCCTCAGCGAGGCCGAGATAGTGGAAAAGATTGTCGAAGACCGACTCTCTGTGCAATACGAGTACCCCCTGATGGGTGAGGCGATGCGTATCGTGAAGGAAGAGGGCGCTACCGTCCTGGCACAAGATTTCCAAGCCGACAGTTGCGTGCTTACCCTCAGCGTCAGAAAGTCCGCGATGCCGAAAGTGCGCTCCCGGTTTGAGGGCGTGTATGGAATAAGGATACTGGACGACACGGCCAAGTTAGAGTCGCCAACAGGAGACGAAGGTTAAATACGAGAGTCAGCACCCCACATCAGCTTCTGGCGTAGCGTATCGAAGAAAGTATGGTCTTTGCGACGTACCACACCGACCTCCTGTTCGGCCCGCGTCAGACGCAAAATGGATTCGGTGGTCAAAGGCACTTGCAAACCATCGACAGCGGCCAGATAGAGGTTGTTACGGCTTTTGACATGGACTTCGATGCAGCCGCCATCACGGATGACCAAAGGACGGGTCGTCAACGAATGGGGCGCAATGGGAACGATGACGAAGCAATTGGAACGAGGTTCGAGGATAGGCCCACCGGCACTCATAGCATAAGCCGTCGAACCAGTAGGAGTGGCAATGGCCAAACCGTCAGCGTCGTAAGTGTTGAGCAATTCTCCGTCAATATAGACGGTGACGGAAATCATAGAGGACCCGGCCCGCTTGAGCACCGCTACCTCGTTGAGGGCGAATGACTGATAAGGCAGTCGCGAATCAGGTATGGTCAGCCCCAAAAGGGCACGGTTCTCTATCCGATAGCTACCCCGAGTCAGCATCTCCGGCAGAATCGTGGCAGCTTCGTCCAAAGGAACATCGGCCAGGAAGCCAAGGCGACCGGCGTTGATGCCCAAGATGGGGATGCCAAATACACCTACCTTGGCTGCCGTGCGCAGGAATGTGCCGTCACCTCCGATACTGAAGGCCATATCGACACCGTCCATTGGCTGACCCTCGTCGATATATTCGACACCGGTTATAGTATCCAGGATACTTTTCACTTGGTCGCAGGCTTCTGGTTTTGCCGAACCGAACAATGCTATCTTCATCATAAAGGAGCTATGGTTTTAGGCAGCAAAGATGAATATATTTTCTCAAAGTAGCAAATTATAAACTCAAAAAATACAAAAAATGACAACGTTATTCTTTTTACAGTTAGTGATGCCCGGTGGAGCAGACAGCGCGGCACAGGTTTCAGATGCCATTGCCGAAACGACAGCCGACAACGGATTGAGTCTTATGGACATGGCCATCAAAGGCGGATGGCTTATGATTCCGCTGCTGCTTCTGTCGCTTTTGGCCGTATATATATTTGTCGAACGCCTGTTCGTCATCCGCAAGGCCCGTCAGGATGTTCCTTTCTTTATGGACCGCATTCGCGAGTATCTCGCCGACGGCAAGAAGGATGCTGCCATCCGCATATGTCGCCAGACGGAGGCCCCTTATGCAGCAATGATTGAAAAAGGCATTCTCCGCATGGACCGCCCGGCAGCCGACATACAAGCTGCTATGGAGAATGTCGGCAACCTGCAAGTCGCCAAACTTGAGAAAGGCTTCTCGATGATGGCCACCATATCCGGCGGCGCACCGATGATTGGCTTTCTCGGCACAGTGACAGGTATGATTCAAGCTTTCTACGATATGTCGCAAGCCGGTTCTTCGGCTGACATCACCCTGCTCTCTGCAGGCATCTACCAAGCCCTCACCACCACAGTAGCGGGTCTGATAGTGGGCATCATTGCGATGTTCGCCTACAACTACCTGCTTGCCGAGGTCGACAAGGTGGTCAACGAAATGGAAGCCAAGACAATGGAATTCCTGGATTTGGTCTCAAAATAAACCGTTCACCCGCACTATGGCACTAAAAAGAAGAAACAAAGTACAGGCCACCTTCAGCATGTCATCTATGACAGATGTCATCTTTCTGTTGCTGATATTCTTTATGGTGACCTCTACCATAGTATTCCCGAATGCAATCAAAGTGTTGCTACCGCAGAGCAAACAACAGACGGAAGCGGCGCCTCAGGCACGTGTCACCATCGACCAGGACCTGAAGTACTATGTGGCATTCGGCAACGAGGCCCCAACTCCCGTGGACTTTGACCAAATAGAACCCTGGCTACAATCGGTGCAAGAGCAACATGAGGAGATGTACGTCACCCTCTATGCAGACGAGTCCATCCCTTATGCCAAGGTGGTAGAGGTGCTGAACATCAGCGTAGAAAACAAGTTTAAGATGGTACTTGCTACCCGCCCAATCAAGTAAGCTATGGATCGAGACAGACAGAGCAAAGGGATTGGCATCACTGTCACCGTCCTGGTGCATGTCCTGGTAGCTGGGATATTCTGGTTCACCTACTTCGGACAAGACACATCGATGGAGGGCAGCGGCGTGCTGGTGATGGTCGGCATCGATGCGGAAGGCAGCGGACAGGAGTCGCAAGCGACGGACGATGTTCAACCACACCCCGAGCCAATGCCACAAGTATCGGAGCCAGCACCGATAGTACCTCCCGAACCGGTCACTACGCCTGAGCCGCAGCAGACTTCCGAGCCCTTGCTCACACAGACAGATGCTGATGCTCCTGCCATTGCATCAGAGCAAGAAAAGACAGACAAAGTTAGTGAAGCCGAACAGAAGCGGCAGCAAGAGTTGGAACGCCAAGCAGAACTGGAACGGCAACAGGCAGAAGCCAAACGGAAGGCCGAGGAAGAAGCGGCGCGACGTGCAGCAGAAGAGGCCGCCAAACGTCAAGCCATCAACAATCAGATAGCCGGACTGCTCAACAACAAGGGTACAGGAAACGCGACCAGTCAGCAAGGTTCGCCAACCGGCAATAGCAGCACTGGCGCAACTTCCGGCAGTGCCGGATACGGAGAGTTTGATTTGGGTGGACGCGGTCTGGCAGGCAGCCTGCCCAGGCCGGTCTTTGACAGCAATATGAGTGGCAAGGTGGTTGTCTACATCTCGGTCGACGCTTCCGGCATCGTCAAGAAGGCCGTCATCGGTAAAGGCACGACCATCTCAGACCAATCTATCCGCAATGCGGCTCGTGAAGCAGCCCTTAAGGCACGCTTCAATGCCATCGGAGGCAGTAGCCTTACCCCAGGAACGATTACTTATTATTTTGACAGCAACAACTGATTGTCGACACTTACAGCAATCAGCAATGGCCAACCAAAAGGACTGGTACTCTTAGATTCTATTCAGCACAGTGATAATCAAGTCACGGATGGCGGTCTTGTAGTTTGGGGTACTGTCCAGGGCCACGCGATTGGCCACGACACTGCAGACGGTTACGGCTTTGTGTCCCAACAGTCGGGCAAAACCAGCCAAAGGCGCAGACTCCATCTCGTAATTGGTAATGCGGTGTCCTTGATATTCGAAGGCTTCGAGCCTTTGGTTGAGTAGCGGAGAAGCAAGAGGCAAGCGCACCACACGCCCCTGCGGACCATAGAAACCTACGGCCGAACAAGTTACCCCCATCACCATATCGCTGCCACAGATACGGCGCGCCAGTTCCTCGTCGGCACATACCACATAAGGAGCTGCAGCCTTCTGAGGGTAGCCAATGAATGTGGTGAGCTCGCGCTCGAAGTCAAGGTCTGAAATGCTATCCCGCCCCGCATACCAGTTCAGCACGCCGTCGAAGCCCACTGATATCTCGCTCACGATACTCGTTCCGCAAGGTAGGTATGGCTGCAATCCGCCACAAGTACCCAACCGCACAATCTCGAGTGTCGTGTGTTCGTTTTTTATCTCACGCGTCGCAAAGTCGACATTGGCCAAAGCATCCAATTCAGTCATCACAATATCGATATTGTCAGGTCCGATGCCATGACTTAGGGCTGTGATACGCTTACCTTTGTAAGTGCCGGTGATGGTATGAAACTCCCGGCTCGAAACTTCACACTCCCGACTGTCGAAGAAGGAAGCGATGGTCGACACACGGCCTGGGTCTCCGCATACAAGAAGTTTACGCGCTAACTGCTCGGGACGAAGATGGAGGTGAAAACAACTGCCATCTGCGTTGATGATGAGTTCAGATTCAGGTATCATATCTTAAGCTGGTTTTTGATTAAGGAAGTGTAAAAGCAGCGAAGGGCAGCACGAGATTTCGTCCTTATTAAGGGCACAAAAGTTCGTCCTTATTTCTTCTTCCCAATCTCAAGGTTTCTGTATTTCTTTTGGGTCTCAGCCAACTGTCCCATCAGTTGTGTCTCCTGGCTTTCATCACGCAAGATGACAGAGGTAAGTTGCTTGCGGCGACGATCGTCGGCATTATGCCACTCCTCCCGTAGTTGAGCCAGTTCATCATGCAACTTGGCCAAATTCTCTTCTATCTTGACGGACTGCTGGTAGGCTTCGCGGGCTTGGGCAGACTTAAATTGGTCAACAGACGTATAGACCAGATTGTCAGTTATGGGAATCTGCAAAATTTCCACGACCTGCACCTCTTGAGGTGCATTGAGAACCTCCTGCACGAAGTCTTCGTAACCATTTTCTTCTTGCCAAGTGTCTGCGATACGGTCAATGCGGGCTCGACCGGGATTTTCACCTTCCAGATAAGAGGGCGATTCACTGATTTGGAACAGATAGATGCATACAAGACTTTTATCCTGCACACTCCTGTCGGTGGCCCACCAACCTACTTGATGTGTCTCGTCGATAGCCATCAGATAGTCGTCGTAGGGTGAATTGAAAGGCATATCCATCCGCTCAGGCGTATAGTAACACTCCGACTCAAAGTTGTAATGGGTCTTGTAGATGTCCAGTCCTCCATAGCCCGGCGTGCTGTCGCAGGCAAAATATAGGGTCTCGCTGTCACTGGTCAAGAATGGGTAACAGAGCTTGCGAGTCCCGACACTGATGCTGGATACGACACTGGGTTCGCTCCACTCACCGTTGAAAAGGGTCGTCTCATAAAGATGGTATACACCGTCGGTATCGACATCGGCATACAAGCGATGGTCAGCCGTTTGGTTCTCGTAGACGGCACCATCGGCATTGCCAATCCCTTCGACAGCGACCGTTCGACCTGACTCTGCGCCCAGTCTGTAATGAGCAAAGAACTGCTGTCTCGGAACGAGCATACTATCCAGGATAACAACATCCTGCACATGACGAATCCCTTTCAGGCCAATCTCACACTCGGCGATGATGCTGTCCGTGCGGGGTATCCACGGAGATGTCTTGCCACATAGTTTCTTGTATTTCTCCAAAGCCGTGACGGCGCCCTCGAAGTTGTAAAGGTGTTGGCGGCTGATGCCTAAATACCACCAGGCGCCCTTATTGCCCTGCTTTGTGGCTAGTTCCAGGTATGGCACAGACTCCGCATACTGACCTGTCATACAGAGCGCCTGTCCCAAGAACTTGTTGCATTCTGCATTGCGGGCCAACGCCGGTTGTTGCTGCATCAAAGTCCGATAAGCCAATACGGCTTGTGCATAGTCTTTGTTGGTGATATACGAACGTGCTTCCTGCAAGGTGACGGCTTGCGCTGCACCGAAGATGAAGGCCGAAAACAATATCAAAAAGTATTTCATAACCGAATAGACAAAACGTGTAAATCTGTAAATCAGCCCACAAAAGTACAGATAATTCTTTGGAAAAGGGTCACTAGTCCACAACTTTTTTTAAAAATCAGTAAAAAAAGTACAAAGAATATGCAAATAACGTGATTAATCATTATCTTTGCGTTCTGAAAAGGTTTCACCTTTGACTACTATTATCTATGGACACAACACCTGCTAACAGTTCTGACCGTTGTTTGGTTATCATACCCACCTACAACGAAAAGGAAAACATCGAGGCCATCATCCGTTATGTGTTTGGATTGAGCCACCCGTTTGACATCCTTGTCATTGACGATGGTTCTCCAGACGGCACAGCTCAGATTGTAAAAGGTCTTCAAAAGGAATTCACGCAACTCCACCTCATCGAACGAAGCGGAAAGCAAGGTCTCGGCACTGCCTATATCACAGGCTTCAAGTGGTCGCTCCAACAGGGATATGACTACACATTTGAAATGGACGCCGACTTCAGTCACAACCCCGACGACCTGCTCCGCTTGCACAAGGCCTGCCATGAAGACGGAGCTGACCTCGCTATTGGCTCGCGATACATCACAGGTGTGAATGTCGTCAACTGGCCTATGAGCCGAGTACTGATGTCTTACTATGCCTCTGTCTATGTCCGTCTCGTGACAGGCATCAAGGTGCATGACTCAACGGCCGGTTTCGTCTGCTACAGCCGCCGACTGCTCAGCAAAATGGAACTTGACAAGATTCGCTTCAAGGGATATGCCTTCCAGATAGAAATGAAGTTTACGGCGACCAAGATGGGCGCCAAAGTCACGGAGGTGCCTATCATATTCACCAACCGCGTGCTCGGCACATCCAAGATGTCAGGAGGCATCTTCAGTGAGGCGGTATTCGGTGTCATCCGCCTAAAGCTCAGTTCACTAACCCGCAAGTACCCTCAACTCAATGCAAACAATTGAGGATATCGGCATATACACTGAAGGAGAACTTCGGCTCGGGACCATTGTCATTGGAGATGACGGACTGATTGCCGACCTTCGGCTACAATCCGGAAAGCGGACGGTCACAGACGGACCATTCCTGCTTCCGGGATGTATAGACAGCCATGTGCACTTCCGCGAACCTGGCTTGACACAAAAGGCCGACATTGCCAGCGAAAGCCGAGCAGCCGCAGCCGGCGGAGTGACTACAGTCATGGATATGCCGAACGTCATCCCGACCACAACTACCCCTGAAGCCTTGGCTGCCAAACACGCTCTCTTTCGGCAGAAGTGTGTGGTCGACTATAGACTTTGGTACGGCATCACCTCTGACAATATCGAACAAGCCCTACACGACTACGGGCAACCGGACTCGCCACACCGCAATGAAATCTGTGGATTCAAGGTCTTCCTCGGGTCTTCGACTGGCGGTATGCTAATGAACGACTTGGAGAAACTCCGCAAGTTGTTTGCCGGCACCCAACGCGTCATCGGCATTCACTCGGAAAGCGAGGAAGTCATTCGCCACAACCGAGAGAAATATCTGAGAGAAGCACAAGCCCTACACCCTGATCAAGAACCGCCGACAGATCTTCCGATAGAAATGCATCCTTTGGTCCGCAGTGCCGAAGCTTGTATGGAAACGACCCGTATGGCCGTCGGTTTAGCCAAAGAGACGGGTGCACAACTGCACGTCTGCCACATCACGACAGCCGACGAACTGCAGTTCTTCCCCTCAGAACACATTACAGCCGAAGTCACCCCCGCCCATCTCTTCTTCTCCCAAGAAGACTACCGCACATTGGGTGCTCTCATCAAATGTAACCCTGCCGTCAAGAGCATCCAAGACCGCGAAGCCTTGCGCAAGGCCTTAAGCGACGGACACATCTACAGCATAGGCACTGACCATGCACCCCATCTGCTAAGCGACAAACAAGGCGGATGCCTGCGAGCTGCCTCCGGAATGCCCAGCATTCAGTTCAGTCTGCTCACCATACTCGAACTGATGAAGGAAGGTGTGCTCTCGCTCGGCAAACTCGTAGAACTGATGTCCACGCACCCTGCACAACGTTTCGGGCTCACCGACCGGGGAGAAATCGCGGTAGGCAAAAGAGCAGACCTCGTCCTGGTCGACCCGAACAGCAATACGACAGTCACCCGGCAAACAGTCCTGTCAAAATGCGGATGGAGTCCCTTTGAAGGGAGGACATTCAGCCATAGGATAATGGGAACATGGGTCAACGGAAATAAAGTATATTGAGATGGCTTACGAAGCAAAACTCATAGACCTCGATGCTGTGGTCCGCAACAAGGTGCCGCAATACTACCCCAAAGTGCCGAAATGGGTTATCCGCTTTGCGGAGTGGCTCATCTGCCAAAGGGAGATGAACGAAACGATTATAACCCTAAAGGACGCCGAGGGACCGGACTTTGCCCAAGGCATGTGCACACAACTGAAGGTCAACTACATCATCCAAGGTATGGACAACCTGCCCGACGAGGGTCGTTTCGTCTTTGTTTCCAACCATCCCCTGGGTGCTTTCGACGGCATCTCTTACATCAATATCTTCGGACACAAGTACCCGAAGTTTAAAGTCATCGTCAACGACTTGCTGATGTACATCGTCGGTCTACAACCCAACTTCCTTCCCGTCAATACCCTAGGCAAGCAAAAGCGCAGCGACATGCAGGCTGTCGAAGATGCCTACAACGACCCAGATACGCAAATACTCACTTTCCCCGCAGGATTCTGCAGCCGCTTTATGGGAGGGCGAATCCAGGACATCGAGTGGAAGAAATCCGTTATCACGCAAGCCATCGAGAGTAAACGAGATATTATACCACTGCATTTTGAAGGTCGGAACTCTTTCTTTTTTTATGGTCTGGAATGGTTCAGACGTATGTTGGGCATCAAATTCAACATCGGTCTCATCCTTCTGCCACGCCAGATGATGAAGACGGCCAAAGGAAAGACATTTCGTATCTCCATCGGGAAACCTATTCCCTGGCAGCACTTCGACCGGTCAAAGACACCCGCAGAATGGGCAACATGGCTGCGCGAACAATGCTATGCGCTACACACAACACACAACACAAACAACTAAGGCATCATGGAACCAATCGTAGACCCCATTGATAAAGAGGTCCTCAAGTCCGAACTGAGCGCCAAGGCCCGGTTTCTGCGCCATTCACGCAAAGGCGGCACAGACATTTATATTTTCACAGCACACCAGTGTCCACAGCTGATGAACGAAGTGGGACGCCTGCGCGAGCAGGTCTTCCGCGAAGCCGGTGGCGGCACAGGCCTGTCGACCGACATCGACCGTTTTGACACTATGGAAAAACCCTACTGGCAACTGATTGTATGGGATTCGGAAACGGATGAGATATTGGGCGGTTACCGCTTTATCTTCGGCCCGGACATTGTCTTCGACGACAACGGGCAACCGGTTCTGGCCACCTCGCATATGTTTCACTTCTCGGACAAATTTATCAAGGACTACCTGCCGCACATGCTCGAACTGGGCCGGTCTTTTGTCGTAGTCGACCATCAGTCGTCACGCACTGGAGCCAAGTCCTTGTTTACGCTCGACAACCTTTGGGACGGACTCGGCGCACTTGCCGTAACCTTGCCCGGATGCAGCTACTACTATGGGAAGTTCACTATGTACCCCAACTATCCGAAGGAGGGCCGCAACATGATTCTCTACTTCCTCAACAAGTACTTTCCCGACAACGACCATCTCGTTTGGCCATACTCTCCATTGGAGACCGAAACGGACATCGAGAAGATGAAGCATCTCTTTACCGCCAGCGAATTCAAGGATGACTACCGCACGCTCAACACAGAATGTCGCAAGTTGGGGTACAGCATTCCGCCGCTCGTCAATGCCTATATGCTGCTGAGTCCGACCATGAAGACATTCGGCACGGCCATCAACGACGAATTCGGGGACGTTGAGGAGTCAGGCATACTCATCACTATCGACGACATTTGGGCAGAAAAGCACCAACGGTACATCGAAAGCTACATCGATGAAGTCAACAAACTGACCGATATGCTGAAGGTAATCAGTTAAATCAAGTTCCGTAAGTCAAAATCCAAAGGCATTGGTTTTATGCCTACGGGACTGGAGTCGGCTAAATCATGCCACGCTCCACCTGAATGCAAATATCCTCCAGTTCTTTGTCCTTGCCGTCCGGTTCCCATTCGCTCTTTAGGCTTACCCCGAATAGGGCACCGAAGCTCTGCCAAAACACGGCGCGGGTCTTGCCCAAGTACTCCCGAATGATTTGATACGACTGCTGGTTGCACTCCCGGTCTATCAGACGGACCAGCAGTTTGCCCTGACGGTAGTTCAACTTTTTCAACTGGGGTTTGTATTGTACCCAAAGGCTCTTCTCCAGCGATTTGAAGTACTTGCGTTGCTCCCTGTCGTTCATCACTTGGCAGGTGTCGTAAGCAATCACCAATAGCCGACGTGCCTCCTTGGCTACCGGCAAGGTCTTTTTCACATCATTGACCATACGCCAATAGTCCCGCTCGTGTCTTGCACCTCTGAACCGCTTCTTGTTGAAGCAATACAGGTTCTTCAGCACTATCGTTGGCACGGTATCGCCTGTAGCGGGGTCTATCTGAGCCGGAAAGACTTCCTGTCCAGCCTCATTCTTATAGCGGATATGCTGTGCATTCAGCACAGACACCATACCGAATAGGAAACAGACAAGAGCAAGAAGCCTTTTCATTGTGCATAGGGTACCGTCCGAAGAGAGTCTCCATTGACCGCTCACGTACGGATTCTGTCGCGAAGATACATACTTTTTGACAATCATGACAAGAAACAGACTTCCGCTTTATATTTTTTTCAGTCTTTTGTCGCTGTCTGCCCCTGTTTTGGCACAGACAGAAGACGAAATACTGGAACAGGCGGATGTCGAAGAGCTGACCGAAGAGGCCTACAGCCGCATCATGGAACGTCTGGCAGACTCACATGCCGGCGGCCGCCACTCTCTCGTGGTTCGCTACGACCAATGTCTGAATCGCCGCGAAGGCTACCGGCACGTCACCCAAAGCCGCAGAGACCAAAGCAAAGCCTATTTGGGTGACCCGTCGCATCAGACTATCCGCTACAACTACCGGCAAGACGCAGCCTCCGGCACAAATTGGCGTGCTGGGCTTGTGCTCGACAAGGGAGCAGGTGAACGCTGGTCGTACAAACCGCCATTCGCCGACAGTTTCTCTCTCTACGCCGCCTTCAGTAAGGGAAGTGGATGGCTACGGCAAGGTTTGGTCGGCCGTTACCGACTACGTATGGGCAGCGGTCTGCTATGCAATCAGCAGTTCTCGTTAGGCAAAAACATCTATGCCGCCACCTTTTTCAATCGAAGCGCCTATCTCTCTCCACACACCAGTGCCTTCGAAGACGGGTTCATGCAAGGCGCTGCGCTACGCCTACGGCTGGGTAAGCATTGGGAGGTCATCCCCTTTGTCAGCCTCAGACAACTAGACGGCTCCTTGACCGGTGACACTCTGACCAGTTGGACTACCGACGGAAACCATCGCACGCAAAAGGAAGTCAACAAGCGGAATAATGCCTGGATGACCAATGCTGGCATCTCGGCCCGTTGGATGGACGAATGGTACGAGGTGTCAGTCAATATGCTCTACACCCAGTTCGACAAGACCTTCTATCGTCCCATTTGCACCTACAACAAGCACTATTTCCGTGGGCACAAACTACTGCAAAGCTCGGTGGATTATGAGGTCCGTTGGCTAGGTTTTCATCTAAAAGGCGAAACTGCCATTGATGATAGCCAAGGCTGGGCGACAGTCAACGGGTTGCATCGTACGGTCTTCGATGCATGGAGCATTGCGGCGTTCTACCGGCAATACAGTAACAGCTACCGACAACTCCTGGCCAGCAGCATCAGCGAAAGCAGCAGTATGCAAGGAGAACGTGGAGCATCGTTACTATTAAGCGGTCCTCTGTCTGCCTATTGGACGCTTGACATCGCGGCCGAACGGTTTCAGTTCACCAAAGCCCAATACGGTATCAACCAAGCGTCCGAAGGATATGAAACGACAGCACGAATCCACTACGACAAGGAGGAAGAGAGCACCTACAAAGGGAAAAACGGAAAGGAGAAGGCCAGCACGCAAACTTTGGCTTTCTCCCTTCGCTATCGCCTTAAAGCCAAATACAAGAACAACACCCAGACTTCCACTCCAAACGATTTGACGCCTTACTATAGACATGCCGTCGATGCCCGTTTGAATTGGAATGCCCGTACGGGACTACTGCTCAAGACGCAAATGCACGTCAAGGTCTACCGAACCGGCCTCAAGAGCCAGGCCGACACCGGCCTGGCCATCAGCCAGACGGCAGGATGGCGACGCACAGATTTTCCGCTACAAGCCGAAATACAAGGGACTTGGTTCAAGGCCGAGGACTACAACTGTCGCATCTATCTCTCCGAGAAATCTGTTCTCTACGGCTTCGGCCTACCCATGCTCTATGGCAAGGGATTCCGCCTCTCCTGTTGCGTGGTCTACAAACTAAACCGGCATTTGGCTCTTGATGCCAAATATGCAAGGACATCCTACTCCGGCGTCTCCACCATCAGTTCGGGGCTACAACAGATACGCGGGTCGCATCAAGACAACCTATGGGTGCAACTGCGCGTCAGCCTCTAACAAGACGACACCTTCACGATGCACACCATCAACCATAATGGTCAGCGGATTCGGGAAGCGGACATGACGCAGGTGTTCTGTCTCTTGGACGGCAGGCTGACCGTCCAGAATATCCTGCCGTATGCAGCCTTCTCCCCGATACGCATTGATTGTCATATAGCAGACACCCAACGAAGTCAGGTTCTGGAAGAAGTGCGTACCCTGGCTCGGGTCGACCTGATAGCCGTCAAGGCCTGACTCGATGATGACGCGGGCACTTGATATATTCGGCCACTTGACCGGAATTCCCAGCCAGGGATCGGACGAGCCCCACCGGCCCGGGCCCATCAAAATACAACGACGGCCCTCATCAAGCAGAGTTCGGTTAATCTTTTCGATTTCGTCCACCATCAGCGTGTTCTTGGCCGCACTAAAATCAGCCGTCTTGACATAGACCACATCTGCCACATCGCTGATGATGCCATATCCTATAGCACTGTGCGAATGCATCAGGCAGTCGGCATCAGATATTTGGCTCAAGTCCTGAGATATGGACAGGCGATTGTCGACCATAGGACGTATCTGGAGCAAATGAAACTCTCCGTAGCGGCTTCCGTCGTCTGCCCGGTGGAGGTTGACGGCAAATTCGATTTCTACCGGACGGCGCATCTCCTCCTGTCCGTAGCGGAGAACCTTCTGCAGCAGCTCCGGTAGAGGGAACATCCCGTTTTGGAGCACTCCGGCCATCGAAATGAGTTTGCGGTTACGGCCCTCATAGTAACCATCGTATATACACTGACTCTCGGGGTCAAAGGTAGAGCAGACCCACGGCAAGGTACCGTCGGCTTCGGCCTCACGGATGGGGAAACGGCGTAGGTTGAACCCGTCGTCGACCTTAAAGTCATAATCCCCGCCGTCTTTGTCTTTGGTCTTGTCATAATCCAGGTCAAGAGCCAGGAATCCGGTCTGCGTATCCCGAAGCGCTATTTCCATCTCACTCATCTGCAATATCTGGGCTGGTCGTGACGGACAGACCCGGAGACTGACGCCGCCATCCACGATATATTTACCCAGTCCGAAAGCCAATGAGACGGTACCCTCGTCAGCCTCCTCATCATTGATGGGATAGTAGTTCACACTACGGGCCACACCCGAAATGACCGGGTAGAAGCGACTGCCGTGCTGTTCGCCGACAACCTCCTGAAGGATGACGGCCATCTTCTCCTGGTCGATAAAGTTGGAGGTAGCGGTCATATAATCCTTCGAGCCGCGGTAGAAAACGCTGGCATATACAGACTTGACTGCCTTGGCCAACAACTCCATACGACGGTACTTGTCGCTTTCATACGGAATCATATAGGTGCTGTAGATGCCGGCGAAGGGCTGATAGTGCGAGTCCTCAAGCAGGGACGACGAACGGACGGCTATCGGACCTTTCACCACCTCCATAAAGGCTTCGAGGTCGTCCAGCAGACGGTCCGGCAGGTGACCGCGCAGGAAAGCCTTCAGGATATCCTCGTCCGAAGCATCGCTGAGAGCTATCTGGTAGAGCATGTTTTGGTCCATAAACTCATCAAAGACATCCGTGCAGAGCACCACGGTCTTGGGAATGCAGGTCATCACCCATGCCTCCGATGTGCCGCCATCGTTCAACTGGATGTTGCCTTGCAGGTCTTCGTGACGTGTCAGCATCCGGTCCAGGAAAGCCAGGCCACGCCCCTTTCCGCCCAAAGACCCGTCGCCGATACGGGCAAAGTCGCTGTATTGGTCAAAGCGTTCCCGTTGGAAGGTGGCAACGACACCCTGGTTCTTCATCTTACGGTACGACACAATGGCGTCGAAGATAATCTGCCGGTGGGCATCGACATCCTGCAAAGATGTCCACGTGATGCCCTTCAGAAACTCTGAGATGGGGAACAGTGCCCGCGAACAAAGCCAGCGCGAGACGCCATTACGCTTCAGGTGGTAAAGCAACGACCCATTGGGAATCTTGAAGATATTGTCCTGCAGTTCCTTGAGGTTGTGTACACGGATGACCTCCTCCTTGGTCTGCGGGTCCCTGAACACGAAGTCTCCGAACCCGAAGTAGTCGCGAACCATATCGCGCAGGTCGACATCCATCTTCTTCGAGTTCTTGTCTATATAGTGATATCCCTTGTCGATGGCCTTCTGCTGGTTGGTTGATTCCGCAGAATTCATGATCAACGGGATATAAGCATCGTTCTTGCGAATAGCCTCCAGGAGCTTGAAACCGGCCTCCGGGTCCTTCTCTTCCTCTGTCGGATTGGCGCCCTTGATAGCCTGCATCGGGAAGCGGCAGTCGCTGATTACACCCAGCGTATTGTCGGCGTACCGATGGTACAGTTCCCAAGCCTCCTCGTAATTTCGTGCCAGCACAATCTTCGGACGTCCTCTCATGCGCAAAGTCTCGAGTGTGGCATTGAGGGCTTCGGTCGCGAAGTTCTGGCTCTGCTGCAACACGAATTTGTACAGATTGGGCAGGATGGAACTGTAGAACCGGATGTTGTCCTCCACCACCAATATCATCTGTACGCCGGCATTCACGTCGTGGTCTAGATTCATGTGGTCTTCGATAAGTTTGATGATGGAGATGAGCAGGTCCGTATTGCCCAACCAGCTGAACACATACTCGTAAATCGAAAGGTCGACATCCTTCATACGGTCAGTAATGCCGTGACTGAACGGTGTCAGCACGACAATGGGGACGAGCGGATAGTTCTTCTTCAGACTCGATGCAATGTCAAAGACATCATTCTCGGGCATCGAAGCCTTGGCGGGCATACATATGATAAGGTCTATGTTGCTGTTGCGCATGGTCTGCATCGCAGCTTCTTGCGAGTCGACCTGAATGAAGCGCGGAGGGAAGCGAAGGCCGAGTTCGGCGTACTCCTGGAATATCTTCTCATCCACGCGGCCATCGTCTTCGAGCATAAAGGCATCGTAAGGATTGGCAACGAGCAGCACATTGCAGATGCGGCGCAGCATCAAGTCGACAAACTGGGTGTCGCGCAGACGCGGGATGTTACTTTGGTATGGATTAGACATATCGTCGTAGTTTTGTTTTCAAGCAGTTACAATCGGGACGGGCAGCGTGACTCTCATGCCCGGCACGAGAAAAGAAAGCAAGAGAAAATTGCAAACTATAATTTCTTTTCGGGCACAAAGTTAGTCAGAATTGACGGAATGTACAAGATTTTCCGTCCGAAAATTCCGTTCTCTCGCAATTTCGGCTTACCTTCGCGTGCATTTTAAAGAAGCTAAGACTTACATTTGCATTGCGTTACGTGTTATGAGTGTTTTGAAGCAACAGCTGAAGAAACTTTCTCTTCCTATTTTTCTGGACATCGCCTTGGTCATGTCCGTCGGTGTGGTCGACACCGTGATGCTATCCCGCTACAGCGACAATGCCGTAGCCGCCGTTGGCCTCGACAACCAGTTGGTCTCTCTCGTTTTCCTGGTCTATCAATTCATCTCGATGGGAGCCTCCATCCTCTGTGCCCAATACCATGGGGCCGGGCTCAAACGCAGACTGACCCAAGTGGTGGGTCTCTCCATCATGCTCAACACACTGATAGGAGGAGTCGTCAGCATCTGGGTCTATTGCGATGCCGAACGGCTACTGCAGCTGATGGGTCTCCGCGAAGAGTTGATGGCCGACGGCATCGTCTACCTGCGCATCACGGGTGCCTTGTCTTTCTTTCAGGCCATCTCGCTGGCATTCAGTGCGTCGCTCCGTGCCGTCGGCAAAACGGCGTGGCCAATGCTCGTCACAGCCATTGCCAACGTAACAAACATCATCGGCAACTATGCCTTGATTTTCGGACATTGGGGCTGCCCGGCTTTAGGTGTCGAGGGCGCCGCCTGGTCTACGGCCATCAGCCGTATGCTGGCCATGATACTGCTGGCCGTCATCCATGCCAGAGTCCATATCCGGCGCTATCCGGCCGAATGGTTCTGGCCGTTCCCCTGGCGCGAACTGAAGAACTTGCTGCACATAGGCATCCCGGCCATGAGCGAGGAACTGAGTTATAGCCTCTCGCAGGTGGTCATTACCTACTTCATCAACCAAATCAGCAACGAAGCTCTCGCAGCCCGCACCTATTGCGTTAATATCATCATGTTCTCCTACCTGTTCTGTACCAGTATCACACAAGGCGGAGACATCCTGGTGGGCCACCTCGTCGGGCAGCAACGCAACCGCGCCGCTTACATCACCGGCAACTTTATGCTCCGGCAGTCCATGATAGTGACCCTTTCCTGCTCGGCGCTGCTGGCCCTATTGGGCTATCCTATCATCAGCCTGCTCACCGGTAACGGGGAGATCATCCACATGTGTGTATGGATACTTGTCATAGACTGGTTCCTGGAGATTGGCCGAGTGCGCAACATCTTTGCATGCGGCACACTCCGCGCGGCAGGCGACGCTGTCTATCCGGTCATCATCGGTGTCATCTTCCAGTGGTCTGTGGCCGTAGGTGTCAGCTACGTACTGGGCATTCCTCTCGGGTTAGGCATACTGGGCATGTGGGTCGGCTTCGCTCTCGACGAGAACCTGCGCGGCATCATACTCATGCGCCGTTGGCACTCGAAGAGGTGGACCGGCAAGTCGTTTGCCGTATGAGAAATTTCCAGCACCGACAACGGGACGCCCTCCAAGTGGATTGGCAGCGCTTCGGGCAAAGGTTCGCTCGCAGGAGTGACAACCTCGGAGCATACAGACGAGTGACGCGTCCTTACTTGCGATGCTCACTCGGCATTTCTACTGGACAAACGGACAGATTTTAGCCCTAAACATCAGTTTTTGGCAAGAACTTTCTTTTGTTTCACAATTTTACATTACCTTTGCGCCTGGATGCATTTTTCGACACGGAAGTGTAACAATACAAACATATTATACATATGAAACAGAATCTGTCAATCTCACGGCTCCTCGTTGCTGTAGCTTGTATGTGGACAATGGCATTGGCCGCCAATGCCGAAGGAAATGACGCTACAGGCAAGATTGTCAATGGTCACAAGTTTGTAGATCTCGGTTTACCGAGCGGCCTTCTTTGGGCCGAAACCAATGTCGGTGCAGCTGCTGCAACTGATGATGGCGACTATTTTGCCTGGGGCGAGACTTCCACTCAGTCTTATTACGACTGGAGTACATACAAATTGGGCTCTTCGTCAACCAGGATTGAGAAATACAACAACAAGGACTGCAAGTTTATCCTCGAGGCAGAGGATGACGCTGCCACCGCCAATTGGGGTAGCCCCTGCCGCATGCCCAGCAAGCAGGAAATAGAGGAGTTGTGCGACTTCAATTATTGCACCTGGAAATGGACGTACAAGACCACTGCTGCCGGCACACTCATCAACGGCTTTGAAGTTATCAGCAAAGCCAACGGCAACAGCATCTTCCTCCCTGCTGTAGGTTACCGCAACGGAGACCGTGTCTATACGCACGGTTCGCGTGGCTACTACTGGTCCAGCTCGCGCTATGCAAGTTTCAAGAGCATGGCCTACAGCCTGTATTTCGGCAGTGGCGACTACGACTGGTATCGCTATCGCCGTTACTTCAGTTTCTCTGTGCGTGCTGTAGTTGAGCCGTAACAAACAGGACATCTGTCTTAAGGACAGACAAATCCGGGATGTCGCAAGTCTTGACGCCCATTGGTTGGGCAACAGGCAACCGGCATCCCGGATTCTCGTATCTGCACGGTTGCGGCGATGCAGTCCAGGCAAGGCGACAAGAAGTCCTGTGGACCGAGTCGGATAGAAAGTCCGTTTTGCAACTTTTACTCTTTCAACGGCTTTTCAGGAAAATGTACCGCTTGGTTTTCACAACATTAAATAGTTTCACCTAACTTTGCGCGAAAATAAAAGGTTTTGAAATCTCGTTGTATCTTTTACGGACTGATGTCAATCGTGTTGTCCGTGTCTTTCTTCGCATGTTCGAAAAGCGGAGACACCATCTATGTAGATGATGACCATCAGGAAGACAATCGGCCCATTGTGTATTTCATATACAAGGAGGGGGCGATGGGCGATCTCAGCTATCAGGATGAACTGTGGCGCGGCATCACGAAGGCCACCGACAACGGCAAGATGCTCTTGTCGTTGGCCGTACTGCCCCAGGATTCGGTGCTGTGCGATGCCGTCCTTGAGCTCTTCTTTACCTATATGCTGTATGATGAATCAGACAATAGGTCTCTTGTCATAATCTCCAACGACAATATCGAACCGTTGATTCACCGTTATGAGGAGACGATTGCAGAGACCGACAACCTGACGATTCTGTTGACGGAGACCAAGGACACCACGCTCCACTGCCACACGATGCGCCTGTCCGGTTACGGGGCCTACTATCAGGCCGGCAGGGTGGTCGCACAGAGCCTTACCGATGTGGACAGCATTTTTATCGCAACGGCCAATCCCACTGATTTGAATGTCTCTGACATGAGAACCGCATTTTGCCGGGGCATAGACGATGGCGAGGAGGAAGCGGGCCGGAAGATAGGTGTCGACAATTACTACATGTCCAAGACCTCAGGCGGATACGACAAGGCAGATACGGCTTACCAGATGTCGTATGGCATCGACTCAACCTATCAGCTTGTCCTGCCGATTTGCGGCGGCACGGTGCAGGGATTCTTCAGGTACAACAGGGAGCATCCCGGTTCGTTCTACACCATTGGCGTTGATGCCGACATGCAACAATATACGGCTCGGGTGCCTTTCTCAATCGTGAAGCATATTGACGAGGCGTTGGAAGACTGGATTACCAAGTGGGCAAATGGCGACTCAATAGAGCAGCATACCGATTGGGGGCTCTCGTCCAAATACATAGAACTTGTAGTGTCAGACCGCTACAAGCAAGTGATAGGCAATGCCGTCGGGGATTTATATCAGACAGCAATAGAAAAGGAGGAAGAATATGAAAACGGAAACAGGTAAATGCCGTCCGGGTGTCTTGCTTGCATCCTTTCTGCTGTTGGTCTTCGGCCTCATAAGTGCATGCCGGCAGGAGGAAGACGTTGTCGTGCACGTGACAAATGTGAAGACGCAGTACTATAAGATTGCCGTCGTGCTTCCGCTCGATGCGAACGGAGACTTCAAAGCGCGGTTGGACAGCACCGTGAACTGGGCGTTGCAGAACTTGCGTTCGGCGCAAAAGGCCCTCATTGCTCTAGGCGATACTACAGCCGTAGACCTCGACATCGAATGGTATGACGAAGACAAGGTCGACCTGAAAAAACTCTCGGAAGAACTTGCCCGGCGCACAGACATCCTGCTCATAGTGGGGCCGTTGCGCAACAGCAATGTGGATATAGTGGCATCAGCCTGCAGCATTGCGAGCAAAACGCTGATTGTGCCTTATGCTACGAGCGAAAACATCATACGCCGCTATTCTGTAGGTACCGCCGGTGTAAAGAACCAGACCCCGTTCCTGTGGTCACTGTGCGAAACGGACGTGAGTCAGTGCGAGGCTCTTATGGCAAAGGCCTGGGAGGGCGGAGCCAAGACCGTATCCTTATTGTCGCCCACTGACGACTATGGCCAGACATTCTTCGATTGGATTCCCTTCCAGGCGAACGAGATGGGGTTGGAGCTGACGCTCAGCAGGCAATATTCCGACAACGACCTGGCGGATGCGGCCACTCAAGTGCTCGGCAGTGGTGTCGATTGCGCCATCTGCGCCGTGCGGACCACGGAAGAGGCTAAGGCAGTCCTTGAATCGAAAAAACAACTGGGGGACAAGGCCCCTCGCGTGTTGTTTTCCAACGGAGCCTTGTCGGCTTCGTTGTTGAACCTGGGCGATTTGGCCGAAGGCGCTGAAGGCGTGGCTCCTTATGCTGACCCGGAGACAGGCTTCAAAGTGGCTTACGAAGAACACTTCGGCACGGCCCCGGCCGGTGCGGAGCCACAAGTCTATGATGCCATTCTCCTGGCCGGGTTTGCGGCATTCGTAAGGAACTATACACACGACCAGATGGACACCAACGAAGTCATTCGTCGAGTGACATCGTTGGGGCAAGAGTCTTTTGTCATATGGAATGAGCTGGGACTTCGCTCGCTCATATACCTGCTCGAGAACGGACTGTATGTCAAGTTGATGGGCGCAAGCGGGCTCTTGCGCTTCGACAGCGAGGCCTACACCAGCCTTTTGCAGAGCACCTACGTACACTGGGTTGTCTATGAGAACAATATTCTTCCGATAGACTATCGGAGCAGTGACGGCAACAACCGTGTCACTCCGACCTTGGCATCGTGGAACTGGCAGGCGAAGAACCGGCAGACCATACTCGACCAGAACGTAGACATCGACTACAAGCCGATGAAGGACCAGTGGGCCGTGCTGGTACAGGGCTCGACAGGTTGGCGCAACTACCGTCATCAGGCGGATGTGCTCAACATGTACCAACTCCTGAAGAGCAAGGGTTGGGACGACGGTCACATCATCCTGATCATGTCCAATGACATCGTAGGGCACACGAACAATAAATATCCCGGTGAGGTAAAGGCATACGGCGACGGCGACAATCTCTACCGGGACGTGCAACTGGATTACAACACCGACACCATAAGTGCAGCGGACATCGGCGATATCTTCCTGGGCAGACAAAGCCGGCACTTGCCCGTGGTGTTGCCCACGACCGACGAATCGAACATCCTGTTCTTCTGGAGCGGACATGGCTGTCTGAAAAGCAGCGGTTACAGCAGCAACGGGTTCCTTTGGCGATACGACAACGACCCGTTCAGCGCGAACATGTTGAAGCAGATGCTTACGGACATGCACAGTGAGCAGAGATACCGCAAAATGCTGATTCTCTTCGAACCGTGCTACTCGGAGAATATGATACGGCAGACCGAGGGCCTGCCGGGCATCTTGAGTTTTGCGAGTGCCAGCGGCAACGAACAGTCGTTTGCCGACTACCATTCTTCCACGCTCGACGTTTGGACGAGCGACCGGTTCTCCAACAACGTGGTCAAACTCATGAAGGAGAATACGAACCAAACCTACAGGGAGTTCTACCTTTACCTGGCAGAACATACCCTTGGGTCGCATGTGCATGTGGCGAATGCTTCATGCTTCGGCAACTTGTATACCAACACGCCGTCAGAATTCTTCGACACGCTCCACAATTGATTTGGTTATGCAACACGTCAGTCGGTCACACAGAAGGCTCTTGTGTATATGGACGAGCCTGATGGGGTTCTGCTTGAGCAGCCTCTTTGTCGCATGTCGCGTATGTGGAGGAGCAAAGGAACCTCAGCCGGAGCCGTATTCGCCCATCGAAGGCGACACCTCCGAAGTCATCATCGTAAAGGGCAGACTCTCTACGGTCGGGGAAGCCATGGACGAGGCATTCAAAGAGAGCGCCCAAGACAGCCTGCTCCTTGATTTGCGCAAGGAACTCGAGGAGAAATACAGACAGATGGGCGACTCTATGCTAAGGGAATTCATGAAAGGGGAAAAAATACACTAAAAACGACCAAAATACTGTTTAACTTTTTATTATAAATTTTTTAAGTATGGAAAAAGCAAAAAAGTTTTTGTACCTGATGCTTGTAGCATTGGTTTGCTGTCCTTCATTTTTCGCTTGCAATGAAGACGATGACGGCAACGAGAAAGAAGAGGACTGGAGAGATGAAGTGATAATCGGCGACAGCATGATTATCTCGGCCAAAGAGATGTGCGACCTGATATTTGGCCCCGATGGCGGCAATGCCGACGAGGACAACGCCGAACTTCGGGACGCTTTCATGAAGAACGTCAAGCAGATAGAAGACTCCTTGAATGACGTTCATGGTTCCAATGGTCTCTACTTGGGTTTTGAAGCTTGGGAGTACTACTACTGGAGCAAAGACCAGCACGGAAACGACATCAGGTTGTCAAGTCTGGTGTCTTGGGCCAAATATTGGTTTTTTGGCTGGTATGACCTCGACCCCAACAACATCTATCTCGTTGAGCACTACACCGTCTTGAGCAATGACGAATGTCCTACCAACAGTTATTCGAAGGAACAAATCGCTCTTGGCGACAACCTGTTGATCATCCCCGACTACATCGGTTATGGCTACACGAAGGAGAAACTGCATCCTTACCTGAACCATGACGTGTGCGCGCTCAACTCCGTTGATGCTTTGGCCAGGGGCTATAAGGTGTTTGAGGAAGAGAGAGACGAGGACACCAGAATGGAGGACGACTGGAAGATGTATGTAATCGGCAGTTCTCAGGGCGGAGCCAATGCTTTGGCTGTCCACAAATATCTTGACACGCATCCTGAGATTGCCCACAAGTGGCGTTTTGACTATTCATACTGCTGCGCAGGCCCTTACAGCCCACGCAAGACTATGGATTATTATTATTCGACAGACAAACTCTCTTATCCTGTCATCATTCCTATCGTCATCAAGTCAATGCTCGACAGCTACCCCGAAATCATGGGCAAGTGGAAGGAAGAAGACTTCTATAGCGCCAAGTATCTGGCCATCAAGGATAATATGGACAGACTCATTGCTGCAAAACAGACTCCTTCAAAGCCACTCATCGACTCCTTGAAGGTATTGATGAAAAACAGCACGGACAGTACGATATCGGTACAAGACCTGTTGAGCGACTCTGCTCTTTGCAAGACTTCGGAAATGACGAAGGCTCTCTACGCATGCCTGGACAAGAACGACTTGACTACGGGCTGGACTCCTACTCACCTGATTAAGCTCTATCATAGCAAGGAGGACGATATCGTGCCTTTCTCAAATGCCGAAGCCGTGGTCGACGCATTTGGCGACAACGTCAGTCTGTTCCGCAGCTATTGGGTCGGACATGTCGCAACTTGCACCAAGTGGTATGGCACTCTGCTGACCAACAACTGGTAATTGCCTGATTTCCCCAGCCTGGGGAATTTTGAACTTACTGCTGTCCGGCAAACTTAAATCTACGGTTTTTGCCGAACAAAGTCTCCCGACTACTGCACTAAGGCAGCGGTCGGGAGCGTTTTTAATGGTGCTATGTGTTGGGTGTTGGGTTTTATGTTAGGCGCCTGGGGTAACGCAACACGCAAAACGTAACACGCTGGAACGTTAATTCATGCAGCTGGTCACGCCGAGCGTGGTGGCCAGGGCCGTCAGGATGCTGATAAGTATCTGAAGAATGGTCTTCCAGTTTTCCTTTTTCATAGATAGAGTTTTTAAGAACACGAATCTCACGAATTACACGAATTACAATATGTCTCGTAACGAAAAATCCGTTTAAATTCCGTTTAAGTTCACTACGTGTTCATTTTCTCGCCATGGCAAAGCTGAAGCAAGCTTCGCTTTGCTCATTTGGCTTGGAAAATGTTCCGCGGATTATTAAAACCATAGGTCCGGAAGGTATCCCTTAGATCCGTGTTATCCGTGTTCGAAAAATAATCATTCGTGTTCAAACCATCCGTTCACTTCGTGCTCATTTTCTCGCCCTGGCATAACTTTGGGCAAGCTTGGTTCTGCTCATCTGGCTTTCGAAAATGTTCTTGTTTGTTTGTTAATGACTCTCGTGTTAATGATTCTCTCGTGTTGCCCGTCCGCTCCGCGTCCGGGGTGCTCCGCGTCCGGAGCTTGGTGGCCTGCCTGCCGGCGGGCGGGCCGTGTGATTCGTCGTTGTGAGCGGGGGGGGTATTTGCAGCCTAACTGGATTTTTTTTGAAACTCAACTGGATTTTTTTTGAAACCCAACTGGGCTGCATTTCGGCCTCATCGGGGCTTCGCGTTTTGGGGCTCGCGTTGCCCCTCTCCGCTTCACCATTCGGGGCTTCGCGTTAGCCCCTTCGTTCACCTTCGCTGTCCGCATCGGGGCTCCGCGCTGCCCCTTTCCGCTTCACCTTCGCTCTCCGCTTTGGGGCTTCGCGCTGCCCCTCTGCTTGTCCCCTCATCGTCGAATCACGGCGCAAAGATAGGGCTGGTTTTCTTAGCCTCCAAAT